>JBDGTT010000005.1:0-94751 GCA_042216525.1 Halobacteriaceae archaeon
TGACCGCTACTAAGGAGGACTACGACAACCTCCGCATCGGCACGGTCACCTGCGAACGCGAAGACGACACCACCGTCACCATCCAGGCCACGGCCCGCTACAAACCCGACGACGGAGACGCCCACGAGACCGACCAGTGGGGCTACACAGAGACTGAGCCAATGCCAGCGATGCGCCTGACCGACCTCACGGAGACCGAGGCCGACCTCGTGGAACACTTCGTGCCGGTCGCCGCCGAGGAGGCCGGCGGGTTCGCCGGGTTCCGCGAGACGGCGACGAAGACGAACTCGCTGGTCGACCGTCTGGAAGCCATCACGCTCCCCGACCCCGACGACGTGGCCGACGACCTGGAGCGGTACCGGGACGCCGTCGAGCGCGCGGCCGAACTCGACGAGAAGATTCAGCGCACCGACGACCTCATCGACGAGATCGTCTACGACCTCTATGACCTGACCGACGAAGAGGTCGAGATCGTCGAGGCGGCGGTCGCGGACGACTGAGCACCGCGAGCGAAGCGAGCGGCTTTTTCGCCCACGTTTTTCGAGGAGCGGGTGCCGAAGGCACCCCGACGCAGAAAAAGGTGGGACTGAGATCGTCTACGACCTCTATGACCTGACCGACGAAGAGGTCGAGATCGTCGAGGCGGCGGTCGCGGACGACTGAGCACCGCGAGCGAAGCGAGCGGCTTTTTCGCCCACGTTTTTCGAGGAGCGGGTGCCGAAGGCACCCCGACGCAGAAAAAGGTGGGATTGAGATCGTCGAGCAGGCGGTCGGCGGTGGGTGACGCCGGGTCGGGCGTAACCGTCGGTCCACTCGACCCGAGGGGTGGCGCGCGGACCCACCACGACGGCCATGTTCGCCTCATTGGACGTCGCGGAGAGCAGATTAGTGGACGGCTCCCCACCGGGGATGGGACTTGATCTCTTCTCGCACCGCTTCGACGTCGTCGCTCTGCTGGACGCCGAGCAGCGAAAGAACGGATCGTTTGGTCCCCTTCCCGAGAGCGTGCTGTTTGCTCCCGACCTTTGGGCCGCGTCGCTCCAGTTACGCGACGTGGGAACCGAAACCGGTTCCCCGCCACGGGTTCTTCACCGGCACGACCTGATATTCTGCACAGCACCGCACCAGTGTGTCCCGATCAGAGCTGTTGAGCGCACTCACGACACAGGCCGCGAACCGATTGTTGTCCGAACTGAAGTCGAACGTGACCATGTGGTGAACTGATCGGGAGAACACGAAATGGTTTCTACAGTTTCGCCCACAGTCGTGCGAACAGATACGTCAGTCGTGTGTAGAGCCACCGGATTCACGGACGGTGGAGGACGATTCCGTCCGTCGCCCTCGGCGCGCCCCTGGGGACCGCTGGTACCCGGTGTTCTCACCCGACGCAGTTTCGAGGGGAGAGTCCACCGCCGTCAAATCGCCGTCCCAGGTTCGAGCGCGTCTCGTCCGAATAGAGATTTCCGCGTCTGCACGACTACAGAGACGGTGACAGTGTCGACGTCAGTCGGTTCTCGACGGTCGCGTAGAATGTGTGGCGGGGCGCGGGTCGTGTCGCCCGAGACACTAACGTCCGGCCTCATCCCGGGGCGGCGTGCCGCGTCGGCCGGGAAACCCTCGTGTCGGGCGAGCGCCCACCACGACTGTCGCGTGCCCGGGTTCGCCGCCTGTCGTCGCGCCCGTCGTGGGGCCTCGGGCGGGGACTTGAAGGCACGCACGTGACGGTAGGGGGGCCGGCCGATTAAGCGCTCCGACCGTTGGTCCCGCAGACGTCCTCGGCGCGGTCGGTGAGCGCGTACACCTCTTCGCGGGAGTGGCAGACGCCACAGACCGACTCGGCGAGGTCGCGGCCCTCGAGTTCCCGGAGCGCCTCCCTCGCCTCGGCGACCCCCAGGTGTGCCTCCTCGGCGAACTCGCGTGCCGAGAGGGGACCGCGGTTGTCGAGCACGACGCAGGCGAGTTTCGCCGTGCAAGAGAGGTCCCGACCGAGGGCGTCACTCATCGTGAGAGACTACCCGACCGGTAGCCAAAACAGTTCGGCAAGCGGCGAATAGAGTCTACAGGTAGCCCTCTTCGAGGAGGAGTTCCCCGTTGAGGAGGCTCGCACCCGCGGCGCCGCGGAGGGTGTTGTGCGCGAGGCAGTTGTACTGCAGGCCCGTCTCGGTCCGCTGGACGCCGCCGACGCCGACCGCCATGCCGTCCTCGATGTTCCGGTCGAGACGTGGCTGAGGTCGGTCGGGGTCCTCGAAGACGTGGATGAACTGCGCCGGCGCGTGGGGGAGGTCGATGGTCGGCGCGTCCTCGAAGGCCGCGATGGCCTCCTCGACGCCGGGGTCCTCGGCCGTCTCGACGAAGACGTTCTCCAGGTGGCCGTCGAGCGTCGCGATGCGGTTGCACGAGGCCGAGACGACTGCGTCGTGCCAGTCCACCTCGCCGCCGTCGAAGGAGCCGAGGAGCTTCCGCGTCTCCGTCTCCATCTTCTCCTCCTCGCCTCCGATGTGCGGGATGGCGTTGTCGATGATCTCCATCGAGGTCACGCCGTCGTAGCCCGCGCCGGAGACGGCCTGCAGCGTCGCGACGTGGACGCGTTCGATGTCGAAGCGGTCGAGGGCGGCCAGCGTCGGCACCATCGTGATGGTCGAGCAGTTGGGGTTCTTCACGAGGGCGCCGTCCCAGCCGCGCTCGTCCCGCTGGACGTCGACGAGGCCGAGGTGGTCGGCGTTTATCTCCGGGATGACGAGGGGGACGTCGTCGTCGAGGCGCGCGTTCGAGGAGTTCGAGGAGAGGACGTAGCCGGCCTCCGCGAACGCGGGTTCGACGGCCTCGCCGACGCTGGAGGGGAGCGACGAGAACAGCAGGTCCACGTCGCCCGGGACGGCCTCGGGCGTCGTCGCCGTGACGACAGTGTCCGCGACGCCCTCCGGGATGGGCGCGTCGATGCGCCACTTGGCGGCCTCACGGTAGGTCAGTCCCGCGCTCTCGTCGCTGGCGGTCAGCGCCGCCAGTTCGAACTCGGGGTGGCCGTCCAGCAGGCCGATGAGTCGCTGTCCAACTGCCCCGGTCGCCCCCAGGACGCCAACGCGTACAGACATAGCCCCGGGTAGGGAGTCTGCCGGTGAAAACCGTTTGGTTACGCCTCGACGGCGGCGCCCTGCTTGCGAGTGATGTAGCCGGCGATGCGGTTGCGGACGCCCTTGGACTCGATGTTGGTCAGTTCCGCGACGGACTCTTTGTTGTGCTCGAAGTCCGTGCCGAACGCGTCCGGATACCGCTCCAGCAGCACCTTCGCCGTCTTCTTGACGTAGTCGGGCTTGATGGCCATGCCCACGTGTTCCGCCTCGCGGAGTTAAAAGGATTCGTTCCCGCCGCGCCGCCAGTCCGCGAGGGACGCCACGCGGTCCATCGCCTCGGCGACCCGCGGGCCGCCACAGCGGTCGGCCACGTCCGCGAAGTACTCGAGGCGGGCGCGCAGGCGGTCGTCCTCGAAGCCCCGGACGCCCAGCCGCGAGGCGGCCACCGTCGCCTCGACGACGGCGGCCGTTCCCCGGTCGAGCGTCGGGACCGACGTCTCGACGACGGCGCTCTCCACGGGGGTCAGCGCCCACGCGACCCACTCGGTGCCGTCCTCGGTGCCCGAATCGCGCCGGTCGACGCTGACCCGCACCCACGCCGCGGCGTCCGCGAGCACCGGGTCGTCCGTCTCGCGGACCGAGAGGGCGGCGTCCACGAACAGCACCGGGTCGGTGACGAACTGGACGTAGCCGCCACCCTCGCGCTCGAAGTTCCGACGCGTCCGCGTCCGCCCCCACGTTCGCGCAGTGACCGGGGCCCCCGCGTGGACGCCCAGCGCCGCCACGTTCCACCGCCCGTTCGGCCCCCGGGTGGTCACCACCGTCTCCACGACGCCCTCGAAGGCGGCGGGCCACGCCGCCGCGTCGCCGTCGCTCACGGGGCCACCCCACGTTCGAGCGCGACGAACAGGGCCGCACAGGTCAGGTCCGCCGTCGTTCCGGGGTTGACGCCCTTCGCGACGAGGGCGTCGCCGAACCCTTCGACGTCTCGCGGCGGGGGGTCGCGGTCGCGGAGCGCCGCCGCCCGGTCGCGGACCCACTCGGCGGCCGCCGCGCCGTGGGTCGTCGCGACGAAGGTGTCCGATTCCTCGGCGAGGAGGTCCAGGTACGCCCGTGCCGCGCGGTCGGTCAGGGGGCCGTCGTCCGCGACGATGGCGTCCGCGGCGCGGAATGTCCGCTCGAAGCCGCCGACCCACTCCGCGGCGTCGCCGTCGCCAGGCACCGAGCGGTCCATCACGTCGGAGAGGGTCACGCCGCGCTCACGGAGTGCGGGCGCCGCGTCGCCGCCGCGCCGGACGTCGAGTGCGGGGGCGTCGGACGGCGGGTGGTCGACGGCGACGTCGACGTGATCGAACGCGCGGTAGAAGCCGACCGCGTCGTCGACGGTGGTGGCCTCGACGACGTCGGTGACCCCCGCCGGCGTGCACGCGTCGGCCGCCGCTGCCCTGACTAGCGGCACGAGGAGGAGCAGACAGCCGAACTGCGTGTTCCCGCCGGACTGGCGGGCCATCCCCTCGACCGCCGTCTCGAAGGCCTCGCCGACGGGGGCACCGTCGGCGGCCATCTCGAGGCCGACCCGCGCGCCCACCGCGCCGGCGAGGAAGTGCTCGAAGTGGAGGTCGGCGTGGTCGCGGTGCCGGTCGACGTTGCCGGGTTTCGGCGTGCCCGCGACCTCGAGCAGCAGCGCGAGTTGGGCGTTCTCGGCCGGCGTGCGACCGGACTCGGGGAGGGTGACGTCGGGCACGGCTCACACCCCGAACCAGTCGTCGACGGCGGCGCGCACTCGCTCGAGGACCACCGGGTCGGTGCTGGGGCGGCCGACGCTGACCGCGTCGGCCCCGCGGGCGAGGTACTCCCGGACGGAGGTGGCGTCACGCACCTCGTTGTTCGCGATGACCGTCGCGTCGACGGCGTCGGCCACGGCGGCGACCACGCCCTCGGAGTCCATCGCGTCGACGTGGACGGCGTCCGCGCCGGCGTCGACGGCCCGCGCCGCGACGGCGGGCAGGTCGACCCCCGGCACCTCCGCGCGGACCTTCACGCTCACCGTCGCGCCGGTTGCCGCCGCGGCCCGCACCTGCGCCGCGAGGCGGTCCGGGTCGGCGAGCAGCGACTCGCCCGCGCCGGCCGCGCACATCTCGGCCTGCCGGCAGTGAGCGTTGACCTCCAGGAACGCGCCCCGGTCTGCACACGCCGCCGCGGCCGCCCGGACTGGGGCCGGCGAGGCGGCCCTGACGTTGACGCCGGCCAGGAGCGGCGCGTCCGCGAGGGCGGCCACCTGGTCCGCGACGAACGCGACCGGGTCGTCCGGGAGGAACTCCTCGCGGTCGCGGGCGACCATCTCGCGGGCCGCCGCCCGGGTCGGGTCGTCGAGGGCGACGCCGCCGAGGACCGCCGCGCCCACGTGCGGGGCCGCCTCGCGGGCCCACGCGGCGTCCGACCGGCCGGAGAGGCTGGCGGCGACGACCCGCGGTTCGAACTGCATCAGACCGCCTCCAGTGCCCGCAGGGCCGCGTCGGTGACCCGTTCGGCGTCGTCGGCGTCGTCGATGCGCGTGTCGGTCCGCACCGTCGGCCGATCCAGTTCGGTGCCGTCCGCGTCGTCGAGGACGAACGCGTCTGCGAACGGGTAGGCGTCGGCGACGCCCGCCGTCGACGCCTCGTAGCCGACCGCCCGCATGAGGTCGTCGGCCGGCCCGGAGAAGACGCGGTCCTCGACGAACGGCGAGACGGCGACGACGCGCGCGTCCGCGAGGGCCGCGCGCAACTCGTCGAGGGCGAGCATCGGCCCGACGCTGGTCACCGGGTTCGAGGGCCCGACGACCACCGGGCCCTCGCGGACGGCGGCCAGGGCGGCCTCGGCGGCCGTGGCGCGCTCCGCGCCGCGGAACTCGACGCCCTCGACGGGCAACTCGCCGCCGTGTGCCACCCAGAACGACTGGAAGTGGACCGGGCCGTCCGGCGTGTGGACGACGCTCGCGACGGGGTCGTCGCTCATCGGCACGACGTCCATCTCGACGCCGAAGGCGTCGGCGAGCGTCCGGGTGACGGCGGTGAGCGAGCGCCCCTCGTCGAGGAGGCCGGTGCGCGTCACGTGGACCGCCCGGTCGTGGTCGCCGATGTGCATGAACTCGCCCACGCCGGAGAAGCGCCGCCACCGCGCGATGTCCCGGCCGGCCGTCTGGGCCTCGTCGTCGAGATACCGGGGGCCGGCGTCGAGGTCCGCGGCGTCGGCCAGTCGCCGGAGTTCATCGTGCGTCCGGGCGGTGTCGCCGTCGATGCCCCACCACGTCTCGCGGTCGATGCGGCCGCCCGCCTCGTAGAGGACGGAGTCCACGTCCGGACAGACGAGGACCCCCCCGAGTTCCACGTCGTCGCCGGTGTTGCAGACGACGCGCAGGTCGGCGGGGTCGCGCAGTCGTCGCGCGCCGGCGAGCAGTTTCGGCGTCCCCGTCCCGCCGGCGAGGAACGTGACCATGCGGGCGGATTGGCGTGGGCCGGGTAAACGCTTGCGCCTCCGGACGTCGCGAGAGAGTTTTTACGGCGTGCCGACGAACCGTCGCCCGATGGTCACCATCAAGGACAGCGTCCACGACCACATCACGGTCGAGGGCGTGGCGGAGACGCTGCTGGACACCCCACCGGTCCAGCGCCTTCGCCGTGTTCGACAGCTCGGCACCGTCTCGCTGGTCTATCCCTCCGCCAACCACACGCGCTTCGAACACAGCCTGGGCGTCTACCACCTCGCGTGCGAGGCCCTCGCCCACCTCGACGTGGCGGACCGCGACGCCGAGCGCGTCCGCGCGGCCGCGCTCCTCCACGACGTGGGACACGCGCCGTACAGCCACACCGTCGAGGAACTCGTCCACCGCCACACGGGGAAGTACCACGACGACGTCCGTGACCTGGTCTGTCACGGCCCGGTCGCGGACGCCCTCGAGGACGGCGGACTCTCCCCGTCCCGCGTCGCGGACCTGATCGCGGGCGAGGGCACCCACGGCCAACTCGTCGCGGGCGAACTCGACGTCGACCGGATGGACTACCTCGTCCGCGACGCCCACCACACGGGCGTCCCCTACGGCACCATCGACCACGGCCGCCTGGTCCGCGCGCTCCGGTTCGTCGACGGCGCACTCGTCCTCGACGAGGGCAACGTCCAGACGGCGGAGAGCCTGCTCCTCGCGCGGGCGCTGATGACGCCGACGGTGTACGCCCACCACGTCGCCCGCATCTCGAAGTCGATGTTCCGGCGGGCGACCGAGGCGCTGGTCGCGGACGGCCTCGACGCCGAGCGGTTGCACCGGATGGACGACGCCGAACTGCAGGTGGCGCTCCGCGCCGACGACGCGCCGACTACCCTCGGGTCGCGCCTCGCCGACCGCCGCCTCTTCAAGCGTGCGGTGTGGGCCGAGGCCGGCGACGTGCCGACAGACGTCCGGGACGCGGACCACGGGACGGTACGGGCGTTCGAGCGCGACGTGGCCGACGCGGCGGACGTCGACCGGGAGCACGTCGTCGTGGACGTCCCGGCCGAACCGGACATGCAGGAGTCGACGACGCGGGTGCTGGTCAACGGCGAGGTGCGCCGCCTCGACCAGCAGTCCACGCTCGTGAGCGCGCTCCGGACCGCCCGGCGCGAGCAGTGGCGCCTGGGCGTCTACGCGCCCCGCGACGCCGTCGACCGGGTGGGTCGGGCGGCCGAACGCGTCCTCGGACTGGAGACGGACGGCGCGCTCGTGACCGAGGTGGGAACGCCGGGGCTGGCCACCCTGGACCAGTTCGAGTGACCATGTCGGGACCGACGCTCACCGAAGCGACCGAGGGCACCTACGAGGGGACGGTCCTCGCGGGGCGGGACCTCCAGCCCATCCGGGGCCGCGTCGTCGTCGAGGACGGCCGCGTCGCCGCCGTCGAGGAGGCGCGCGTGGAGAGCGACGACGTCGTCATGCCGGCGTTCGTCAACGCCCACACGCACATCGGCGACGCCATCGCCACGGAGGCCGGGGGCGGGCTCTCGCTGGAGGAACTCGTGGCGCCCCCGGACGGCCTGAAACACCGCCTCCTCCGCGAGGCCGACAGGGGCGAGACGGTCGAGGCGATGGCCCGCGCGATGCGGTTCATGGAGACGACGGGCACGGGCGCGTTCCTCGAGTTCCGAGAGGGCGGCGTCGACGGCGTGGCGATGCTCCGCGAGGCGGCGGCGGACCGCCGCGTCCGCCCGTTCGTCTACGGGCGCGAGGAAGCGGCGGTGCTCGACGTGGCCGACGGCTTCGGCGCCAGCGGTGCCGCCGACGGGGAGTTCGGCGAGGAGCGGACGGCCGCTCGCGACCGGGGGAAGCCCTTCGCCATCCACGCGGGGGAGGTCGACGCGGGGGACATCAACCCTGCGCTCGACCTGGACCCGGACCTCCTCGTCCACATGGTCCACGCCGAACCCATCCACCTCGACCGGGTGGCCGACGCGGGCATCCCCGTCGCGGTGTGCCCGCGGTCGAACCTCGTGACGGACGTCGGCCTGCCCGACGTGCGGGCGTTGCTCGACCGGACGACCGTCGCCCTGGGCACCGACAACGTGATGCTCAACTCGCCGTCGATGTTCCGCGAGATGGAGTTCACGGCGAAACTGTTCGACGTGACGGCGACGGAGGTGCTGCGGATGGCCACCGTCGCCGGCGCCGACGTCGCGGACCTGGACTGTGGCGTCCTCGAACCGGGACGGGCGGCGCGACTGCAGGTGCTGGACGGCGACTCGGACAACCTCGCCGGCGCCCGCGACGTCGTCCGGGCCGTCGTCCGGCGGGCGGGCGCGGGTGACCTGAGCGAGGTCGTCCTGCCCGCGAGCGGGTGACCGCTACGCCGGGCGGAGGTGCTCGCAGTCGCCCGCGTGGACCGTCCGGCGACCCGTCCCGGTGTCGACGACGAGCGCACCCGACGCGTCCACGTCGACGGCCTCTCCCGAGACGACGCCGCCGGCCGTCTCGACGCGGACCGCCCGCCCCAGGGTCGCGGCGTGGTCGCGCCACGCGTCGAGGACGGCGTCCGGGTCGGCCCGCACCTCGTGGAACGTCTCCAGCAGTCGCTGGACGAACACGCGCCGGTCGACGGCGCCCGCCTCGGCGGCGAGACTCGTTGCCGCCGGGGGGAGCGCCGCGGGGTCGACGTCGGCGTTGACGCCCACGCCGACGACCACCCACGACACCCGGTCCGCCTCGCCCTCCATCTCCGTGAGGACGCCGGCGAGTTTCGCGTCGTCGACGACGACGTCGTTGGGCCACTTGATCCGGGCGTCGACGCCGGCCTCGCGGGCGGCGCGCGCGACGGCGACGGCCGCGGCCAGGGTCAGCAGGGGCGCCCGCGCCGGGGGGAGCGTCGGCCGGAGGACGAAACTCAGCCACACCCCGCCCGGCGGGGAGTCCCACGCGCGGTCGAGGCGGCCCCGTCCCCCGGTCTGTTCGTCGGCGAGGACCACCACGTCCGACTCGCCCGCGGCCGCGAGTTCGCGCGCCCGGTCGTTCGTCGACGGGAGGGCGTCGTGGTACTCGACGGCGTACGGCGCGTCGAGGCCGAACTCGACGGCGGGCCCGCCGTACGGGGGGACGCCCACCACCTCGTAGCCGGCGTCCGTGCTCGCCACCTCGAAGCCGGCGTCCCGGAGGGCCTCGACGTGCTTCCAGACGGCCGCCCGGGAGACGCCGAGTCGCTCGGCCAGGTCCGGCCCGGCCACCGGCCCGTCCGCGAGTGCCGCCAGCACCGCGCGTCTCGTCTCCGTCATATCGTCTGTTGTCGCTCGCGAGGCTTGAACCCCGCGCCGGAACTGTCGGACGTAATGTAATGAATGTTTATTATGTATACGGACCTACCCCGACACGCAGAGCCATGACCGAGACACGCGTCTGCCACGAGTGCGACGACCCGTTCGGGCCGGCCCACGAGCGGGTCCGCTGTGAGACCTGCGGACTGACCTTCCACGAGACCTGCCTCGCGTTCCACCAGGCGATGGACGCTCGGTGCGGGAGCGAGCGATGGATCGGAGCCCTCGAGTTCTAGTCGATCACGACGAGGAGGTCGCCCATGTCGACGCTCTCGCCCGACTCGACGGCGACCTCCGCGACCGTCCCGCCCGAAGCGGCGACGACGTCGTTCTCCATCTTCATCGCCTCGAGGACACAGAGGACGTCGCCCGGACCGACCTCGTCGCCCTCCGCCACCTCGACCGAGAGGATGGTCCCCTGCATCTCGGCGGTGACTCGCTCGCCCTCGCCGGCGGCGACGGCCGCGTCGGACTCCCGACCCGCCTCGGGGCGCTGTGCCGTCCCCCCGGTGTCGGCGCCGGCCTCGACGGCCGGGACCACCGGGTCGTGTTCCTCCAGTTCGACCTCGAACCGCTTGCCGTTGACCTCGACGGTGAACTCGCGCTCGACAGACTCCTCGGCCCCGTCGTCGGCCGCGGACTGGTCGGTCCCCCACCGCGAGACGGCCTCGTCGATGCGCTCGGGGTCGAGTTCCTCGTCGAGGTACTTCGTCGTGTGCGTGCCGGCGCGGAACTTCTCGTCGGTCACCATCAGCCGGTGGAACGGGATGGTGGTGTGGACGCCCTCGACGTCGAACTCGCGGAGAGCCCGTTCCGACCGGGCGAGACACTCCTCGCGGTCGCCGGCCGCGACGATGAGTTTCGCGACCATCGAGTCGTAGTCGCCGGCGATCTCGTCGCCCTGTCGGATGGCGTCGTCGACGCGGACGCCGATGCCGCCGGGCGGGTCGTAGGTCGCCAGCGGGCCGGGCGTGGGCTGGAACTGTGCGGCCGGGTTCTCGGCGTTGATGCGGTACTCGATGGCGTGGCCGTCTATCTCGACGTCGTCCTGCGAGAAGGCAAGTTCCGCCCCCGCGGCCACCCGCAGTTGCCACTTCACGATGTCGAGGCCGGTTATCTCCTCGCTGACGGTGTGCTCGACCTGGATGCGGGTGTTCACCTCCATGAAGTAGAACGAGTCGTCTTCGACGAGGAACTCCACCGTGCCCGCGTTCGTGTAGCCAGCCTCGCCCACGCCGCGACGTGCGGCCTCGCCGATGCGCTCCCGCATCTCCGCGTCGAGGGCCGGCGACGGCGCCTCCTCGATGACCTTCTGGTGGCGGCGCTGGAGCGAGCAGTCCCGCTCGCCGAGGTGCCTGACGTTCCCGTACTCGTCGGCCAGTATCTGGACCTCGACGTGCCGGGGGTCGGTGAGGTACTTCTCGACGTACACCGAGGGGTTGTCGAAGTAGTTCTCGCCCTCGCGGCGGGCGCTCTCGAACTGGGACGCGGCCTCGTCGGCGGAGCGGACGACCTTCAGACCGCGGCCGCCGCCGCCGCCCTCCGCCTTGATGGCCACCGGGTAGCCGTACTCCTCACCGAGTTCGCGGACCTCCTCGGCCGACTCGACGGGGTCGGTCGTCCCGGGCACGACCGGCACGTCGGCCGCCTGCATCAGCGTCCGCGCCCGGGTCTTCTCTCCGAGTCGCTCCATGGCGTCCGCCGGCGGGCCGACCCAGGTCACCGGGGACTCCTCGACGCGGCGGGCGAACTCGGCGTTCTCCGCGAGGAACCCGTACCCGGGGTGGATGGCGTCCGCGCCGGCCTTCCGGGCCGCCTCGAGGATGGCCGCCTGGTCGAGGTAGGAGTCCGCGGCCCGTGCCGGGCCGACCTTGTAGGCCTCGTCCGCGTACCGGACGTGGCCCGCGTGCTTGTCGGCCTCGCTGTAGACGGCGACGGTGCCGACGCCGAGTTCCTCGCACGCTCGCATCACCCGGACCGCTATCTCACCGCGGTTGGCGACGAGCACCTTGTGAAACATACCGATGAGTCCCACACGCGGCTTTGTTATCGTTTCGGGACCCGACGGGTCTCGACCCCGGGCGACCGGGTGGGCCGTCTCGCTCAGAGGCGGTCGACGCGACTCGCGGCCGTCCACGGGTCGCGCGGCGTGGCGTCCGTGGGCCTGACGGCCCGGCCGCGGACCGCCGCCGTCCGGCCGGCGAAGGCCCACCGCGACCCGTCCCACGTCTCCGTGCCGTCGGCCGCGGCGGCCGCGGCCGCGGCCGCCATCGCCGAGAGGTGTGCGCTCACGGCCGCCGCGATGGCCGCCGCCTCCTCGTCGGTGGCGTCGGCCGGCAGGTCGAGGTCCGCGGGGTCGACCGGCATCGTCACAGCGGGATGTTGCCGTGCTTCCGGTCGGGGCCGTCCTCGCGCTTGCTCGCGAGCATCTCGAGGTCGCGGATGAGCAGCGGCCTGGTCTCGGTCGGTTCGACGACGTCGTCGACGTAGCCCTTGTCGGCGGCGACGTAGGGGTTGGCGAACTCCTCGCGGTACTCGGCGACGAGTTGCTCGCGGAGGGCCTCGGTGTCCTCGGCGGCCTCGAGTTCGTCGTCGTAGAGGAGGTTGACCGCGCTCTTGGGCCCCATCACGGCCGTCTCGGCCGTCGGCCAGGCGTAGTTGACGTCGGCGCCGAGGTGCTTCGAGGCCATCACGCAGTAGGCGCCGCCGTAGGCCTTCCGGAGGATGACCGTCAGCAGGGGCACCGTCGCCTCGGAGTACGCGTAGAGGAGTTTCGCCCCGTGGCGGATGATGCCGCGGTGCTCCTGGTCGGTGCCGGGCATGTACCCCGGGACGTCGACGAAGGTGACGATGGGGATGTTGAACGCGTCGCAGAAGCGGACGAACCGGGAGCCCTTCATCGAGGAGTCGACGGTCAGGGTGCCGGCGTTCACCCGGGGCTGGTTCGCGACGACGCCGACCGACCGGCCGTCGAGGCGCCCGAAGCCGACGACGAGTTCCCCCGCGAAGTCCTCGCCCACCTCGAAGAACGACCCCTCGTCGACCACGCTTCCGACCACGTCCGTCACGTCGTACGGTTTCTGTGGGCTCTCGGGGACGATCTCGGCGAGGGCCTCGTCCCGTCGCTCCGGGTCGTCCCACGGGTCCACGCGCGGCGGGTCCTCGACGTTGTTCTGCGGGACGTAAGAGAGTAACCGACGGACGTCGTCGAGGGCGTCCTCCTCGGACCCCTCAGCGAAGTGGGCCACGCCCGTCCGCGAGGCGTGGGTCGTGGCGCCGCCAAGTTCCTCGTGGGACACCTCCTCGCCGGTGACCGTCTTGATGACGCCCGGCCCGGTGATGTACATGTGGCTGGTGTCCCGGACCATGAAGATGAAGTCCGTGATGGACGGGGAGTAGACGGCGCCGCCCGCACACGGCCCCATGATGGCCGATATCTGCGGGACGACGCCGCTGGCCTGCTGGTTCCGGTGGAATATCTCCGTGAACCCGGCGAGGGCGCTCACGCCCTCCTGGATGCGGGCGCCGGCGGAGTCGTTCAGGCCGACGATGGGGGCGCCGACCTCCATCGCCGTGTCCATCACCTTGGTCACCTTCTCCGCGAACACCTCCCCCAGCGACCCGCCGAAGACGGTGAAGTCGTGGGCGAAGACGAACACTTTGCGACCGTTCACCTCGCCGTAGCCGGTCACGACGCCGTCGCCGGGTATCTTGCGCTCCTCCATCCCGAAACTCGAGACGTCGTGCGTGCGCAACTGGTCGAACTCGTGGAAGGTGCCGTCGTCGAGGAAGTAGTCGATGCGCTCGCGGGCCGTCATCTTCCCGCGCTCGTGCTGGGATTCGATGCGGTCCTCGCCACCGCCCTTCTCGGCCTCCCGCTTCCGTTCGCGCAAGTCCTCGATGCGGTCCTCCATTGTCATCGGTTGACCGTATTTCAGTAACGCGCCCCAAAAGGGTTCCGAGGGTCAGACCAGCGAGATGCCGACCAGCGACGCGACGCTGAGCACCAGCGTCATGGAGATGCCGAGGAACACGACGACCCGGAGCACCCAGAGCCACGCCGGGACGATGCCCCCGCCACCGCGGGTGCCCCGCCGGAGTTCGGCCACGGCGTCGTCGGCGTAGATCCACCCGACGAAGATGACGGCGAAGAACACGCCGAGCGGCAACAGGACGTTGCTGGCGATCTGGTCGAACAGGCCCAGCGTGGACGTCTGCCACGCCGAGGGGAGGCCGAGAAGGAAGGTGCCGGCGCCGATGGCGACCGTGATCCTGGGTCGGGAGAACGCCGAGTTGTCGACGAAGTACGAGACGACGACCTCGAGCAGACTGATGGCCGAGGAGAGCGCCGCCAGCGCCACGACGAGGAAGAAGACGACGCCCAGCACCCGACCCGCGGTGCCCAGTTCCTGGAAGGCCGTCGCCATGCTCACGAAGATGGCGCCCGGCCCCGGGTCGCCGAAGGGGACGCCCTGCGCTGCGAGGAGCGGGAAGACGACGAAACCCGCGAGGACGCCGACGAGGGTGTTCAGGCCGACGATGGAGATGCCGTCGACGCCGAGGTTGTCCTCGCTCGCGATGTAGGAGGAGTAGGTCACCATCACGCCCATGCCCAGCGACAGCGAGAACAGCGCCTGTCCGACGGCGGCCGGGAGGACCGTGCCGAGGTTGCCGACGATGGCGTCGACGTTCGGCGTGAGGTAGAAGCCGTAGCCGCCGCCCGACCCGGGCAGCGTGGCCGCCCAGGCGGCCAGCGCGACCATCAACACGACGATGGAGGGCACCATCACCTTCGTGGACCACTCGATGCCCTGCTCGACGCCGAAGGCGACGATGGCGACCGTCAGCGCCATGAAGACGAGGTGGAACGCGACCGAGGGCACGCCGACCGACACCGCACCGAAGTAGGCGCTCGGGTCGCCGAAGTACGCGCCGGTCGCACTACCGAGGACGTACCGGAGCACCCACCCGCCGATGACGCTGTAGTAGGAGAGTATCCAGAACCCGGTGAGCAGGCCCAAAAAGCCGATGAACCGCCACGCGGGGAAGCCGACCCGCTCGAACACGTCGACGATGTTCCGCTGGCCGTGCCGACCGATGCTGAACTCGGCGAGCATCGCCGGGAACCCAACGAGGAGGACCGCGACGAGGTAGACGACGAGGAACGCCGCGCCCCCGTTCTCGGCCGTGACGTACGGGAACCGCCAGATGTTCCCCAGCCCGACTGCGCTCCCGACGGCCGCGAAGATGAACCCGATCCGGGTCGCCCACGTCTCTCGTCCTGACATGTGTAGTTGTGCAGATGCGCGGGGAGCCGCCATAAAACCCGCAGACACGCGGTTCCGGAGCGAAGCGACGGCGGGCCGGCAGTCAGGTCGACCGGGGCGGGCCAGATCGGGGCCGGTCAATCGAGTCGGGTCACGCCTCGCCGTACACCGGGACCGCTGCGCCGCTTGTGACCGACGCCGCGTCGGAGCAGAGGAAGGCGACCACCGACGCGATGTCCGCGGGGTCGACCCACGCGTCGTGGTCGGCGTCGGGCATCGCTTCGCGGTTCGCCGGGGTGTCGATGACGCTCGGCATGACGGCGTTCGCCCGGACGGTCCCTCTGTTCTCGGCCGCGATAGACTCGGTGAGGAGGCGGACGCCGGCCTTGGTCGCCCGGTAGACGGCGTCGCCCTCGCCGCCCGAGAGCGACGACCGGGAGGCCACGGAGACGATGGCGCCGCCGGAGTCCCGGAGGTGCGGGAGCGCGTGCTTGGAGGCGAGGAAGGTCGTCCGCAGGTTGACGTCGACCAGCAGGTCGAACGTCGAGACGGGCGTCTCGTCGACCGGGTCCCCGCCGCGCCACGTCCCGGCGACGTTCGCCAGGCAGGTGACGGCGCCGTGGTCCGCGACTACCGACTCGATGGCCGACGCCGCGTCGTCCTCGTCGGTCAGGTCCGCCTCGTAGAACGTCGCCGTCCCCTGGTCGAGGAGGGCGTCCTCGGCCGACGGTGCGCGCACGTCGAGGGCACAGACGGTCGCCCCGGCCGCGTCGAAGGCGCGGGCCACGGCCGACCCGAGGGCGCCGCTCGCGCCGGTGACGACGACCACGTCGTCGGTGAAGTCGAACGTCGCGTCCATGCCGCACACCTCGCGGGGCAGGCCGATAAAGGCGGTGCCGTCAGGGCTCGACGACGAGTTTCCCGAAGACGCTCTCCGAGAGGACCGCCCGCTGTGCGTCGGCGGCCGCCTCGAGCGGGTAGGTCCGGTCCACCTCCGGCACGACGTCGCCGGCGGCCATCAGGGTGGCGAGACGGTCGAGGACCGCGCCGGTGTCCGGCGTGTTGAACATCGACATCCACTGCACCCGGAGGTCCTTACCCTTCGCGGTGTTGATGCCCTCGAAGGTGAGTTCGTTTCCCGTGTTGCCGATGGCGACGACACGGCCGCCCGCCTCGAGGACCTCCACGTCCAGCGAGAGGTACTCGTCGACGCGCTGGTCGAGGACGTACTCCGGGGGGCCGGCCCGCTCGACGGCGTCGGCCAGGTCCTCGCGAGCGTAGTCGAAGACGGCGTCGGCGCCGATGCGCTTCAGGCGGTCGTGGTAGTCCTCGCTGGCCGTCGCGTGGACCGTCGCGCCCACGGCGGCGGCCAACTGGACCGCGACGTGGCCGACGCCGCCGTTGCCGCCGTGTATCAGTGCGGTCTGGGCGGGTTCGAGGTCGCCGTGGTGGACGACCGCCTGCCACGCCGTCGTCCCCACGAGTGCGACGGCGGCGCCTTCGACGAACGAGATGCCCTCGGGGAGGTGGGCCAGGAGGTCCGCGGGAGCGACGGCCATCTCGGCGTAGGTCCCCTGGCGGTCGTTGCCGAGGCCGGTGCCGAAGACGCGGTCCCCGACGGCGAACGCG
Source organism: Halobacteriaceae archaeon (assembly GCA_042216525.1). Classification (GTDB taxonomy): domain Archaea; phylum Halobacteriota; class Halobacteria; order Halobacteriales; family Halobacteriaceae; genus JBDGTT01. Next base: position 16,778 of record JBDGTT010000005.1, read on the forward strand.
TCGACGTCCTCGCCGACGGCGTCGACCACGCCCGCGAGGTCCGACCCCGGGACCATCGGGAGCGTCGGCGGGTCGTAGGTGCCCGAGCGGAAGTAGGTGTCCACCGGGTTGACGCCGGCGGCGTGGACCGCCACCCGGACCTCGCCGGGGCCGGGGTCGGGCGTCTCGACGTCGTCGACCTGCAACACGTCCGGTCCGCCGGTCTCGTGGTATCGTACCGCGCGCATGTCCGGGTCGACGCCACCCCGGGGGATAAATGCCGGTGTCCGATCAGTGCCCGCCGGCGACGTACCCGCCGTCGACGACGAGGGAGGCGCCCGTCACCCACTCGGCCTCGTCGCTCGCGAAGAAGGCCACGGCGTTGCCGACGTCCGACGGTTCGCCCAGGCGGGGGAGGGGCGTCTCCGCGCGGCGGCGTGCGATCTCCTCGTCCCCGCCGACGTCCTGGAGGGGCGTCTTGACCACGCCCGGCAACACGCAGTTCGCCGTGACGCCGGCGTCGGCGAGTTCGACCGCCTGGTCGCGGGTGAGGTTGACGGTGGCCGCCTTCGTCGACGCGTATGAGGGACCGCCCCCGCCGTAGGTGGCGTTGACCGAACTGATGTTGACGACGCGCCCCGCCTCGGACGCCCGGAGGTGGGGGACGGCGTACTTCACCGTGTAGAAGTAGCCGTTGAGGTTGACGCGCACCGCCCGGTCGAACTCCTCCGTGGTCTGGGACTGGCTGTCGCCGGGCACGAGGACGCCGGCGTTGTTCACGAGGACGTCGAGGCCGCCGAGTTCCTCGACGGTCCGCTCGACGGCGGCCGAGACCTGGTCCGGGTCGGCCGTGTCCGTCTCGACGTACCGGGAGTCCACGTCGGACTCCGCCACGACGAGTTCGTCCGTCGGAGCGCCCTCGGCCTCGGGGAACTGCTCGCTGGGTTTCGGGTCGCGGCGGACGTCAGCGACGGCGACGCTCGCCCCGTCGGCGGCGAGACGACGCGCGATGCCGCGGCCGATTCCGCTCGCCGCGCCGGTGACGAGCGCCACGCGGTCGGAGAGAGACATACCCGGTCGTGGCGGACGGAGACCGTAAACCTGTCCGAGTGGACCGCGGGGGCCCCGGTCCACTCAGAACTCATCGACGTCCCCGACCGGCCGGTCACCGCCGTAGGCGGCGCGGAGACAGAGTTCGTCCCGGTTGACCGCCGTGTCCGGGACCGAGCCCTCGTAGACCGCCCGGAGGTTCGACGCGGCGCCCCGGTGTTTCGCCGGCACGGACGCCCGCGTCGAGCCGGCCATGTGCGGCGTGACGAGCGCGTTCTCCAGGTCGAAGAGCGGGTGGTCCGCCGGGGCCGGTTCCGCGTCGAAGACGTCGACGGCAGCGCCGTGAATCGCGTCAGTCCGGAGGGCCGCGACGAGTGCGTCGGTGTCCACGACCGGCCCACGGGACGCGTTCACCAGGACGCCGTCCGCGCCGAGTGCGCGCAGTTCGGCCGCGCCCACGGCGCCGCGGGTCTCCTCGGTCAGCGGCGCGTGGATCCCCACCGCGTCCGCGCGCTCGAAGAGGTCGTGCTTGGACTCGACCGGGTCGACACCGTCCGGGAACGCCGCGTCCTCGACGTACGGGTCGTAGGCGACGACGTCCATGTCCAGGCCCCGCGCCAGGTCGGCCACGAGGCTCCCGATGGCGCCGTAGCCGAACACGCCCATGACCTGGCCGGCGACCTCCGAGTTCGTGTAGCCGAACTTCTCCCAGACGCCGTTCCGGACGTCCCGGTCGGCCCGACGGAGTTCCCGCCGGAGTGCGAGCATCGCGGTGACGGTGTACTCGGCGACCGCCCGCGTGTTCGCACCGCGGACGTGACAGACGACGACGCCGCGCGCCGTCGCCGCCTCGACGTCGACTGCGTCCAGGCCGACGCCCGGCGAGGTGAGGGCCGTCAGGTTCGCCGCGCGGTCGAGGCGCTCGGCAGGGAACTCCAGGCCGCCGAGGACGACCGCGTCGAACCGGCCGAGGTCGTCGTCGAGGGCCGCCTGGCTGTCGTAGTCGGTCGCGACGGTGACGTCGGCCCACCCGTCGTACGCCGGGCGCGCGTCGGGGTGGGGCGGGCGCCCCGCGAGGACGTTCCACGTCATGTGTCGTGCTCTGCTCGACGCGACGTAAATCCTCGCGCGGCGACTCGACGCGGACCCGCCCCGGTCTGCCGTCGCCGGCAGCGCCCGACCGGGCCGGCCCTGCCGGGGCCAATCGCGTCGTTTTTGAGAGTGGGTGCGAGAGTTGGTTATGGTATGTCAGGACAGGCGCTCGACTGCGACTTCGGTCGGTGTGAGCGATGAGACTGCACGAGTACCAGGCGAAGGAGGTGTTCGCGGACGCGGGCATCCCCACGCCGGCGGCAGCGCTCGCCTCGTCCGTCGACGAGGCCGTGGCGCGGGCGGGTGAGGTCGGCTACCCCGTCGCCGTGAAGGCACAGGTCCACGTCGGCGGCCGCGGCAAGGCCGGCGGCATCAAACTGGCCGCGGACGAGGCCGAACTCCGCGAGGCGGCCGCCGACATCCTCGGCATGGACCTCAAGGGCTACACGGTCGACCGCGTCCTCGTCGAGGAGGCCGTCGACTTCACGAACGAACTCTACGTCGGCGTCACGATGGACCGCGGCGAGGGCAAGCCCGTCGCCATGGTCTCCACGAGGGGCGGCGTCAACATCGAGGAGGTGGCCGCCGAGGACCCCGACGCCATCGCCCGCGAGCATGTCGACCCCGCGTTCGGCCTCCACCCCTACCAGGCGCGGAAGGCCGTCTACGACGCGGGCGTCCCCCGCGAGATAGCGCGCGACGTCTCCTCGGTGCTCTCGACGCTCTACGACCTCTGGGCGGCCAACGACGCCGCCGACGCCGAGATCAACCCGCTGATGGTCACCGACGGCGGCGTCGTCGCGGCCGACGCGGTCTTGAACGTCGACGACGACGCCCTGTTCCGGCACCCGGACCTCGCCGAGATGGAAGAGGAGGCCGCCGAGGACGACCTCGAGGCCAAGGCCAACGAGTACGGCTTCGACTACGTCCGCCTCGACGGCAACGTCGGCATCATCGGCAACGGCGCCGGTCTCGTCATGACGACGCTCGACCTCGTCGACTACTACGGCGGCGACCCCGCGAACTTCCTCGACATCGGCGGGGGCGCGAAGGCCGAACGCGTCCGGAACGCACTCGACATGGTGTTCTCGGACGAGAACGTCGACGCCGTCGTCTTCAACATCTTCGGCGGCATCACCCGCGGCGACGAGGTGGCCCGCGGCATCAACGAGGCCCTCGAGGCCTTCGACGAGATACCCAAGCGCGTCGTCGTCCGCCTCGCGGGCACGAACGCGGCGGAGGGCATGGAGATTCTGAACACCGACCTCGTGACCGTCGAGGAGACGCTGGAGGACGCCGTCCAGCGCGCGGTCGCGTACGCCGACGAGGAGGGAGACCAATGAGCATTCTAGTCGACGAGGACACCCGCGTCATCGTGCAGGGCATCACCGGTGGCGAGGGACGGTTCCACACCGAACAGATGATGGAGTACGGGACGAACGTCGTCGGCGGCACCTCGCCCGGCAAGGGCGGCCAGGAGGTCGCCGGCGTCCCCGTCTTCGACACCGTCGAGGCCGCCGTCGAGGAGACGGACGCCGACGCCTCGGTCGTGTTCGTGCCGCCCGCGTTCGCGGCGGACGCGATGTTCGAGGCCCTCGACACGTCGCTGGACCTGGTGGTCGCCATCACCGAAGGCGTCCCCACTCAGGACATGTCGAAGGTGTACCGCCGCCTCGGCGAGGTGGACACCCACCTCGTCGGGCCGAACTGCCCGGGCGTCATCACGCCGGGCGAGTCGAAACTGGGCATCCTGCCGGGCAACATCTTCGCGGACGGCAACGTCGGCCTGGTCTCGCGGTCGGGGACGCTCACCTACCAGGTGGTCGACAACCTCACCCAGCGTGGCATCGGCCAGACCACGGCCGTCGGCATCGGCGGGGATCCCATCATCGGGACGGACTTCATCGACGCGCTCTCGCTGTTCGAGGACGACCCCGAGACCGAGGCCGTCGTGATGTGCGGCGAGATCGGCGGCGAGGACGAGGAGGAGGCCGCGGCGTTCATCGCCGAGGAGATGGACACGCCCGTCGCGGGCTTCATCGCCGGCCGCACCGCCCCGCCCGGCAAGCGCATGGGCCACGCGGGCGCCATCGTCTCCGGGTCCGGCACCGGCACGGCCCAGTCGAAGATAGACGCGCTGAACGAGGCGGGCGTCCCCGTGGGCGACACGCCCGACGAGGTCGCCGACGACGTCGAAGACCTGCTCTGAATGGGCCACCGGTTCCACGTCGTGGACGTGTTCGCGGAGCGGCGGTACGCCGGCAACCCCCTCGCCGTCGTCGAGGAGACGGGCGACCTCGGCGCGGCCGAGCGGGGGGCCATCGCCCGCGAGATGGCCTACTCCGAGACGACGTTCGTCGACTCGCTGGAGCCACGGGACGGCGGCTACGACGTCCACGTCCACACGCCCGAGAGCGAGGTGCCGTTCGCGGGTCACCCGACGCTGGGGACCGCGGCGGTCCTCCGCGAGGTGGCCGGCGCCGGCGAGGAGGTGACGCTGAACCTGCCCGTCGGGCAGGTGCCGGTCGACGTCCGGCGGACGGACGGCGCGGAGACGCTCTGGATGACCCAGCCCGACCCCGAGTTCGGGCCGGAACGGGACCGCGCGGCGACGGCCGCGATGCTCTCGCTCGACGAGTCCGCCCTCGACCCGGCCTACCCCGTGCAGGTCGTCTCCACCGGCCTGCCGACCGTCGTGGTGCCCCTCCGGGACCGGGCGGCGCTGACGGCGGCGAGCGTCGACCGACCGCTGTACGACGAGTGCGTCGCCGGCACGGACGCCGAGAACGTCCTCCCGTTCTGCCCGGACCCGCGGGACGACGCGAACGACTTCGCGGTCCGGATGTTCGCCCCCGGTCACGGCGTGCCCGAGGACCCCGCGACGGGCTCCTCGAACGGGTGTCTGGCCGCCTACCTCTGCGAACACGACTACCTCGACGGGCCCGTGACGGTCCGCGTCGAACAGGGCTACGCGGTGGACCGCCCGTCGCTGCTCTTCCTGGCCGCGGACCGCGGGGCCGACGGTGTCGTCACCGTCGAGGTGGGCGGCCGCGTCGTCTCCGTGGCCCGCGGCGACCTCCTCTAGGGGCTACCGACGGACGCTGAAGCCGTCCAGGCCCTCAGGCGCCCCGTCCTCCGCGTCCACGTCCCGCACGCTGGCGGCCGGACTCCCCTCGCGACAGAACGCGACCATCGACTCGACGGCGTCGGCGGGGCCCTCGAAGACCGCCTCGACGCGCCCGTCGTCGAGGTTCCGGACCCAGCCGTCGACGCCCCGTTCCCCGGCCGCGTCCCGGGTGGTCGCGCGGAAGAAGACGCCCTGGACCCGCCCGGACACGAAGACGTGTGCGCGCGTTCGGTCGGTCCCGTTGTCGCTCATGGTCCCGCCTTGGGGGGCCGCCCACAAGACAGCAACGGGTGGTCGCGCGCGGGCCGCGTCCCCGACCGCCCTGACCCCCTCCGAGTCCGCGGAGGGGCCGACCCTGGCCGCGTCACGTGCCCCAACGGGAGACGCCCAGGGGTCGTCACTCCCGGAGGTGGTGGAACACGTAGGTCTGGACGTAGCCCGCGACGTCGCCGCCGAACCGCGCCCGGATGGCACGCGACGTCTCGGCGTAGGACCCGCGTTCGCAGTCCGGGTAGTGCTCCGCGATGGCGCCGCGGATCCAGGTGTCGAGGGGGACGGCCTGCAGGTAGCCCAGCGAGAACAGCAACACGCAGTCGGCCACCTTCTCGCCGACGCCGACGAAGCCGGTCGCCGCCTCCCGGGCCGCCTCGTAGTCGCGGCCCGCGACGTCCGCGCGGGTCAACTCGCCGTCCGCGACCATCGCCGCGGTGCGCGCCACGTAGGGCGCCCGGTAGCCGAGGCCCAACTCGCGCAGGTCGGCCTCAGTCGCCGCGGCAAGCGCCGACGGCGTCGGGAAGTCGTGGTACGTGCGACCCGCGAAGTCGACGCGCTCGCCGTAGGCCTCGCGCAGGGCCGTCTGCATGGCGAAGATGCGGCCCACCCGCATCTGGGCCGAGCAGATGAACGAGACGAGGCAGGGAAAGAAGGGGTCGCGGACGATGCGCATCCCGCGATACGCGTCGAAGGCGGCGCGAACGAGTGGATCGGCGGGCGCCGCGCGCTCCACGGCGGACAGGTCGTCGTCGAGGCGGAGCAACGCGGCGATCCGCGACTCGGCGTCGGTGCTCGCCTCCCACTCCAGGACGCCGTCGCGCTGTCGGACCCGCAGCACCTCGCCGTCGAGGGCCGTCTCGTACCACGACGTCCCGCCCGACGCGCCGGCCGTGGCGTAGGTGTCGCCGTCCGCTCGTCGCCAGAGATAGGTCTGACCGCTCTCGATGGTCGCCTGCAGGTCGAGGCCGCCGTCCAGGTCGTCGACGGGAATCGTCCCCCTTCGCATCGACGCCGTGTTAGGCCCGGACGCGGGAGAAGACTGTCGGTTCGGGCCGCGGCGGGCCAAGTTACTTCTACGTGGCAGTCCAACGTCAGGACAGCCATGGACTGCAGAGTTGTCGTCGAAGCCGCCGTACCGGTCTACGACGTGACGGAACCGGACGAGGCGGTCCGGATCGCCATCTCCAAAACTGGGGAGATGTTGAACCCGGACCTCAACTACGTCGAGATTGAGATGGGCGAGCGGTCCTGCCCCCACTGTGGCGAACCCCTCGATCCGGCCTTCATCGCCGCGGACGAGAGCCTGGTCGCTCTCGAACTGGAGATGACCGTGTTCAACGTCGAACGCGAGGAACACGCCGCGCGCATCGCGCGCAAGGAGATCGGGCAGCGACTCGAGAACATCCCGCTGGAGGTCCTCGAGGTCGAGGTCATCGAGGACGACGACGAGGACGACGGGGAGTCGGAGACGTCGTCGGCGGACGAGACCGAGAGCGAGCAGGTCGATCCGGACGACGACGACGAGATGTTACCGGAGTTCGACGAACTCCTCGAGGGTTGAGTCGCCACTCGGCGTCGGGGTGCACAGAAGCCGCAGTCCGTGTGTCTCAGTCGGCTCGGGCGGGAACGGCCTCGGATTCTCCGGTACACTCGTCCATCGTCCGGGTGATACCTTTCGCGAGCGCGAAGACGGCCGCTTTGTGGTCGGTCTTCGACTTGTGGATGGATGTGGGGCGTACCGCCTGGGACTCGTATTCCGCGAGAGAAAGGGACGTGTTCTCGTACTGTTCGACGTGGTTGCCGACCTCTGCGAGGAGGCCGTGCAGGTGAATGAGTTCCTGCTTCTTCATGACACCCTCTGCTAACGGGTGGAGGGTTATATTATTATCTTGAGAGCCGTTAGCACACAGATTTCGGGGTAGCGAGCCCCTAAGCCCGGGCGCCTGCGGGCGGGTCTCGACGATGAAAGCCTTTAGTTCACGCCCCGACTGTTCGGGAACATGGAGTACGACGATGCACTCGACCGCGCACTGGATTCGACGCCGGACATCCAGGGGAGCGAAGGTCGCTTCGAGGTACCCGACCCCGAGGTCCGCAAGGAGGGCAACGTCACCGTCTACGAGAACTTCAGGGCGACCCTGGACAGACTCGACCGGGACGCGGACCACGTCCTGAAGTTCCTCCAGGACGAGCTCGGAACCAGCGCCCAGATCGACGAGAGCGGCCGCGCGCGCCTGACCGGGAGCTTCGGTGCGGACCGCGTCGAGGGCGTCCTCGACGAGTACGTCGAGACCTACGTTCGCTGCCCCGAGTGTGGCCTGCCGGACACGCACCTCGAGCGCGAGCAGGGCGCGCTACTGCTCGAGTGTGACGCGTGTGGGGCACATTCGCCGGTCGGGGAGTGAGGGGCGACGCTCAGCTCTGCAGTTGCTTGAGGGTCTCGAGGTCGCGGTCGGTCCGCATGAACTCCGCGAGACGTCGGGTGGCGTGACAGTTCGGACAGCTGAAGTTCTCCTGCGGTCGCGGCAACTCTCCGGGCGTCGCCTCCCAGTGTTTGGTGCACTCGGGGCAGAGCAGTTGCACGTACGCCTCGTTCGGCATACCCTACGTGGCAGTCCGCGGGCAAAAAGACTGCCGCCTCGCCGACGCCTCACTCGAGGTACGCCAGCGCCTCCTCGTCGGATACCTGCTCGAACTGCCGATAGAACTGACCGACCGCGCCGAAGCGCGCGGGACGCTCAACGGAGACCACCTCGTCGGCGTCGCCGGCCAGTTCCGCGAGCGAGTCGGGGGCGCCGACCGGGACGGCGACGACGACGCGTTCGGCGCCGGCGTTGCGCGCCGCGGCGATGCAGGCGTGCATGGTCGCGCCGGTGGCGACGCCGTCGTCGACGATGGCGACTCGCTTGCCGGCCAGGTCGAGCGGGGGGCGTCCCCGGCGGTAGCGGTCGGCCTTCTCCCGGGCCGTCTCGGCCGCGGCGGACCGCTCGCGGTCCACGTAGCCCCCGTCGATGCCCAGGTCGTCGACCAGGCGCTCGTTGAGCCACTCGCTGCCGTCGCTGGCTACGGCGCCGATGGCGAGTTCCGGATTGCCGGGCGCCCCGAGTTTCTTCGCGGCGACGACGTCGAGGGGGACCCCGAACGCGTCGGCGACCGCCCGCCCGACGGGGAGCGCGCCGCGCGGGATGGCGAGCACCAGGTCGACGTCGACGCCGGCTTCGCGCAGCTGCTCGGCCAGGCGGTCGCCGGCCCGCGTGCGGTTCTCGAACATGGACCCACTTACGAAGGCCAGCGGCAAAACCCTAGTCGAGCGAGACCCAGGCGAGAAAGAGGATGGCGCCCGACTCGAGGACCCGCAGGACCGCCATCGCGTGCCCGGGCGGCCCCTGGACCTTCGTCGTGAACCAGCGGGCGAGCATCGGGTCCATCCCGAACACCCAGAGCGCGAGCGCGTTCTCCGCGAGGAGGAGGAGGCCGAAGACGAGGAGACCGAGCGTGTGCTTCGAGCGGACGCTCCGGTAGTTTCGTCCCCAGACGACGCTCATCCCCAGCAGGAGGACCACGTTGAGCGCCGCCGCGACGCGGACCACGTCTATCCAGAGACCCATCCTCGTGTGCCTCCATTCCGGTCAAGGGGTGTTATACGCTTTCCCAAATTCGGCTTCGATGCGTTCATAGCTCCTCCATGGCGTCGAATATCTCCTCGACCGTGTCCCAGTGGGTCCGGACCCGGTCGGTCGGCATGTACACCGCGCCGTAGTCGTCACCGCTCCGGGTGACGATGTCGTTGTCCAAGAGGACGTCGAGGTGGTGACGGACGGTCTTGTAGTCGAGGTCGAGGTCCTCGGCGAGCTGGTTGGCGTTGCGCGGCCGGTCAGCGACGGCCCGCAGCAGGCGGGCCCGGTTCGGCCCGCCACGCGTCCCGGTCAGCACGTACCAGAGGACCCCCTCCATCGGGATTCACCACTCTGCCGACCGTTGTAAGCCCACCGGCTACACGGTGAACAGGTGGCCGTCTGTCGGCACGTCGAACAGACCGAGGCGGGCGCCCGCGTCCAGCCACGCGTGGCCGTAGGAGAACGCCGCGAGGGCGTTCACCTCGTCGCCCGCCTCGCGGAAGTGCCGCCCGTCCTCGAGATAGGAGCGCGCCATCTCCTCGAACTCGGCAGCGCCGTCCGCGAGCGGCGTCCCGGGCGGGACGGCCACCTCGGCGGCGTCGAGTGCGTCCGCGAGCAGCGATTCGTACCGCCCGGTCTTCTCCGCGAGTTCGGCCATGAGTCCCGTTGACGCGCACCGTGTTTAACCCCGGCGAGACGGGCAGGTGGCGCAACCTACAAACCGTCGGAGCGCTCAATTGTACGTATGACTCACAACCGCGATGACGTCGAGCACCGCCGGCTCGTGATCGCCGGGTCTGGCATCGCCGGTCTGACGGCCGCCATCTACGCGGGGCGGGCCAACAACGCGCCGCTGGTGCTCGAGGGGGACGAGCCCGGGGGACAGCTCACGCTCACGACCGAAGTCGACAACTACCCCGGGTTCCCGGACGGCATCTCGGGACCGGAGCTCGTCCAGAACATGAAAGAGCAGGCCCGGAAGTTCGGCGCCGAGATACGCAACGGCGTCATCGAGTCCGTCGACGACTCCGAGCGCCCGTACCGCGTCGAACTCAAGAGCGGGACGGTCCTCACGGCCGACGCCGTCATCGCGGCGTCCGGGGCGAGCGCCCGGACCCTCGACGTCGAGGGCGAGGACGAACTCATGGGGTATGGCGTCTCGACGTGTGCGACCTGCGACGGGGCGTTCTTCCGCGGCGAGGACATGCTCGTCGTGGGCGGCGGCGACGCCGCGATGGAGGAGGCCTCGTTCCTGACGAAGTTCGCCGACACCGTCTACATCGCTCACCGTCGCGAGGAGTTCCGGGCCGAGGACTACTGGGTCGACCGCGTGGCCGACCACGTCGACGCGGGCGACATCGAACTCATGCGCAACACCGAGGTCCTCGAGATACACGGCACGCGGGAGGACGGCATCGAGGGAGTCACGCTCGCGCGCAACGAGACCGGCCACCCGAAAGAGAACCTCGAGGACCCGGAGACGGAGGTGTTCGACTTCGACGTCGGCGCGGTGTTCATCGCCATCGGCCACACGCCGAACACCGCCTACCTCGAGGACACGGGCGTCGAACTCGACGACGGAGGGTACATCGTCGCCGCCGGCGGGAAGGGCGGCGGGCAGACCCGCACCGACGTCGAGGGCATCTTCGGCGCCGGCGACGTGGTCGACTTCCACTACCAGCAGGCCGTCACCGCCGCGGGGATGGGCTCGAAGGCGGCAATCGACGCCGACGACTACCTCGAGACGGCGGCGACGGCAGCGAGCGAGGAGGCGCCCCAGGCCGCCGCCGAGTCCGACGACTGAGCGACTCGCGCGTCGTCCCTCGCCCTTTTGTCGGTCGGGCCCGTGCGCCGACCATGGAGGACTCCACGTACACCATCGAAGCGCCGGACGGCGAGACCGACACCGTGACGCTCCCGGCCGACCTCGTCGAGTTGTTCCGCGAGGCTGACGACCGACCGGTCGACGTCGTCGGTGACGTCCTGCAACTGGCGTTCACCCAGCGCGCACACGCCGTCGTCCACCACGGCGAGGGCGACCCGGACGAGCACCTGACGGACGTCGAGGAGCGCGCACTCGCCCTCTTCGAGGAGCGATTCGGCCTGAGCTACGCCGAGGCGACCGGTCACCACCACTAGGGTGGCTCGTCCACGTCGTAGGTGAGGAGGACGCCGTCGTCGAGTCTGCGGACCGACGCGAGGTCGAGGCGGGGGAACGACTCCACGAACCCGTCGCCGTCGACGAGCGTCGGGGCGTCGCGACCGCCGACCACCAGCGACCCGACGAAGACGGAGAGTTCGTCGACTAGGCCGTCCGCGAACAGCGAGGCGAGGAGTTCGCCGCCGCCCTCGACCAGCAGGCGGTCCACGCCGGCGGCCGCGAGGTCCTCGAAGGCGGCCCCGAGCGCGACCCGGTCCGCGCCGGCGGTGAGGACCGTCGCGCGGTCGGCCAGGGCGTCGAGACGGTCGGCCGGGGCGGCCTCGCTGACGAGGAGGTACGTCGTCGCCGCGTCGTCGAGGACGCGCGCGTCCGGCGGCGTCCGACCGCGCGAGTCCGCGACCACCCGCGCAGGCTGGGGCGTGTCGCCCCGCGCCTCCCGGCCCGCGAGGCGGTCGGGGTCGTCGACCGTGAGCGAGGGGTCGTCCGCGAGGACGGTGCCGACGCCGACCAGCACGGCGTCGCAGTCCGCTCGGAGGGCGTCCACCCGGTCGAAGTCGTCGGGGCCGGAGATGCGCAACTGCTCGCGGCGGCGAGTCGAGAGTTTGCCGTCGACCGACACCGCGGCGTTCGCGACGACGCGCATACCGACGTGTCGGCCGCCCGCGCGATTAGGGCTTCCGGTCGCGCGAACGTTTTTTACGGACGTCGCGCCAACCTCCGGGCGATGAGTCTCGACGACGCCGCCGAGGAACTCGCCTCCGACCTCGGTGCCGACAAAGAGGAGGTCAAACGCGACCTGCAGAACCTGGTCGAGTACAGCGTCCCGATGGAGGAGGCCAAGCAGAGCCTCCGGCGGAAGTACGGTGGCGACGACGGCAGCGCCAGCGGCCCACCGACGGCGGTGGACGTCGCCGACGTCACCCCGGACTCGGGGAACGTGACCGTCACCGCCAGGGTGCTGACCGCGGGGACGCGCTCCATCCGGTACCAGGGCGAGGACATGGTCATCCGCGAGGGCGAACTCGCCGACGACACCGGGACCATCTCCTACACGGCGTGGGAGGACTTCGGCCTCGACCCGGGCGACACCGTCACCGTGGGCAACGCCTCCGTTCGCGAGTGGGAGGGGAATCCCGAACTCAACGTCGGGGAGAGTTCGACCGTCGAGTTCCTCGAGGAACCGCTCCGCGTCGACGCCACCGTCGGCGGGGACCGCGACCTCGCGGCCCTCGAACCGGGCGACAGGGGGCGGAACGTCGAGGTCCGGGTCACCGAGGTCGAACGGCGGACCATCGACGGCCGCGACGGCGAGACCGAGATACTGAGCGGCGTCCTCGCCGACGAGTCGGGCCAACTCCCCTTCACCGACTGGGACCCACACCCCGAACTGACCGAGGGAGCCTCGGTCAGACTGGCAGACGTCTACGTGCGGGAGTTCCGCGGCGCGCCCTCGGTCAACGTCTCCGAGTTCTCCACCGTCGAGGCCCTCGACCGCGAGGTGCCCGTCGGCGGACCGGCCGACCTCACCGTCCGCGAGGCGCGACGCCGGGGCGGCGTCTACGACGTCGCCGTCCGGGGGAACCTCCTCGAGGTCCGCGACGGATCCGGCCTCATCCAGCGGTGCCCGGAGTGTGGCCGCGTCATCCAGAAGGGGCAGTGCCGGACCCACGGCGAGGTCGAGGGCGAGGACGACCTCCGCGTGAAGGCCATCCTCGACGACGGCACCGGGTCCGTCACCGTCGTTCTCGGGCGGGAGTTGACCGAGACGGTGTACGGCGGCGGCATCGAGGCGGCCCGAGAGGCGGCCCGCGAGGCCATGGACCAGTCCGTCGTGGCTGACGCCATCGGCGACCGCCTCGTCGGCCACGAGTTCCGCGTCAGGGGTCACCTCTCGGTCGACGACTACGGGGCGAACCTGGAAGCGACCGAGTTCGACCGCTCGGCGGACGACCCGGTGGCGCGGGCGGAGGCGCTCCTCGCCGCGGCGGAGGTGCAGGAATGAGCGCTGAGGACCGACCCCGCAGGGAGGTGGCCCACCGCCTGTTCGCGGCCGAGTTCGAGGACACCGACTACTCCTACGCGGAGTCCGACGAGGAGCGGGCGCCCAACTACGTCGTCACGCCGTCGGGAGCGCGGGTCAACCGCCTGTTCGTCGTCGGCGTCCTCACCGAGGTGGAGCAGGTCAACGACGACTTCCTCCGGGCGCGGGTCGTCGATCCGACTGGCGCGTTCGTCGTCTCGGCCGGCCAGTACCAGCCAGACGCGCTCGCCTTCCTCGAGCGGACCGAGCCCCCGGCGTTCGTCGCCGTCACCGGCAAGGCCCGGACCTTCGAACCGGACGACGGCGACCGCGTGTACACCTCCATCAGGCCCGAGAGCCTCAACGTCGTGACCGCGGAGACGCGGGACCGCTGGGTCGTGGGGACCGCCGAGCAGACGCTCCGTCGGATCGAGGCGTTCGCCGCCGCGACGGCGCGACCCGAGCGCGGCGAGGACCTCCGCGAGGCCCTCCTCGCGGACGGCGTGGCCGAGGAACTCGCGGCGGGCATCCCCCGCGCGATGCGCCACTACGGGACGAGCGCCCGCTACCTGGACGCCCTCCGGACGCTCGCGCTCGACGCCGCGCGCGTCGTGGCGGGCGACCGGGAGGAGGCGCGGCCGCTGACCGTCGCGCCCGACGAGTCCGGCGGCCTGTCGTTCGCCGACCTGGCCGTCGAGGTGGACGTCGACGCCGCCCCGGCCGCGGACGCGACGGCCGGCGCCGAACCCGCCGGAGACGAGGACGGCGTGGCCTCGACCGCGGACCCGGCGGGCGCACCCTCGACCACCGAGCCGGTGCAACCGGAGCCCGCGGCGGAAACCGAGCCGTCGACGGCAGCGTCTGATCACGGCGGCGACCCCACCGGCGACGGTGCGGCGGCCGCGAGTGCGGACGACGCCCCGGTCGAGGCGGGCGCTGCCGACGAGAGCGACCCGGCGGCCGGCGGGGACGGCGACGGCGAGGTGGACGTCGAGGACGGCGACGGCGAGGTGGACGTCGAGGACGGCGACGGCGAGGTGGACGTCGAGGACGTCGACGAGGCGCTGACGGACGAGGAGCGCGAGGCGGTCCACGAGGAGTTCGACGTCTCCTTCAGTTCCGGATCCGACATCCCCGACGCCGGCGAGGCGGACATCGAGACGCCGGCCCCGGCCGAGGAGGTGGACGAGGCGGACGCGTCCGACGCCGTCGCGGCGGCCGACGACGCGGCCGAACCCGGCGAGGACGCGATGGAGGAGACTGCGGCCGACGCCGGAGCGTCCTCTCCGGCGACCGAGAGCGAGACGGACGAATCGGCCGACGACGCCGGCGAGGAGTCGGTCGACCTCGAGGACGCCGTCGTCGACGCGATGCGGTCGGTCGGCGACGGCGACGGTGCGCCCCGGGCGGCGGTCGTCGAGCAGGTCGCCGACGCGCGCGGCGTCGGCGCGGACGCCGTCGAGGACGCCATCCAGGACGCGCTGATGGCCGGTCGCTGCTACGAGTCCGGGGAGGACGAACTGACGCCCATCTGATGGCGACGGTCGAACCGGTCCCGGACGCGCCGGCGGCGGTGGCCGAGGTCCCCGGGGGGCGAGCGCTCGTGGTCGCGGACTACCACGCCGGCGTCGAGGTGGCGCTCCGCGGCGAGGGCGTCGAGGCCGCGTCGCGCGCCGACGAGCGACTGTCGCAACTGCGCGCGCTCCTGACGGAGACGAGCGCTGACCGCGTGGTCGTCCTCGGCGACCTCGCACACGACATCGGCCGGCCGAGCGGCGAGGAGGCCGCGGAACTCGAGGCCCTCGTCGACGCGCTCCCGGTGGCGGTGACGCTCGTGCCGGGCAACCACGACGGCGGGGTCGGCGACGACGGCCCGCACGTCGAGCGCACCCCGATGGGCGGCGTCAGACTGGGCGAGGTGGGCTTCGTCCACGGCCACACGTGGCCCGCACGGGAGGTGCTCGCGGCCGACGTGGTCTGCATGGGCCACGAGCACCCGGCGGTCCGAATCGAGGACGCGGTGGGTGCCAGCCGAATCGAGCGCGCGTGGCTCCGCGGTCCCCTCGACGCCGCGCCGTTCGAGGACCACTACGGCGAAGCCATCGACGTGGACGCCGAGCTCATCGTGTTCCCGGCGTTCAACGACCTCGTCGGCGGCACGTGGGTGAACGTCGAAAGACAGTCCTTCCTCGCGCCGTTCCTCCCCGCTGCGCTCCCCGACGCCGAGGCCTACCTCCTCGACGGGACGCGCCTCGGGCCGTACCGGCGGGTGTAGCCTCGGTCCGAAGGCGGTGTCCTTAGGTTCGCGAGTCCCCAACCGGAGACGATGGCAGACGGACAGGCCACGGGCGACCCCGGGGCGTTCGCCAACCTCGGCCCCGCCGTGCGCGAGGCGCTCTCAGACCGGGGGTTCTCCACGCCGACGGAGCCACAGCGGATGGCGATTCCACCGCTGTCTTCGGGCGAACACGCCCTGGTCGTCGCGCCGACGGGCACGGGGAAGACCGAGACGGCGATGCTGCCGGTCCTCGACGCGGTCACCCGCGACCCGCCCGAGGGCATCGCGGTCCTCTACGTCACCCCGCTCCGCGCGCTCAACCGGGACATGCGCGAGCGCCTCGACTGGTGGGGCGAGCGACTCGACCTCGACGTGCAGGTCCGCCACGGCGACACGTCCCGCTACCGGCGGACCCAGCAGGCCGAGGACCCGCCGGACGTGCTGGTGACGACCCCGGAGACCCTCCAGGCGATGCTCACCGGGTCGAAACTCCGGCGAGCGCTCGCGGACGTCGACCACGTCGTCGTCGACGAAGTCCACGAACTCGCCGCCTCGAAGCGGGGCGCCCAACTCACCGTCGGCATGGAGCGACTGCGCGAACTCGCCGGCCCGTTCCAGCGCATCGGTCTCTCCGCGACGGTCGGGGACCCCGAGGACGTGGGCCGGTTCCTCACGGGCGACCGGGGCTGTCGCGTCCTGCAAGTCGACGTCGGGAGCAAGGTGGACGTCGAGGTGCGCGAACCCGCGATGACCGAGGCGGACGAGCGACTCGCGGGCGAGGTGATGACGACGCCCGAGGTGGCGAGCCACCTCGGGGCCATCCGGGACATCGTCGAGGCGAACGAGTCGACGCTCGTCTTCGTGAACACGCGACAGACGGCCGAGGCGCTGGGGTCCCGCTTCCGGGAGATGGACGTGAACATCGGCGTCCACCACGGCTCGCTCTCCCGGGAGACCCGCGTCGACGTCGAGGACCGGTTCAAGTCGGGCGCGCTGGACGCCCTGCTCTGCACGTCCTCGATGGAACTCGGCATCGACGTCGGCCGCATCGACCACGTCGTGCAGTACGGCAGTCCCCGCGAAGTCGCCCGCCTGCTCCAGCGCGTGGGCCGGGCCGGCCACCGCGCCGAGCGCGTCTCGCGGGGGACGATCATCACCGGGTCGGCAGACGACGCGTTCGAGTCGATGGCCATCGCCCGCCGCGCAACGACGGGCGCGGTCGAGTCGGCGCCGATCCACCACGGCAGCCTCGACGTCGTCGCCAACCAGGTCGTCGGCGTCGTGATGGACGTGGGCGAGATATCCGCCCGGAGAGCCTACGAGGTGGTCACGCGGGCCTACCCGTTCGCGGACCTCGACGAGGAGGCGTTCAAGTCGGTCGTCCGGGAACTCGACCGCAGTCGCGTGGTCTGGCTGGACGAGGACGCCGACCGCATCGAGAAGACCGGCGGCACGTGGCAGTACTTCTACGCCAACCTCTCGATGATCCCAGACGAGGAGACCTACGACGTCTACGACATCGCCGCCGGGTCGCGGGTCGGGACCCTCGACGAGCGGTTCGTCGTCAACTTCGCGGAACCGGGCGCGACGTTCGTCCAGCGGGGCGAGATGTGGCGGATCGCCGAGATAGACGAGGAGGAGACCCGCGTCGAGGTCTCGCCCATCGAGGACCCCGCGGGTGAGGTTCCCTCGTGGGTCGGCCAGGAGATTCCCGTCCCCCGGGCGGTCGCGAGCGAGGTGGCGGAGATGCGCGCCGTCGCCGCCCCGCAGTTCGAGTCGGGTGCCGACGCGGCCGCGGTCGCCCGGGAGTTCACGGCGCGCTACCCCACGGACGAGCGGACGGCCGCGGCCGCCCTCGAACAGGTCGAGCGCCACGTCGAGAGCGGGGCCCCGGTCCCCACGCCTGACCGACTCGTGGTCGAACGCGAGGGCCGGACGGTGGTGGTCGACGCCGCCCTCGGTCACCGGACCAACGAGACCATCGGCCGCGTGCTCGCGTCGCTGCTCGGACAGCGGTTCGGGTCGTCGGTCGGCATGGACGTCGACCCCTACCGCATCGAACTGGAGTCGCCGGGCCGAGTCACCGCCGCCGACGTCCGGGAGTTGCTCCTCGAGACCGACCCCGACCACGTCCGCCCCATCATCGAACTCTCGCTGAAGCGCTCGGACACGCTGAAGTTCCGTCTCGCGCAGGTCGCCGCGAAGTTCGGGGCGCTGAAGCGCTGGCGGGGCGACGGCGTCTCGCCGGACCGCCTGCTGGCGGTGCTGGAGGACACCCCCGTCTACGACGAGGCCGTCCGCGAGGTGTTCCACGAGGACCTCGACCCCGAGGCCGCCGGGGACGTCCTCCGGGCGATACAGGAGGGGGAGGTGACCGTCGAGACCCACGGCGGCCGGACGCCCATCGGCGTCGACGGGCGCTCGGGCGGGCGGGAACTGCTCGCACCCGAGAACGCGGACCGGGGCGTCGTCGAGGCCGTCGAGCGCCGCATCGAGGAGGACGACGTCCGCCTGTTCTGCGTCCACTGCACCGAGTACGACGTGACGACGACGGTCGGACACGTCCGCGACCAACCGGAGTGCCCCCACTGCGGGTCGACGCGCATCGCCGCGCTCTCGCCGTGGGCCGACGACGTGGTCTCGGCGGTCAAGTCCGGGGAGAAAGACGACGACCAGGACGCGGCGACGCGGCGCGCGTTCCGGAACGCCAGCATCGTGCAGAGCCACGGCAAGAAGGCCGTCGTCGCGCTGTCTGCGCGGGGCATCGGCCCGCAGAACGCCGCTCGGGTCATCAACCGCCACCGCGAGGACCGGGCGGACTTCTACCGAGACATCCTCGAGCGCGAGCGGGAGTACGCCCGGACGAAGGCGTTCTGGGACTGACCGCGGGGCAAACGCTACGACCCCGGGGACCGAGCGGACGGCCATGCTCGACGGTCGCACGGCGTTCGTCACGGGCGCCAGCCAGGGCATCGGCAGGGAGATAGCGGAGACGCTCGCTCGCGAGGGCGCGAACGTCGTCCTCGCGGCGCGCTCGGACGGCATCTACGAGACGGCCGACCGCGTCGACGACCCCGAGCGGACGCTCCCGGTCGAGACAGACGTGACCGACGAGTCGTCGGTCCGGGAGAGCGTCGCGGCGGCGGTCGAAGCGTTCGGCGGTGTCGACTGCCTCGTCAACAACGCCGGCATCGCCGGCCCCACGGCACCGGTCGAGGACGTCGAGCGCGCGGACTGGGACCGGACGCTCGCGGTGAACGTCACCGGGGCGTACCTCTGTGCGAAACACGCCGCCCCGCACCTCCGGGCGAGCGACTGCGGGAGCGTCGTCAACGTCAGTTCCATCAGCGGGAAGCGCCCGCTCCCCGAGCGCACGCCCTACGCGGCGTCGAAGATGGCGCTGGTCGGCCTGACGCGGACGCTCGCGTTCGAACTGGGCGAGGACGGAGTGACGGTGAACGCCGTCTCGCCGGGGGCGACCCGCGGGCCGCGCATCGACGCCGTCGTCGAGGCCCAGGCCGAAGCCGAGGGCGTCTCGGTCGAGGAGGCCCGCCGGCGGCGGTTCGACGAACCCGCGGCCATCGGTCGCCTCGTCGACCCCGAGGACACCGCCGAGATGGTCGCCTTCCTCGCCAGCGAGAAGGCCCGACACGTCACCGCACAGGACGTCAGCGTCGACGGCGGCGCGACGTGGTACTGACCGTCGGCCGCGTCCGGCGTGGGCGGTCCCGTGGTGCGCGACGGCCCGCCAGAGCCGACCGCACATAGAAAGGCCGATTGCCCACCCGCCACGAGGGGACGGCATGCGACTCGCTCCCGGCGCCTGGCGGTACGCGGCCCCCCCGCTCGCGCTGTCGGTCCCGGGGCTGTTCGTCTCGCCCTACGCGGCCCTCGGGCTGGCGACGCTCGGCGTGGCCGTGCTGGCCTTCTTCCGCGACCCCGAACGGACGCCGCCCCGGGAGGGCTACCTCTCGCCGGCGGACGGGCGGGTCTCGGTCGTCAGGGAGGAGGGTGACAGAATCCGCGTGGGCGTGTTCATGAACGTCACAGACGTGCACGTCAACCGGGCGCCGGCGGCGGGGACCGTCCGCGAGGTGACCCACGTCCCGGGCGCCCACCGGCCCGCCTTCACGAAGGACTCCGACCGGAACGAGCGTCTCCACGTCAACTGCGGGGAGTTCACCGTGACGCTCGTCGCCGGGTGGTTCGCCCGTCGCATCCACCCCTACGTCGAGTCCGGGGCGGCCCTCCGGCGCGGCCAGCGCATCGGCCACGTCGCGTTCGGGTCGCGCGCGGACGTGCTCTTCCCGCCGACAGTCGACCGGCCCGACCTCCGGGTGAGCGAGGGTGACGCCGTCCGCGCCGGCGAGACGGTCCTCGCGGCCCGACCACAAGATACGTAGTCCGAACCGACGAACCACGGTTCGATGAGCGACTCAGACGCCGCCGAGCGGGGGTCGCGGGTCGACGGGGCCCGGACGCTGACCCGCCGGCAGGCGCTGGCCGGCCTGGGCCTGGGCGCGACCGGCCTCGGCGGATTCGAGGCGCTCGACAACGTCTTCCTCGGGTACGGCGTCCTCGTCGGGACGAACCTCCGCTCGCAGCCACTCGGTCGCTTCGCGTCCGCCGCCCTCGAGGCGTCGGACACGGCGATGCCGGCAGACGAGTACCGCGTGGCCGTCGCGGGGAGCGACGTAGTCGTCACCCGGGGCGACGAGCGGGTCGCGACTGCGCCGGTCGGGGACGTCGACGCCGCCCGTTCGGTCGACGCTGCCAACGACCTGCCCGGGTCGCCCGTCGCTGAACTCGCGGCCGACGTCGCGGCCCTGCGGGCCGGGGAGTTCGAGTTCGCCTTCTCGCAGTACCCGACCCTGTTCGACCGGACCCGCGCCGCCGAGTCCCGGCCGCGGACGGTCGGTGCGCTGCGAGGGCCGCGCTTCGAGGCCCTGTCCGACTCGCTGGTCCGGGCGCTGGCCGGGGCGTCGCCGGCGGCCCCCCGGGCGGTCCTCGAGGGACTGGTCGACGGCTTCCGCGAGTACACGTCCTACGACGTGCCGCGGTATCTCGCCGGCGCCGTCGAGGACAACGTCCTCCTCGGGGCGGTGGACCTCCGCCGGCACTTCACCTCGCCGACGAGCGCCGAGGCCATCGTCGAGGGGCGGAACACGGGGCTGTTCTGCTACACCTTCGCCCACCGGGCCATCGAGTGTCTGCACGCTGCGGCGGCGACGGCCCAGACGCCACCGGTGTTCGGCGGCGTGGTGACCGACCACCGCCACAAGCACGCGTACAACGCCGTGGGGACCGTGGTCCGCGAGGACGGGGAGTTGGTCGTCCCCGTGACCTTCGTCGACTACACGCACTCCACGCTGTACGACGACCTCCACCTCCGCGGCCTGCTGGGCGAAGGACTGAAAGCCTACGACGACCGACATCGAACCGACGGAATCTACTGGAACCGCTACGCCAGGGTCTGAGCATGTACGTCGGCCACTCGCTGCTCGCGTTCGCCCTCGCCGCGGGCGGAGCCGACGCCCTCGACCGACGACCGCGGACCGCACTGGCAGCGGGCGCCCTCGCCGCGGGGTTCGCCGTCGTCCCGGACACGGACCTCGCGCACACTGTCTTCGCCGTCGCGGCGTCGGTCGTCCGGACGGGGTCCCTCGACGTCTTCCCGACGACGCAGTACGTCTGGACGGAGTCGTGGGTCGTCCACCGTGCGCTCACCCACTCGCTGCTGGTCGGTGGCGCCGCCGTCGTCGGCGTGGTGGGCGTGGCTGCGGCGCGACGGCGGGGGCGGGAGTGGGCGCTCGTCCCGGTCTGTGTCTACGCGGTCCTCCTCTGGGTCGCGGTGTCCGGACTGGGCGCCCTCGGCGGGGCGACGATCACCCTCTACGCCGTGGCCGCGGGGGTGCTGGCGTGGGTCGGCGCTGGACGGGGCCACTCGCCGGGCCTGGTCGGTGCCGCGGCGGCGGTGGGCCTCCTCACCCATCCCTTCGGCGACGTGTTCATGGGGACGCCGCCGACCTTCCTCTACCCCCTCACCGGCGCGGCGCCCATCTCGAAGATCACCGTGCTGGCCGACCCGACGCTGAACCTCCTGGCACTCTTCGGCCTGGAGGTGGCGCTCGGGTGGTGGGCGCTGGCCACCGCCGTCCGCGTCCGCGGCGACGACCTCGGAGCGTACCTCCGGCCGCGGGCCGCCCTCGGGGCGGGCTACGCCGGCGCCGTCTTCGTCGTGCCGCCGCCGACGCTCGAGTTGGCGTACGGGTGGGCGGGCGGCCTCCTGGCCGCGGGCCTGCTCGTCGGGGGCGCGACGCTCCCGACGCGGGAGCGGGGCCTGGACCGCGAGGCAGTGCTGGTCGCGGTCACGACGGGGCTGGCGGCCGTCTCCCTGGGGACGGTCGCCTACGTCCTCGCGTACCTGTACTGACCAGTCAGGGTGACCGCTTCAGGGCGGCCTCGAAGTGGGCGCCGGTGATGCGGATGGCTCCGGCGTCCTCGCTGGCGGCGGCCGGGCCGCGCTCTGCGGCGGCCTCGCGAATCGCACGCATCGACGCCTCGCGGACGAGAGCGGCGAGGTCTGCCCCCGACCGACCCTCCGTCGCGGCCGCGAGGGCGTCCACGTCGACGTCGTCGGCCAGGGGTTTCTCCCGGAGGTGGACGGCGAGGACCGACCGTCGCGCGTCGCGGTCGGGGAGTGGCACCTCGACGTGGGTCTCCAGGCGCCCGGGCCGGAGCAGCGCCGGGTCGATGGCGTCGTAGCGGTTCGTCGCCGCGATGACGACCAGCGTCGGGTTCTCCGCGGCGGCGTCGAGTTCCGTCAGGAGTTGGGAGACGACGCGCTCGCCCACCTCGTTCCCCTCGCCTCGCCGGGTCGCGAGGGCGTCTATCTCGTCGAAGAAGACGACGGCGGGGGCGGCCTGCCGGGCGCGGTCGAACACCTCCCGGACCGCCCGCTCGGACTCGCCGACGTAGCGGTCGAGGAGTTCCGGCCCGGCGACCCGGATGACGTTGACGCCGCTCTCGTGACCGATGGCCCGCGCGAGCATCGTCTTGCCGGTGCCCGGCGGCCCGTGCAGGAGGACGCCGGTCGGCGGGTCGGTCTTCGTCGCCTCGAAGAGGTCGGGGTACTCGAGTGGCCACTCGACCGTCTCGCGGAGGAGCTGTTTCACCTCGTCGAGGCCGCCCACGTCGTCGAAGCCGACGTCCGGGAGTTCCGCGACGTAGGCGCGCATCGCCGAGGGCCCGACCGCGGCCAGCGCCCGGTCGAAGTCGGCCCGGGTGACGAGGAGGTCCGTCGTCGCGGGGTCGGCACCCGACTGCCTGACGCGCCGCAACGCCGCCATCGCCGCCTCGGTGCAGAGCGCCTGCAGGTCGGCACCGACGAACCCGTGGGTCCGGGCGGCGACCCGACCCACGTCGACGTCGTCTGCCAGGGGCATCCCCCGGGTGTGGATGTCGAGTATCTCCCCGCGGCCCTCCGTGTCGGGGACGCCCACCTCGACCTCGCGGTCGAACCGACCGGGCCGACGGAGCGCGGGGTCGATTGCGTCGACGCGGTTCGTCGCGCCGATGACGACAACCTCGCCCCGTGCCTCCAGGCCGTCGAGGAGCGAGAGCAACTGGGCGACCACCCGAGACTCCATGTCGGCGTTCTCTTCCCGGGCGGCGGCCACGCTGTCGAGTTCGTCGAAGAACACGACGCTCGGCGCGTTCTCGCGGGCCTCCTCGAACACCTCGCGGAGTCGCTCCTCGCTCTCGCCCTTGTACTTCCGGACGATCTCGGGTCCGGAGATGGAGATGAAGTGGGCGTTCACCTCGTTGGCGACGGCCTTGGCGATGAGCGTCTTCCCCGTCCCGGGCGGGCCGTACATGAGCACGCCCTTCGGGGGTTCGATGCCGAGTCGGCGGAACAGTTCGGGGTCGGAGAGGGGCGCCTCGACGAGTTCGCGGACCTGTGCGAGTTCGTCACCGAGGCCGCCGACGTCCTCGTAGGTCGTCCCCACCCTCGTGTCCGGGCCGTCGGTCGCCGCCGCCACCTCGACGGCGGTGTCGTCGGTGACGACCACGGCGTCCGCCGGGGTGCTCTCGGCGACGCGGAACTCCCGCGTTCGCCCGAGCGCGTCGACGCGGATTCGCTCGCCGGTCGTCACCGGGCGGTCGCGGAGCGCGCGCTTGACCGCCGCGGCCGCCGTCGTCGGGTCCACGTCCAGGGCGTCCCGCGGGGCGAGGACCACCCGCTCGGCGTCGCCGACCTCCCGTGGTCGGACGGTCACCGCGTCCCCGACGCCGACGCCGGCGTTCGCCCGGGCCTCGCCGTCGACGCGGCACTCGCCGTCGCGGAGGTCGGCGTCGCCGGGCCACACCTTGGCGACCGTCGCCCCCGCGGTCCCTTCGATCAGGACGGTGTCGCCGCTGAGGACGCCGAGTTCGCGGCGCGCGGCGGCCGGCAGGCGGACGATGCCGTGGCTCGCGTCCCTGGGCCGGGCCTCCCGGACGGTCAAGCGCACCGAAGGCATGGCGGACAGTGGGCGCCACGGCCCCTAACGCCTTCGCCGCGAGCGCGGGCGAAGGGTATTTGTCGGACGACCGGAAACGTCGGCCACGATGTCAGGAACCGGTTCGATCGGCGGCCCCTCGCGGGGCCGCACGGCGCTGGCCACGACGGCCGCCCTGGTGCTCGTGCTTGCCGCCGGGTGTGCGGGCCTGCCCGGTCTGGGCGGAGGCGGCGGCGGCCCACCGCCCGCACCAGACCAGGTCCCCGCCGGTGCAGACTACGTGGTGACGGTCCACGTCTCGGAGTTGCGCTCCGACGACGCCGTCCGCCGCGTCCTCAACGCGAGTCTGAGCGGCGGGTCCGCAGACGTTGGTTCGACGACCACCGCCGGCGCCCTCGACGAGTTCGAGAACGAGACCGACCTCGACGGTCGAAAGCTCACGGACGTCGTCGTCTTCGGGCGCTACCCGCCGGAGGACGCCCCGCCGGAGTCGCCGGACTACGCGGGATTCGTCCTCACGACCGACTGGTCGGAGTCGGACCTCGTGACCGCCATCGAGACCGACGCCCAGGGGTCGGTCTCGGAGTCCACGTACGGCGGCAAGACCCTCTACGAACTCCCGACGGACGCCGGCGGCGACGCGTCCTACCTCGGCGTCCTCGCCGACGGGCGGTTCGTCGTGGGGACGAGGGCCGCAGTCACGGACGCCATCGACGTCGAGACCGACGAGGCCGACGCCCTGGACGGTGACCTCCGGGACCGCTACGAGGCCACGCGCGAGGACGGCTACGTGCGGTTCGCCGCGGCGGTCCCGCAGGACCGCGTGCCCGCCGGACAGGTCGGCGGTCGGCTCGACACCGAGGTGTTCAACGACGTGACGACCGTCGCCGGGTCCCAGTACGCCGACGACGGGGACGTCGGGGCGAACGTGACCCTGACCTTCGCCTCGGAGTCTGCGGCCTCGGACGCGACGAACGTCATCGACGGCGCGGTGAGCCTCTACAGCGGGATGCTCCCGGACGACCGGACCGAGGTGAAGGCGGTCCTCGACGGGGTCACGACGACGCGTGACGGCACGGCGGTGACTGTGTCGACGGAGGCGTCGGCGGACACGTGGACGGCCCTCCTCGAGCGACTGAACGGGCCCTCGGCCGGCCGGTCGCTCTGAGGGGGTCGCCGCCATGAGGTCGCTCGCGCTGCTCGTGAAGGAACTCAGGTGGAGCCGCCACGAGCTCGTGCCGCTGCTGGTCGTCCTCCTGCTGTTGCCCGCCGTGTTCGCCTACGGGACGCTCGCGTTCGAGACGGTGCTCCCGACGGACGCGCCGGTGGCCGTCGTCCCGCAGGGACCGGCCGTCACTGACGACGACGTGGCCATCACCCGCGGCGCGGTGACCGCGTTCTCCGACCCGCGAACCTACGACTCCAGGCGTGCGGCCTTCGACGCGCTCTCCCGGGAGCGGGTGTACGCGGTGGTGACGGTGCCACCAGACATCACAGACACGTCCACGAGAGCCGTGTTCGAGGTGTACGTCGACGGGAGCGTCGTCCCCTACCACGAGGCGTCGAAGGCAGTGGTCGGGGTGATGAACGTCTACCTCTCGCGACTGTCGGACGCGCCAATCGGCGTCGAGCGCCACGTCGTCGGCACCGAGCGCTCGCTCTCCGAGTACCTGGTGCCGACCTTCGCACTCGTGGTGGCGATGCTCGTCGCCCTCGTCTACCTCCCGCACGTCCTCGTCGTCGAGGCCGAGACGGTGTTCGACCGCCTCCGCGTCGACGCCTCGCTGTCGGCAGCCGTCGGTGCGAAACTCGCGTTCTTCTCCGCGCTCGCGCTCGTCCCCGTGGCCGTCTTCGCGGCGTTCGCCGCCGCGTTCCACTACGGCGTCGACCTGGCGACGCCCGGCGTCGTCGTCGCGTACCTCTCGACGTTCGTCGCCCTCGCGAGCGTCGCAACGGCGGTGACGTTCCTGACCGGGTTCTCCACGTGGGGGCGGGTGGTGAACGTGGTCCTGCTGTTCTTCGTCGGGGGATTCTCCGGGCTGCTCTACCCCGCGGGCTTCTTCTCGCCCGTCCGCCGTCGCGTGGTCCGGGCGGTCC
Source organism: Halobacteriaceae archaeon (assembly GCA_042216525.1). GTDB lineage: Archaea > Halobacteriota > Halobacteria > Halobacteriales > Halobacteriaceae > JBDGTT01. The sequence continues at coordinate 42,973 of JBDGTT010000005.1, forward strand.
CGACGCACTACGCCATCGTCGCGATGCGGGGTTACGCGCTCCGTGACGCGCCGCCGTCGTTCTTCGGGACGTGGCTCGTGGGGCTCGTCGGACTCGCCGTCGCGTCGGTGCTCGGCCTCCGCGTGGTCATTGCAGTCTACGAGCGGAGGTGCTAGCCACGGTGGCAGTTCCCCCGGTCACCCTCTCCGGCGTCACGAAGCGGTACGGGGCGGTCACCGCACTGCAGGACGTCTCCGCGGCCTTCGACTCCGGCCGGGTCCACGCCGTCGCCGGGGCGAACGGCTCCGGGAAGACGACCCTCTTCCGCCTCGTCGCGGGCCTCACCCGGCCGACGAGCGGGTGCGTCGATGCGGGCGGGGCGTCCGTCGGAATCGCATTCCAGGAGCCCTCGGTCTACCGCGACCTGACGGTCGGGGAGAACCTCGCGACGTTCGCCGCCGTCACCGGCGCGGACGAGGACTGGCGGACCGAACTGGTCGACCGACTCGAACTCGGGTCGACGGTCGACCGTCGCGTCGGCGCGCTCTCCGCGGGGTTCGCGAAGAAACTCGACCTCGCGCTGGCGCTCCTCGCCCAGCCAGACGTGGTCCTCCTGGACGAACCGCTGGCGGACGTCGACGCGTCGACGGGGGCGGCACTCGTGACGCTCCTCGCGGAGTACGCCGACGCGGGCCGGACCGTCCTCCTCTCGACGCACAACGTGGACCGGTTCGCGGGCGTCGTCGACCGCCTCGTGGTCCTCCGCGAGGGCCGACTCGCCGAGGACGTCACCGGCGACGCGCTCCCGGAACGGCTCGAAGCGGCCGCCGCCGGGACCGTCCGGGGCAACGACTAAACCGCTGGCAGGCGGACCTACGGCCATGGTAGAGACGACCGAGCGAGACGACATGACGTGGTACCGGTGCGAGAAGTGCGGGTTGATGTTCGACGACCCGGACGACGCCCGGCAGCACGAGGAGTCCTGCGACGCCGAAGAGCCGTCGTACCTCCAGTAGCTCAGACGAGTTCGAACGCTCGCTCGCCGAGTTCGTCCTCCTCGAAGACGAACACCCGACCGCGGGCGCGGTCGACGTCCGCGGTCACTTCCACGGCGTAGCCGTCCACCCGAACCGTGACGCCGGGGAACGGTTCGGCCTCCTCGTCCGCGTCGAGCATGATGCGCCCGACGCCCGTGGACTCGAGGATGTCGTCGTGGGTGTTCAGGTCGTTGACGTACAGCATGACGCCCTCCGTCTCCGTCGGGTCGGTCACGAGCACCTGGACCTCCTTGCCCGGTTGGCACCTGACCGTCCCCTCCCGTTTCTCCGGGACGCCGTTGTAGAAGACGCGGCGGCCGTCGAGGTACTCGACGTAGACGCCCTCAGCCGCGAGTTCGACGGGTAGCGTGCTGGGCGAGACGTCGTTGCGAGCGCTCATCGGCGGTCCTAGCGCCGGGGGCCGGAAAAATCCGCCGTCTCGGGGCGACGCCCGGTCGTCAGAGACGGGCACGGGTTCCTGCCGGTGTCCGAACCGCTACCCCCGTGGAGAGCCGACCTCGGGGTGCGATGACCCACCACGACCACGACCACGAGGAGCCCGAACCCGGCCACGTCCACCGCACGGTAGAGAACCGCATCGACGACCGGGACGACTGGGCGCGCCGCCGCCGCAAGGACATCCCGACGGACAAGCGACTGTTCGTCCTCGCGTGCATGGACGAGCGCATCCCCGTCGAGGACGCCCTCGGCATCGACCTGGGGGACGCCCACGTCTACCGGAACGCCGGCGGGAAGGTCACCGACGACGTCGTCCGGTCGGTCGCCCTCTCGACGCTGTTCTTCGACACGACCGAGGTCATCGTCGTCAACCACACCGACTGCGGGATGACGTCCGCGCCCGACGACGCGGTCGTCGAGGGCCTCGAAGCCGCAGTCGAGGGTGACCTCGACGACGTGGCCCTCGACCCGGCGCTTCCCGACCTCTCCATCGGGGACGCGTCGGTGGCCGACTGGGTCCGGATGACCGACGACATCGACGACGCCTGCGCCGAACAGGTCCGCCTGCTCGAGGACCACCCCCTCGTCCCCGACACGGTGACGGTCAACGGGTACGTCTACGAGGTTGAGAGCGACGCCCTCCGTCGGCCGGGCGAGCGCATCTCCGAAGAGATAAACACGCGGGACTGACGGCCTCGTCGGCCGCGCCCGTGCCCCGGACCGTCACGTCCAAGTAGGGGGTCACAGAGTATCGCACATGGACGGCCGTGCCGAGGCGCCCGCGGCGGGCACCGTGCTGAACGCGCTCGCGACCGGACGGGGGTCGGCCTTCGCCATCGACGAGTACGTCAGCGCGACAGTCCGCCTCGACGACTCGGAGGCGGTCACGGGCGAGGTGGCCGGCGCCCCGGAGGCGGACACCGCACTCGTCGAGCGGTGTGTGGAACTCGCCCTCGCGGCCTGCGACGCCGACCACGGGGGGCACGTCCGCACGGAGAGCGACGTGCCGATGGCGGGGGGACTGAAGAGTTCGAGCGCCGCGGCCAACGCGGCGGTGCTGGCGACGCTGGACGCCCTCGACGCGACGGCGTCGCTTGAGCGGGTCGACGCCGCCCGCCTCGGGGTGCAGGCGGCCCGCGAGACCGGCGTCGCCGTGACCGGGGCGTTCGACGACGCCTCCGCGAGCATGTTGGGGGGTCTGACCGTGACGAACAACCGGGAGGACGCTTTGCTCGTCCGGGACGAGGTGGACTGGGACGTCCTCGTCTGGACGCCCGCGGAGCGGGCCTTCTCCGCCGACGCCGACGTGGACCGCTGCGAGCGTATCGCGCCGATGGCGGACCTCGTGGGCGAACTGGCGCTGGCCGGCCGGTACGAGGAGGCGATGACCGTCAACGGCCTCGCATTCTGCGCGGCGCTCGAGTTCCCGACGGACCCGCTGGTGGCGGCACTCCCGGACGCCGCCGGCGTCTCGCTGTCGGGCACCGGACCGAGTTACACGGCGGTCGGCGAGCGGACTGCCCTCGAAGCCGTCCGCGACCGCTGGGAGCGATACGAGGGACGAACATGGCTGACGACAACACAGACGGCGGGCGCACGGACGAGATGAGCCTCGACGAACTCCGCGAGGAGATCGCGGAGATCGACCGCGACATCGTCGAACTGGTGGCACGCCGGACTTACGTCGCGGAGAGCATCGCGTCGGTCAAGGCCGAGCGCGACCTGCCGACGACCGACGAGGCCCAGGAGCAGGCCGTGATGGACCGGGCGGCGCGCAACGCAGACCGGTTCGACCTCGACGACGCGGTCATCCAGGACGTCTTCCGCCTGCTCATCGAGTTGAACAAGGTGGAGCAAAGGGAGTCTAGATAGCAGTGAACTACCCTACTCGCTCACGGTTGACGCCGTTCGCTCCTTGAGGGTAGGGCTTCCTGCTTCCACGACGCGCTTTGCAGACACAGGTGTATCCACAGGGAGCGCAGTCTCCACAGGCGTTGATTCGGAGTGTCCCACTCCTACGTCTTCGAGGCCACGAGAAAGAATGTTCCACGCCGCGTTTGCGTCCCTGTCCGCCCCAAACCCGCAGGCGGGACAGGAGTGTTCACGGACCCCACAACGGCTTGTCCGTCTAACTTGGAATACTCCTTTTCCATACTATTAGTTCGTTGTTTGACCATTTGGCGCTTTCTCGCAGACCTGAGTTGTGGTCCCTATTTCAGCCACCGAAAGACACAGTATTCTGTGTTCCCATATATTCCTGTATGCCCACTATTACCGTCAGCGTGGACGATGCGCTCAAAGAGCGAATGGAGAAACACCCAGAAATCAACTGGAGCGAGGTCACTCGACAGGCCATCCGAAACAAAATCGAGAAACTCGAACTGATGGACGAACTCACCGCCGACAGCGAACTCACCGATGCCGACGCTGACGAGATCGCCGCCAAAATCAACGAGAGCGCACGTAAGCGCCTCGAAGAAGAGTCGGAGTAGTTCTGACGGATGAAGTTGGTCGTCGATGCGAACGTCGTCATCTCTGCACTCATCGCTAGCTCCAAAACCCGAGAACTCATCGTCACGCTCGAACCGGACCTCCTGACGCCCGAGGTCGTCCACGTCGAAATCGGGAACTACGAGGAGCTCATCGTCGAGAAATCGGGGATGGACAGCAAGCGAGTACAGCAGTTCATGGACCTCTTGTTCCAGTATATCGAGACAGTACCAGCCAGCGAATTTTACCCGTACATTGAGGAGGCCGAAGAAGCGATAGGTGACACCGACCCCGACGACGTGCTGTACGTGGCCTGTGCGCTCGCTCATAACGCAGGTGTGTGGAGCGATGACTCGGACTTCGATGACCAAGACCTCGTGCCAGTGTTCACGACGGGTGAGGTCGTCGAATCGTTCGACACGAGGTGAAGATACACTTCCCGACGCAAGTGAATGAGTGGTAAATTACGTCGTCGTGCATGGTGGATTTCATCGAGTTGAACAAGGTCGAGCAGCGAGAGAAGCGGTAGGCGCAGTCTCGATGGAGACGCGACTGTCCGCCGCGGGCATCGGTCCCGGGTTGAGGCGGTCGACACCCGTATCGTCTCCCGCGGCGAGGGGTCCCACATGTCCGAGGAACGCGTCGAACCGGTGGGCCGGACGTCGATAACTCGGTTCTGGGTGGTCGGTGGCTGGACGCGACTCGTCGTCGGCGACGTGTTGCTGGCACTGTCGACGGTCGTCCAGTGACTCGGGACGCGTCGCCCACTCGTCGTGCGCCCGACAGCGGTCGGGGTGTCTCCGCGACCGCAGGGGAGACCGCTCCGAGTCGGTCTCTCGCCGGGACGCACCCGCCGCTCGTACCGGCGACCGCTCGCCCCGGCCCGGTCCGACGCCCGAGCGCCGGCCCGTCCGCACAGGAGACTGAAGCCATCGTTTGTGCGAATCGAGGTGTTATGTGCGTCGCCGACGGGGTTCCGAGCAGACAATGGAGCGTCGCGGAGCCCTCGCGGTCGTCGCAGTCGTCGTTCTCGCCGTCGGTGTCGCCAGCGCCGTCGCCGTCGTCGGGACGGGCGCACTCGGCTTCGGCGATCACGGCGGAGCGTCAGCACAGCCGCCGGCGATGGTGTCCTTCACGTCGGCCGGGGCCCGCTGTACGGCGGATTTCAGCCCCAACAGTTCGACGTCGGTCGTGGCGGGCGGCCCGAACACCCGGATCACCTACGCCCGAAACGTCTCGCTGCCGGGCCCGTCGTACGCGGTCGGTCGGCCCACCTTCGAGCGGGTGAACGACTCGACGTACGTTCTGGACGTGCCGATAGCGGAGACGGACAAGCCCACGCGAGCGTGTCCGGGAGTCGCCCGCTACAACGCGACGGTGCGTCTCCCCGCGGGCGAGGACCCCTGGCGGGTACTCGTCAGACACGACGGCGAGCGAGTGACGCAGTTCCACGGCGAGTCGAACAGTTCGCTGCTGGGCGGGTCTGCGCGCGTCGGTCAGCGCGTCTCGGCGCCCGCGCCGAACGCCACCACGACGTCGGACTGAGCGACGCCCGTCACCTCCGATCCGTGCGTCGGGTCGCGGCGGTCGGAGTCCCTCTCCACACCGCGTCGGTGGCACGACCGACTCGTCTACACGGCCGATGGACCCGCCGAACTATCCCGCTCGGGCCCCTCTAGGTCGGACATGCCCACCGTCGAGACCAACGGCGTCGAGACCTACTACGAGCGACGCGGCGAGGGGCCGGTCGTCGTCTTCGTCCACGCCTCGGTCCTCGACCACGCGATGTGGGACGCGCAGGTCGAGGCGCTCTCGGGGGACTACGCGACGGTGACCTACGACCTCCGGGGACACGGGCGGACCGGCGGGTCCGACCGACGGGCGTACTCGATGCGCACGTACGCCGCGGACCTGCACGCCCTCCTCGACGCGCTGGACGTCGAGCGCGCGGTGCTGTGCGGTCTCTCGATGGGCGGGTGCGTCGCGATGACGTACGCCGCCGCCCACCCCGAGCGAGTCGCCGGCCTGGTCCTCGCGGACACGTTCGCGCCGCCGATACGCACACGGGGCGAGTGGCTCCTGCGTCGGGTCGTCCTCCCCGGACTGACGCTGCCGGTCCGCCTCCTGGGCTACGAGCGAGTCGAGCGAGCGAACGTCTGGGCGGCCGAGCGACTCGTCGCCGGGTCCGGCGGCGACTACGGGCGGGTCCGAGCCCTCAGGGCCGAGGGCCCGCGGATGGCGACCGACGAGTTCGCGAAGGTGATGGGGGCGATGGCGGGGTTCCACCGCGAGTCCGTGGACCTGGGCGCGATCACGGCGCCGACGCTGGTCTGCTATGGCGAAGACGACCTCACGTTCGTGGCGGTCCACGCGGCGGCACTCGCGTCGGCGCTCCCGGACGCGACGGTCGAAGCGATACCGAACGCAGGCCACGCGTCGAACCTCGACGCGCCCAAGGCGTTCACGGCGGCCGTCAGGTCCCTCGCCGCCCGGGCGTTCCCGTCCGGCGGGAGCGCGGACCGACAGTAGCCGTCTCGGGGGCGCGAGCGCGCCGACCGACCCCGGAAGGCGTCACCCCCCGTAGTCCGTCGCGACGACGTCAAGCGACTCGTGGCGCTCGGTCGAGTGGGGCGCGGTCAGAGGCGAGACGCTGACCCGTCCCTCGACGACGGCGCGCCGGTCCGTGCCCTCGGAGTCGGGCACCTCGCCCTCCTCCATGCGGTCCCACATCCGGTCGCGGAGGGTGACGGTGTCGCCGTCCCGGTCGGCGGTCATGTCGTAGGCCCGCGACGGAACCGTCACCTCCATCGCCGCGTTCCCGTCGTCCTGCGGGAGTGGCGCGTTGACGTTGAGGTAGTCGGCGTGGTCGAAGACGCCGGCCGCGAGGCCGCGCCCGACGAGGTGGGCGGTCGCGTCCACCGCCTCGCGGTAGTCAGGTCGCGACGTCCCCTCGCGCCACCGGTCGACCGGCAGGTACAGCGACGCGGCCACGGCGGGAACGCCGAAGAAGGCCGCCTCGACGGCCGCGCTGACGGTCCCGGAGCGCCCGAGGACGTACATCCCCAGGTTCGCCCCGGCGTTACACCCCGAGACGACGACGTCGGGGTGGAGGTCGAGCGCCTCGATGCCCGCGACGACGCAGTCGCTGGGCGTCCCCTCGATGGCGTAGCCGAGGTCGTGGTCACGGATGGTGACCTCGCTCGACATCGTGCGACCGACCGCGCTCTGGTCGGTGGCCGGCGCCACCACGGTCACGTCCCCCACGGCGGAGAGGCCCTCGCGAAGCGCCCGCAACCCCGGACTGTCGATGCCGTCGTCGTTCGTGAGCAGTATCGCGGGGTGCTCGTCCATGCCCTCCCTGCATCCCGGCCGCGCAAAAGCGTGCCGTCCTACGAGACGGAGAGGTCGCCCGCGTCCGCGGCCTCGCCCTCGGTCCACTCGAGTTCGAACTCGACGCTGGTCTCGTCTGGACCGGCGCCCGTCTCGCGTTCGACCGCCACCTCGAAAGTCAGCGACGCCGGCACCGCCACCGTCACGGTCTCCCCGCCGGCCTCGAAGGTGACCTCGCCGCCGGCGTCGAGGCGGTCGGCGACCGACCTGAGGTAGTCCGCGGCCTCCTCGCGCGTCTGCGTCGATTCGGTCTCGAAGAGTCGCTCTTCCATACCGGGAATTGGCGGCCCGTGGACAAAACTCCACCCCTACGCCGGGTCGACGACCGTCTCCTCGTCGACGACGAGGTTGAACGCCTCCTCGTCGTCGTTCCACAGGCAGAGCACGCTGTCGAAGTAGAGCGGGTCGCCGTAGTCGGCCCGGCGGAGGCGGTCGTTCAGGGACGTCTCGTCCACCAGCACCGCGTAGTGGTCGACGGCTTCGCTCCCGTCGCTGACCTTGTAGAGGGGATTCGCGTCCTCGCCCGGCGAGAGGTCGTGGCTGAGTTTGGCCGCGACCATCCTGAGGCGGTCGGTGACGTGGTCGTCCGAGTCTGCCATCGCCGCGACGCGCCCCCGGTCGAGTCGCCGGTCGTGCCGAACGCGGCCGTCCGGGCGCAGCAGCGACCACGAGAACTTCACCGTGCGGTTCCGGTAGCGCTCGGGGTCCGGGGCCCCGCGCGCGAGTCGCGACTGGAACCGCGGCACCTCGACGGGGGGCCGTTCGTCGAACGACCACCCGCGGTCGGTCGGTCGCTCGCCCGGCCAGAACCGGGGCGTCGGCGCGTAGACGGCCGCGAGGCCCCGGTCGTCGGCGAGCGTCCGCTCGACCTGACGGAGGCCGATGCTCGTCTCCAGGTCCGCCGGCGAGAGCAACGCCAGCGTGCCGTCCGCGGCCACCGACTCGCAGTACCGCGCCGCCGTCGCCCCGGGGTCGTCCAGTTCCGAGAGCACGTTCGCGAACAGCACCAGGTCGTAGTCGCCCCCCGGGTCGAACGCCTCCGCGGTGGTCCGGTGGACCGTCGCGTGGACGTTCTCGCCCGTCCCCCGGAGGAGCGTCTCCAGGACGTCGGCGGCGGCGCTCGGTTCGACGGCGTGGTACTCGAGGAGAGCGTCCTCGGGGAGGTAGTCGGCCAGTCCGAGTGCGGGGCCGCCCACGCCCGCCCCGACGTCGAGGACGCGCAGGCGGTGTCCCAGCAGTCCGTCCCGGCCGAGTTCGTCGACGACGTACTGGGCGGCCGCGTAGTAGCCGGCGAGGTGGTAGACGGCGTACGCGAGCGCCACCTCGCGGTCGTACTCGACCGGTCGGCCCCGGTAGTAGTCCTCTTTCACCCGGTCGATGGTCGCCCGGAGGTCCCCGCCGGCCGCCTCGACCCAGTCGGAGCCGTAGGCGTCGACCAGCAGCGACTCGACGCGGTCGACGTGGCGGTCCGGCAGAGCGGTGACGCCCCCGAACTCCGCCTCGACGGGGCCCTCCGGCACCGGGACGAACGTCCCGTCGGGTCGCTCCACGAGGTCCAGGTCCAGGGCGAGGGCGCGCAGGTGGGCCCGGACCGCGGCCGTCGACGGGCGTCCCTCGACGTAGTCGCGTATCTCCACCGGGTCGAGCGGTCGGACCCCGCGGAGGTACCGCGCGCTCTCGCGGACGGCCTCGCGGTCACCGCGGGTCGGCATCCTCGTAGAGGCGCTCGAACTCCTCGCGGTCGGCGGCCGCGAGCGATTCGGCCGCCGCGGCGATCTCCTCGGCGCCGTCGAACGTGTCCTGGATATCGGCGTACACGCGTGGCGTGTTGCCCGTGACGCGTTCGACGAGAGCGAGCAGGTCCTCGTAGACCGGCGTGGCGAGGCCCTCGGGCACCGCGTCGGCGGAGAGAGCGAACGCGAGCACCGCCGCGTGAGCGCGACCCTGCACCGTGCGCATCGCGTCGTCGTGCTCGGCGGCCCCGACGTCGACCAGTCGGTTGCCCGCCTCGGTCAACCACCGGCCGATGCGGTCGGTCACCGGTCCGTCCGCGGCCGTCGACCGCGCGACGGTCCCCGGAGCGGCGTCGGCGGCGAACAGCGGGTGGAGGCTCACCCGCTCACGGTCGGGGGCCGCGCGCGCCATCGCCTCGACCGGGGCGACCATCGCCCCCGTGACGTCCACGACGGCGCGCTCCGCGCGGGGAGCGTGGCGCTCGATCGCCGAGACGGCGGCCGGGAGCGGGACCGCGACGCAGACCGTCTCGAACGTCTCCCCGCTCTCGAGGGCCGCGACCCGGGCCCGGGACCCGACGGCGGTCGCGGCGTCCGCCGCCGCCGCCCGGTCGAGGTCGGCGAAGGCCACGTCCACCGACGCGGGGAGCGCCTCCGCGAACCACCGGCCCATCTCGCCCGCGCCCACCACCAGCACGTCCATGGCCGGTGGTATCCGGGCGCGGGCAAAAAGGCGTTCGCCTACAGGGTGAACGTGTGGGGGTAGTCGGTCAGATTCTCGTAGCCGTCCTCGGTGACGACGACGAGGTCCTCCGTCCGGACGCCCCCCACCTCGGGGTCGTACAGCCCCGGTTCGACGGTGACGACGTGGCCCGGGCGGAGGCGTTCGCCGTCCGCCGCGAGGCGGGGGGACTCGTGGACGTCGAGGCCGACGCCGTGCCCGGTGGAGTGGATGAACCCCGTCTCGGTCCGGTCGTCCGAGCGCAGCGTCGCGTGGCCCGCGTCCTCGTAGACGTCACAGACGGCGTCGTGGACCGCAGCGCCGGTGACGCCAGGCCCGAGTGCGTCGAGCGCCGCCTCGAAGGCGCGCTCGGTCGCCTCGTAGAACGCCCGTGCGGCGTCGCCCGGCGTCCCCTTCACGAACGTCCGGGTCATGTCGCCGTAGTAGCCCGCCTCGCCCCGCGGGAAGATGTCGACGATGACGGTCTCGTCGGCCCGGAGCGGCCCGCTCCCCCGCTCGTGGGGGACCGCGGCGTCGGCGCCACAGGAGACGATGGTCTCGTCAAGGCCACAGCCCTCGCGGACCAGCGACACCTCGATCTCCTCGCGGACGCGCTCGCTCGTCAGCGCCTCGCCCTCGTGGTGGAGAACGCCGTCGACGACGTCCGCCCCGGCGAGGAGGTCCTCGGCGGCCGCCATCGCGGCCTGGTTGGCGCGCTGTGTCTCGCGGATCGCCGCAACCTCCTCGTCGGCTTTCACGGCCCGTGCGTCGGCGACGTGGTCGTGGGCGTCCGGCGTGACCGCCACGTCGGCACCGCGCAGGCCGTCCGCGGTCCACAGCGGGAAGCGGGCGGGGACGGCCAGCGAGTCCACGCCGTAGGCCTCGCAGAAGGCCGCGAGCGCGAGGTTCCTCGCGCGCTCCCGGCCGTGTTCGACCGCCCGGTCTCGGAGGTCGAACTCCGCCCACCGGCGGACCTCGTCGGCGCGCGAGTCGGCGCGGGCCCGAGAGTACTCCAGCCCCGAGACGAGGAGGACCGTCCGCTCGGGCGTGTAGAGGGTGACGAAGGGGTCGGCGGCGTCGAACCCGGAGAGGTACAACTGCGTCGAGTCGTCGGCGGCGTCGACGAGGTAGCCGTCGTGGCCGTCGTCGGTCAGGAAGTCGTCGACGACGGAGAGGTCGGGGTCCATGGCCTCCAATCGGCGGCGCGCGTCAAAAACCCGGCGTCGCGCCGGAACCCTCAAACGGGGGCGCGTCGTGGGCCGGCACATGGACGTCACTATCGGACCCTCGACGCTCGCGGGGACGGCGCGAGCGCCGCCCTCGAAGAGCTACACCCACCGAGCGGTGCTCGCGGCGGGGTACGGCGACGGCGAGACGCGGATCCGGTCGCCGCTGGTCAGCGCCGACACCGAGGCGACGATGGACGCGGTGCGGGCCTTCGGCGGCGAGGTGACCGAGCGGAACGACCACCTCGACGTCGGCGGCTTCGACGGGCGACCGGCCGTCCCCGCGGACGTCGTCGACTGCCGGAACAGCGGGACGACCATGCGCCTCGTGACCGCGACGGCCGCCCTCGCCGACGGCGTCACGGTGCTGACCGGCGACGCGTCGCTGCGCTCGCGGCCGCAGGGACCGCTGCTCGACGCCCTCGAACAGCTGGGCGGGTCGGCGGAGTCCACGCGCGGGAACGGGCGGGCCCCGCTCGTGATCCGCGGACCCGTCTCGGGTGGGCGCGTCGAGATGCCCGGCGACGTCTCCTCGCAGTTCGTCACGGCCCTCCTGATGGCGGGCGCCGTCACCGAGGCGGGCGTCGAAGTCGCCCTGACGACGCCGCTGAAGTCCGCGCCCTACGTCGAGATAACCCGCGAGGTGCTCGCGGCGTTCGGCGTCGACGCCGAGGAGACGGGGGACGGCTACCGCGTCGGCGGCGGTCAGACGTACGGGACGGCGGCGTACGACGTCCCGGGGGACTTCTCGTCGATGTCCTACCTGCTGGCTGCGGGCGCGCTCGCCGCACCGGACGGACTGACGGTGGCGGGCGCCTATCCGAGTGCGCAGGGCGACAGCGCCATCGTCGACGTCCTCGAGCGGATGGGCGCCGACGTGGACTGGGACCGCGAGGCGGGCGAGATAACGGTCCGCCAGTCCGCGCTCGAGGGCGTCGACGTCGACGTCGAGGACACCCCGGACCTCCTGCCGACGCTGGCCGTCCTCGGCGCGGCGGCCGACGGGCGGATGGACGTCACGAACTGCGAGCACGTCCGCTACAAGGAGACCGACCGCGTGACCGCGATGGCCGAGTCGCTGACGGCGATGGGCGCCCGCGTCGAGGAGGAGACGGACCGCCTCACGGTGTACGGCGGCGAGTCAACGCTCCGGGGCGCGACAGTCCACGGCCGGGGCGACCACCGCATCGTGATGGCACTCGCCGTCGCCGCCCTGGTCGCCGAGGGCGAGACGACGGTGACGGGCGCCGAACACGTCGACGTCTCCTTCCCGGACTTCTTCGACGTCCTCGCCGGCCTCGGCGCGGCGGTCGCGTAGTTCTGCAAGGTTCAAATGCCCCGCACCCCCAGTGCGACGTAATGAACGGCAACGAGTTCGGACGACTCTTCCGGGTGACGACCTACGGCGAGAGTCACGGCGAAGCCATGGGCGTCACCGTCTCTGGCTGTCCCGCGGGCGTCGAACTCTCCCGCGAGGAGATACAGCGCGACCTGGACCGTCGCAAGCCGGGCCAGTCGATGATAACCACCTCCCGGGGCGAACCGGACGAGGTGACCATCAACTCGGGCCTGCAGGACGGCTACACGACGGGGACGCCCATCGGGATGGTCATCCAGAACAAGGACGCCCGCTCGGGGAAGTACGAGCCGTTCGTCACGGCGCCCCGGCCGAGCCACGGCGACTTCACCTACTCCGCGAAGTTCGGCACGCGCAACTGGGGCGGCGGCGGGCGCTCCTCGGCCCGCGAGACGGTCAACTGGGTGGCCGCGGGCGCCGTCGCCCGGCAGGTCATAGAGCAGAGCGACTACGACGTGCAGGTCAAGGCACACGTCAACCAGATCGGCGACGTCGAGGCGCCCGAGGTGACCTTCGAGGAGATGATAGAGCACGCCGAGGAGAACGAAGTCCGGTGTGCCCACCCCGAGACGGCAGCGCGGATGCGCGAGCGCATCGACGAGTACCAGGAGGCCGGCGACTCCATCGGCGGGTCCATCTACTTCGAGGTCCAGGGGCTCCCTCGCGGCCTCGGCGCGCCGCGGTTCGACTCGGTCCCCGCGCGCCTGGGTCGCGCGATGCTCTCGGTGCCCGCGACGACGGCCGTCGAGTTCGGCCTCGGGCGGGGGGCGCGGTCCGTGGCCGGGTCCGAGCGGAACGAGGACTGGACGTTCGACGACGGCGACGCGCGAGACGCCGGGGAGGAGGCGAGCGACGAGCAGGCGGGCCGCGGGGACCCCGTGCCGGTCGGCAACGACCACGGCGGCCTGCAGGGCGGCATCACGACCGGGCAACCGGTCTACGGCGAAGTGACCCTCCACGCGCCCACGTCCATCCCGAAGCCCCAGACGACGGTCGACTGGGAGACCGGCGAACGCAAGGAGATACAGGTCATCGGTCGCCACGACCCCGTCCTCCCGCCACGGGGCGTCCCGGTCGTCGAGGCGATGCTGTGGTGTACGGCGCTGGACTTCATGCTGCTGGGCGGGCGCATCAACCCGGACCGCCTCGACGACCGGCCCGGGGCGTACGACACCGACTACCACCCGTCGAGTCCGCAGACCGACCCCGACGAGGCGGACACCCACGCCACCCCGACCGACGAGTAGCGGGGCCGCCCCGGCGACCGGTCGTCGTCCCGGGACGCAGGGGTTTTCCGCGCGCGCTCCCTGGCTCGACCGATGGACGCGGACCAGCGGACGCGGGCGAACCCGTTCGGGATGGACGAGGCCTGTCGGAACTGCGAGGGGCTCTGTGACGTGCGCGACCGGGTCGTCCACGGCTACGGCGACGTCGGCGCGGACTTCCTCCTCGTCGGCGAGGCCCCGACGGCCGCGAGCGAGCGGACCGGCGTTCCGTTCACGGGCGACGACCGGGGGGAGCGGGTGCAGTCGATACTAGGGACCCTCGGCCTGAACCACTCGCTGCCCGACAGCGAGTCGCCGGAACTCGACAACGTCTACCTGACCCACCTCGCGCGCTGTCGCCACCCGGACCGCGACCCGACGGACGCGGAGGTCGGGACCTGCGAACCGTTCCTGAACGCCGAGATACGTATGATCAACCCCGAGATACTGATCCCGGTCGGCCAGCGCGCGCTGACCGAACTCGGCGCGGAGTACACGACGACCCCCGTCGCGGATCTCGACGTGGCGTCGCTGCACGCCACCTCCGTCCGCGGCCGCGGGTTCGAACTCGTGCCGATGCTGGACCCGGCCGAGCAGACGGACGCACAGCGGGAGGTGTTCGTCGAGCACGTCCTGGGGTTGATGTCGGGCGACTACCGCCAGACGAAGGGGCGGCGGTCGCGGTGAGCGGGAGACGGGTCCACACACCGCCCCATTTATCACCCACTACTCGCTAGCAGACTGGCATGGCAGTCGGTGACGAACCCGGGGTCTCGCACGAATCGCTGGGGTTCGACCACCCGGACGACGAGGCGTACGCCGACCTCGCGGCCACACTCCGCGACGCAGTCGCTGGAGGCGTCCGCTTCGACGAGTACGCCCAGGTGCTGTACGCGACCGACGGCTCCATCTACGGGGCGCGACCGGCGGGCGTCGTCTTCCCGCGCGACGACGACGACGTCCGGGCCGCCGTCGAAATCGCCGCCGACCACGGCGTCCCCGTCCTCCCCCGCGGCGCCGGCTCCTCCCTCGCCGGACAGACCGTCGGCCCCGGTTGCGTCGTCCTCGACCTCTCCCGACACATGGACGCCATCCGCGACGTCGACCCCGAGGCACGTCGCGCCGTCGTCCAACCAGGCGTCGTCCAGGACCACCTCGACGCGGAACTCGAGCAGTACGGCCTCAAGTTCGCCCCCGACCCCGCCTCCTCCAACCGCGCCACCGTCGGCGGCGGCATCGGCAACAACTCCACAGGCGCCCACTCCGTCCGCTACGGCATCACCGACGCCTACGTCGACGAACTCGACGTCGTCCTCGCCGACGGTACCAAAATCCACACCCGCGAAATCCCACTCGACTCCCCCGAGTGGGAGGCAGTCACCGACGGCGACTCCCTCGAGGCAGACCTCTACTGCACCGTCCGCCGACTCGTCGAAGACAACGCCCACGAAATCGACACCCGCTACCCCGAACTCAAACGCAACGTCTCCGGCTACAACCTCCACGAGGTCGTCTACGAGAACGACGACGGCGAGGAGGTCGTCAACCTCTCGAAACTGTTCGTCGGCGCCGAGGGCACCCTCGGCGTCGTCACCGAGGCGACGCTCTCGCTCGTCACCAAACCCGAGGAGACCGCGCTCGCGCTCTACTGCTTCGAGGACCTCGTCGCCGCGATGCGCGCCGTCCCGCAGGCCCTCGAGTACGACGTCAGCGCCGTCGAACTCATGGACGACGAGGTCTTCCGCCTCGCGCGCGACTCCACCGAGTACGCAACCTACGCCGACCCCATCCCCGAGGGGACGGCCGCCGCACTCATGGTCGAGTTCGACTCCGAACTCGTCGACGACTTCGAGGCCGCCGTCGACGAACTCACCGACCGCCTCGCCCGGAACGGCGAGGCCGTCGACGTCCTGACCGCCTACGACGACGACGAGCAGGCCGACCTCTGGAAACTCCGCAAGGCCGCCATCCCCCTGCTGATGAGCCTCGAAGGCGACCCCAAACCATACCCCTTCATCGAGGACGCGACGGTGCCGCCGGCGGAACTCGCCGAGTACGTCCAGCAGTTCGAGACCATCCTCGACGACCACGGCACCTCCGCGGCCTACTTCGCGCACGCCGGCGCCGGCACGCTCCACATCCGTCCCATCCTCGACCTGAAAGACGCCGACGGCATCGACACCATGCTCTCCATCACCGAGGACGTCACCGACCTCGTCCTCGAACACCACGGCTCGTTCTCCGGCGAACACGGCGACGGCCTCGCGCGCACCCAGTTCAACCCCAAAATGTACGGCGAGGACCTCTGGGCCGCCTTCAAGACCGTCAAGACCACCGCCGACCCCGACTGGCGCATGAACCCCGGGAAGGTCGTCTTCCGCGACGACGACCCCACCGACATGCGCGAACACCTCCGCTACGGTGCCGACTACCAGTCCGTCGAGCCCCAGACGGCCCTCGACTTCTCCGAGGAGGGCGGCTTCTCACACCTCGTCGAACTCTGTAACGGCTGTGGCACCTGCCGACAGACCGACTCGGACGTCATGTGTCCCACCTACCGCGCCTCGAAGGAGGAGATGCAGACCACCCGCGGCCGCGCGAACATGCTCCGCGCCGCCATCAGCGGTGACCTCCCCGAGGACGAACTCTACTCCGAGCAGTTCCAGTCCGAAGTGCTCGACCTCTGCGTCGGCTGTAAGGGCTGTTCCTCCGATTGCCCCACCGGCGTCGACCTCGCGAAACTCAAAGCCGAGGTCAAACACCGCTACCACCAGCGCGAGGGGGCCGGCCTGCGCGACCGCCTCTTCGCCAACGTCGACCGACTCTCACGACTCGGGAGCGCGCTCGCCCCCCTCTCGAACCGCCTCGCCGACCTCCCCGGCGCGCGCTGGGCGCTCGAGCGCACACTCGGCGTCGCCGCGGACCGCGAACTCCCGTCGTTCGCCGACGAGTCGCTCGTCGAGTGGTTCGACCGCCGGGGCGGCCCGGCCGTCCCCGAGCGGACCGCCACCGACCGCGTCCTGCTCTTCCCCGACACCTACACCACCTACAGCTACCCCGCCCCCGGGAAAGCAGCGGTGGAAGTCCTCGAAGCCGCCGGCGTCCGCGTCGAACTCGCCACCGGGACCGGCCCGAGCGGACGGGCCGCCTTCTCCGGCGGCTTTCTCGACGTCGCCCGCTCCCGGGCCGCACACAACGTCGAACACCTCCTCCCGCGGGTCCGAGAGGGCTGGAAGGTGCTGTTCGTCGAACCCTCCGACGCCGTGATGTTCCAGGACGAGTACGCCGACCTGCTCGACGGTCCGGAGGTGCGGGACGTCGGCGCGGCCGCCTACGGCGTCTGCGAGTACCTCGACGTCCACGACCGACTCGCCGACCTCGACGTCGACGGCAGCGGTCGCCTCTCCTACCACGGCCACTGCAACCAGAAGTCCCTCGGCAAGGACGTCCACGCCGCGCGCGTCCTCGCGGCCGCCGGCTACGACGTCGACGAACTCGACTCCACCTGCTGTGGCATGGCCGGCAGTTTCGGCTACGAGGCCGAACACTACGACCTCTCACAGGCCATCGGTCGCCGCCTGTTCCGCCAGGTCGACGAGAGCGGGGGCGACGCCGTCGCACCCGGCGCGTCCTGCCGGACCCAACTCGCCGACCGCCCCGGCGGCGAGCGGCCCGCCCATCCCGTCGAGAAGGTGGCCGCCGCGCTGCGCACCTGAAAGCGGAAGTCACGTTAGGCCGGCGCGCGGAGGACGGGTATGACCGTCGTCGTCGTGATGCTCCCGGAGACGCCGCCGACCCGACTCGCGGAGACGACTCCTCTCGACGCGTCTGACGCAGACCGGCTCCGCGACGCGATGCTCGTCGACAGCTGTCGCGCGGTCGCGGAGAGCGGCGGCGACCTCCTCTTGAACTACCCGGACCCGGCGGCCGTCGACGGCGACCCCGAAGCCGAGGCCCGCGACCTCGCCGAACGCGCGGGCGCGACGGACGCCCGCGTCGAGGTGCAGGTCGGATCGACGTTCTCGGCCCGGGCGGGCAACGCCGTCACGCACCTCCTCGAGGGGGAGGGCGAGGCCACCGCCGCCGTCGTCCAGGGGGACGCGCCGCTGCTGACGCGGACGGCCATCGACGGCGCGGCGATGCGCCTGCGCCGAGACGAGGTGGTCCTCGCCCCCGGCGGTGACGGCCGCGTCGCCTACGCGGGGTTCGCCGACCCGCTCGACTTCACGAACGCCTTCGACGCGCCGGCGCTGACCACGCTGACCGACCGTGGCCGGGCGGCCGACCACGACGTCGACTTCCTCGCGTCGGCCCGCGTCGTCCGCACCGGCGCGGACCTCGCCGAGGTGCTGGTGGAGGTCCGGGCGCGAGAGCGGGCGGGCCGGGCCGTCCCGACGGCCTTCGCAGCGGCGGTCGACGACCTCGGCCTCGACGTGCGGGCGACGGGGGACGGTCTCGCGGTCGTGTCCTGACCGACAGTCCTTAATCCCGGCGCGACGCAACGCCCGTACGCGGTGAGGTGGCAGAGCGGCCGAATGCGCCTGCCTTGAGAGCAGGTACCCGAGAGGGTTCCTGGGTTCGAATCCCAGCCTCACCGTCACCGGGAGGCGGCAACGGACGGTAACGGTTTTCACGCGCCCGGACGCACGTCCGGCATGGCCGAGACTGAGCGCCAGTGGCCCCACGACCCCGACGGCGAGGAGGGGAGCGAGGGGATGCGCAAGTACGGATTGGCGATATTCGCGAAGAAGGTCGACGAGGACGAGGACTTCCCCCTCTCCCGGGACGACTTCCTCGCAGCGCACGGCGAGGACCCCATCCGGATCAACTACCGTCGCGTGGTCAGCGTGAGCGACGTCTTCGAGTTCGTCGAGGACGAAGAGTTCGAGGACCTCCAGGCGTTCCACCGATCCATCGGCGCGGCGATGCGGGCCGGCGACTTCTGGGACTACCACCCGACGGCCGAGTGACGGCCACGGACCGGCCGACGTCCCCGGGCGTAGACTTTAGGCCTCGCGCGCCCAGAATCGGACATGGACGATACGGTCACACTCCGCGAAGTGGCGTCACGAGAGTTCGTCGGCGTCTCCGAGTCCGACACCGTCCGGGGGACGGTCGAACTGCTGGCCGCGGACGGCGACGCCGCGGCGGTGGTCATGCGCGGGACCGACGCCGTCGGGTCCGTCACGCCCCGAGACGTCTTCGCGTTCCTGGCGACCGGCGGCGACCCGGCGACGACGCGGGTGACCGAGGTGATGAGCGACCCGCCGGAGCGCCTGTCCGCCGACGCGACGGTGGCCGACGCGGTGGCGGCCTTCGGCGAGGACACCGGGTGGCGCGTCGTCGTCGTCGACCCGGAGACCGGCGAGCCCATCGGCACGGTCGGGCCGCGTGACGTCGTGACGACCGGCACCGTCGAGCGGGGTCGCCCCGCCGCGACCGGGGAGGTGGGCACCGGCACGGCCGCGACGGCGGGCGCAGAGACGCGGCGCGAGCCCGCGGAGGACGAGTACGCGACCCAGTCCATCTGCGAGGGCTGCGGGTCGCTCGCTCGCGACCTGACGAACGTCGACGGCCAACTCCTCTGTGCCGACTGCCGCGACGTGTAAAGTCCTTTGTCGGGCGCGGTCCCAGCCTTCGTGGAGGTGCCGGGTGTGCCCGACGCGAACGTGACCGTGGCGACGATGGACGACGTCGACGACGTCGTGGACCTGTGGGTGGCGCTCGTCGCGGACCAGCGGGCCCACGGCGCCCACCTGCTCGCGGAGCCGAACCGGACGGACGCCCGGCGGTTCGTCGCCCAGTCAGTCGCCGCGGGCAACACCTTCGTCGCCACCGTCGGCGGCCGCGTCGTCGGGTTCGTGAGCGTCCACGTCGAATCGGGCGTCTACGACCAGGACGCCGTCCGCGGCGTCGTCGACAACGTGTTCGTCCGCCCGGCGTCCCGGAACCGGGGGGTCGGGTCGGCGCTCCTCGACGAGGCAGAGCGGCACCTCCGCGAGGAGGGCGCCGACGTGCTGGCGCTCTCGGCCCTCGCGGACAACGAGGCGGCCCGCCGCTTCTACCGGGAGCGAGGGTACGAGCCACACCGGGTGGTCATGGAGCGGGGCGAAAGCGACACGCACTCAAAAGAGGACTGAGTACGCCCACCTGCGCCAGGGGAGCTTGGGTGGTTCAAGCACCCGACTTGTAATCGGGAGTCCGTGGGTTCGAATCCCACCCCTGGCTCGTCCTTCTCGACGCGTCGAATACCCCAGACGGAGCTCATCGCTCTGGCTCGACGTCACAGCCGTCGGAAAGAAATTCGCGTGGCCGAATCGAGGCGAACCGATCAGGCCTCGACGGTGCTCTTCGCGATGGTCTGGTCGGACTCGGTGCCGACGACGCGGACCGTGTATTCGGATCCGGCCGTGATGTTGATGGGCGTCTGCTGCTGGTCAACGACGCCGTCGTCGGTGTCGTCGAAGGCGACCTTGCCGTTGTTCAGGACCGTGATTTCCTTCTTTTTCGTGCCGAATCCGACCGTGCCATCGTTCCCCCCCGACGTGTTGATGTACAGCGTGTCACCGGTCGAGAACTTGTTCTTGGTCGTGTTCGGTCCGATTGTCACCCTGGCCTTGTTCGACTCGTTGACGACGATGACCTTCATCTGCTTGAAGTTCAGCGCCTGCCCGCCGTTGTGGGTCACTGTGATGTTCTGACTGCCGGGCTCGGAGTTCACTCCGATGTTCAGCGTCGCCGTCGGCGCGTTCGTGCTCACCTGGTCGCCCAGACCCAGCACGAACGTCCCGATGACCGCCGCCAGGATGACGGTGATCGCGACCATCAGGATGACGCCGATGACCGGACTGACCGCCTTCTCGTCCTTCGAGAGTATTTCGATTGACATGGTATCGTTCGTGCGCACCCCCTGGGCGGTAGCATTTTACGGAGTCCCTGCGTCGGGATTCCGTGGGGAGTGGGGCCCGTTCCGGGACGACCACCCCCATTCGTTCGCCGCCCGGTGTTCGGTGCGTAATCATTCATGCGATGGGAGGATTCAAAAAACCATAGGTTAATTCTCTCGTTGATGTCCGGTTAACGTGTCGTTGTCACCTCTCCGATTGGTGGGGTTTGCCGAGAAATCGACACATAACGCTGCGTTAACGGTGCTCGTCACCTCGTTCCAGACGACTGTTCCGCTTCCGGACAGGACGTTCGGGACGGTGACGGAGACGCGCCGGGCGGACCGCCGGCGTCCGCGGCCCGCGGGCCAACGACTAAGGCGACGAGAACCGTGGCGGGCGGCATGCGAGGACCCGATCCGGGCGTGCCGAGGCGACTCGAACCGACACCGACGACCCGCCGTGGACGATGAGAGAACGGATCCGCGCCACCTACCTGGTCGAGACGGCCGAACCGCTCCACGACGCAGCGCGGGCACTCGCCGGCGAGCAGTCCTCGGGGACGTTCGTGGCCGTACCGGGCGAGTCGGACGAACTCCGCGAGCGCCACGGCGCGACCGTCGAGGAGGTCGTCGAGATAGACACAGCCGCCGACCCGAGTCTGCCCGGCGCCGCCGCGCCCGACCCCGGCGAACGGTACACCCTGGGCGAGGTAGTCGTCTCCTTCCCGGTCGAGAACGTCGGCACTTCCCTGCCGAACCTGCGGGCCACGGTCGCCGGGAACTGCTTCGAGTTACACCAGTTCTCCGGGCTCCGCCTCAAGGCGCTGGACCTCCCGGGGGCGTTCGCGCGGGAGAACCCCGGGCCGCAGTTCGGTATCGAGGGAACCCGCGAACTCGTGGGCGTCGAGGACCGCCCGCTCGTCGGGACCATCGTCAAGCCGAACGTCGGGCTCTCACCGGCCGAGGCCGCCGAGACGGTCCGGGAGGTACTCGAAGCCGGCCTCGACTTCGTGAAGGACGACGAACTCGTCGCCTCGCCGCCCTACTCGCCGGTGGCCGAACGCGTCGAGGCCGTGATGGAGGTGATCCGCGAGCACGAACGGGAGACGGGCGAGACGGTGATGTACGCCTGTAACGTCACCGGGAGCGTCGACGAGATGCTGGAGCGACACGACCAGGTCGTCGATGCCGGGGGCAACTGCGTGATGGTCAGCCTCAACTCGGTCGGCATCTCGGGACTGCTGGCGCTCAGAGACCACGCCGAGGTACCCATCCACGCCCACCGGAACGGCTGGGGGGCGCTCTCCCGCCATCCGCTGCTAGGGTTCGACTACGCGCCGTTCCACAAGTTCTTCCGCCTCGCGGGCGCCGACCACGTCCACGTCAACGGCCTCCGGAACAAGTTCTGCGAGTCCGACGCCTCAGTCATCCGGTCTGCCCGGGCCTGTCAGACGCCCATCGCCGACGCCGACGACGTCGTCCTCCCCGTGTTCTCCTCGGGACAGTGGGCGGGACAGGCGCCCGACACGTACGAGGCGCTCGGCAACGCCGACCTCCTCTACCTGGCGGGCGGGGGCATCCTCGGCCACCCGGACGGCCCCGCCGCGGGCGTCGCCCACCTCAAGCAGGGCTGGGAGGCCGCCATGGCGGGCGTGCCCCTCGACGAGTACGCCGAGGACCACCCCGAATTGCGCGCGGCCCTCGAGTACTACGGTCCGGTCGGGAACGGCCGCTGAGCGGGTCGAGGCCCGCCTCCGGCCCTACCCGCCGTCGGCGCCTCCGGGACCACCGAGCGACGCCACCTTCATGTCGCGGGGCGGCGAGTGGCCACTCGACACATGGCAACGACGCTCACGGTACTCGGTGCCGGCGGGAAGATGGGCTGTCGGATCGTCGACCAACTCCGCGACGACGACGCGTACGACCTGCGGGCGGTCGAACCCGCCGAGCCGGGTCGAGAGCGCCTGCGAGAGCGCGGCGTCGAGGCGACAGACCAGGCGGCGGCGCTGGACGGCGCAGACGCGGTCGTGATGGCCGTGCCCGACGAGGTGATGAGCGACGTCGCCCGAGCGGTGGTTCCAGCCCTCGAGGCGGGCGCGATGGTCGTCCTCCTCGACCCGGCGGTCGCCTACGCCGGAGCGCTCCCGGAGCGAGAGGACGTCTCCTACTTCGTCACCCACCCGTGTCACCCGCCCCTGTACGGCGACGAGACCGACCCGGAGGCCCAGGCGGACCTGTTCGGCGGTCAGGGCCTCGCGACCCAGGACGTCGTCTGTGCGCTCGACCAGGGTCCCGAGTCGGACTACGCTCGCGGCGAGGCGCTGGCGCGGGACATCTACGCGCCCGTCGACGAGGCGCACCGGGTGACCACCGAGCAGATGGCCATCCTCGAACCTGCGCTCGTCGAGACGCTCACGGGGACCTGTCTCTCTGTCATCCGGGAGGGGATGGACCGCGCCGTCGAGATGGGCGTCCCCGAGGAGGCGGCCCGGTCGTTCCTGCTGGGCCACGTCCGCATCGAGACGGCCGTCATCATGGGGCTGACCGACTTCCCGCTCTCGGACGCCGCACAGGAGGCCATCGCGGCGGCCAAGCCGAAGGTCTTCCGCGAGGACTGGGAGGAGAACGTCTTCGACCGCGAGGCCATCGCGGAGAGCGCGGCCGACATCGCCGGGACGAGCGAGTGACACCCGTCGGGAGAGCGTCCCGTCGACCCGGGCGGCGGCGGCGAGGAGAACCGCTTTCCGTCGGCAGCGCGCCCGAGGAGACATGGGCAAGTGGCTCCACTCCGGGCTCCGTCGAGACGTCCGCGTCGTCGTCGCGAGCCTCGGTCGACCGACCGATAGGGCGTGCAAGACGGCGCTGGAGTCCCACTACGGCGAGCGGGTGACGCCGAAGACGTTCCACGGTGCGCTCTCGGCGCTCGTGGACGCCGGTCACCTCGTCCGCGAGACCGACGGCATCCAGGACCGGTACGCACTCACCCCAGCGGGGGAACAGTCGCTGCGCGCCCACCACGACTGGGCGCAGGAGTGCCTGGCGGAGTCCGAGTGATCGAGCGACGGGACGTGTGCGGAGTCGCCTCCTCGTCACGTGGCGGCGAGCGACTCGCCGGTCGGCCACGCCCCCGCGCCGTCCCCCACGACGGCGGCTGTCATCGACGGCCCTAAAGTTTTAGGCAGGCCGTTTACTCCCCCACCGCGAGAGGCTCTCGTCGCGGGGTTCGGGGACGGGCGACCCCCTGGCAAGATCGCCCGGTCCCGTCCCTCCCGCATCACCCCATACCACGGAGGCCCGACCCGGCGTCGACGTCTGATCGACCCCGTCGAACCGCCGGGCGGGTCCGCCACGCGCCACGGGCGACCCACGGGACACACGTTATTAGTCCGGGGGACGACGGGTGAGACATGACGTTTCTAGTGCCCTTCGACGGGTCTCGTCTCGCCGTGACGGCACTCGACCGGGCCAGCGAGTTCGGGGCCGACCGGGACGAGGGGGTCGTCGCGTTGACCGTCGTGCCCGAGGACGCCGAGTACGCGCGCGAGAGGGGGTGGCTCGGCTCCGAGGAGACCTTCGACGTCGACCGCGTCGCGTCGCGCCTCTCCCAGCAAGTGGCCGACCGGGCACCCGACGCGACGTTCCGGTACGTGACCGTCACCGCGAGCGATCCCGTTGCGAGCACGACCCTCGAAATCGTGCGGGCGATCCGCGAGGTGGCCGTCGAGGTCGACGCTACCGTCCTCTTCATCGGGAGCGAGAACGCGGGGCGCGTGTCGACCCCCGTGACGAGCGTGGGAAGCCCCATCTCCGAGGACCCCCAGTACGACGTCCACATCGTCCGCCATCCCGCGTGACGGCGGTACGTTGATGTGGGCCAGGCACCCACGTCAGGACATGAGCGACCTCCGGAGCGAATCCGAGATACGGGAGCGACTCGCCACGCTCGAAGACGAGTACGATCGGCACGATCCGCCGTCCTCGACGCTGGAAGACGAGCAAGAAGTCGCGATACTGCGCGCCATCGAGGAACTCGAGTGGGTCCTCGGGGACCGTGAGTCTCCGGCTGACGTGGCGGACCGCTGAGCGGTCCCGGCCGTCACCGGCTGTCGTTACCAGCGGTGGTGGACGTGGTCGTAGACGTAGTCCTCGTAGATGTCACGGACCGCGCCCGTGGTCTGATTGTCGAGGGAGTCCATCTCGGAGACGGCGACGTTGTCCCGGATGTGCTCGGGCGAGGTCGATCCAGGGATGACGGTGCTGACCGCCTCGTGGTCCAGGATCCAGCGCAGGGCCATCTGCGCCATCGTCATCTCCTCGGGCACGTGGGGCCGGAGTTCGTCGACGGCGTCCAGTCCGGTCTCGTAGGGCACGCCGGCGAACGTCTCGCCGACGTCGAACTCCTCGCCCTCGCGGTTGAAGTTGCGGTGGTCGTTTTCGGGGAAGGTCGTCTCGCGGGTGAGCTTCCCGGTCAGCAGCGCCGATGCGAGGGGGACGCGGACGATGACGCCGACGTCTCGCTTTCGGGCTTCCTCGAAGAACGTCTCGGCGGGCCGTTGACGGAACATGTTGAAGATGATCTGGACCGTCTCGACGCCCGGGTACTCGATGGCTTTCATGGCCTGCTCGACCGTCTCGACGCTGACGCCGTAGTGGGCGATCTTGTCGCGGTCCACGAGGTCCGCGAGGGCGTCGAACACCTCGGGCTGGTAGTACACCTCGGTCGGCGGGCAGTGCAGTTGGACGAGGTCCAGCGTGTCCATCTCGAGGTACTCGCGGGAGCGGTCGACGAACCGCTCGAGGTTCTCCGCGTTGTAGCCCGCGGCCGTCTGCTCGTCGAGGCGCCGCCCCGCCTTGGTCGCGACGAACACCTCGTCGTCGGCCACGTCCATCTCGTCGAGGACGGCCGCGATGTGCTGTTCGCTCCGGCCGTCGCCGTAGACGTCCGCGGTGTCGATGAAGTTCACGCCCTCCTGGAGCGCCGTGCGGATGGCCTCGCGACCCTCCTCGTCGGAGACGTCGCCCCAGTCGGCGCCGATGTTCCACGTTCCCAGTCCCACTTCCGTAGCGTTCCAGTCGACGCTGCCGAGTCGTCGGCGGTGCATGGTTTACCGAAGACGACTCGGACTCCTAACAGTTGCGAAAGCGCCGTGGCCGTCGCGTCGTCACCGGGCCGACTCGCGGAGACGGCTCCGAACCGGGTGAACTTATGTCGAGTCGGGCAGTCTCTGTAGGCGATGAGTGCGGAAATTCGCGTCCCGAAGGAGCGGACCTGTCAGCGCTGCGGGCGAGCGGAAGTGTGGGACGAGGCGTCCGAGAACTGGGTGGTCGACGGCGACGCGGTCGGCGACGTGTTCTGCATCCACTCCTGGGACATCACGGGCGAGTTCGCGCCGCTGGAGTGACTACGCGAGCGCGAACCGGTCGCCCTCGCGGGCCACGACGCCGCGGTCGGTGAGCGTCCGCAGCACGCCGAAGAGCGTGAGTCGGCGCATCTCGAGTGCCGACGCGAGTTCGCCCGGGGTCGCCGCACCGTGGGCGTCGAGGTAGAGACAGACCAACTTCGCCGTCGGTGACTCGAGCCCCCCCGGGAGACACGCGGACCGAGACCGGGACTGAGCGATGTGCCGTGTCATGTTCCAACCCTATTCTTCGACGATAATAAAATCCAGGTACGACGAACGACGAACTCTCGGCGCGCCAGGTTCAAGCCGACGCCCGACGAACGCCGCGACGTGAGCGACTCGCGACACGACAGACTCGTCCGTCACGCGACGCCGGGGCGGGGGAACTCGCTCTGGCAGTGGCCGCGGGCGAGACACCCGCTGCGAGTGGTGCTCAACTACGCCGTCATCGTCGTCGCGCGACACTCGCCGAGTCTGCGGGCGAAGAACTGGCTGTTCCGGAGCCTCCTCGGGATGACGGTGGGGACCGGTGTCGCGTGGGCCCTCGAATCGACGCCCGACGTATTCTGGCCACACCTGATCACCGTCGAAGACGACGCCATCATCGGCTACGACGCGACGCTGCTCTGCCACGAGTTCCTCGCGGACGAGTACCGCACGGGCGAGATACGCGTCGGCGAGGGGGCGATGATCGGAGCCGGCGCCGTCGTCCTCCCCGGCGTCGACGTCGGCGCCGGCGCACAGATCGCGGCGAACTCCCTGGTCGTCGAGGACGTCCCCCCGGGAGCGACTGTCGCCGGCGTGCCCGCCGAACCGCTCTAGTCGCGCACCCGGCGCACGCCCTGCCGGAGGACCAGGTGGTTCGGGACGACGTACTCCTCGCTCTCGCTCTCGACCACGGTCACGAAGATGTCGACCTCCTGGACCACCCCGCGACGGCCGTCGACGACGATGCTGTCGCCGATGCCGTACGGTTCGCTCAACAGCAGGTAGACGCCCGCCGTCGCCGCGGGCAGGACGTCCCGCAGCGCCAGTCCGCCGAGGACGACCACGGCGAAGGCGTACGCTCCGAGGAGAACGAGCAACGCCCCCGTCGCGACGCCCACCTGTCCCAGCGCGATGAGGGCGGCGACGTAGACGACGCTGTACTTGACCGCCCGGGGGAGGGCGTCGACCTCTGTCACCTTCACGCCGCTGAGGCGCTCGCCCACGCTCAACTGGGCCTTGTCACCGACGACGAACCCCACCACGAGGACGAGCACCGCGACGAACAGGTCCGGGAGGAGACCCGTCGCGCGCGCCCAGAACAACTCGACGGGGAGCAGGCGGGCAACCTGCAGTGCGAGGACGACGGTCATCGCGTAGACGAACCACGCCACCAGCGTGGAGAACAGCCCCACCGTCGAGGTCCCGAGTCCGCGGGCCGTCCGCTCGAAGGACGTCCCCTCGACCGCTTCGGGGACCCCGACCCGGTCGAGGAGACCCGCGCTCAGTCGGCCGGCCAGGAACCCCAGGACGACGCCGAGAATCAGGACTCCCACGGCGAGGACGAATCGCAGGTTCGGGCCGAGAAGGTCTTCGACCGCAACCATCTCAGTACTCCTCCGGGTCGAGTTCGAGGACGAGTTCACCGCCCTTGAACGCCCGGACCAGACCGTCGCTCTCCGAGAGGACGATGGCGATGGCGTTGGTGTCGCGGGTGATGGCCCCGGCGGCCATGTGCCGGGTCCCCAGGCCCTTGGGGATGTCGACGCCCTCCGCGGAGGGTTCGAGGTAGCGGTAGGCGCTCACGATCTTCCCCGAGTCCGAGATGACGAACGCGCCGTCCAGCCGCGAGAACTCCTTGAGCATCACGGTCACGATGGGGTCGCCGACGTGGACGTGGGACTTCTCGAAGGGGTTGTAAGAGAGCGCGCGGGACTTGTTCATCACCTTGCCGGCGTCGCCCACGACGAACAGGGCGCCCACGTTCTCGCCCTTCTGCCCCTTCTTCCCGAGTTCGATGACGAGTTCGAGGACGTCCCGGATGACCGTCGGGTCCGCGCGCGAGTTGACGAACAGGTCGTAGACCCCGCCCGTGTGGAGGGCCGGGTCGATGCGCAACCGCACGAGCGAGTCGATGCCGGCCTCGAAGACGGGGAGGGCACAGGCGACGACGTCGCCCTCGGAGATCAGGTCCTTCTCGAGGGCGCCCTCGACGCCGAACCGGACCTGTTCGCGGACGTCGTCGAACCGGAGGGGCAGTTCGACGAACGTCTCCGCGTCGATGGTGTTCTCCGAGGCGACGACGACGAGGTCCGCGTCCAGGTCCCGACACCGTTCGTGGTAGGCCTCGGTAGGCGAGAACAGAAACAGCGTCTCGATGTCGGCCACGAGGTCCTCCGCGAGCGACGTGATGGTGGCCATTTGTTGAGGTGACTCGGTGACCGGACAAAAGGATTGTGGCACTGACCTGTCGCCATCGCCGTGTTCGGCGGGTCCGAGACGCCGAACCTGACTGCCGACCGTCAGGTTCGGGTCGCTGCGGCCCGAAGCGTGGGTCGTTCTCGGCCGCCGAGACTCGCCCGCGGCCGCTATGGGGTCTGCCGCCGTCGTTCCACGTGTCGTGACGACGTCCCTCGCTCCCATCGCCCTCGAGACTGCCACCGGACTCGCTCGCGTGGCGGTGCTGCTGCAGTCCGGCACCGCCCTGGGTGCGCTCCGCGACCACCCGGTCCTCGCGTACCTCGTGGCGGGTCTCGTGGCGGGCCTCGTGGCCGGCGCCGTCGTCGGATTCGTCGGCGTCGCCGCAGCGGGTCTCCTCCGCGGGGCGCGCGTCCCGATGGGCGTCCTCGCGGCGACGCTCCTCCGACGGCCCTACGAGCGGGTGGCGACCTGGCACCGCGTCCTCGCGGGGTGGGCCGGCGCGGTCTGTGTCGGCGCGACCGTCGGCCTCCTCGTCGGCGCCGGGACGCGCCTGACGCCGCTCCTGGTGGGCCTGGGGGTCGCGCCGGGCGGGACGTTCCTCCTCGCGGTGGGCCGGTTCGTTCTCGGGACGGTCGCCGTCGTCGGCGCCGCGTGGTGGGTCCTCGTCGAGCGGTGGCATCCCCGACACGAGGCCGCGCTCGCGGCCGCGCCCGGTCGCGTGCGGCGGGACTGGGCACTGCTCAACGCCGGGGCCGCAGTCCTGTTCGTCCTCGCCCTGCCGCCGGTCTTCTTCGTCTCGCTGCTGGCGATATTCTGGACGTGAATGGGTGGGACCGGATTCGAACCACCCCCGGGAACCTGCGCCTGCGGCGCAGAACATCGGTCTGCCACAAATCCGGCCTGCTCGCTCAGTCGGAACGCTCCTTCGCTCAGTGCGCGGGACCGGATTCGAACCGGAGGAAGACGGTCGCTCACTTCGTTCGCGCTGCGTCTTCCAGGGTTCGAATCGGTCCTGCTCTCTCGCTCAGTCGGAACGCTCCTTCGCTCAGTGCGCGGGACCGGATTCGAACCGGCGGACCCCTACGGGACAGCGTCCTAAGCGCTGCGCCGTTGGCCTGGCTTGGCTACCCGCGCCCGTCGAGGCGTACCCAACCGTCCCGCTTGAAGCTGACGCTCCACAACAGGTTTCTGCGACGACGCCCTACCGCGGTCCATGTACCGCGCTCGCGACGCCGTCGAGTACGCCGCGTGGCTCTCCGACATCGACGACGCGGCGACGGCGCTCGACGTCGACGACGGGGCGCGCGGCACGGCCCGCGACCTCTTCCTCTCGGCCATGCCCGCCGAGGACCGGTCGAAGCCGGCCATCGCGGCGGCCAGCCTCTACGCCGGCACGCTGGTCGCCGGGGACGAGCGCTCACAGGCCGCCGTCGCCGAGGCGATGGACGTCTCGCGGCTGTCCGTTCAGAGCCGCTGGAAGGACCTGCTGGCGGATGCGGGGCTGTCGCCGCCCTCCTGGTGACCGCGGTCAGGCCTCGCGCTCGCGGCCCTCTCGGTCGGGCGTGAGGTTCCCGTGCTCGTCGATCTCGCCACGGACGATGCGGGTGCTCGAGATGATGTCGCCGTCCTCGGCCCGGACGTGGTCCACCACCTCGATGCGGAGCGGGTCGTGACCGGCGCCGCCCCGGATGTCGTTTATCTGTTCGCCCACGGGCGCCGTCTCCGGCGAGACGACGAGCGCGTCGAACTGCGGTTCGGTGGCGATGCCGGTCGGCTTCGTGAGTTCGCGCACCGTGACCGAGCGCTCGAACCGCTCGGCGAACGCGCGGAGTTCGGCTTCGAGGTCCCGGCGGCGGGCCGCAAAAGGGCGAACCGGACGAGGGATGTGGCGGGTCTCGGCGGCGAGGTCGTCGCTGGTCAGGCCGACCGTGACGTCACCGAGCTCGAACGCGCGTTCGAACAGGGCCCGGTGGCCGTCGTGAATGGGGTCGAACGTGCCGCCCAGCGCCACGTTCATACTCGCGCCAGTCGGCGCGAGGGTTTATTGCTTCGGGTTCTTCGTGGTGGTTTCGTCGTCGGCGGCCACTACCTCGATGCGCACCGGCTCTGCCGCCGGTTCGTCGCGGCCGACCGCGGCGTCGAGCGTGCAGAGGGTGTTCAACTGCTCCTGGACCTGGCCCACCACCTCGCCGACCAGGTCCGAGGGGGCGATGGCGGTGTACTCGTAGGGGTTGTTGCCCGCGCCCCGACTCTGGCGCTTCCGCCTGGAGACCTTGTCCTCGTCGGTGAGTTCGGCCAGCGCCTCCCGGACGGTGCTCGGGTAGAGTCCCGTCCCGTCGGCCACCTCCTCGCTCGTACTCCAGGGGTGCTGTCGCAGGTAGACGTAGATGCGAGCCCGCGTCTCCGTGTCCAACACCCACGACAGGATGTCGACGACCCGGTCGTCGAACTCCGCCACGGCCCTGTCCGCGCCCCCCTGGAGGCGTTCCCGCGGCGTCCCATCTCCGTCGTCCTCCCCGCCCTCCGGTGCGTGCGCGTCGTCAGACATGCGTCCTCTCGAACGGGACAAAAGACAGGGGCAGGTAAAAACCTTGGCCGTCAGAGGACCAGCGACTCGTAGAGCGCGTCCGGTCCGTCGCGGTCGTGGATGCGTCGCTGCCGGGCGGCCCCGCTCCCCGACTCGAGGACGTCGCGGACGCCGTCGACGCCGAGTCGGTCGGCCGTCCGGTCGACGACCGTCGGGAGCGACACCTCCTCGCGCGCGTCCCTGGCGATGAACGAGGCGTCGTGTCCGTGCCGGGTGGCCCGCCACTTGTTCTCGTCCAGGAGTTCCCGGCGGTGGTCGTGTCCCGACTCGCCGTCCGCGTAGCGCTCCGCGAGGTCCACCACTAGCGCGTGGACGTACTCGACGAACGCCAGCACCCGCTCCGGGTCCGCCTGCGCGTCCGGCGTCCGCACCTCCACCGTCCCGTGTCCCGAGTGCGGGCGGACGTCCCACCAGATCTCTCCGCGGTCGCTGATGCTGTCGGTCTCGAGGAGCAAGCGCTCGAAGCACGCGAACGACTCGTAGTCCTCGAAGGCCGTCGGCATCCCGGTGTTCGGGAGTGTCTCGAAGACTTTCGCCCGCGCCGAAGCCAGCCCGGTGTCGAAGCCGTTCCAGTACGGGGAGTTCGCCGAGAGGGCCAGCAGGACCGGCAGGTACCAGCGGAGTTCGTTGGCGATCCACACCGCCGCGTCCGGGTCGTCGACGCCGACGTGGACGTGGAGGCCCGCGGTCGTGTTCCGGTGCTGGGGGTACCGGATGCGGTCGAGCTGGTCGCGGTAGCGGGGTTTGTCCGCGTGTTCGAGTTCCCGCCAGACGGCGGCCGGGTGGAGGCCTGCGGCCGCGATGCGGTAGCCGTGGTCGGCCGCGTACGAGACGAGGGCGTCCCGCATCTCGTGGAGGGCCGCCGCCGCCTCCCCCGGGCCGTCGAGTTTGGGGGTCTGGGTCTCGATGACGAACTTGAACAGTTCGTGGTCGAGGCGGCCCGCGATGGGGTCCGGCGGCGACGCCTCGTGGACGAGCGTGTCGGTCCCCGCCGTCGGACGGCCGCGCTCGTCGACGACGAAGTACTCCTCTTCGATGCCGAGCGTCCCGAACTCGGTGAACGCGGCGCGGCCCTCCGCCATGTCGGGGGAGGTTGCCATCGGACGGCTAAATAGTTCCGGAAAGCGGAAATCGGGCGTCCGCTCCCCCCGCGACGGTCGCCCGTCCGCGACGGACCGCACCCGCCACCCCGTTCGACTGCCGGCCCGCGTGTTCGGGCGATCTCACCCCTGGTCCCGCGGCCGAGCGACGACGGCGAGGTGGTCCTCGTGGTACGCGTCGAGGCGGCGGGTGGCCCGTATCTCGTAGGCCGCTTCGAGGTCGGAGAGGACCTCGGCGAAGACGTCCGCGGGGTCTCTGGTGACGTCCTCGCTCCGTGCCTTGAACGCGGCGACGAGGTGTCCGTCGTCCGCGAGGAACCGGCGGTTCCGGACCGCCACGGCGGCCTGCCCGCGAGTCGCCACGTCCTGCACGACGGCGTCGAGACCGCTCTCGACGACGTGTCCGTACGTCTCGGGCCGCCGGGCGTCCTTCAGGAGGGGAACGAGGTTGGTGCGGGACTCGGCCGCGTCGAGGAGGTCCCGCACCGGACGGGGCGCGAACTCCACGGCGTAGGTCGGTCCGGCGAAGTCCGCGACGTGGCTGACGGTCGTCCCCGCGGCGGCGCCGAGGTAGAGGACCCCGTCGCCGCCCCGGAGGCCCGTGTCCACGCCGAGTTCGAGCATCGCCCCGAGTTTCGACCGCGACGGGTCCCAGCGCCGCCAGCCCCCGGCGGTCGGCTCTCCGTACATGGGGTCGCCCCGCGTCGCGAGGACGTCGTCGCCGGCTATCGCCCGCCGCTCGACGCCGTCGGGCAGGGTCACGCGTCGCCCTCCTCCTCGTCGTCCGCCCGCGACCGGATGCGCGCCATCCGCTCGTCGAGGGCGGTCTCCAGTTCCGGCCGGCGGTCGCCGCTGTAGTGGTCGACCCGGGCGGCGATGCTCAGCTTCCCGGCGACTGCGCGGGCCGCCGACCCCCGGTCCTCGGGACGCGTGCCGTGGACGTACTCGTGGGCGTAGATGACGCCGTGCTTGGGCGAGGGCGCGTCGCCTCGGAGGTGCGCGAAGAGGGCGTCCTCCGCGCCCAGGACCTGCACCGTCCCGGACGGCATCTTCGCGAGCGCTTCGAGGCCGCCAGCAAGCGCGACGAGACGGGCCGCGAGCACCGGGCCCGCGAGCGCCGAGAGGTTCGGCGCGACAGTCGGCGCGCGACGCTCGAGGAACCGGCGGAGCGCCCCCGCCTCCCCGTCGAGGTCAACCACCCGCTCCGCGAGCGAGACCAGGCGGCGCTCGACGGGGTCGTCCCCGGGGTCGCTGTCGGCCACCTCGCGGGCGTAGGCGACGCCGCCGACGCCCGTCTCGCCGTGGAGGCCGCCGCCCCACTCGGCCACCCGCTCCGCGAGTTCGTTGGCGGTGCGCTCCACGTCGTCGAGGGCCCGGACGGCGTGGACGAGTTGCCTGTCGTCGGCGGTTTCGGCCTCGGTGGCCGCCTCCCGCGTCGCGACCATCGCCGCCTCGTGGAGTCGTCGGTAGTAGTCCCCCTCGTCGTCGGCGTAGCCCGCCGCGATGGCCGCCGCGGGCCAGTCCCGGGGGTCGGCCGCTCGCCCGTCGCGTATCGCCCGGGCGGCGCCGTCGACGTCGTCGACGCCGACGAACCAGCCGTCCTCTGTCATGGACGGGAGTTCCGCGGCGTCGGCTTTAAATCCTCGTTCGGCGCGGGCGTCTCGTTGTCGGGTCGTGCTCGCGGGACGGAGACACTCAAGTCGCTGGCCCGCGACGGTGCCGCACATGCCCGAGGACCCACCGGACGTCGAGGACCTCGTCGAGCAGTTCGCGGAACTGGAGGCGACCGTCGACTCCGCGCGGGCCCGCGAGCAGGTCCGCGAGACCCGACGCCTGGCGCTGGCGGCGACCGATCGCGGGACGTTCGGGCGCGTCGTCAGCGGGTTCGGCCGCGCGGACGTGGCCGAGGCGTTTCTCGGCGGCCTCGTCTTCGGCCTGCCGATGTTCGTCGAGGGCGGCACCCTCGAGGTGGGCACGTACGTCGCCACGCGCCCCGCGTTCCTGGTCGCGACGCTCGCTCTCACCGTCGGGACGGTCCACGGCATCCTCTACGTCGCGGACTTCCAGGACGTCCGCGTCACCGCCCCCATCCTGGGCGTCGTACCCCGTCGGATGGTCGGCGTCCTCGGCGTCACCGCACTGACGGCCGCGCTCGGCATGACCGCGTGGGGCCGCGTCGACTGGACGACGCCCTGGCTGGCGGCCTGCCAGACGGCAGTCGCGTACCTCCCGATGGCCGTCGGTGGGGCCATCGGGGACATCCTCCCCGGGACCTGAGACGACGACGTTTGACAACGGTTAAAAGCGCGCCGCGGGTACGAGTGTGTATGAGCGAGAGCGAAACCCGCCAACGCCGCAGGTGCATCTCCTGTGGCATCAACATCTCCGGGACGACGGCCGCGTCGTTCAAGTGCCCGGAGTGTGGGCACCGCATCTTCCGGTGTGCCAAGTGCCGCAAGCAGAGCAACCTCTACGAGTGCCCGGACTGTGGCTTCAGGGGGCCCTGACATGGGGAAGGTCGCCGCCAAGATGAAGGTGATGCCCCAGAACCCCGACGTCGACCTCGACGACCTCCAGGAGCGTCTCGAGGCCGCGCTCCCCGAGGGCGCGAAGATACAGGGGTTCGAACGCGACGACGTCGCCTTCGGCCTCGTCGCCCTCCTCCCGACGGTCATCGTCCCCGACGACGCCGGTGGGACCGAAGCAGTCGAGGAGGCGTTCTCGGGCGTCGAGGGCGTCGAGAGCGTCGCCGTCGAGAACGTCGGCCGGATCTGACTCCGGTCCGCATTCGGGCGAAATTCGGGCCACAGCGGTGAGAGAATCCGGCCAACTCACTTGACCGACTCGCCCCTACGCTGAACCGGCCGCGGCCCCCCCTCGCCGCGGTCACCCCGGACGGAAGAGTGGACTGTCCGAGCGCTCGTCCCCCACGGGACGGCTTCGGCCCTCTCCCGCGCTCTCCCGTCCCGTCCCACGCGCGCCGGAGCGGCGGGTCGGTAACGCACGTTTTATAACGCCGACGAGGGTACAAGAACCCATATGCCCAGTTCGAACGGTCCGCTCCACGGGACGCGGAACAAACTCAAGAACGACCCGAGACAGCGAGGCACGTCCCCGCCCCAGCGCTCCGTGGCTCGCTTCGAGGAAGGACAGCGCGTCCACCTCAAACTCGACCCGAGCGTGCAGGACGGCCGGTTCCACCCCCGGTTCAACGGCCGCACCGGCACCGTCCTCGGCACGCAGGGGGCCGCGTACCGGGTCGAGATCAACGACGGCGGCAAGGACAAGACCATCATCGCCAAGCCGGCCCACCTCCGTCCCCAGCAGGGATGACCATCTTCAAGGAGAAAGTCGACGAGGAGTACCTCACGCTCGCGGAGACGAAGCGACTCCTCGCCGACGTCGAGGCCGAGCGGGTCGACGCGGAGCGCGACCTCCGCTACGAACTCGCGCGCGCCATCGAGCACGTCAACCGGTTCACCGTCCTCGACGAGGACGAGGCCGCCGAACTGGTCGACCAGCTCCGCGACCTGGAGAAGGTGGACGAGCCGACGGCGTTCAAAATCGCGAACCTCCTCCCCCAGTCCCGGGACGAACTGCGCGCCGTCTACGCGCAGGAGCAATACTCGCTCGGCGGCGACGAACTCGACGAGATTCTCGACGTCGTCGCGATGTACGTCTGACGGGCGACGGTTTAAGTTCCGCCTCGACATACTACGGATATGACGACAGCGAGCGAGGACGACGGGGTGACGGCAGTCGTTCTCGACTACCTCCCCCGCGGCAGGTCGGACGACGACCGGCCGCGGTACCGCCGGTCACCGGTCGCACTCGCGCTCGGGACCGAGCGGTTCGACCTCTACGAACTCCGACTCGAGGACGACGCGGACGTCGGCATCAGCGACACGGTAGTCCTGGGCGGCGCGGACCCGACTCCCGGCGTCGAGGAGACGTCGCGGATCGACTACGACGACCTGACCGGTGGGGCGCGCTCCGAACTCGAGTACGCCGTCGAGGAGATCGTCGACGCCGACGAGGGGCGCTTCGTCGACTTCTACAACGACGCCCAGCCGATCACGCTGCGCCTCCACCAGTTGAACCTCCTCCCCGGCATCGGGAAGAAACTCCGCAACAACATCCTCGACGCCCGGAAGCGGAAGCCGTTCGCGGACTTCGCGGACCTCACGGAGCGGGTCTCCGGGCTGCACCACCCGAAGGAGGTGCTGGTCGAGCGCATCATCGAGGAGATACAGGACGAGGACCTGAAGTACCGGACGTTCGTCCGTCCGGAGACAGACCAGTAGCGATGAGCCGAGACCCCGACGAACTCGTCCGGCGAGCGGGTCGTGGTGACCCCCGCCGCGACCAGCACTTCCTCGTCGACGACCGCGTGCTCGACCGCCTGCCGACCTACCTGGACCTCGCAGGGACGCACGTCCTCGAGGTGGGCGCCGGGACGGGGGCACTCACGGACCGCCTGCTTGCCGCGGCCGACCGGGTGACGGCCGTCGAACGAGACCCGTCGCTCGCTGCGTTCCTCCGCGAGGAGTTCGCGGAGGACGTCGCGGACGGCCGCCTGACCGTCGTCGAGGGCGACGCGACGGCGGTCGACCTGCCCGCCTTCGACGCGAGCGTCTCGAACCTCCCCTACGGCGTCTCATCGCCCGTCGCCTTCCGACTCCTGCCGCGGCGGCGCCCGCTCGTGTTGATGTTCCAGCGGGAGTTCGCGGAGCGGATGGTCGCGGCGACGGACACCCCCGAGTACGGGCGGCTCAGCGTGACCGCGGGCCACTACGCCGACGTCGAACTCGTCGAGACGGTTCCGAAGGAAGCCTTCGACCCGCGTCCGGCGGTCGAGAGCGCCGTGGTCCGGTGTCGCCCGCGCGACCCGGCCGACGACGTCGGTGACGAGGAGTTCTTCCTCCGGTTCGTGAAAGCGGTGTTCACCCAGCGCCGGAAGACGCTCCGCAACGCCGTCCGCAACACGGCCCACATCTCCGGTCTCGAGGACCCCGACGCCGTGGTCGCGGCCGTCGACGAGGACCACCTGTCCCGGCGACCGGGCGAACTGTCGCCGGCGACGTTCGCCGCGCTCGCCGAGACGGCGCGGGCCGTCGGGACGGGCGAGGCAGCGGGGGGCGCGTAGGATGCAGACCGGCGCCACGCTCCTCCGGTGGTCCGACGCCGTCCCCGGCGGCCGACCGGCGCTGACGCTCGGGGTGCTCGTCGGCGTCGCCGCCGTCGTCCTCCTCGTGCGCCGGGCCGGACCGGCCCTCAGGGAGCGCTTCGACGAGACGGCCGTCGACGTGGGCCAGTTCGTCGTCGTGGGAACGACGGTCGCGCTCGGACTCTGGCTGCTCGTGTACGCGTGGGGGGCCAGCGACGACGTCGCCTCGGCGCTCTCGGTCCTCGAAGTGGGTCAAGCCGAGGCCGTCATCGCCGTCGTGACCGTGGCAGTCCTCGCGGGCGCCTACGGCCTGACACGCCTCTCCGCCCGGGTCATCTACCGGTCGACCCGGAACAACGACGCCATCTCCAGCCACGAGCGTGAGATCGCCTACCACGTCGTCCAGATGGCCATCTACGTGACCGCGGGGCTGGTCGTCCTGTCGCTGTGGAACGTCCGCATCGGCAACCTCCTGCTGGGCGCGGGCGTCCTCGGCATCGTCGTGGGCCTGGCGGCGCGCCAGACCCTCGGGGCGGTCCTCGCCGGGTTCGTGGTGCTGTTCTCGCGGCCGTTCGAGATCGGCGACTGGGTCGAGATCGGCGACAACGAGGGCATCGTGACGGACATCACCATCGTCAACACCCGCCTCCAGACGTTCGACGGCGAGTACGTGATGCTCCCCAACGACATCGTCTCCAGCGAGGAGGTCGTCAACCGCTCGCGGAAGGGGCGACTCCGCCTCACCGTCGAAGTGGGCGTCGACTACGCCAGCGACGTCGACCGCGCCGTCGAGGTGGCCCGCGAGGCCATGCGCGACGTCGACCCCATCCTCGCGGTCCCACAACCCGAAGTCGTCGCCGCGGAGTTCGGTGACAGCGCGGTGCTCTTGCGCCTCCGGTTCTGGATCGACAACCCCAGCGCCCGGCGGAAGTGGCGGGCGAAGTCGGCCGTCGTCCGGGCGGTGAAAGGCGCCTTCGACCGCGAGGGCATCAAGATTCCCTTCCCCCAGCGCGAACTCACCGGTCGCGCGGAGACCGGGGGGATGCGCGTCCGCCGCGGAGACGGCGAGGCCGCGAGCGACCCCGCCGCGGAAGCACCGCGCGCCGAGGGGGACGGCGCCTGATGGACACGGAGGACGACCTCGCGGCCCGGCGGGGACTCGACCGCGAGGTGTACGGCCCGGCCGAGGACTCCGCGCTGCTCGCGGCCACGGCCGCCGAGGCCGTCACCGGCGGCCTGGTGCTCGACGTCGGGTCGGGATCGGGCTACGTCGCAGCGACGGTGGCGGCCGAGACCGGAGCCCGCGTCGTCGGGAGCGACGTGAACCCCTACGCCTGCCGGGCGACGCGCGACCGCGGCGTCGAGGCGGTGCGCGCGGACCTCCTCGCCCCGTTCCGCGCGGACGTCTTCGACGCCGTCCTGTTCAATCCCCCC
Source organism: Halobacteriaceae archaeon (assembly GCA_042216525.1). Taxonomy (GTDB): domain Archaea; phylum Halobacteriota; class Halobacteria; order Halobacteriales; family Halobacteriaceae; genus JBDGTT01. Next base: position 81,612 of record JBDGTT010000005.1, read on the forward strand.
TACCTCCCGCACGTCCCCGAGATGGACGGGCACGACTGGGTGGAGCGAGCGCTGACCGCGGGGGAGACGGGACGGGCCGTCGTCGACCCCTTCCTCGACGACGTGGGGCGGGTGCTCGCGCCGGGCGGCGCCGTCTACCTCCTGGTGAGCACGCTCACCGGCGTCGACGAGGTCCGGGAGCGCGCACGGGCGAACGGCTTCGCGGCCTCGGTCGCCGCCCGCGACGACTACCCCGGCGAGGAACTCGTCGTCCTCCGACTCGTGAGATAACCGGGGCGCATTTTTGTAGAACGGAAATATTAAGCGGCGGAATCCGCAAGTGACGACATGGAACGCGTAGCGACGACGGCGGGGTTGTTCCCGCTCCCCGACGGAACGAGGGAGCGGCTGAGCGACCGCAAGGGGCACCAGAAGAGTGACCTCATCAGCGGCGACGAGGGCCCCGACATCGTGGCCGAGTACGAGGCCGGCAGGGAACACGTCGTGGACCTGCAACGCGACGCGGGCCTGGACCGCGTCGTCGAAGGCCAACTGCGCTGGGACGACATGCTCGCCCACCCGCTCGCCGTCCACGACAGCGTCCGGACGGCCGGCATCGTGCGGTACTACGACAACAACAACTTCTACCGCGAACCCGTCGTCGAGGACGGGTTGGACTTCGACGGCGACGTCGCGGCCGAACTCGAAGCCGCGGCGGCGCTGACCGACGACCTGCAGGCCGTCGTCCCCGGCCCGTGGTCGCTGTTCGACCTCGCGACCGACGAGCACTACGGCGACGAAGCCGCCTTCCTCGACGCCCTCGGGGAGTTCCTCGCGGGCGAGGTGGCGGCGTTCCCCGACGCCGTCGAGACGGTGTTCGTCCTCGAACCGTCGCTGGTGACGGCCCCGCCGGGCGAGGGTCTCGACGAGCGCGCGAGCGCCGCCGTCGGCAGGGTCGCTGGCGCGACCGACGCCGACGTCGTCGTCCACGCCTACTGGGGCGCCCTCGAAGAACGGGTGTACGCCCACCTCCTCGACGCCGACGTCGACGCCGTCGGCTTCGACTTCGTCTCCGCGCCCGACGAGAACCTCTCCAACCTCTCGGAGTACGGCGCGCCCGACGACGTCGGCCTCGGCGTCGTCGACGGCCAGAACACGCTCGTCGAGTCGCCCGAGACCATCCGCGAGCGAATCGCGTGGTTCGAGGAGTCGGTGCCGCCCGTGATGGAGTTCGACACGGCCTACGTCATGCCGAACACGGAACTGTTCTACCTGCCGGTGAACCGCTTCGAGGAGAAACTGGCGGCGCTGGGTGCCGTCACCGCCGAGGAGGTGGAGGCGTGACCACCCGCGAGCAGTTCCGGCCCGCGGACCACCCCCACGAGCACTTCCTGCTCACCACGGTGGTCGGCTCCTACCCCAAGCCGACGTGGCTCCACCGCGCCCGGGAGATGCACGAGGACGACGAGGCCGACTTCGACGACGCGGACTTCGAGGAGGCCAAAGACGACGCGGCCCGCCTCATCGTCGACGAACACGAGCGGACGGGCCTGGACGTCGTCGTGGACGGCGAGATGCGCCGCAACGAGATGGTCGAGTACTTCGCCCACCGCATCGCCGGCTACCAGTTCAACGGCCCGGTGAAGGTCTGGGGGCACAACTACTTCGACAAGCCCTCCGTCGTCGACGAGGTCGGCTACGAGGACCCGTGGCTCGTCGACGAGTTCGAGTTCACGAACGGGGTTGCCACCCGCCCCGTCAAGGTCCCCATCACCGGCCCGTACACGCTCGCCTCGTGGTCGTTCAACGAGGTCTACGAGGACGAGGAAGCGCTGACCAACGCGCTGGCGGACCTCGTCAACACCGAGGTCCAGGCGCTGGTCGACGCCGGTGCGAAGTACGTCCAGATCGACGAACCGGCGCTCGCGACGACCCCCGACGACCACGCCATCGTCGGTCGCGCCCTCGAACGGGTCGTCGAGGGCGTCCCCGAGGACGTGCGCCTCGGCCTGCACGTCTGCTACGGCGACTACTCGCGCATCTACCCCGAGATGCTCGACTACCCCGTCGAGGAGTACGACCTCGAACTCGCGAACGACGGCTTCGAGCAGGTGGACGTGTTCAAAGACCCGGCCTTCGAGAAGGACCTCGCGCTGGGCGTCGTCGACGTCCACGACGCCGAGGTCGAGAGCGTCGCACAGATACGGGAGCACATCGAGTACGGGCTCGAGATCGTCCCGCCCGAGCGATTGACCGTCAGCCCGGACTGCGGACTCAAACTCCTCCCCCGCGAGGTGGCCTACGAGAAGATGGCGAACATGGTGCAGGCCGCCCGGGAAGTGGAGGCCGCCCTCGACGCCGGCGAGATAGACGTCACCGCGCCCGACGTCTAGGCGTCGCCCTCGTCCGTATCCGTCCGGCGGCGCGCGCCCGCCCGGCCCAGCGCGAGACCGGCCAGCGACGCCGCCAGCACGAGGCCACCCTCGACGCGGGCGGCCCGCAGGACCCACGGTTTTGGCTCGAGGTCCTCGGGGTTCTCGTAGCACGCGCCGAGCAGTTGGGTCCAGAGGTCGACGACCACGCGAGGCGCGAGGAGAGCGAAGGCGCCGTAGGCGGCGCCGAGGAGGTAGCCGGACTCGGTCAGCGGTCGGGGACAGGGCAGTCTTCCCATGCCACCGCTACCACGGCCGGAGAGAAAAACGTGCGCGTCGACGCGTCACTCGTAGAGCCAGGTCTCGTCGACCCGCTCGTAGTCGAGGAGTTCCGCGTCGTCGAAGAACAACTGGATCTCTCGCTCGTTCGCGCCGGGGTCCTCGTGGTCGGAGCCGTGGATGACGTTCCGGCCGAGGTCCAACCCGAAGTCGCCGCGGATGGTGCCCGGGGCGGACTCCGCGGGGTCGGTCTCGCCCATCATCGTCCGGACCTGGCGGGTGGCGTCCTGGCCCTCCCAGACCATCGCCATCACCGGGCCGCTGGTGATGAACTCGACGAGGCCCTCGAAGAAGGGCTTGCCCTCGTGTTCGCCGTAGTGCTCGTGGGCCAACTCGTCGTCGATCTGCATGAACTTCGCGCCGACGAGTTTGAGACCGCGCTCCTCCAGGCGAGAGATGACCTCGCCCACGAGGCCGCGCTGGACGCCGTCGGGCTTGACCATCACGAAGGTGCGCTCGCGGTCGGCCATCTACTCGCCCCCTTGCGCGTCGGCGGTCCACTCGACCTGGCGGGACTCCCGCCCGAGGTCGGCGTTCTTCTCGCACTTCGACGAGCAGAAGTACACGGTGCGTCCGTCGCGGTAGACGAACATCGTCCCCGTCCCCGGGGGGATGTCGCCGCCGCAGAAGTCACAGGTGCGCGTCTGTGGCATTACTGTCCTCCGATTGCGTCCGCTTCGCGGGCCGTCTCGCGGAGCTGCAGGACGTCGCCCTCTCGGACCGGACCGAGGACGTTCCGCGTGATGATGCGGCCCTGGTTCGAGCCCTCCTGGATGCGGCACTTGACCTGCATGGCCTCGCCGTGCATCCCGGTCTTGCCGACCACCTCGATGACCTCGGCGGGAGTGGACCCCTCCTCGGACTCTTCGGCGCTCATTGTCGCAGGTCGTCGACCTTGGTCGCGATGTCCTCGACCGTCTCGCTGGCCTCGCCGGGCGTGACGATGGCCGCCGCCGCGCTACCCACTTCGAGCCCGGCCGCGCGGCCGACCTCGTCCTGCGTCTCGACGAAGACGTACGGGACGCCCTTCTCGTCGCACAGTTCCGGGAGGTGCATCACGATCTCCTCGGGCTGGACGTCCTCGGCGACGAGGACGAGCGCCGCGTTGCCGCGCTCGACGGCTTTGGTGGTCTCGTTCGTTCCCTTTCGGACGGTACCTGTGTCTCGGGCGACCTCCAGCGCCTCGACGGCGCGGTCCTGGAGGTCCGCTGGGGTGTCGTAATCGACGTAGACTGGCATTGTGAATCACCTCTCCCGTCGAAGCTCGGACGCCGCCGCCTGAGTCGGCCGGTGGCGGCGGCGCATCATCGTCTCCGATCGGGGTGTAGCCAAAGGTAGCGGCTCCCTCGCATAAAAGCGCTTCCAAACGCCCGGCAGCGGGGGTGTGTGCCTCTCACACGGGATCGGCGCGGTCGGCCACCTTCACGAGCTGCTTGCCGACGTTCTCGCCCGCGAAGAGACCGACGAAGGCGTCGGGCGCGTTCTCGAAGCCCTCGACCACGGACTCGCGGTAGCGGATCTCGCCCGAGGCGACCAGCGCGGCCAGGCGCTCGTTGGCCTCGTCGAAGCGGTGGGCCCAGTCGCGGACGAGCAACCCCTCGATGCGCGCCCGGTTGGCGAACAGGCCGTCCGTGTATCGCGGGCCCGTCGGCGTCTCCGCCATGTTGTAGTGGGCGATCTGTCCGCAGACGGCGACGACGCCGAAGTCGTTGAGGTGTCGCCACACCGCGTCGGTCAACTCGCCGCCGACGTTGTCGAAGTAGACGTCGACGCCGTCGGGACAGGCGTCCTCGATGGCCGCGTCGTAGTCGTCGGTCTCGCGGTAGTTGATCCCCGCGTCGTAGCCGAGTTCCTCTGTGATGTACTCTATCTTCTCGGGCGACCCGGCGGTGCCGACGACGCGGGCGCCAGCCAGGCGGGCGAGTTGCCCCGCGACGGTCCCGACGGCGCCCGCCGCGCCCGAGACGACGACGGTGTCGCCGGGGTCGGGGTCCGCCACGTCCAACATTCCGAAGTAGGCCGTGCGCGCCGGCATCCCGACGACGGACAGCGACGCAGAGACCGGCAGGTCCGGGGCGACCGGCGTCAAGTCGTCGCCGTCGACCACGTTGTACTCCGCCCAGTCGGCCCGGGCGGTGACGACGTCACCCGCCTCGTAGTCGTCGTGGGCGGACGCGACCACCTCGCCCGCGAGGTCAGCCTTCGCGGGGTCGCCCAGGTCCCAGGGCTCCGCGTAGGGGTGGGGCTTGCGCATCCGGCCCCGCATGTAGGGGTCGACCGAGAGGTACAGCGTCCGCAGGAGGACCTCGCCCCCGCTGGGGTCGCGGACCTCGCGGTCGACCATCTCGAAGTTCTCCGGCGTCGGTTCGCCCTCCGGTCTGCTGGCCAGCGTCCACACGCGGGTCGTCGTCGGCATGTGCCGGCGTTCCACGGGGGGCGTGTTGACCGTTGGGGTTCCGGACGCGAGGGAAAGACTCGTACCGTCCGGCCGCCCAGCCTCGTGCATGCTCGCGGCCCTCGCGGCGTCGCTCCGGGCGGAGGCCCGCGCCGTCGACGAGCGACGCGTCCTCGTCCTCGCCGGCGGCCGCGACGCGGGGTACGAGGGCGCGCGGACGGCGCTCCGGGCGGCGGCCGTCGACGCGGACGCGACGACGCTCGTCGGCCGGCGGGACGCCCTCGACTGCGAACGGGTGCGGCCGACGCGGGCCGACCGCCTCCTCGGGCGGACCCGCGACGCCGTCGTCCTCGACTGCCACGACGCGTGCCGACCGAACGCCGTCGGTCAGTCGGTCGGCGCTGTCGACGGCGGCGGCCTCCTCCTCGTCCTCGCGCCGCCCCTCGACGACTGGCCCGCGCGCCGGGACGGCTTCGACGAGGGGCTGGCCGTCCCGCCCTACGGACTCGACGACGTCACCGGCCGGTTCCGGCGACGCCTCGTCGAGACCCTCCGGGCCCACGACGGCGTCGCACTCGTCGACGTGGACGCCGACCGGGTCGACGCCGACGGCCTGACCGACCCCGCCCCTCGACGACCGCCGCCCGGGCCGACTACGCCGACCGGCGCGTCCTTCCCCGGGGCGGCCTACGAGACCTGCCTGACCCGCGACCAGAGCGAAGCCGTCGCGGCGTTCGAGGCCCTGCTCGACCCGCCCGCGGCCGTCGTCGTCACCGCGGACCGCGGCCGCGGGAAGTCCAGCGCCGCCGGCCTCGCCGCGGGCGCACTCGCCGCCCGCGGCCTCTCGGTGGTCGTCACCGCGCCGGGCCGGCAGAACGCTGCGGAGGTGTTCGCCCGCGCCCGCGCGTTGCTGGACCGCCTCCGCGTCCTCGAAGGGACGGACGGGGACCCGGTCGACCGTCTCGACGCCGGGGGCGGCGGGTCGGTCCGGTTCGAGCGCCCCACGGCGGCCGCCGACGCCGCCGCGACGGCCGACGCCGTGTTCGTCGACGAGGCGGCGGCCCTCCCCGTCCGGGTCCTCGACGAGGTGCTCGCCGCCGACCGGGTGGCGTTCACCACGACGGTTCGCGGCTACGAGGGCGCCGGCCGGGGTTTCGACGTGCGCTTCCGCGACCACCTCGACGCCAGCGACCACGCCGTGACCGAGGCGCGCCTCAGCGAACCGATCCGGTACGCCGCCGGCGACCCGGTCGAGACGTGGCTGTTCCACGCGCTCTGCCTCGACGCGAGTCCCGCCGCGGCCCAACTGGTCGCGGACGCGACGCCGGCGACGACCACGTACCGGGCGCTCGACGCCGAGGCCCTGGCCGCCGACGAGAACCGCCTGCGCGAGGTGTTCGGGTTGCTGGTCGCGGCCCACTACCGCACGGAACCGGACGACCTCGCGCGCCTGCTCGACGCCCCGAACCTGTTCGTCCGCGCACTCACCCACGACGGGCACGTCGTCTCGGTGGCGCTGTGCGCCCGCGAGGGCAGTCTCGACGCCGACCGCAGGGCGGCGATGTACGAGGGCGAGCGGGTCCGCGGGAACATGCTCCCGGACGTGTTGACCTCCCAGTTGCGAGACGAGGGCGCCGCCGCTCACCGCGGCGTGCGCGTCGTCCGCGTCGCGACCCACCACGCCGCCCGCTCCCGCGGCCTCGGCAGCCGACTGCTCGAGGCCCTGACGGCGGAGGTGGGCGACGACGTCGCCTGGGTCGGGGCCGGGTTCGGCGCGACGCCCGACCTCGTCCGATTCTGGGCGGCGAACGGCTTCTCCGCCGTCCACCTCTCGACCACGCGGAACGAGACCAGCGGGGAGTACTCGGCGCTCGTCCTCCGGCCGACGGGCGAGGCCGGCCGCCGCCTCCGCGACCGACACGCGGACTGGTTCGCCGCCCGCGCGCCGGCCGTCCTCGGGAGCGCACTCCGGGACTGTGACCCCGACGTGGTGCGGGCGACGCTGCGTGCCTGCGACGCGACGGTGACGCCCGACGTCGACGACCGGGGCTGGCGCCTCGCCGCCGCCGCGGCGTTCGGCCCGGCGCTCTCGGACGTCGACCCCCGGCCCTTCCGCGAACTCGCGCGGGCCCACCTCGTGGACCCGGCGGCCCCGGACGCCCTCTCGGCCCGCGAGGAGCGACTGCTCGTCCGCCGCGCCCTCCAGGCCCGCCCGTGGGACGAGGTGGCCGCGGAACTCGACTACCACTCCACGGGTCAGTGCATGCGGGCGTTCGGCGACGCCTGCCAGCCCCTCGTCGACGCCTACGGCGGCGAGGTGGCCCGGGCAGAGGCCGACCGCTACCGCTGACCGGCGGCCCCGCGTCGGGGCGGGCGGGGAGACTTTTTGTGGCGGCGGGCGAAGAGCGACCATGCCCGTCCTCGAACTCGGCTCCGAACGGCGCCGAGTCGCCGCGTGGTTCCTCGTCGTCGGGGCGGCGGCGGCGCTGGCGTCGATGGGCTACGACGCGGCCACCGGCCGCCCGGTGAACCCCCTCGCCGTCGGGGCCCTCGTCGTCCTCGTCGCGGGGGTGCTCGCGGACCTCTACCGCGAGCGGACGCCGCTGGTGTCGTGGCTCGGCCGCGTCTCCGGCGCCCTGCTCGCCCTGCTCCTCCTCGCGCTGCTCGCGGACGTGGCCGGTCTCGTCCCGCGGTGAGTGACTACGGGTGGGCGTAGTAGGCCACCGCGGGGTCCTCGCCCTCGGCGCGGCGGTCGAGACGGGCGAAGCCGACGCGCTCGAACTGCACGACGTCGCCGGGGTCGTCCGTCGCGACGGCGGGTTCGGCGCGGCCCGGGACGTCGCCCTCCATCGTCCGCAGGACGACGGGGACGCTCCCGGCGTCGGGCACCCAGTGGACGACGGGGACGCCCTCCTCCCGGACAGCGTCGATGTCGTCGCCCGTCGCGACGAGGGCGCCGTCCTCGCTGCGGAAACAGCCCAGGCCCTTCAGCCACGTCCGCTCGCCCGGGTCGGGGACGTCGGCGGGTTCGAGTCGGACGGCCCCGGACACGGGGACGTCCCGTCGCCCGCGGTCCTCGTGGTCGGGGTGGACCGGGGGGTGGCCCTCGTCCGGGCCGCCCTCGACGGGGAGGCGGACGCCGTCGCGGACGAGAAACCGCCGGTCGGCCCCGTCGTCGACGAGGTCGCGGTTGTGCGCGTAGACGGCCGACATCGAGAGGTCGACGTTCGAGGTGGAGGTGCCGAGTTCGACCATCGACTCGGTGACGGCCGCGCCCTGGATGCCCCGGCGGCGGACGCTGGCGATGGTCGGCGCGCGCGGGTCGTCCCAGCCGTCCAGGTCGCCGGCCTCGATGCGCTCCTTGATGGACGACGTCGAGAGGGGCACGTCGTAGGCGTCGACGTTCACCCGGCCCCAGTGCATCACCTCGGGGTACTCCCAGCCGAAGTAGTCGTAGAGGTAGCGCTGGCGCTTCGCGGAGTCCTGCAGGTCGATGCCGCGGACGATGTGCGTGATCCCGGTGAGGTGGTCGTCTATCGCGGACTGGAAGTCCAGGAGCGGCCAGCACCGGTAGTCCGCGGCCTCGGGTCGGGGGTGGGGCGTGTCGACCACGCGGAAGGCCACCCAGTCCCGCACCGCCGGGTTCTTGTGGTCGATGTCGGTCCGCACCCGGAGGACCATGTCGCCGGCGTCGTAGTCGCCCGCGACCATCGCCTCGAACTCCTCGCGGGTCGTCGCCGCGTCCGTCTCGCGGTGCGGACAGGCCTCGCCGGCGTTCTTCAGTTCGGAGAACTCCGCCGCCGGGCACGAGCAGGTGTAGGCGCCGCCGGCGTCGATCAACGCCCGGGCGTGCTCGTAGTACGTCTCGACCCGGTCGGAGGCCCGGATGACCTCGTCGGGTTCGAAGCCGAGGTAGTCGATGGCGTCCACGATTGCCTCGTAGGCGTCGAGGTCCGGGCGCTTGGTCTCGGGGTCGGTGTCGTCGAACCGGCAGAGCATCCACCCGTCGTAGCGCTCGCGGTAGGTCCCGATGACCGCCGGCATCCGCGCGTGGCCGAGGTGCCAGGGGCCGTTCGGGTTCGGCGCGAGGCGCATCCGCACCTCGTCGCAGTCCTCGACGTTCGGGAGGTCCGGCAGGTCGTGGTCCTCGGTCTCGCCCTCGGCCTCTACGTCCGCGAGCATCTCGGGAGCGAGTTCGGCCAGTCGCTCGCGCTGTTCGGCCTCGCTGCGCGCGTTGACGTCGGCCACGACGGGGCCGGCGACGCCCGGAATCTCGTCGCCGTGCTCGCGGAACGCGGGGTAGTCGGCCATCATGGGGCCCATGATGGCACCGACCTGTGCGTCGTCGCCGTGCTTGAGCGCGTTGTAGAGGGCGTAGCGCTCCACGACCGCCTCCACGCGCTCCCGGAGGTCCTCGTCCATACGCCTGCCAACGGCCCCCCGGGGAAAACTCGTTAGGGTTCGGTCCCGGGGACGACGAGTTTCTTCAGGCCCTCCGAGCGCTCCATCCGGTCGAACGCGGTCGGCAGGCCGTCGAGGCCGAGGCGCTCGGTCGTCACCGCGTCCGCGTCGATCCGTCCGGTCCGCAGGAGGGTGATGGCCCGGCGGAAGGCGTCTGCCGTCAGCGAGTACGTCCCGAGGACGTCCATCTCCCGGTAGTAGACCTCGAAGGGGTCGATCTCCCACGTCGCGTCCTGGGGCGGGACGCCGAACACGAGCGTCGCGCCGCCCCGCTTGGTCATCCTGCGGGCCTGTTCGATGGTCGGCACCGACCCGACCACCTCCGCGGCGACGTCGGCCCCGCCCACCAGGTCCTCGACGGCCGCGACGGGGTCGACCTCGTCGGGATTCACGACGTGGTCGGCGCCCAACTCGCTGGCCAGTTCCCGGCGGTCCTCGTCGAGTTCGGAGACGACTATCTCGCCGGCCCCGCGGTTGCGATAGACCTGCAGGAGGAGCAACCCGATGGGGCCGGCGCCGACGATGGCGACGGTGTCGCCCGAGGTGATGGGCGCGCGGTCCGCGCCGTGGATACAGCAGCCCAGCGGTTCGGCCAGCGCCGCCCGCTCGACGGCGAGGTCGCCGACCGGTTCGACGCTCCGGGCCGGCACGCGGACGTACTCCGCGAACGACCCGTCGAGGATGTCGTCGCCGGCGCCGCCGACCACGCTCGCGTTCCGGCAGAGGCTCTCGCGGCCCTGCCGGCAGAACTCGCAGGTCCCGCACGGAATCAGGGGGTTGACCGCCACCCGGTCGCCCGCGGCGACGCCGGTCACGTCCGCGCCGGCCGCGACGACGGTGCCGGCGCTCTCGTGCCCGAGGACGACCGGCGGGTCCGCGTCGAAGGCGCCGTGGAAGATGTGGTAGTCGGTCATGCAGACCCCGCAGGCGCCGACCTGCACGACGACGTCTCCCGGCCCGGGATCGGGTCGGTCCCGCGACTGCACCTCGACCGTCCCGTCGGCGGTGAGCACGGCCGCCTGCATCTCGTCGGTCATCAGTACGTCGCCTCCGGAATCCGCCGTATCTCGGGGTCGGTGAACACGTCCTTCTCGTCGAAACTCGGCGAGGAGAACTCGCTGACGACGGCGCCGTCCTCGCCCGCCGCGAACCAGTGGCGCGTGTCCGGGTCGACGGTGAACTGCTCGCCCGGGTCCAGGACCACCTCGCGGCCCGCGGTGTAGTGCTCGGCGTTGAACGGTGGGTCGACGGCCGGGTCGGGCGTCTCCTCGCCCTCGACGTAGAGATAGACCCGCCCGTCCCTGCAGCGCAGGGTCTCCTGCTTGCCCGGGTAGTCGTCGAACGGCGGGTGGCGGTGCTCTGGACAGACCTGGTCCGGGAACATGACGAGTTCCTTCGCGCAGTAGCGGTCGGTGTTGACGTAGGTGACGAGTTCGAGACCCACCTCCTCGAGGCGGCCGAAGCCGAAGTCCGCCACCTCGACGTCCGCGGCTTCCGCGTCGGTGAGGGCGAAGCCGGCGTCCGCGAGTCGGTCGACCGCGCGTCGGCGAGCCTCCTCCCACTCCGCTTCCGTGAGCATGCCGTCCACACTCGCCTACCGCACAAAAAGCGTTGGCGTCAGAACTTCGGCAGGACCGCGTCCTCGAAGGTGGCGATGGTCTCGGCGGGGTCCGCGCCGACCGGTTCGACGATGACGCGGGTGACGCCCGCCGCCTCGTAGGCCTCGAACAGGTCCACTATCTCGCCGGGGTCCTCGGTGATGTGATATATCTCGCGGAGTTCGGCGTCGCTCATCGTCGCGAGGCGGTCGGCGGCGACCGACCGGATGGAGCGCGGGTCGGGGTTGTCCATCTCCGTGTCCAGGGGCAGGTACCAGTCGTTCTCGCGGATGGTCGAGACCAGCGCGTCGGGGTCCCCGAAGTTGACCGACAGCTGGACGGTCAGGTGGCGGTCCGCGGGGTCGACGCCCGCATCGCGCAGGCCGGCGTGGTAGTTCTCGACCACGTGGTCGGGCAGGGGGTCGGCGTCGGCCGGCGGCAGGGTGAGCAGGTGATAGCCGTTCTCGCCGGCTATCCGGCAGGACCGCGGGCCCAGCCCCGACCAGTGGACGGGGACCTCGGTCTTCGGCCGCGTGTAGAGTTTGACCTCCACGTAGTCGTAGTGCGTGCCGTGGTGCGAGCGGTAGGCGTCGTCGTACCAGAGCCCCTCCATCAGGTCGAGGGCCTCGAGGAGCATCTCGACCCGGGTGTCCCAGTCGGGCCACGGCCCGTCGAGGAAGAACGCCTCGTTGACCGCCTCGCCGGTCCCGACGCCGAACTGGAACCGCCCGGGGTACATGTTGTCCAGCGTCCCGATGGCCTGTGCCAGTATCGGCGGGTGATACCGGATGATGGGGCAGGTCACCGAGGGACCGACCGGCACGTCAGGTATCTCCGCCATCAGCGCCCCGAACCACGGGAGGACGTGCTGGGTGTGGTCGTAGGTGTCGAGCCACGGCAGGAAGTGATCGCCCGTCCAGACCCCCTCGAACCCCGCGTCGACGGCCGTCCGGGCGATCTCGATGCCCTCGCGCGGTTCGACGTACACGCCGGGTTCCTTGTAGTGGACTTCCAGTCCCATGGACCGAACCGACAGGCGAGGTCACCAAAAAGGCGTCGCGGCCTCAGACGACGAGCGAGGAGCCGTCGGTGAGGTACCGCTCGGCCACCTCGGGGACGATCTCGACGCCCCAGCCAGGCCCCTCGGGCAGGTCGACGGTGCCGTCCGAGATGACGGGGCCGCTCCCGTGGGTGCGTTCGACGAGGTCCTCCCACCACGGCACGTCGCGGGCGTGGTACTCCAGGGCGAGGAAGTTCGGAATCGCCGCCGCGGCGTGGACGCCGGCCATCGTCCCGACCGGCGAGGAGATGTTGTGCGGGGACATCGGCACGCCCGCGACGTCACAGATGGCCGCCATCTTCAGGAACTCCGAGACGCCCCCGCACTTGTTGATGTCGGGCGCCGCGACGTCGAAGGCGCCCTCGGTGGCGTACTCCATGAAGTCCGCCGGGAGGACGAGGTTCTCACCGGTCATGATGGGCGCGGCGACGGCCTCGGTGACGCGCCGGTGGGCGTCGACCTTCTCCGGTGGCACGGGGTCTTCCAGCCACGCGAGGTCGTACGGTTCGAGTTTCCGGCCGACGCGCGTGGCCGTCTCGACCGTGAAGTTCCAGTGGAGGTCCATCCCGAGGTCGACGTCGTAGCCGATCTCCTCGCGGACGGCCTCGACCAGACTGACCTTGTGCTCGATGGCCTCGTTGTCGAGGCGGCGCGCCGCCGTGTCCACGTCGGCGTGGGTGCGGACGTCGAGGTCGAACTTCAGGGCGTCGAAGCCGTCGTCGACCACCTCGCGGGCGGCCGCGGCGTACGATTCGGGCGTGTAGACCTGCCGCGGGTCCCGGTCCGCGGACTGGGCCGCGCCCAGGGACTCCCCGCCGTGGGTGTCACAGTAGACCCGGACCTCGTCGCGGAACTTCCCGCCGAGGAGTTCGTAGACCGGCACGTCCAGCACCTTGCCCTTGACGTCCCAGCAGGCGGCCTCGATGCCGGCGAACG
>JBDGTT010000016.1:0-58845 GCA_042216525.1 Halobacteriaceae archaeon
GTTCCTCGACGGCCTGCAGGCCGGGGCGGTGGCCCTCGCCGGGGTCCGAGGCGTTCGTGCCGTCACAGACTACCTCGACGTCCAGTCGCTCCGCCGCCTCGAACATCCGCCCGAGGCGCATCGTCCGGCAGTGATAGCAGCGGTCGCCGTCGTTCTCGACGAAGTCCGGGTTCGCGAGTTCGGAGAACTCGACGACCTCGTGACGGACGCCGATCTCTTCGGCCACCCGCCGCGCGTCGTCGAGTTCCGCGGCGGGGAGGGTCTCGCTCTTGGCCGTGCAGGCGACGGCCGCGTCGCCCACGGCCTCGCGCGCGATGGCGGCGACGACGCTCGAGTCCACGCCGCCCGAGAAGGCCACGAGGACGCCGTCGCGGTCAGAGAGGTCGGCGACGGCCGCGTCGAGTTTGGCCCGAAGGTCCGAATCCATGGCAGTCGGTTCGGGCCGCCGAGTACAAAAATCCGTGGTCGAAGGCGTGCGGACGCCACAAGGGATAACGCACCCCCGGGCATACGGGTGGCCGATGGAACTGGAGGCCATCCCGGGCGTGGGCGAGAAGACGGCGGCGGCGCTCCGGGAACTCGACGACCCAGAGGGCGCCGTCGAGCGGGGCGACGTCGCCGCCATCGCCCGCGCCCCCGGCATCTCCGAGGCGCGGGCCGCTCGCATCGCCCGCGCCGGCGTCCGCGCCCGCCACGACGACCCGGGTGGCTTCCTCGCCACGGACCGCGCGAGCGCCCTCTACCGCGAGGTCCTCTCGCGCCTCCAGGCGCGGGCGGTCACCGACTACGCCGCCCAGCGCCTCCGCACGTTCTACCCCAGCGGGGTCGAGTCGCGCATCGCGGAGGCGCGGGCGTTCAGCGAACGGGCGATGGCGCGCGACCCCGACCCGGACGTGCGCGAGGCCCTCGACGGGGTCGAACCGCTGACGGCGCCCGCGGACGTGCGCGTCCGCGACCGCTGCGTGGCGACGACCGACGCCGAGACGTACGCCCGGGCGCAGGAGGCCCTGCCGGAGGTGAGCGTCGAACTCGTCGAGGACGCCCGCGGCCTCGCCGACCTCGCCCGCGGGTACGCGACCGTCGTCGCCCTCGACGAGGCGTTCGCCGGCGTCGAGGTCGAGGGGGACGTGCGCGTCGAACCGGACGCGCTCGACCGCCCGGCGGAGGTGGTGCCCGAGCGCTCGCTGGCCTTCTTCGGCGCGAACCGCGAGCGGATCCGCGCCGCCGTCGCCGTCCACCGGGCCGCCGCCCTCGACGCGGGCGCGGACCTCGACGCCATCGAGGCCGCCCTCGACCGCCTGGACGCGGACGGCGAGGTCGTGGGCGACGCGGAACTCGACCGCCTGGACGCCGCCGTCGCCCAACTCGACGCCGCCGTCGCGACCGCCGAGTCCGTCGCGAACGACCGCCTGCGCGACGCCATCGAGGAGCGGGACGTGACCATCGAGGGCGCGGACCTGCTCTCGCTAGTCGAGCGCGGGGCCGGCGTGGACTCCCTGCTCGGCCGCGAACTGGCCGACGAGTACGACGCCGCCGTCGCGGCGGCACGCGAACACCTCGTCGACGCGCTCGCGCTGACCGACGGCGAGCGCGGCCCCGCGGAGCGGGCCTTCGGCGAGGAGCCGACCTTCCCCGTCGAGGCCGACGACGCGGCCGTCTCGCGGCTCCGGGAGTCGCTGACGACGGCCCGAGACCGCCGCGCGGCGACGCGCAAGCGGGCCGTGGCCGCCGAACTGGCCGGCCGGCGCGAGACGTGCGAGCGCCTGGTCCGGGACGCTCTCGAGTTGGACGTCGAACTCGCCGTCGCGCGGTTCGCCGCGGACGTCGACGCGACGATGGCCGAGCGGGGCGGTCGGGGGTTCGCCGTCGAGGGCGGGCGCTCGCCCCTCCTGGACGTCGACCTCGACGCGGTGGAGCCGGTGGACTACGCCGTCGACGGCGTCGCCCTGCTCTCGGGGGTCAACAGCGGCGGCAAGACGTCCACGCTGGACCTCGTGGCGGTGGTGACCCTGCTCGCGCACATGGGCCTGCCGGTGCCCGCCGACCGGGCGCGGGTGCCCGCCGTCGAGCAACTGCACTACCACGCGAAGACGCAGGGCACCCTCGACGCCGGGGCGTTCGAGGCGACGCTCCGCGGGTTCGCGGACGTGGCCCGCGGCGAGGCGACGAAACTCGTCCTCGTGGACGAACTCGAGAGCATCACCGAGCCCGGGGCGTCCGCGCGCATCGTCGCGGGCATCCTCGAGGCCCTGCAGGAGCGGGGGGCGACGGCCGTCTTCGTCTCGCACCTCGCGGGCGAGATACGCGACGCCGCGGACGTCCCGGTGCGCGTCGACGGCATCCGTGCGCTCGGCCTCGAGGACGGCGAACTCGTCGTCGAGCGCTCGCCCGTCCCGGACCACCTCGCGCGGTCGACGCCGGAGCTGATCGTGGAGAAGCTGGCGAGCGAACACGCCGCCGACGCCCCCTTCTACGAGCGTCTCCTCGCAAAGTTCGACGGCGAGACGGGCTGACGCCGGCGGCAGTTTCACTTCCGGGCCGCGGCTGGCGAAGGATTAAGTACGTTCGTGGACCTGCTTTCTGTGATGGCCGACGACCCCGAGGAGGGGATGCTCTCGTGGGACGAGTCCGTCTTCCGGGACGAGCACGTCTTCGAGATCGACTACGTCCCGGAGGCCTTCCGCCACCGCGAGTCACAGCTCCAGACGCTGCAGTACGCGCTCCGGCCGGCGGTCCGGGGGTCGCGGCCGGTGAACGTCCTCGTCCGCGGGCCGCCCGGCACGGGCAAGACGACGGCGGTGCAGAAACTGTTCGACGAGCTGCGCGGCCAGTCCGGCGTGCGGCCCGTGCGGGTGAACTGCCAGGTCAACTCGACGCGGTACTCGGTGTTCTCGCGGGTCTTCCAGTCGCTGTTCGAGTACGAACCGCCCTCGTCGGGCGTCTCGTTCAAGAAGCTGTTCGGCCAGGTGGCCGAACACGTCGTCGAGGAGGAGGAGGTGCTGGTCGTCGCCCTCGACGACGTGAACTACCTCGCCTACGACGGCGAGGCCTCCGACACGCTGTACTCGCTGCTGCGCGCCCACGAGACCCACCCCGGCGCGAAGGTGGGGGTCGTCCTGGTCTCCTCGGACCCCGAACTCGACGTGATGGCCGAACTCGACGGCCGGGTCCAGAGCGTCTTCCGGCCCGAGGAGGCGTACTTCAACGTCTACGACGAGCCCGAGATACGGGACATCCTCGGGGACCGGGTCGAGTTGGGCTTCCGCGACGGCGTCGTCTCCCCCGACGTGCTGGGGTACGTGGCCGAGTTGACCGCTCAGACGGGCGACCTGCGCGTCGGCATCGACCTGTTGCGCCGCGCGGGCCTGAACGCGGAGATGCGTGCCTCCCGCACGGTCACCCGCGAGGACGTCGACGAAGCCTACGACGAGTCCAAGCACGTCCACCTCTCGCGGCGCCTGCGCGGCCTCGACGAGAACGAGCGGGCGCTCGTCGAGGCGGTCGCCGAACACGACGGCGCCCGCGCGGGCGACGTCTACGAGGACTTCGCCGAGGTGACCGACCTCGGCTACACCCGCTACTCGGAACTCGTGAACAAACTCGACCAGATCGACCTCATCGACGCCACCTACGAGAGCCTCGACGGCCGCGGGCGCTCCCGGACCCTCTCGCTGACCCACGACCCGTCGGCGGTCCGCGAGCAGCTCGAGCGACAGGACTGACCCGGGGACCGCGGACTTATGGCCCGGCCCGCCCACCACCGCCCATGAGCGACGGCGACGACGTGACGGCCATGAAGCGGCGGGCGGGCGAGTCCGCGGCCGCCCTCGTCGAAGACGGGATGACGGTCGGACTCGGCACCGGGAGCACGGCCGCCCACGCCATCCGCGCGGTGGGCGCGGCCGTCGCAGAGGGCCTCGACGTCCGCGGGGTGGCGACCTCCTACCAGTCGCGAGCGCTCGCCCGGGAGGTGGGCGTGCCACTAGTCGGCCTAGACGAGGTGTCCACCCTCGACCTGGCCATCGACGGCGCGGACGAACTCGCGGACGGCGACGCGGTCAAGGGCGGGGGCGCGGCCCACGCCCGCGAGAAGGTGGTCGACGCGATGGCCGACCGGTTCGTCGTCGTCGTCGACGCCTCGAAGACAGCGCGCACGCTCTCCCACCCCGTCCCGGTCGAGGTGCTCCCGGAGGCCCGGACCGCCGTCGCCGCCGACGTGCGGGACCTGGGCGGCGACCCGACGCTCCGGGCCGCCGACCGGAAGGACGGGCCGGTGGTCACGGACAACGGCAACCTCGTCCTCGACTGCGCGTTCGGCCCCGTCGCGGACCCGGGCGACCTGGCCGCCGCGCTCGCGGCGGTGCCGGGCGTCGTCGCCCACGGCCTGTTCGTCGGCCTCGCGGACGAGGCCCACGTGGGCACGGCTACGGGCGTGGAACGAACGCGGTACGAATAGGCCGCCAGACGGCGGCGGTCGACCTTACAGGTCGCGGGGCTGGACGGTCTTGCGACCGTTCGCCTCCGCGCGTCGCGCGGCGTCCGCGAGCAGGTCGTCGACTTCCTCGTCGAGGGCGTCGTAGAAGTCCGACGCGACGTTCTTGTCCGCGAGCGCTTCCTTCACTGCGGCTTTGACAATGAGGTCTGCCATACGGGAATTGCTTTTCCATCGTCGCTTAAAAGGCTTCCCATAAGAGGGCGCCGAGAGCGCCGAACGCGGCGGGGAACGGCAACTGGGGCCGAAATTGGGAAAGTGCATATAGGTGCGTGTGGCCAAGCGACACACGCCGGTGGCGTCGCCGCCGGTTGTCAACCCAATGCCGACCTGTGATCACTGTGGCGGACACGTCTCCGAGCGGTTCGCCCGCGTCTTCGCTGACGGCGACGGGCACCTCCTCGCGTGTCCGAACTGTTCGGCCAACGCGGGCATCGCCGAAGTCGCGCTGACCCGCGCGCGAGACGCGAACGTCTGACGCGACCGAGCACGAACCGGTCGTCGAACACCATCTGCGCGGATTTATCGAGACGCCGACAGCGACCGCCGCGGCACCCGCAGTCGTTCGGGACCAGCCCTATCCCCCCGAAGAGCCTACCTCCACCGATGCCGACGACCGACGAGACGACCGGGACGGTTCGCGCCGCCGAGAGCGTCACCGACCTCGTCGGGGAGACGCCGCTGCTCCACCTCGACGCGTTCGCGTCGGGGCTGTACGGGAAGGTGGAGGCGGCCAACCCCTACTCGGTGAAAGACCGCATCGCTCGCGAGATAGTGGAGGCGGCCGAGGCGGCGGGCGAACTGGGGCCCGGCGGGGTGGTCGTCGAGGCCACCAGCGGGAACACCGGCATCGGTCTGGCGGCGGTCTGTGCCGCCCGGGGCTACGACTGCGTGCTGACCATGCCGGACTCGATGTCCGCGGAGCGGCGCCGCCTCCTCGGCGCCCTCGGTGCGGAACTCGTCCTGACGCCCGGCGAGGACGGGATGGGAGGGGCGAACCGCCGCGCGGCGCAGATCGCGGCCGACCGGGCGAACGCGGTGCTCGCCCGCCAGTTCGAGACCGAGGCCAACCCGCGCGCCCACCGCCGGACGACCGGGCCGGAGATCTGGCACGACACGGACGGGACCGTCGACGCGGTCGTCGCGGGCGTGGGCACCGGCGGGACGCTGACCGGCGTCGCGGAGTACCTGAACGAGACGATCGACGCGGGCGTGACGATGGTTGCGGTCGAACCGGCGGCCTCGCCGACCGTCTCGACGGTCAGCGACGCGAGCCACGACATCCAGGGCATCGGCCCCGGGTTCGTCCCGGACGTCCTCCGCACCGACCTCGTGGACGAGGTGCGCGCGGTGTCCGCCGACGCGGCGACGGCGGCGACCCGGAAACTCGGTCGGAGCGAGGGGCTGCTCGCGGGCGTCTCCTCGGGGGCGGCGCTGGCCGCGGCCACCGACTACGCCGACGACCACCCCGACGAGACGGTCGTCGCCGTGTTGCCCGACACCGGCGAGCGCTACCTCTCCACCGACCTGTTCGAGTGACGCGACCGAAACGCGGAGGAGGGACCGCACCGCACGGGCACGCATGGCCGACGACGCGAACGGCGGCGGACACTACGTCTACGTCCTCGAGTGCGCCGACGGCAGCCTCTACACCGGCTACACGACCGACGTCGAGCGCCGGGTGGCCGAACACGACGCGGGCGAGGGCGCGAAGTACACCCGCGGGCGGACGCCGGTCGAGTTGCGCCACGTCGAGGCCTTCGACTCGCGGTCGGCCGCGATGCGCCGCGAGCACGCGGTGAAGTCGCTGTCCCGGGCCGCCAAGGAGCGGCTGGTGGACCCGTAGCGGTTTTCCGCCTCGGGGGTGAGCCCCGAGACATGGACGCCATCTCCTTCGGGACCGACGGCTGGCGGGCCACCCTCGACGAGTTCACGAGCGAGCGAGTCCGGACCGTCGCGCAGGGAATCGCCGGCCACCTCGAGGCCGCGGGCCGCGCCGGCGACCCCGTGGCCGTCTGCCACGACGCGCGGGAGTCCTCGCCGGGATTCGCCGCCGACGTCGCGGACGTGCTGACCGCGAACGGACACGACGTCTACCGGCCCGAGCGCGACCGACCGACGCCGCTGTTGGCCTACGCCGTCGTCGACCGCGGCCTCGCGGGCGGCGTGATGGTGACGGCGTCGCACAACCCGCCCGCGTACAACGGCGTGAAGTTCCTCCCGGCCGACGGCGCGCCCGCCACGCCCGACGTGACCGACGCCATCGAGGCGAACCTCGCGCCCCCGGCCGAGGCCGACGACGACGGGGCGAGAGGCGACGTCTACACCGTCGACTTCCGGGGGCCACACGCCGACCACGCACTGTCGCTGGCCGGGGACCTCGTCGGCGCGGACCTCGACGGCCTGCCGGTCGTCTACGACGCGATGCACGGGAGCGGGCGGGGCGTGACCGACCGCCTCCTCGAACGCGCCGGGGCGGACGTGACCCGGGTGCGCTGCGACCGGGACCCCGCGTTCGGGGGAACGGGGCCCGACCCGGTCCCGGAGAACCTCGGCCCCCTCCGGGAAGCCGTGGCCGAGGCGGGCGCGACCCTCGGCGTCGCCAACGACGGAGACGCCGACCGGGTCGCGGTCGTCACGCCCGACGGGGCCCTCGGCGGGAGTCAACTGTTCGCGGTCCTCTACGACGCGCTCCTGGAGGCGGCGTCGGGACCCGCCGTCCGGACCGTCTCGACGACGTTCCTCGTCGACCGCATCGCCGAGGCCCACGGCGAGTCGGTCGTCGAGACGCCGGTCGGGTTCAAGTGGGTGGCCGAGGCCATGGCCGAGCACGACGCGCTCCTCGGCGGCGAGGAGTCCGGCGGCTACTCAGTGCGCGGCCACGTCCGGGAGAAGGACGGCGTCCTCGTCGGGTTGCTGGCCGCGGCCGTCGCCGCCGAGCGACCGCTCGCGGACCGCCTCGCCGACCTCTACGAGGCGCACGGGGAGATACGCCAGGGTCGCGTCAGCGTGGACTGCCCCGACGAGCGCAAGCCCGCGGTGCTCGAGGCCCTGGGCGACGCGCTGCCCGACCGGGTTGCCGGCGTCGCCGTCGACCGGGTCGTCGACGTGGACGGGTTCAAGATACTGCTCGCGGACGGGTCGTGGCTCCTGGTTCGCCCCTCGGGGACCGAACCCGCGCTCCGGGTGTACGCCGAGGCCGACGGCGAGGACCGGGTCGAGGCGCTCCTCGCGGCGGGCCGAGACCTGGTGGCGCCGTTAGTCTGACGCCGCGCGCACGCCGCGGAGTCGCTCGCGGCCGTCGCCGACCGCCTCGACGCGGAAGCCCGCGGCCTCGTAGAAGCCGCGGACCTCGGGACGGAACCGGGCGGTGACGCGGTCCCACCGGCCGGCGGCGACGTCGAGGAGCGCCGACCCGTAGCCCCGGCGCCGGTCGGGACGGCGGACCGCCAGCGCCTCGACGTGGACGCCGTCGTCCCGGCGGGCGCCGACGAGGACGCCACGGACGAGGCCGTCCGCCGCTACCAGCGCGGTGCCGTCCTCGAGTCGCCGGCGGACCGTCGCCGCGTCGACGTCGAGCAGCGACCCGTCGAGGACGCGCATCGCGGGGACGACGTCGTCGTCGCCGGCCGTCCTAACGGCGCCGGCCGGGGCGAGGCGTCCGGTCATCCGCCGGTCACCAATCGGAGCACCGTGGCGCGGGCGGCGTCTGCGGGGTGGTCCTCCGGGACGGGCCGGCCGTCGACGAGCACCGACACCTCGTGTGGCGAGACGTCCATCGCCGCGAGGAGGTCCGCGTACGTCTCGTCGGTCACCTCGAACTCGTGTTCGTCGCCGCCGACGACGTCGAGGGTGACGTGCATGTCCGGGGGGAGGGCGGGCGGGGCTTTCAGCGTGTCGACCTACGGCCCGGCGAAGTCCCCGCCGGACCCGTCCGCCGTCGCCCCGTCGTCGCGGCGGCGGCGCCAAACCGCGCGGAGGGCCAGCGCGACGGCCCCGAAGCCGAGCAGGGTGACGAGGAAGTCCAGGAGGCCGCCGACCCACGGAATCCGGGCGACGAGGGGGACGACGACGAGGCCGACGACGAGCGCCGCCCAGCGGTTGTCGACGTCGACCAGCGAGAGCAGCCACGACCCGACGGCGAACCGCCCGAGGACGACGGCGACCCACGCGAGGAGGGCGAACAGGAGCAGGCCGACCAGCGCCAGCGGGATGCCGACGATGGTCACCAGGAGGACGACCAGGGCCACCGGGACGCCCACCACCACGAGGAGGCCGACGCCGCCGGCGGTGAGCGGCGAGTCGGCCACCCGGTCGGCGACGTCGCCGGTGAACCGCGGCGCGGCGGCGAGCAAGATGGCGCCGAACACCAGGTTGGCGAGGACGGCGTAGACGGCGAACGCCCACCCGGGAATCCGGGGGAGACCGGCCTGTGGTCCGCCGCCGACGGCGACGTCGGCGTTCGGGGTGACCGTGCCCTGCACCGTCCCCTGGTTGGTGAACGTCCCCGCGTCGTACCGGAGGTTGCCGCGGACGACGCCGCTCTCGGCGACGGTGAGCGTCTCGGCCCCCACCTCCGCGTCGCCGGCGACGGTACCCGCGAGCGTGACGGTGCCGCCGGCGGCGGACAGCGACCCGCCCACGGTGCTCCCGGGTCCGAGCGAGACGGTGCCGGCGCTCGCCTCGACGTCGCCGCCCACCCGGCCGCGCACCTCGACGTTGCCCGCGTAGGCGCGCAGGTCGCCCGTGACCGTCCCGGACTGCGCGAGGGCGACGTTGCCGCCGAACGCCTCGACGTCGCCGTTCACCGTGCCGCGTATCTCGACGTTCCCGCCGTAGACCGTCAGGTCGCCGTCGACCGTCTCGTTCGGGCCGACGACGACGTTCCCGCCGGAGCGCGTCTCCGCGGCGGCGGCCACGCCCGGCGCGACGACCAGGGCGAGGAGGGCCAGTGCGACTGTGAGGGGGAGGAGTCTGCGGGCGACCATGGGGAGAGAGTGTCCCCCGAAGGCCGTAACAATTGTCGGTGACCGGACAGGATCGCCGCGAGGTCCCACGTCTCGGGGGGTTTAAGAATCGCAGGCGCCTCCGGTCGACCATGAGCGAGGCGGAGTCCCAGGGGGGCGCGCGCCGACAGGAGATATGGATCGAGAAGTACCGGCCGCGCACGCTCGACGAGGTGGTCGGCCACGAGGACATCGTGGAGCGACTCCAGAGCTACGTCGAACGCGACGACCTGCCGAACCTGCTGTTCTCCGGGGAGGCGGGCATCGGCAAGACGACGAGCGCCCTCGCCATCGCGCGGGAACTGTACGGCGAGGGCTGGCGCGAGCACTTCCTCGAGTTGAACGCCTCGGACGACAGGGGCATCGACGTGGTCCGGGAGCGCATCAAGGAGTTCGCCCGGGCCTCCTTCGGCGGCCACGACTACCGCATCATCTTCCTCGACGAGGCCGACTCGCTGACCAGCGACGCCCAGTCCGCGCTCCGCCGGACCATGGAGCAGTTCTCGAACAACGTCCGGTTCATCCTCTCGTGTAACTACTCCTCGCGCATCATCGACCCCATCCAGTCGCGGTGTGCGGTGTTCCGCTTCTCGCCCATCCCCGACGACGCGATGGCCGCACACGTCCGCGAGATCGCGGCCGAGGAGGGCATCGAGGTCACCGACGAGGGCATCGAGGCACTGGTCTACGCGGCGGACGGCGACATGCGAAAGGCCATCAACGGCCTGCAGGCCGCCGCCGTCACCGGGGAGGTGGTCGACGAGGAGGCGGTCTACACGGTCACCGCCACCGCGCGCCCCGAGGAGGTCGAGGAGATGGTCCGGACGGCCCTCGACGGCGACTTCCCCGCCGCGCGGTCGGTCCTCGACGACCTGCTCACGGACAAGGGTCTCGCCGGCGGGGACGTCATCGACCAGTTGCACCGCTCGGTCTGGGAGTTCGACCTGCCCGACGAGGCCGCCGTCCGCCTGCTGGACCGGGTGGGCGAGGCCGACTACCGCATCGCGGAGGGCGCCAACGAACGCGTCCAACTGGAGGCGCTCCTCGCGGCGGTGGCCCTGGAGAACGGCGCCTGACTCCCCACCCCCGCACGACGACGCGTCAGTTCAGCGTCCAGAACGCGTAGTTCAGGTAGGTGGCGAAGCCCACCCAGAGCAGGTACGGGACGAGCAACAGCGCCGCGGCGCGGCGCACGCGCGCGAACGCGACCATCGTCGCCACGATGCCGACGAGGAGGGCGAGGATGACAGCGAGGCCGCCGGCGACGGACTCGGACCCGAAGAAGGTCAGCGTCCACGCGACGTTGAGGACGTACTGCCCGACGAACAGCGCCAGCGCCACCCGCCGGGTCCGCCCCCGACCGTCCCGTATCACGAGGTAGGCCGCCACCCCGAGCAGGACGAAGAGCGTCGTCCAGACGGGGCCGAACACCCAGTTCGGCGGGGCGAGCGCCGGGCGGGTCAGCGTCGCGTACCACGACCCCGACCCCGTCGCGGTGACGACGGCGGGGGCCGATCCGACGAGTTCGCAGGCGAGGACCGAGACGACCAGGCCGGGGAGGTCGGCGCGGCCGAGCGACCGGGGGCGAGTCCGGGCGGGCATGGGCGTCCGTACGCCCGCACGCGGCTTCAACGCTCGCCGTCAGTCGTCGGCCAGGGACGGCGCGTCGCGGAGGGGTTCGGGCGGCCCGCCGGGGAGGCGGTCCCGGTCGTGTGGCGCCGCGAAGTCGGGGTCCGGCCCGGTCGGGACGATGCCCGTCGGAGAGACGTCGGGGTGGGTCGTGTAGTAGTGCTCTTTGACGTGGTCCATCCGCACCGTGTCGGCCACGCCCGGCAACTGGTAGAGGTCGCGGAGGTACGGCCAGAGGTTGTCGTACTCGCGGATCAGCCGGCGGTTGCACATGAAGTGGGTGTGGTACACCTCGTCGAAGCGGACCAGCGTGGTGAACATGGCGACGTCGGCCTCGGTGAGGACGTCGCCCGCGAGGTAGCGCCGGTCGGCCAGCAGGTCGTCGTAGCGGTCGAGGGCGTCGAACAGGTCGGTGACGGCCGCGTCGTAGGCCGACTGGGCGTCCGCGAAGCCCGCGCGGTAGACCCCGTTGTTGATCGGGTCGTAGATGTCGTCGAGGAGGCGGTCCACCTCGTCGCGGTGGCCCTCGGGGTAGAGGGTGAGGTCGCGGGTCGCGAGGTCCTCGAAGGCCACGTCCAGCATCCGCATGATCTCCCGGGACTCGTTGTTGACGATGGTGTCCGTCTCGCGGTCCCAGAGGACCGGCACGGTCACCCGCCCGCTGACCTCAGGGTCCGCAGCGAGGTAGGCCTCCCGGAGGTAGTCGAAGCCGTTGACGGTGTCGGGCGTACAGCCGTCCGTCTCGGGGCTGAACTGCCAGCCGTCCTCGCCGCGCCAGGGGTCGACGACGTCGACGGTGACGGCGTCCGTCAGACCGGTCAGCGCCCGCGTTACCAGCGTGCGGTGGGCCCAGGGGCAGGCGTAGGAGACGTAGAGGTGGTACCGGCCGGACTCGACCGGGAACGCGGCGTCCGGGTCGGGGTCGACACCGGACTCGACGGCCGGCCCGCCGACCCAGTCGCGGAACGACGTCGTCGACCGGACGAACGCCCCCGTCTCGTCGGTCGCGTCGTACTCGGAGACCCACTCGCCGTCGACGAACTGGTGCATACCTCGGGTTCGGGCGTCGGCCGGAAAAACGGCGCGCCCCCGGCGAGGGTGGCCCCGACCGCCGGCGCCACCGTGGTCGCCGCAGTCGTGCGGTCTCGGCGGCCGCGAGTCCCGGAACTGTTTTACGCACCTACCGGCCACATAGAGGTAATATGAGCGACCTCGAGGAAGAGTACCGTCTCGACTACTTCGAGGACCACGACTTCGTGCGCAAGGAGTGCACGGAGTGCGGGGCGGCCTTCTGGACGCGAGACCACGACCGGACGACCTGCGGGGAACCCCCCTGCGAGGACTACGGCTTCATCGACAACCCGGGCTTCGACGACGAGTACGCCCTCGAGGAGATGCGCGAGGCCTTCCTCTCCTTCTTCGAGGACCGCGACCACGAGCGCATCGACCCCTACCCGGTGGCGGCGAGTCGGTGGCGCGACGACGTCCTCCTGACGCAGGCCTCCATCTACGACTTCCAGCCACTGGTCACCTCGGGGAAGACGCCGCCGCCGGCCAACCCCCTCACCGTCAGCCAGCCCTGCATCCGGATGCAGGACATCGACAACGTCGGGAAGACCGGTCGGCACACGATGGCCTTCGAGATGATGGCCCACCACGCGTTCAACGCCCGCGAGGACGCCGACGAGTACGCCTACGAGGGCGAGGTCTACTGGAAGGAGGAGACCGTCGCCTACTGCATGGACTTCTTCGAGTCGCTGGGCGCCGACGTGAGCGAGGTCACCCTCATCGAGGACCCGTGGGTCGGCGGCGGCAACGCCGGGCCGGCCTTCGAGGTCATCTACCGCGGCGCGGAACTCGCGACGCTCGTCTTCATGTCGATGAGCGAGGACCCCGAGGGCGAGGTCGAGATGAAAGACGGCAACACGTACAGCCCGATGGACACCTACGTCGTCGACACCGGCTACGGGCTGGAGCGGTGGACCTGGGTCTCGCAGGGCACGCCGACCGTCTACGAGGCCGTCTATCCCGACATGATCGCGTTCCTCAAGGAGAACGCGGGCGTGGATCACGACGACGAGGAGGCGGAACTCGTCCACCGGGCCGCGAAACTCGCCGGTCACATGGACATCGACGAGGCCGAGGACATGGCGTCGGCCCGGCGCATCATCGCGGAGAAACTCGACGTCTCCCACCACGAGCTGGCGGCGCTGATGGAACCGCTCGAGGACATCTACGCCATCGCGGACCACTGTCGCGCCCTGGCGTACATGTTCGGCGACGGCATCGTCCCCTCGAACGTCGGGTCGGGCTACCTCGCGCGGATGGTCCTCCGGCGGACGAAGCGCCTCGCCGACACCGTCGGCGTCGACGCGCCCCTCGACGAACTCGTCGACATGCAGGCAAAGCGCCTGGGCTACGACAACCGCGACACCATCCGGGACATCGTGCGCACCGAGGTGGAGAAGTACCGTCAGACCCTCGACCGGGGCGGCCGGCGCGTCCGCCACCTCGCCGAGGAGTACGCCGAGCGGGGCGACCCCATCCCGACGAACAAGCTGGTCGAACTGTACGACTCCCACGGCATCCAGCCCGACATGGTCGAGGAGATCGCCGCGGACGTCGGCGCGACCGTCGACGTCCCCGACGACTTCTACTCGCTCGTGGCGGCCCGCCACGACAGCGGCGCCGCGATGGAGGCGGCCGTCACCGAGGCGGACGAGCGCATCGGGGACCTGCCCGAGACCGAGCGCCTCTACTACGACGACCAGTACCGGACGGAGTTCGAGGCGGTCGTCCTCGACGTGTTCGAGCGCGAGGACGGCTACGACGTGGTCCTCGACCAGACGATGTTCTACCCGGAGGGCGGGGGCCAGCCCCCGGACCACGGCACGCTCTCGACGGACGACGCGACGGTGCAGGTGACCGACGTCCAGCGACGCGACGGCGTCATCCTCCACCGCACCGACGCGGACCCGGGGAAGGGCGAGATCGTCCGCGGACAGATCGACGTCCGGCGCAGGCGTCGCCTGATGCGCCACCACACCGCCACCCACGTCGTCATCCACGCGGCGCGTGAGGTGCTGGGCGAGCACGTCCGGCAGGCGGGGGCCCAGAAGGGCGTCGACTCCTCGCGCATCGACGTCAGCCACTACGAGCGCCTCGACCGCGAGACGGTCACGGAGATCGAGCGGGTGGCCAACGGGATCGTGATGGACAACGTCTCGGTCCAGCAGGAGTGGCCCCACCGCCACGAGGCCGAGGAGAAGTACGGCTTCGACCTCTACCAGGGCGGCATCCCCCAGGGGACGAACATCCGCCTCGTCCACGTCGCGGAGGACGTGCAGGCCTGCGCGGGGACCCACGTCCGCCGCACCGGCGACATCGGCGCCATCAAGATCCTCTCGACGGAGCGGGTCCAGGACGGGGTCGAGCGCATCGTCTTCGCGGCGGGCGAGGCGGCCATCGAGCACGTCGAGGACATGGAGGACGACCTGCTCGCGGCGGCCGAGACGTTCGACGTCTCGCCCGACGAGGTGCCGGCGACGGCCGAGCGGTTCTTCGCGGAGTGGAAAGAGCGGGGCAAGCGCATCGAGGAGCTCAAGGAGGAACTCGCGGCGGCGCGCGCGGCGGGCGGCGACGTGACCGAGACGGACGTGGGCGGCACGCCCGTGGTCGTCCAGCGCATCGACGGCGACATGGACGAGCTACGGGCCACCGCGAACGCGCTCGTCGAGGAGGGGCAGGTCGCGGTGCTGGGCTCCGGGCGCGACGGCGCGCAGTTCGTCGTCGCGGTCCCCGACGGCGTCCCCGTGGACGCCGGTGCGGTGGTCGGCGAACTCGCCGCCATGGTCGGCGGCGGGGGCGGCGGGCCGCCGGACTTCGCGCAGGGCGGCGGCCCAGAGGCCGACCACCTCGACGAGGCGCTCGAGGCGGCGCCGGACGTCCTCCGGCGCGTGAAGAACTAGTCCGAGACGGTGACCACGCCGCTGCCGTCGGCGCCCCGGACGCGGACCGCGTAGCCGCCGAACCGGAACGTACACTCCCGGTCGTCGCGCCGCCTGGCGCCGTCGGGTGCGAACAGGTCGTCGAGCGCGTCGGGATCGATAGTCTCGGCGAGCGGGCCGAGGTCCGTCGGCTCACGGCCGGAACGGGCCCCCACCGCCTCCACGACGGCGGTGCTCGGGCGCGGGCCGCCGTCGAAGTCGAAGGCCACGCGACCGGTCGCCGTCCCGTCGCCGGAGCCGTGTGCAGTCGAAATCATGTCGTCGTCGAGACTGTTGAAGCGACTGATAGATAAAGCAAAGGGTCGATTCAGCCGACTTGTGCCCGATTTCGGCCGCGTCAGACGGTGAGACGACGCTCGCGTGCCCGTCGAGGGACGATTGCGTCGGCGTCGACCCCGGTTAACGACTGATTTACCCGGTCAGCGCTCGCGGACGAGGACCTCGCCGGAGGTGGCGTCGTCGCGCGCGCGGACCGTGACGCGGTAGCCCTCGTGCGTGAACGACACCTCGCCGCCGACGCCGGTCGTGGCACCGAACGACGGCGCGAACAGTCGGTCGAGGGCATCGGGATCAACGGCCCGGGCCAGGGGCGTCAGGTCGGTCGGATGGCGGCCGTCGAGGGCCGCGAGCGCGGACACGACCGTCGCACTCGGCGCCGGACCGGCCTCGACGTCGAAGGTGCGCCGTTGGGCCGCGTCGTCGGTCGGTCCGCGTGTCGGTGTTGGCATGCGAAGCTTCGTTGCGAGGGTCGTCTCGCCGGGATATTAAACTACTCCTCCGCGACGGGGCGGACGACGACGTCGCCGCCCGCACCGGACTCGCTTCGCAGGGTCACGCGGTGGCCCGCGTGGACGAACGTCACTTCGCGGCGGCACTGCGCGCCCGGAGCGAACAGCGCGTCGAGGGCCGCCGCGTCGAGCGTGCGCCCGAGGGGGTCGACGTCGGTCGGCCCCACGCCGATCGCGCGGCCGAGCGCCCGCGCGACCGCGACCGTCGGGGCATCGCCGTCGGCGGCGTCGAACGTCGCTCGGACGGCGGTGCCGTCGTCGACTCCGGCGTCCGGGGCTGTCGGCGGTGACATCGGTTAGACTGCACTCGCGGGCGCGAGGCAATAATCGCCCCGGTTCCGTTCCGCCCCCGGACCGACGCGTTGAGGGGGGCACGGCGACTACGCCCGCCGATGCCTCACGCGACGCGCGCGGACGTCGACCTCTACTACGAGACCGACGGCGACCCGACGACGGCGCGGGCGCCCGTGGCGTTCGTCCCGGACGTCGGCCGGGCCGCGTGGCTCGCCGCGCCCCAGTTCGGCGCCGTCGCCGGGCCGTTCCGCGCGGTGGCGTACGACCCGCGGGGGACCGGCCGGTCAGACGCCGCCGTACCCGACGACGTTCCGACGCTGGCGGCGGACCTCGGGGCCGTCCTCGCGGCGGCCGACGCGCACCGCCCGCACCTCGTCGGCTACGGCCTCGGCGGGATGGTCGCGCTGCGGTACGCCCGGGCGGAGCGCGTGTCGTCGCTGACGCTCCTCGGGAGCGCCGCCGACGGCAGCGCGGTCACCGACCGTCTCGACGACCGCTTCGCGCCCCCCGACGACGACGCGGCGGGTCGCGAGGCGCTCCGGCGCGCCCTCCCCGACGGGTTCGCGGCGGCCCGTCCGGAGACGTTCGAGCGACTCGTCGCGTGGCGACGCGAGGACGCCGAGCGGCCCGCGTGGACGGCCATGGCCGCGGCGATGCGGGCCTTCGACGCGACCGACTGGTGTCACGAGGTGACCGCACCGGTGCTGGTCCTCCACGGGACGGCCGACCGGGTCGTTCCCGCGGCGGCGGGCGAGCGACTGGCGCGGGCTCTGCCGCGGGGGCGCTTCCGCGGCGTCGAGGCGGGCCACCTCGCCGGCGTCGAGCGGCCCACCGCGGTCTCGGACGCCCTCCTCGGCCACGTCGAGGGCGTCTGAGACCGCCCCCGAAACCTGCCAGCGACGAAATCCCTTTCCCCGCGGACCGACTGTCTCGAACTGATGACCCGGCTTCGAATGGCGCTCCTCGACGCCTCCCACGGCGCCGACCACACCCGGCGGGACTTCCGGCGTGAACTCGACGCCGACCTCGAGGCGTTCGACGTGACCGCGGGCGAACTGCCGCCGTCGTTCGCGTACGACGCGGCCGTCGTCACGGGGTCGGCGTCCTCGGTGTACGCGGACGACCCCTGGATAGCCGACCTGCTCACCTGGCTCCGTGACGCCCACGGGGCCGGCCTGCCGATGCTCGGCGTCTGCTACGGCCACCAGGCGCTCGCGGCGGCCCTGGGCGGGCGCGTCGAACCGATGGGCGAGTACGAGATCGGCTACCGCGAGATCCGGCGCCGGGCCGAGGACCCCCTGTTCGCGGGCGTCCCCGAGCGGTTCCTCGCGTTCACCACCCACCAGGACACGGTGACGGAACTGCCGCCGGACGCGACCCTCCTCGCGGAGAACGACTTCGGCGTCCACGCCTTCCGGGTGGACGACGCCGTCGGCGTGCAGTTCCACCCCGAGTACGACCGAGAGAGCGCGACCACCGTCACCCGGGGGAAACTGGAGACCCTCGGGGAGGCGCGGACCCGCGCGGTCCTCGCGGACGTCTCTCCGGAGAACTACGCGCTGGCCCAGGCCGCCAAGCGCCTCTTCGACAACTTCACGGACGGCGTCCGGGCGCGGCGGGACGCCGCGCCGGCGTCTACGTGAACCGGCCGGTCTCCGCGCCGCAGATCTCGCAGTAGGCGACGACGGCGCTCCGGTCGTCCGCGAGTTCCAGCGTCTGTGGCGTCTCCGCCTCGCAGGACGCACAGTGCCGGCGGACGTCGGTCTCGCCGGCCTCCTGGGGGGCGCCGACGGCGAGCACGCGCACGCGGTCGTCGCCCTCGTTGACCCCGCGCTGGTACTCGCCGGGCCCGAACCGGACGAGTTCGCCCGCAGAGACCGCGACGTCGCCCTCGGCCGTACGGAAGGTGAGTTCGCCCTCGACGACGTAGAAGACCTCCTCCTGGGACTCGTGGGCGTGGTAGCCGTACGCGGGGCTCTCGCAGGGGTCGAGTTCGTAGTAGTTGATCGCGCTGTGCGTCAGTCCGAGGACGTCGGTCAGGGGCGCCTCGACGTCCGCCGGCCCCATGCGGGACTCCTGTTCGGAGAGGGTGACCCGTCGCATACGCACCGTCGGGGGGCCGGCGGCAAAAGCGGCCGGGTCCTACTCCCAGTAGTCGACGGCGTCGCTCCGGCGCCAGTAGCCGTGGACCGCGCGGTCGGTCCGCCCGCCCGGCGGGGACCCCGCGTAGACGCCTACCTTGTCCATCTCGGGGTAGACGGTGACGTCGGGGTCGTTCATCGTCGAGACGGCGAGGTAGCGGAGGACGTTCTCGGAGTCGTTGACGACGCGGTGGCCCGGCGGGCCCGAGGGCAGGGGAACGAAGTCACCGGGCGTCAGGTCGACGGCGTCCTCGCCAGCGCGCAACAGGCCGTCGCCGTGGAGGACGTAGAGGGCCTCGGCGTTGCCCGCGTGGTAGTGGAACGGCCAGGACTGGCCGCCCGGCGGGAGTTCGTACAGCGAACAGCCCAGTTCGGGGTCGCCCTCGCCGTCGTGGGCGGCGTCGCTGAGGTGTTTGCGGCGGAACGAGGCGTCGCCCGCCTCCGTCTCGGTCCAGTCGAGGTCCGACTCGTTTATCGGCGGCACGTCCGCGGGTTGGACCGGGGGGCGCTTATAATCGACCCGGGGACCGACCCGCTTATTACGCCGGTGACTGACGTGTGTGCCATGCCGACACTCGACTTCCGGCAACGCCTGCTCGACGGCGAGACCGCCATCGGAACGTTCCAGTTGACGAACTCGACCGTCGTCTCGGAGGCCATCGGCATCGCGGGGATGGACTTCACCATCCTCGACCAGGAGCACGGCCCGCTGACGGCAGAGACGTGCCAGGCGCTGGCCGCGGCCGCACAGGAGCAGGGCTGTTCGCCCATCGTCCGCGTGCGGCGCAACGACCCCGCCGAGATACAGCGCGCACTCGACATCGGCGCGGCGGGCGTCCAGATCCCCCAGATTCAGAGCGTCGAGGACGCCGAGGCCGCCGCGAACGCGGCCCGCTTCTACCCCGTCGGCGAGCGGGGCCTCTCGCCGTACGTCCGCGCCGGCGACTACGTCGGGAGCGACGACTACACCGAGCGACAGAACGAGGAGGCGACCGTCCTCATCCACATCGAGGGGGAGCGCGGCATCGAGGCCGTCGACGACATCCTCGAGGTGGAGGGCATCGACGTCCTGTTCCTCGGCCCCTACGACATCTCTCAGTCGCTGGGCATCCCCGGGCAGGTCCGCGACGAACGCGTCGAGGACCTGATGGACGAGGTTTGCGACAAGGCCGCGGAGGCGGGCAAGGTGGTCGGCACCTACGCCGACGACCCCGAGATGGCCAACCGGTGGCTCGACGTCGGCGTCCAGTACGTCGCCGTCGGCCTCGGAGCGCGCTTCCTGACCGAGAAACTCGAGGCGGTTCTGGCGGACGTCGACGCGTAGGCGGGTTTTTTACCCGGCCCGGTCTCTCGACGTGCATGCGCGTAGCAGTCACCGGCGCCGCCGGCAACGTCGGTCGGGAGGCCGTCGCGGCCCTCGACGACCACGACGTGACCGCACTGACCCACCACGAACACGACGACATGGAGAGCGACCTCCTCGAGGTGACCGACTACGAGGCGGTCCGGGCAGCCCTCGACGGGCAGGACGCCGTCGTCCACCTCGCGGCGAACCCCTCGCCCGGCGCGTCCTGGGAGAGCGCCCACGAGGTGAACATCGGCGGGACGTACAACGTCTTCGAGGCCGCGCGCGAGGCCGGGTGTGACCGCGTCGTCTTCGCGAGCACCAACCACGTCACGCAGATGTACGGCATCGACGACCCGTCGCGCCCGGAGACCATGGCCGCGGACGCGCCGACGGTCCGCCCGGACGCCCCGCCCCGTCCGGATTCCTTCTACGGCGTCAGCAAGGTGACCGGGGAGGCCCTGGGGACTTACTACCACGACCGGTACGGCATGGAGGTGGTGAACCTCCGCATCGGGTGGCTCCTCGACCCGGCGGACCTCCGCGAGAAACACCGCGAGGAGGAGGCGAGCGTCGCCCGCTACGCTCGCGCGATGTGGCTCAGCCCGCGAGACTGCCGCGCGGCCGTCCGTCGCAGCGTCGAGGCGGACCTCGCGGACGGACTGGCGACGGTCAACGCCGTCTCCCGGAACGCGGAGCGGTACCTCTCGGTGACCGAGACGATGCGGCGCCTCGACTACCGGCCACGGGACGACTCGAGCGAACAGACGGAGGGCTGAGAACGGTCACTCGGAGCGGTCGATGTCCAGTTCCTCGCGGAGGCCGTCGAGCATGTCGGACTCCGCGAGTTCCTCGAGACGCTCGCGGAAGTGCTCCTCGCAGAGTGCGACCTGCACGCCGTCCTTCTCGACGGTGAGGTCGGCGCCCCGGTCGCAGTAGTGACAGTTCATCGGTGACACGTACGTGGCCGAGCAACCTGAAGGCTACGGCATCGGCGTGCCCCGCTCGTCGAACGCCCGTCTGACGGGGGCGAACTGCTCGCGGGTCAGGCCCGCGCGCCCCAGTGTCCGTCCGTGAGCGTCGCTCCCGCCGGTGGCGACCAGTCCCGCCGTCCGGCAGACCCGGTCGACCGGGGACGGGTCCACCGGGTCGTCGTAGGGGTAGTACCGCTCGACGGCGTCGAGGTCGGCGGCGAGTTCGAGCACCGCCGCCGGGTCCGGGTAGCGGAAGGGGTGGGCGAGCGCGACGAGCGCACAGTCCGCGCCGAGCAGCGACGCCCCCCGCTCGAAAGCGGGGACCGCCCGGGCGACGTAGCACGGGCCGCCCTCGCCGATGAGGTGCTCGAAGGCCCCCGCGACGTCGTACGGGACGTCCGGGTGGGCCGCCACGGCGCGCGCGACGTGGGGGCGACCGACGCCGGATTCGAACGCGACGTCGAGGGAGACGCCGAGGCGCTCCTCGACGCAGGCGACCATCCGGCGCGCCCGGTCGACCCGGTCGCGCTGGATCCGGTCGAGTTCCGCCCGGAGGGCGTCGCTCGGATCGACGCCGTAGCCGAGGAGGTCGACCTGGCCCGCGGGCGAGTCCACGCGGAGTTCGACGCCCCTGACGAGGGTGACCCCGTCTCGCCTGCCGACCGGCGCGTCGAGAGCGCCCGCGACGCGGTCGTGGTCCGTGACGGCGACGACGGAGAGACCCGCGTCGGCGGCCGCCGCCGGCACCTCGGCGGGGGCGAGCGTCCCGTCCGAGACGGTGGTGTGGACGTGGAGGTCGGCGTACACGGGCAGGCCTCGGTGCCTCCGGCAGGTAGCGCTTGCGCTCCCGGTCGAGCGGACCGGCACCGGCCGGTCCCGGCGCGGTGTCCAGACGACTCCTGCACGAACCTCCGTTACATTGATAGTCAACCGTTAACAAGGCTAGTGTACCATGTCAATGGGTGCCTATGACGAAGACGAGCACGAACGCCGCGAGAAGAAGACCAGCGAGGTGAACCTCAGCGACGACACGCGCACCGTCTACGAAGGGAAAGTCGAGTACGACGCCGGCGAATCCGCCGAGGAGCTGCTGGACCAGTTCCAGCAGATCAAGTCCGACTAAGTTCTCCGGAGGAGCAGCGCCGACGACCCGGCGACCAGCACCACTGCCGCGACGTGACCGCCGAGCGCCACCGTCAGGACCGGGTGGTCCGCGACGAACGGCACGAGGGCGAGTTGCAACACCCCGAAGCCGACGGTCCGCCGGTCGACGGCGGCGAGCGAGCGCCGCGTCGCGGGGTCGAACGCGAAGCGAGTGGTCCGCCAGAGCGCCGTCAGGGCGGCCCACCACCCGGTGCCGATGCGGTAACAGACGTCCCAGAGGACCAGCAGCGCGACGTACGTCCCGGCCAGCGACGGCGACGGCCCGAGCGCGCGCCCGAGGAGCGTCGGTCCCGCCCGCGGGTCGTAGACGAACAGGTAGGTCAGCAGCCCCACGTAGGCGAGGAGGCCGAGGACCACCTCGACGCTCGACCCGAAGAGGAGGCGCGTGTAGGCGGGCGGCAGGTCGAGGGCGCGCGTCCGGGCGCCCAGGTCGAGCATGAAGGCGCTCCCGACGGCCGCCACGGCGACGGCCGCCGTCCCCGCGAGGGCGCCCCACCAGCGCCCGTCGACCGCCGCGAGGGCGAGGACCGCCGCCTCGAAGGCGCCGAACTGCACCGCGACGGCGGTGCCGTCGGAGAGGTCGACCCCCGGGACGGCGCCCACGAGGCTCTCGTAGACCCAGGTGTCCGCACCGCGGTCCGTCGCGCCGGCCACCTACCGGCCCCCCGCCGGCGCGTCGACCGCCGCCGTCGCCGCGAGGTCGTCGGTCTCCGCGAGGGCGCGCCGGACCGCCTCGTCGAAGGGCGTCAACTCGAAGTCGAGGACCCGGCGGATGGCGTCGTCCCGGACGACGACCGGGTTCTCGAGGCCCTCGATGAGGGGATGGGCGACGCTCCGGGGGACGTCCGTCACGAGGTCGACCCAGTACGCCGAGAGGCGGGGGGAGAGGACCGGCACCGGCAGGACGAGCGGGTGGTGTCCCATCGCGGCCGCCGTCCGCTCCATCATCTGCTGGTAGGAGAGGACCTCGGGACCGCCGATCTCGTAGGTCTCGCCGGCCGTCTCGGGGTGATCGAGGACGCCGACGAGGTAGCGCACAGCGTCGGCCACGGCGATGGGCTGGCAGGGCGTGCGCACCCACCGGGGAGTCACCATCACCGGGAGACGTGAGGCCAACTGTCGGACCACCTCGAAGCCGGCGCTCCCGGCGCCGACGACGATGGCCGCGCGCAGGGTCGTCACCCGGAAGTCGCCCGCCCCGAGGATGGCCTCCACCTCGCGGCGCGAGCGGAGGTGTTCGGAGAGGCGGTCCCGCTCCTCGCCGAGGCCGCCGAGGTAGACGACGCGACCGACGCCGGCGGCGTCCGCCGCGCGGACGAACCCCCGGGCGGCGAGGCGGTCCCGCTCCTCGAAGTCGGCGCCCGCCCGCATCGAGTGGACGAGGTAGTAGGCCGCCTCCACGCCGTCGAACGCGTCGGCGAGGCTCTCGAGGTCGAGGACGTCCCCGACCACCACCTCGACGCCGGCCGGGGGGTCGTACCGCGACGGGTCCCGGACCAGCGCACGGACGTCGTGGCCCGCCTCGAGGAGAGCCGGCACGAGGCGCCGGCCGACGAACCCCGTGGCTCCGGTGACGAGAACGCGCATGGAGGAGAGAGGCGCGCCGAGTCCTTAACTCCACCCCGGCGTGGGGGGCGCGCCGCGGTCCTCCTCGACCGCCTCGCCGAGTCCGGGGATCGGCCGCGCCCCCGACTCGGCCCGGTCCCGCCAGTCCGCCGCGGCCCGGCCCACCCAGGAGTCGGCGTCGCGGGCCGCATCCAGGGCGTCGTCGAACCGCGCTCCGGCCACCGTGGCGGTGCCGGGTGCGCTCGCTGCGGCGGCGGCGACGAGGCGGGCCCGGTCGTCGTCGGTGGCGGACCCGTCGACGAGGCGAGTGAGGACCGCCTCGTCGACCGACTCGGGCGCGACGAACACCTTCTCGCCGAGGGCCTGCCGGCCGAAGCGCAGGCCGCGGAAGGACTCGGGCGGGTCGTCGTCGAGGAGGCGGGTGCCGCCGACGTGCGCCTCGACCCGTTCGCACTCGGTCTCGCGGTCGAACAGCAGGTCGTGGCCGGGGTAGTCGGCGCAGTCCTCGGGGTAGAGCGGGTCGTCGTGGATCCGACACTGGAGCGTCTCGGGGTCGAGGAAGACGCAGGCGTCGAGCCACCGCGGGTCGACGTCGAAGGGTGCAACCGGCTTGGGCACCTTCCGCAGGCCGACGAGGAACGCGGCGCGCCCGTCGACGGCCGCCAACGTCTCGCCGCCCACGTCGACGCCTGCCTCGGCGCGGAACAGGCGGGGAACGAGGGCGTCTGCGTGGCCCGCCTCGAGGAAGCGCCGCACGTCGGACCGCGAGCAGACGGCGAGGTTGTACGTGTCGTCGACCGGGCGGTACCGGCCGCGGCGCTCCCGGTCGGGGAGGGTCGGCGCGAGCGGTCGCCAGTCGACACAGCAGCCTGCACACCCCTCGCAGTCGGTCCGCATGGTGTGTGCCACGGGAGCACGGGTCAAGTCTCTGACGGCGGGGCACTCAAGCCGCGCCGCCACCAACGGCGACCATGGGCGACACCTGCGACGCCTGCCGTCGGGAGGTGCCCATCGCGGGCGGCATCGCCAACTTCTGGACGATGGACCACACCGAGACGGGCGGGCTGACCCTGGAGTTCGAGAGCGACGGCACCGAGCACTTCCTCTGTTTCGACTGCATCGCGGCCCTCCCCGACGACCCGACTGCGGCGGATGTCGCGGCCCTCCGCACCGAGCGGTGACGGGCGGGCCGACGCGGCGCCGGTGACGCGAGCGCGGTCACCGGTCGACGCGCTCCTCCCGGTCGGCCGCGTCGGCCGTGCCGGCCCGGGAAATCGGCCCCAGGGCACCCCGCGAGCCCCGGGTCCGGCGAGACCAGGCGACGACGAGGACCACCGCCCACAGCGCCACGGCGAAGAGGGCGTACCAGCCCAGGTAGCCCGCGGGGGAGAGGTCCGGGACCAGCGCGCCCTGTGACCCGGTGAAACTGGCGTGCATCACCTGCGCGAGCAGGAGGCTCCGCGTGTGCTCGTACACCCACGCGATGAGGACGCGGTACGCGGTCAGAGCGCTGATCCAGAGGGCGATGCGGACCGTCCAGAGGTCGCCGAACAGGACCGCGTTCCCCCAGTAATCGGCCAGTCCGTGCCACGCGCCCCAGACGACGCCCAGGGCGACGCCCGCGGTCAGGAGGCCGTAGCGCGCCCGCAGCGTCGGCAGCGCGAACCCCGTCCACCCGACTTCTTCGAAGAGACCGGCGAACAGCCCGACCGCGAGAGCGGGACCCAGCACCGACAGGACGTCGTCGCTCGCGACGGCCGCCGGAACGAACGCCGGAGACGCGACCGAGAGCGGTCCGAGGGTACAGAGCAGGAGTGCGGGCGTCGTCAGCACCGCGACGGCGTACCAGCGGAGCGGGACGCGCCACCGCCGCTGGCGGTCCCACAGGGCAACCACCCCCGGCCGTCCCGCGGTGAGTGCGGTCAGCAGGAGGCCGGCCAGCGCCGGGCCGAGGAGCATCGCGGCGAAGACCGGAAGGAGGTGCCGGGCCGACGGCGTCTCCCCGGCAGCGAGGGACGCGGGACCGACGACGGCGACCACCGCCCCCCACGCGACGAGGAAGACGAGGAGGACGTAACTCGACACGGGTCGACGCGCCAGCAGTTCGGTAGCTCTCACGGCACGGCACCTCCGCGTCCGGGCGCACCCGTCGACCGCCGACCCGACGCGGGAGCGCCGCCGACGCAGGGGCCCCTGTTGGCGGCGCGAACCGAAAGCGTCTGCGGTCGGTCTGACCCGACGGCAGCGGACGGCCGCCCGGCGGCCAGAACCCGCCGGCGCGCAAGCGGTGATTTAAATACGGAACCGCGCCATCCACGGACACGTGACCCCCGAGCGACTCCTCGCGGAGTTCCCCGCACCCTCCTTCCGCGGCGCGCAACGCGACGCCTGCGAGCGCATCCGCGACGCGTTCGAGGCGGGCAACGAGGTCGTTCTCGTCCGCGCGCCGACCGGGTCGGGGAAGTCCCTGCTCGCGCGGGCCGTGATGGGGACGGCCCGGACCGTCGAGGAGGCCGCCCCCGCCGACCCGACGGGCGCCTACTACACGACCCCGCAGGTCTCCCAACTCGACGACGTGGCCGCCGACGACCTGCTGGACGACCTGTCCGTCGTCAGGGGAAAGTCGAACTACACCTGCATCCTCCGGGGCGAGCGGGACGTGCCGGTCGACCGGGCCCGGTGTGCCCGCGAGACCGGCTTCGACTGCCCCGTCGAGCACAAGTGCCCGTACTTCTCGGACCGGGCCATCGCCTCGAACCGGCGGTACGCGGCGATGACGCTCGCCTACTTCATGCGCACGGCCGGGTCCGACGCCTTCGGGACGCGGGACGTGGTGGTCGTCGACGAGGCCCACGGCCTCGCGGAGTGGGCGGAGATGTACGCGACCATCGAGTTGGGGCCGTCGACGGTCCCGGTCTGGGACGACGTCGAGGTGCCGGACGTCGAGGACCTCCCGCGCGCGGTCCGGTTCGCCGAGGGATTGTGCGACCTGTGCGGGACGGCCAAGGACCGCCTCGTCCGCCAGGCCGAACTCACGCCCGCGGAGGCCGCGCGGCGGGACCGCCTCCAGGAGCGCATCTCCGAGTTGCAGTGGTTCGTCGAGGACGCGCGCGACCCCGAGAGTCCCACGACGTGGCTCCTCGACCAGCACAACGACGGGTCGCTATCCATCAAGCCGCTCAATCCCGCACGGTTCCTCCGCCACACCGTCTGGGACCGCGGGCAGCGGTTCTGCCTGCTCTCCGCGACCATCCTCGAGAAGGAGGCGTTCTGCCGGTCGGTCGGCCTCGACCCCGCGCGCGTCGCCCTCGTCGACGTCGAGCACACCTTCCCGCTCGCGAACCGGCCGCTCTACGACGTCACCGTCGGGAAGATGACCTACGAGCACCGCGAGCAGACCCTCCCGGACCTCGCGAGCACCCTCGTCCGGGTGATGGCCGCCCACCCCGACGAGAAGGGCATCGTCCACGCCCACTCCTACGGCATCCAGGGGGCGCTGCGCGAGCGCCTCGACCGGATGGGCGTGGGCGCCCGCGTCGTCGCGCACGACAGGGAGACCCGCGACGACGCCCTCCAGGCCTGGAAGGACAGCGACGACCCGCTGGTCTTCCTCTCGGTGAAGATGGAGGAGGCCCTCGACCTCGCGGACGAGTTGGCCCGGTGGCAACTGCTCTGCAAGGCGCCGTTCGCGAACACCTCGGACTCCAGGGTCGCCCGTCGCCTCGCGGACGGCCAGTGGGGGTGGTACTACCGTTCGGCGCTGCGGACGGTCATCCAGGCCTGCGGGCGGGTGGTCCGCTCGCCCGACGACCACGGGGCGACCTACGTCGGCGACGCCAGCGTCCTCGACCTGTTCGACCGCGCCCGGTCGGCGATGCCGCCGTGGTTCGCCGAGCAGGTCGACGCGATGTCGCGACCGGACCTCCCGACCGTCGACCCCGCGGCCGCGCTCGCGGGCGTGGACGCGAGCGCCGACCCGACCGGCGGGGGCCGCGCCCGGCAGTCGGAGGAGTCGTCGTCGACGGGCGGTGGCGGTCGGTCCTCGACGGGCGGTGGCGGTCGGTCCTCGACGGGCGGAACCGGGACCGGCGGTGGGCGACGCCGTCGCAGTCCGATGGCCGACGTCTGGGACAGCGAGTGAGCGGCGGGTCAGTCGTCGCCGGACACGGCGCCCTCGAGGGCCTGCCGGACGGCGCGGTTGGCCTCGACCGTCTCGCGGAGCGACTCCACGTCCCCCCGGAGCGCCGCGAGTTCGTCCGTGAGGTCCGTCCTCGTGGCCTCGAGTTCCGACTCCACGCGGGCCACGTCCTCGGCGTGGGCGGCGCTCGTCCGGACGTCGTGCAGTTCATCCCGCAGGTCGTCCGCGACGGAACTCGCCACGTCGTCGACGCGGTCGTCCAGCGTGGCGAGCGAGTCGTCCAGGTCCGCCAGGTCCTCGCGGACCTCGTCGAGGCTCGCCTCCAGGTCGGCCACGACGTCCGGGGCGGTCCCGCGGTCGTCGAGGAACTCCTCGAGGGCCTCGCGGTAGGCGTCGAGGTCCGTGACGGTGTTCTGGACGTAGCGCAGGCGGGCCTCCACGCTCCCCGAGGTGGTGTCCGCGCCCTCCTCGCGGTCCGGCAGGAGACGGTCGGCGAGCACTTCGCGCTCCGCGTCGTCGAGTTCGCGGTCCGCCAGTTCGTCGACGAGTCGATCGACGACGCTCTCCTCGCCGGCGTCCACGTCGCCGGACACGGCGTCCGCCGCCGACTCGTCGGCCGGCGACGGCGACCCGTCGAAGGCGTCCACGCCGCCGAACGGGTCCTCGGCCGATTCGGCGTCGGTGCCCGGGTCGCCGAACGGGTCGTCCCCGGTCGGGGCCTCCCCGTCCACGCCCGCGAGCGGGTCCTCGGCCGTCCCCGCGTCTGCGTCTGCGTCGCCGTCCGACCCCGCGTCGGGAGCCGCGACGTCGGCGTCGCCGGCCCCGTCGGTCTCCACGGTCGCGTCGGCGCCGTTGCCGCGGAACGTGAACGCGGACTCCGTGGCCGGGACGGCGGTCGACGACCCGGCGGGCGTCGGTGGCTCGACCGCCGGCGTGACCTCGACGGTCGGCGGCCCCGTCAGCGCCGCCAGTTCGGCCTCGTCGGTCGTGTCGAGTGCGTACCGCCCGTTGACCGTCTCGTCGGGCGCGACCGTCGCCTCGAAGGCGATGCGGCGGTCCTCGGTCACGGTCCAGGCGTCGCGGTTCTCCGGCGGGAGGCCGACGCGGTCCCCGGAGACGTCGGGGGGAATCGCGTCGACGACGCGGACCGACGCCGGTGCGTCGGCCGCCGTCGTCAGCGTCAGCGTGACGAGCGAGATGCCGTCGACGCTGCCCACCGTCTTCTCGACGGTGACGTCGTCCGTGGTCGTCTCTTCTGTCGCTAGCGGGTCGTCGATGGTGATGTCGTCGTTCATGGGTGTGTGTGGTCTACCTGTCTCGGCGCCGACGCCGCGGCGGCCTCGCGGACCGCGGCGACGTCGACGTCGGTCGACTCCTGGAGGTCCCACGTCCGCTGGACGACCTGCGAGTCGTCGACGAGGACGAGCGCGGCGTCCTCGGAGACGCCGTACGCCGCGGCCACGCGTCGGTGGTCGTCGCTGAGGATCGGAACCCCCGGCGGGAGGTCCGCCGCGAACCGGTGTGTGGCGTGCCGCCCGGCGTCCGCGACGACGGCGGTCGTCACGGCGTCGAACTGGAGCCACGAGAGGTCGAGAGCCGTCCGCAGCGCCCGGTCCGGCCGCTGGCCGAGCGGCAGGAAGGCGAGCAGGACCGAGCCCTCGGCGGTCAGGTCGGTGAGGCGGTAGCGGGAGGCGCCGACGGGCGAGTCCCCCGGGAGCCGGAACGTCGGCGCCCGGCAGCCGACCTGTATCACGGTGGCCACCTCCGGTGTGGACGCGGCCGTGGTGTGGGTGGCGGGCTCGACATGGGTATCAGGCCGGTGCCTTCGCCGCCGCGTTCGTGTTCGCACTCCCCCCGACGCCGGTGCTGATGGGCTTGTTGTGGACCGTGACGGTGAACGTGCGCGTCTGAGTCGACGTGTTCACGTCGCTCCCGCCCGGTCCGGCGCCGACGATGGTCGCGTTCGCCTTCACGTCGACGTCGACGGACGTCGACTGGCCCTCCGTGGCCCGGAAGTCGGTCGCGTCGAGGTTCGCCGCGTTCAGGACCGACGTCTGCGAGAAGTTGTGGCTCACCGTGCCGGCGTATCCCGACGACGTGACGGTCTTCGAGGCGATCTGCGTGTACGAGGACGACGACGAGTTCTTCACGTAGACCCGCATCTCGACGTCGTTGCCCGGGGACTCGAGCCCGGTATAGGACACCGAGACGTTCGGGCCCACGGTCAGGCTGGACAGCTTCCCGGCGTGACCCGTCACGGAGACGTCGCTCGCCGAGAAGGTCGCGCTGATCTGCGCGTTCGCCCCACCGGAGAGTACCAGCGTGGACGCGAGCAGGCCCGCCACGAGCATCACGGCGAGGACCCACAGCGCGCGCCACGGGACGCGCTGCCTGTCCCGTTCCTCGACGGTCACCCAGTCGAACTCGGTTCCCGTCCCCCCGTCTGGGATGGTGTCGGTTCCCCCGTCAGATGTGTCGTCCGTACTCCGCATGCCACCCGCTGGTACACACCGACGGGTCTTGGCTAGAGACTGATTTATCCGGGATCGTGAACGTCGAAAGGCAGCCCGTTCCCCGGGGACGTCAGTCGACGACCCCGTTCACGTCTGCCGTTAATGAGGGGTTACGTGACTGTCTGTGTGAGCTGACAGTCAGTCGAGTCGAGCGTCCACCACGACGTGGACGACGCCCGCGCTGTAGGACTTCACCTCGCGGCGGTCCCGCACCGTCACCGCCCGGTCGCGGGCCGCGGCAGCCTCGCGGAGACGGTCGACGGGGCGCTCGAAGGGCCGATCGGCGGGCGTCGCGTCGTGGAGGTGGACGGTGCCGCCGGGCGCGAGCGCGTCGAGGCCGACGTCGAGGTACTCGCGGGCGTCGTAGTGTCCCATCACCACCCGGTCGGCGGCCGGGACGGCCGCGTCGCGGCAATCCGCGCGCACGGGCGTCACGCGGTCGGTCACGGCGTTGAGAGCGCAGTTCTCGACGAGGTACCGGAAGGCGGCCGGGTTGCGCTCGACGGCGGTGACGTCGGCGCCGGCGCGGGCCATCGGGAGCGTGAAGTAGCCGACCCCGGCGAACAGGTCCGCGACGGACTCGCCCGGGGCGACCACCTCGCCCATCCGGACACGCTCGCGCTGGTTGCCCGGCGAGAACATCACCTCGGCGAGGTCCAGCGCGTACTTCGTGCCGTCCTCGACGTGGACCGTCTCCGTCTCGCCGCTGCCGGCGACCACCTCGACGTCGGGTTCGCGGTGCGGACCGTCGATGCCCCCGCGGGCGAGGACGGTGTCGGCGCCCTGCAACTCGCGGATGGCGTCGGCCACCTCGGCCCGGCGCTCGCACTCGCCGAAGGCGACCAGCACCACGTCGCCAACCACGGCCCACGAGGCGGGGGCTCGCGTCACCTCGGCCGGGGAGAACCCCCGTTCCCGCAGGCGGTCGTCCAGGCCCCTGACCCGCGGATCGGGGGCGCCCTCGACGAGCAGGTAGTCACAGTCCGCGGGCGGGGGACCGGTGACCGGCACGGCGACGGTGTCGGCGTCGCGTTCGCTGACGCGCCGGGTGTCGTCGTAGACCCCGGCCTCGCGCAGGGCCGCGATGGCCGCCTCTACCTCCGGTTTCGGGACGCGGACCGCCTCAGCCATCCTCGGGGAGGAGGTGTAAGCCCGCGTCGCTCTTCAGCACCGGCACGGTGTCGGCGTCGGGGTCGAAGAAGTCCGGCCGCGCGACGGTCGTCGCGGCGTACGTCTCGGGGTCGAGCACCTGGACCGCGTGGTCGTCCTCGACGGCGACGACGGTGGTCTCGACGGCCGCCGACCGGGAGCCGAGTCGCTCCGCGTCGGGCGCGATGCCGTCCTCGTGGCTGGCCTCGTAGGCGTCGCCGGACGCGAGGCGGACGCCCTTGAGGTTGCCGCGGGCCGAGCGGACCAGCACCGGCCCGTCGCCGTCACCGGGGTC
Source organism: Halobacteriaceae archaeon (assembly GCA_042216525.1). Taxonomy (GTDB): domain Archaea; phylum Halobacteriota; class Halobacteria; order Halobacteriales; family Halobacteriaceae; genus JBDGTT01. Next base: position 31,502 of record JBDGTT010000016.1, read on the forward strand.
GACGACGTCCCCGGGCGTGAACGGCGGCAGGTGGACGGCGTAGGTCATCCGGTAGACGGGGTTGCCCTCCTCGTCCTCGCTGACGAGGGTGCGCGACTCCGAGAGGTCGCCGCCGAGGGCCTCGCGGATCCGGGTCGCCACGCTCCGGCCCAGCCCGGTGGTCGAGAGTTTGACGTCCGCGCCGTCGTCGGTCCGCTGGATCTCGGTGACGTAGGCGTTCCGGTCGCCGGCGGCCTCCTTCTCGGCGACGTGGGACTGCGCCAGGTCGAGCGCGCGGTCCACCTCCTCGCTCTCCGGCGTCCGGTCGGTGGCGCGGACCTGGACGACGGCGGCGAAGTCGTCGCCGGCGATGCGGCCACAGCGGTCACAGGTCCCCTTCGATAGCTTGACCGGGACCGTCGCCGTCTCGCGGAGCGCCGTCCCGCGGACGACGCCCGCGAACTCGCAGTGCATCCGGACGGTGGTGGCGTCGACCTGCTCGGGTTCGACGCCCCACTCGACGTCCGTGGCGTCGGCGTGGACGCCCAGTTCCTCGGAGACGGCGTCCACGGCGACGTCCGTGTAGTCGCGGGCGCCCACGTCCGTCCAGCGGTCGCCGCGGCGGACGGCGCCACACCCAGAGCAGACCAGCACCTCGACGCGGTCGGGCGCGTCGGCCAGGTCGAAGCGGTCGAAGTAGCAGGCGTCACAGAGCGACCGCTCCCGGCGGGTGCCCGCCTGCCCGCGGGGAGCGTCCTCGGGGACCGGCTCCCCGCACTCGGGACAGAACTGCCGCGTCTCGCTCATCGGCGGGCGTAGGTGGCCGGCGGGCAAAAGGCCGACGACCCGCGTCGGGCGGCGGCGACGCACCTAAATCCGCGCCCGACCGAGGGTCGGGCATGCAGTGGACGCCAGACTGGGGCCTCCGGGCCCGGATGGCGCTGACGATGTTCCTGCTGTTCGCGCTCTACCTCGTCTTCGTCGGCGCCCTGTGGGCCTACTTCACGGACCTGTTCGCCGTCGTGGCCGTGATGGGGGTCTTCCTCGTCGCCCAGTACTTCTTCAGCGACCGCGTCGCCCTCTACTCGATGGGCGCCCGCCGTGTCGAGGAGTCCGAGTACCCGCGACTGTACGGGACGGTCCGGCGCCTGAGCCAGCAGGCCGACCTCCCGACGCCGGACGTGGCCGTCGCGGACACCCGCGTCCCGAACGCCTTCGCGACGGGGCGGAACCGCGAGCACGCGACGGTGGCCGTGACCACCGGCCTCCTGTCGACGCTCGACGAGGACGAACTGGCGGGAGTGCTGGGCCACGAACTCGCACACGTCAAGAACCGCGACGTGGCGGTGATGACCGTCGCCTCCTTTCTCTCCTCGCTGGCGTTCCTCGTCGTCCGGTGGGGGTGGTGGTTCGGCGGGGGTCGTAACCGCAATCAAGCGCCCGTCTACGTCGCCATCCTCGTCTCGCTGGTGGTGTGGGTCGTCTCCTTCCTGCTGGTGCGGGCGCTCTCGCGCTACCGCGAGTTCGCGGCCGACCGGGGCGGGGCGCTCATCACCGGCCAGCCCGGGGCGCTGGCCACGGCGCTGCTGCGGATATCGGGAGAGATGGACCGCGTCCCCAGCGAGGACTTGCGCGAGCAGGCCGAGATGAACGCCTTCTTCGTCATCCCCATCGACCGCGGCTTCCTCGGGCGCATCGCCGCCACCCACCCGCCGACCGAGGCGCGGGTCGAGCGACTCAGGGAGCTGGAGCGGGAGCTGGAGCGGGCGTAGATGGGGCTGCTCGACCGCCTCAGGACCGTCCTCGGCGCCCGCGCGGAGCGGGACGCCGCCCGCGACGCCGACCCGGACGACCTCTTCCAGCTCTCGACCGCCTACGTCACGATGGCCGCGGAACTGGACTTTGAACCGCTGGCGGAGGCGGCGCTGTGCTTCGGCGCGGTCGACAGCACCGACTTCGCGGACACGGTCCGTGACGTCGAGGACATCCTCGCGACGGCCGAGGCAGAGACGGGCACCGTCGCGGCCACCCGCGATGACGACTACGGCTACCGGTGGGTCGTCCTCGCCGACGACGACTTCGAAGACCTTGTGACGAGCGTCCACTTCGCCGCCGACACGTTCGTCGAGCGGGGGTACGGCAACCGCCTGCTCGCCGCCGCCTTCGGCTTCGAGCGCGCCCGCGACGGCCGCCGCGCCTACTGGGTCTACTCGTTCCGCCGGGGCGCGTTCTACCCGTTCGCGCCGGACGGGGACCGAGAGCGGGACGGCGCCACCGAGTTCAAACTGGAGTCGGTCCTCGACGGCGAACTCGACGTCGAGGCCGACAGGGCGTACTGGTATCCGCTCTGGCCGGACCGGCCCGACGGCCACCCGTGGTCGTGAGCCGCCGCGGGTGACGCGGCCGGCGGTTCTTGTGGGAAGACGCGCCACTCCGAGACGTGGGGGCGCCCAGTTTCACTTCCACCCACCTGTTTACGAGGCTTTATGGTCGGTGGGGCAGAACCACGGATCGATGGCAGCAGACTCCGACCTTCAGGAACTGCCGGGCGTCGGACCGGCGACGGCAGAGAAGTTGCGCGACGCGGGGTTCGACTCCTACCAGAGCCTCGCGGTGGCGAGTCCGGGCGAGTTGAGCAACACGGCCGACGTGGGCGAGTCCACCGCGGCGGACATCATCCAGGGCGCGCGCGAGGCGGCCGACGTCGGCGGCTTCGAGACCGGCGCCGCGGTGCTGGAGCGCCGCGAGCAGATCGGGAAGCTCTCCTGGGGCGTCCCCGAGGTTGACGACCTGCTCGGCGGCGGCGTCGAGACCCAGTCCATCACGGAGGTCTACGGCGAGTTCGGCGCGGGCAAGTCCCAGGTCACCCACCAGCTCTCGGTCAACGTCCAGCTCCCCACCGAGCACGGCGGCCTCGCGGGCAGCGCCATCTTCGTGGACAGCGAGGACACGTTCCGCCCGGAGCGCATCGACGACATGGTGCGCGGCCTCGACGAGGCGGTCATCGCCGACACGATGGCCCTCCACGGCGTCGAGGGCGACGCCGACGACGAGGCGGCGCTTGACGCCCTCGTGGAGTCGATGCTCGACAAGATCCACGTCGCCAAGGCGTTCAACTCCAACCACCAGATACTCCTCGCGGAGAAGGCCAAGGAACTCGCCGCCGACTCCCAGGAAGCGGAGTTCCCCGTCCGCCTGCTCTGTGTCGACTCGCTGACCGCTCACTTCCGCGCCGAGTACGTCGGCCGGGGCGAACTCGCCGAGCGCCAGCAGAAGCTCAACAAGCACCTCCACGACCTGATGCGCATCGGCGACCTGCACAACACCGCGGTCCTCGTGACCAACCAGGTGGCCTCGAACCCCGACTCCTTCTTCGGGGACCCCACCCAGCCCATCGGCGGGAACATCCTCGGGCACACGTCCACCTTCCGGATGTACCTCCGCAAGTCCAAGAACGACAAGCGCATCGTGCGCCTCGTCGACGCGCCGAACCTCGCGGACGGGGAGGCGGTCATGCGGGTCCAGGACGGCGGCCTGAAGCCCGAGTAGCGGCTTCGCGCGGTGGTGTCAATATCGCGAACGACCGCCGGCCGGCCGGCTGACTCTGCCGCGGGATCGACGCCGCGGATCGTTCGTGGACTGCGCATTCGTACACGATTTTTCGTCATGTCGATGCGTCCGTCTACCGCGGGGTCCGCGGACCGACCGCTTTCTCACGCTCTTGGAATTGGCGTACAATCATTTTTACCGACCAGCCCCTATCTTGACCCGTGAGACGACAATGACTGGCTATGCAATCGTGCTCGCGTCAGGTGAGTTGGAGCGGCTCCAGGCCGTGGCGAACATCGCGGCCGTCGCCGCCGCGTCGGACATCCCCGTCGACGTCTTCGCCACGATGGACGGCCTCGAGGCCTTCGACAAGGAGACCGTCGAAGCCGGCGAGTTCGAGATGGGCGCCGTCGGCGAAGCGATGCTGTCGAATCCCGACGCCGAGGTCCCACTGTTCACGACGTCCATCGGGCAGGCCAGGGAGATCGGCCCGATGTCGCTGTACGCCTGTGAACTGTCGATGGACCTCCTGGGCAAGGACCTCGAGGACTACGTCGACATCTTCGACGACGTCCTCGGCGTCTCCGGGTTCCTGAGCATGGCCGAAGACAAGAGCGTGCTGTTCGTCTGAGCTGATACACATGAGTGAATCTATCCAACCCGACGTCACGATCGACTCGCGCGGCGCAACCTGCCCCGGCCCCCTGATGGACCTCATCGGCAAGGTCAAGACGGCCGACGAGGGCACCGTCTTCGAACTCCTGACCACGGACAGTTCCTCGAGCCACGACGTGCCCGAGTGGGTCGAGAAGGCCGGCCACGAACTGCTCGACGTCGTCGAACACGAGGACGAGGACTACTGGAGCATCTACGTCCAGAAGGCATGACCCGCATCGCCATCGTCGGTGGCGGCACCGGGGGGACGGTCCTCGCGAATCGCCTGGCCGACAAACTCGGACCGGAACTCGACGACGACGAGGTCGAGGTCGTCCTGATCAACGACGGCCCCGACCACGTCTACAAGCCGGTCTACCTCTACGTGGCCTTCGGGAAGCGGACCCTGGAGGACTCGCGGCGGCCACTCCGCGACCTCGTCGACTCGCGTGTCGACATCGAAATCGGGCGCGTCACGGCGGTCGACGCCGACGCGAAGACGCTCTCGTTCGAAGACGGCGACGCGATGGACTACGACTACCTCGTGATGGCGACGGGTGCGGACCTCGCGCCCGAGGAGGTGCCCGGCCTCGTCGAGGGCGGCCACCACTTCTACGGGCCCGAGGGCGCCGAGCGCCTCCGGGACGCCCTCGCGGAGTTCACCGGGGGCCACCTCGTGTTGAGCGTCATCGGCGTCCCGCACATGTGCCCGGCGGCACCGGTCGAGTTCGTCCTCATGGCGGACGCCTGGTTCCGCGAGCGCGGACTGCGCGACGAGGTGGACATCACGTACACCTACCCCATCCAGCGCGCCCACGGCATCCAGACCATCGCGGACTGGGCCACCGAGGAGTTCGCGGAGCGCGACATCGAGTTGCTGACGTTCACGAACCCCGAGGCGGTCGACCCGGAGGCCCAGGTGCTGGAGACCATGGAGGGCGAGGAGATCGACTACGACCTGCTGGTCGCCATCCCGCCCCACACGGGGTCGGCGCTCGTCACCGAGAGCGGCATGGGCGAGGACGGCTGGATCCCCGTGGACAGGAACACGCTGGAGGCGACCGACCTCGAAGACGTCTACGCCATCGGCGACGCCGCCGACGTGCCGACGAGCAAGGCCGGGAGCGTCGCCCACTACGAGGCGGGCGTCGTCGCCGACCGCCTCGCCAGCCGCGTCCGCGGCCAGGTCCCGACCGCCACCTACGACGGCAAGACCATCTGCTTCGTCGAGAGCGGCATGGACGAGGCCACCTTCGTCGAGTTCGGCTACGGCGACACGCCTGTGGTGCGCGAACCATCCAAGACGCTCCACTGGGCGAAACTGGCCTACAACGAGTCCTACTGGCTCACCGCCCGGGGGCTCCTCTGAGCCATGAGCGACGCCGACCTCGACGCCATCGAGGAGTCCGCGCTCGCCGCGGCCATCGAGGAGAACCCGGAGGAGGTCGCGCAGTTCGTCGGCCGCCTCGGCGCGGTCAACGACCTGCTCGACGTCCTCGAACTCGGCCTCGACGCGATGGACGACGAGATGGTCACGGAGCTCTCCGGCACCGCCGGCACCCTCGCGGCGGCCGGTGACGGCCTCGCGACGGCGGAGACGGTCCGCCTGGCCGAGTCCGTCGGAGAGAACGGCGAGGACCTGACGGCGGCGCTGGAGACCATGGTCGAGTTACAGCGGACCGGCACGCTGGACGACCTGGTGGAACTCGCGAACGCCGCGTCGCTGGCGACGTCTGCGCTCGACGACGAGATGGTCGTGACCCTCGCCCGGGCCGGCGGCAGTCTCGGCGAGGTGGCCGACGAGGCCGCCGACCGCGACACCGCCCGCGGGCTGGCGACCCTGCTCGGGGCCGTCGGCGACGCGAGCGACCCCGACGCCGACCCGGAGCGCCTCGGCCCGTGGGGGCTGGTGAAAGCCACCCGCGACCCCGAGGTGCAGTACGGCCTGGGCTACGTCGTCGCCATCGCCCGGGCCCTGGGCCGGGCGGTCGACGCCGACGCGGAGTAGGTCAGTCCTCCTCGGTCGTCGTGGCCGCGTCCTCGCGGTCGCCCTCGAATATCTTCGCGCCGTCCTGGACGACCTTCTCCGAGAGGACCGCACACTTGATCCGCATCGGCGTCACCTCGACGCCGAGCAACGCGAGGACGTCGTCGCGGTCCATCGCCTCGACCTCACTGAGTGTCATGCCCGGCAACTCCTGTGAGAGGAGGCTGGCACTGGCCTGCGAGATTGCACAGCCGTCCCCGCGGAAGGCGACGGCCTCGATGGTCTCGCCGTCGTCGGCCAGGCGGACGTCGAACTCTATCTCGTCGCCGCAGGACGTGTTGTGGCCGACGTGGGTGAACGTCGGGTCCGACAGCCCCCCGTAGTTGCGGGGGTTCCGGTAGTGGTCCAGAATCTGCTGCCGGTACATGTCCGAGCCCATGCTCATCGGGGACGGCTAGGGCCGTCGGCCCCAAAAGGGTGCCGGGCTAGGCGAAGATTTCGGCGGCGCGCTCGACGCCCTCGACGAGGACGTCGATCTCGTCGGTCGTGTTGTAGAGGTAGAACGAGGCGCGCGCCGACGCCGTAATCTGTAGCGTGTCGTGCAGGGGCTGGGTGCAGTGGTCGCCGGCCCGGATGGCCACGGCGTAGTCGTTGAGGATGGAGGAGAGGTCGTGAGCGTGGACGTCCGCGACGTTGAAGGCGACGAGGCCGCTCCGGTCGTCGCCGGGCGGCCCGTATATCTCGACCCCGTCGACGGCCGACAGGCGGTCGTAGGCGTAGGTCGCGAGGCGCTCCTCGTGGCGCTGGATGCGCTCGAGGCCCACGTCGTCGAGGTAGTCGGCGGCCCGCGCCAGCGCGATGCCCTGCGCGATGACCGGCGTGCCCGCCTCGAACTTCCAGGGCAGGTCGGCCCAGGTCGCGTCATCGTAGGTGACCGACGAGATCATCTCGCCGCCGTAGAGGTACGGGTCCATCTCCTCGAGGAGGTGGCGCTTGCCGTACAGACAGCCGATGCCGGTCGGGCCCAGCATCTTGTGGCCGGAGAAGGCGTAGAAGTCGGCGTCGATGGCCTGGACGTCGACGGGGCGGTTCGGCGCGGCCTGCGCGCCGTCGACGAAGACGAGGGCGCCGTGGTCGTGGGCCAGGTCCGCGAGGTCGGCGACCGGATTGACCGTCCCCAGGGTGTTCGAGGCGTGGACGACCGACACCAGCGCCGTGTCGTCGGTGATCATCTCGGCGGCCGCCTCCATGTCGAGGTAGCCCGCCTCGGTCACCGGGACGTAGTTCACCGTCGCGCCGGTCCGCTTGGCGATCTGTTGCCACGTGACCAGCGAGGAGTGGTGCTCCATCTGGGTGAGCACCACCTCGTCGCCGGGGCCGAGTTCGTTCAGCCCCCACGCGTAGGCGACGAGGTTGGTCGACTCGGTGGTGTTCTTCGTGAACACCATCTCCTCGCGCCCTTCGGCCCCGACGAACGCGGCGAGGCGGTCGTGGGCCTCCTCGTAGGCGACGGAGGCCTCCTGGCTCAGGTGGTGGATGCCACGGTGGACGTTGGCGTTGTAGCCGTAGTAGTAGTCGGTGATGGCCTCGACCACCTGCCGGGGCGTCTGACTGGTCGCGGCGTTGTCGAGGTAGACGAGGGGCTGGCCGTCTCCGGACCCCTCGCCGGGCGCGTGCGGGTCGCCGCCCACCCGCCGGTCGAGGATGGGGAAGTCGGCCCGTATCGACTCGACGTCGAGCGGCTCGGTGTCCTGTACTCCCATTACCTGGCCTGACGGGGCCGACGAAGTAGTGTTCTTCGGTCTACCTAAATCGGGCCGGACTCGGTGACGGCGCCGGCCCGAGGTGCCTACATCACCAGGAACTGGGCGTGGCGGGTCGCGCCGACGTCGAGGACGTTCTCCTCCGCGACGAAGCCGGCGTCGACCGCCAGGGAGACGGCGTCCGTGCCGACGATGTTGGCGACGCTCGCGCGGGCCAGCGAGTCCACCACGTCCTCCTCGTCGACGGCGTCGCCGCCGTAGAACTCCTCGGTGACCGTGAGCGACACCGCGCCGTTCTCGAACGTCTCCCCGACGATGCCGTCGTCACAGACCGTGACGAGGAGGCCCTGCCGCGTCTCGCGCTCCGTGAGGATCATCGCACCAGGTCTTCCTCGGCCCGCTCCCGGAGGGTCTCGGCCTGCTCCCGCGCGTCCTCGGCGGCCGCCTCGCGACCCAGTGCCTCCAGCGCGCGGGCCTTCTCCTCGTAGACATCCGCCGACCGGAAGCCCAGGCGGATGGCGTTGTCGAGGGCGTCGGCGGCCTGCTCCGGGCGGTTCTGCTCGTTCTCGAGGAAGCCGAGGTTGTACCAGGCCTGCGGGAGGCGCTGGTCGGTCCGGACGGCCACCTCGGCGTGGTGGAAGGCCTCCTCCGTCTCGCCGAACTCCCAGAGCGCGTACGCGAGATTCGTGTGCGCGTCGGCGGCGAACTCGCCGTCCTCGTCGACGTGGAGTGCCTCGCGGTGGGCGCTGATGGCCGCGTCCCACTCCTCGAGTTCCGCGTGGGCGACGCCCTTGTTCACCCAGGCCTCCTGCTCGGTCGTCGTCTCCTCGGCGAACCTGGCCGCCCGCTCGAAGGCCTCGGTCGCCTGCTCGTGGCGGTTGATGCCCATGTAGTTGAGGCCGACCTCCACGAGTTCGTCGGCGTCGACGTCCTCGCCGGCGAGGTGGCGCTCGTCGAGGACGTCCGCGAGGGCGTGCGAGTCCACGGGGTCGACCGTGGAGGGGTCGTCCACGTCCAGCGTCGGGGGGTCGAGGTCGAAGCCCTCGTAGGGGGCGTCGAACCCCCGGCCGGTCGAGAATCGGTGGTCCGCCGGGTCGCGGCCACGGTCCCCGTCTCGGTCGGGGTCGTCGGTCATGCCACCGGTTTGGGGTGGGCCGGAGTTAAGCGCGTCGCACCCGAAACGGCGGGTATGCGACTGTTCGTGAGCGTCGACCTCCCCGCGTCGCTGGCCGAGTCGGTGCGTGCGGTCCAGGAGTCGTTCGCGGACGCGTCGGGGCTCGACTTCACCGACCCCGAGCGGGCCCACGTCACGCTGAAGTTCCTCGGCGAGGTCGACCGCGACCGCCTCCCGGCCGTCGAGGACGCGGTGCGCGGGGCCGTCGCCGACGCCGGCGTCGGCCCCTTCCAGGCGACCTACGGCGGCCTCGGCGTCTTCCCCGACCCCGAGTACATCCGCGTGCTCTGGCTGGGGGTGCGCGAGGGAGGCGAGGAGCTGACGCGCCTCCACGCGGCCCTCGAAGAGCGGACGACCGCCCTCGGGTTCGCCCCGGAGGACCACGCGTTCACGCCCCACGTCACGCTCGCGCGGATGCGCCACGCCGGCGGGAAGGAACTCGTCCAGCGGGGCGTCGCGGACCGGGACCCGACGGTCGGCACCCAGCGGGTGACGGAGGTCCGCCTGACCGAGAGCACGCTGACCGACGCCGGGCCGGTCTACGAGACGGTCCTGGCCGTCGACCTCTAGCGGGCGAGGTAGCCGCCGTCCACGTCGATGGCCTCGCCCGTGACGAAGGACGCTCGCTCGCTCGCCAGCCACGCCACCGCCTCCGCCACCTCGTCCGCCCGCGCCAATCGACCCATCGGGTGGCGCCGGGCCGTCGCCGCGCGGTCGCCGTCGGTCGCGTCACCGTCGGGTCCGTCGTCCCCGGGGAGCGGGTCGACGAAGCCGGCACAGACCGCGTTCACCCGGACGTCCGCGGCGGCGTGCTCCAGGGCCGCCGCCCGCGTCAGGCCGACGACGCCGTGCTGGGCCGCCACGAGGGCCGACGCCCCCGCCAGCCCCGCCTTGCCGAGGACGGTGGCGACGTTCACCACCGCGGCGGGGCCGTCCTGGGCGCGCATCTGCCGGAGTTCGTGGTGCATGCAGCGCGCGACGCCGCCGAGCGACGCGTCGACCTGGCGCGTCCACGCCGCCGCGTCCCACTCGTCGAGAGGGCGATCCGCCGCCGGCGCGGTGGCGTCGTTGACCGCGACGTCGAGGCGGCCGAACACGTCCACGGCTTCCCCGACCGCCGCCGCGACGTCGTCGCCGTCGGTCACGTCCGTCTCGACGAAGATGGCGTCGGCGCCAGCCGACGCGACGTACTCGGCCGCCGCGGTGCCGGCCGTGGCGTCGACGTCCGCGACGACGACGGCTGCGCCGGCCGCGGCGAGGGCCTGCACGGCGGCGCGGCCGAGGCCCGACCCCCCACCGGCGACGAGGGCGACCTGCCCACCGAGGTCCGTTCCGACCCGCATGGCGTCACCTGCGGGCGCCGGCGCATTAATGCCGGGGGCGAATACCGCGGGTCACGGGCGGGGTGCGGACGCAGAAGGACAGGATTTTATTCGCGGCGGGGGAACAGAGCCCTACTATGGGCAAGAAGTCGAAGGCCAAGAAGAAGCGCCTCGCCAAGCTCGAGCGCCAGAACAGTCGGGTCCCGCCGTGGGTCATCATGAAGACCGGTCGCGAGGTCCAGCGCAACCCCAAGCGGCGCAACTGGCGCCGGAGCGACACCGACGAGTGACCCATGAGCGCGAGTGACTTCGAGGAGCGCATCATGACAGTCCCCCTCCGCGAGGCGACGCGGGAGGCGAAACACGAGCGCGCGGACAAGGCGATGGCGCTGGTGCGCGAACACCTCGCCCAGCACTTCAACGTCTCCGGCGACGCCGTCCGCCTCGACCCGTCCATCAACGAGGCCGTCTGGGCGCGGGGACGCTCGAAGCCGCCGAGCAAGCTCCGCGTGCGGGCCGCCCGCTTCGAGGAGGAGGGCGAGGCGGTCGTCGAGGCCGAACACGCCGAGTAGCGCGCGCGTGCTCCGCGTCGCCTTCTCCGGATCCCCGTACGTGGGCGTGTTCGCCCGCGCCACGCCGGACTGTGTCCTGCTCAGGCCCGACCTGGACGACGACCTCCGCGAGGCCGTCGCCGAGGAACTGGCGGTGCCCGCCGTCCCCGCGACGGTCGGCGGGTCCTCGACAGTGGGGTCGCTGGCCGTCGGCAACGAGAACGGCATCCTCGTCAGCGGCCGCGTCACCGACCGGGAGCGGACCGCCATCGCGGAGGCCACCGACCTGCGCGTGGCGTCCCTCCCGGGACGCATCAACGCCGCCGGGAACGTCGTCCTCGCGAACGACCGCGGCGCGTACGTCCACCCCGACCTCTCGCGGGCCGCGGTCCAGGCGGTCCGGGAGACCCTCGACGTGTCCGTCACCCGGGGGCAACTCGGCGGCGTCCAGACCGTCGGGACCGCCGCCGTCGCGAACAACCGTGGCGTGCTCTGCCACCCGAAGGCCACGGACGACGAACTCGACGCCGTCGAGGAGGCCCTCGGCGTCCCGGCCGACGTCGGCACCATCAACTACGGCGGTCCCCTGGTCGGGTCGGGGCTGGTGGCGAACGACGACGGCTACGTGGTCGGCGGGGAGACGACCGGGCCGGAACTCGGCCGCATCGAGGACGCCCTCGGCTACATCGACTAGCGCCGGTCCGGCGAGGAGAAAAGATACTTCCCGCTCGGTGCGCGTCTTCCTGTATGAGCCAACCAGGTGGCGGCCGACAGCAGCTCCAGGAACTCTCCGAGCAACTGCAGGCCATCGAGGAGGAGCAGGACCAGCTCCAGGCGACCATACAGCAGCTCCAGAACGAGAAGGGCGACATCGACGAGGCCATCGAGGGGCTGGACGAACTCGAGAGCGGCGACGAGGTCAAGGTCCCCATCGGCGGCGGCGCCTACGTGCCGGCCGAGGTCGGGGACATCGAGGAGGTCGTCGTGGGACTGGGCGCCGGCTACGCCGCCGAACGCGACCGCGACGACGCCATCGAGACGCTCGAGCACCGCAAGGACACCATCGACGACCGCATCGAGTCGGTCCGCGAGGAGCTCTCGGAACTCGAGTCCGAGGCCGACCAGCTCGAACAGCAGGCCCAGCAGGCCCAGCAGCAGATGGTCCAGCAGCTCCAGCAACAGCAGGGCGGCCCGGACCTCGGCGGCGAGTGAGGCCATGTTCGACGGGCTGAAGAAGAAGCTCGGCCGGTTCCGAGAGGACGTCGAGGAGACGGCCGAACCGGACGCCACAGCCGAGGCAGGCGAACAGGCGGCCGCGGAGGCGGACCCCGAGGCAGGTGAACAGGCGGCCGCGGAGGCGGACCCCGAGGCAGGCGAGCAGGCGGCCGCGGAGGCAGACCCCGAGGCCGGCGATGCGACGGTCGCGGAGGGCGACGGCGAGCCCGAGGCAGACGGCGAGGAGTCGCCGGGCCTGCGGGACCGCGCGAGGGCGCTCGCGACCGGCAAGACCTACATCGACGAAGAGGACCTCGAGGGACCGCTCCGCGACCTGGAGTTCGCGCTCCTGGAGAGCGACGTGGAGATGAGCGTCGCCGAGGAGATACTCGACCAGGTGCGCGAGCGACTCGTCGGGACGAAGCGCTCGCAGTTCGCCTCGACCGGCGGCATCGTCGAGGAGGCCCTCCACGACGCGCTGGTCGAGGTGATGAGCGTCGGGCGGTTCGACTTCGACGAGCGCGTCGCCGCGGCCGAGAAACCGGTCGTCGTCGTCTTCACCGGCGTCAACGGCGTGGGCAAGACCACCACCATCGCGAAGCTCGCCCGCCGCCTCGAGACGCAGGGCTACTCCGCGGTGCTGGCGAACGGCGACACCTACCGCGCGGGCGCCAACGAGCAACTGCGCGAGCACGCCAAGCGCCTGGACACGAAACTCATCGCCCACGAGCAGGGCGGCGACCCGGCGGCGGTCATCTACGACGCCGTCGAGTACGCCGAGGCCAACGACGTGGACGTCGTCCTCGGTGACACCGCCGGCCGCCTGCACACCTCCAACGACCTGATGGAGCAACTCGCGAAGATCCACCGCGTCGTCGACCCGGACCTGACCGTCTTCGTCGACGAGGCCGTCGCCGGACAGGACGCGGTCAACCGTGCCCGCGAGTTCGACGACGCCGCTGAGATAGACGGTTCCATCCTCACGAAGGCCGACGCCGACGCCGACGGCGGCGCGGCCATCTCCATCGCCCACGTCACGGGCAAGCCCATCCTCTTTCTCGGCACCGGGCAGGGCTACGAGGACCTGCGGCCGTTCGACCCCGAGTCGCTGGTCGCGGACCTCCTCGGCGAGTGACTCCCCTCAGGGGACGTCCTCGACTGGCGGTTCTGCGTCGACGAGTTCGAGGCCGAGCGCCCGGTTCCGGCGGTCGTAGGCCGCGACGGCGTCGACGGTCCACGGCGGCGTCGCGACGAGGACGCGGGCGGCGACGTCGTCGGTCATCGAGACGTCGAGCCGGCCGTCCGGGTGGGAGACGAAGCGCCCGCGGGTCTGCCCGGCGGGGACGCTGAGGTCCATGCCGAACACCTGCCGGATGGCGTCGCCGGCGCCCGGGAGGTAGAAGTCGGTGAACACCGGCGTCGCCGGCGGGAGCGCCGTCTCGCCCTGGAGGCGTGCGGCCGGCGAGGTGGCGAGCGCCACGGACAGTTCCCGGGGCGCCGCGTCGGCGGCCATCCGGAGCAGCGTCTCCACCAGCCCGCGCGTGGCGTAGACCGTCTCGTGCCCGTCGGCCATAGCCGATGGAGGACGGCCGGGGGAAAATGGCTGTCGGCGGGCAACGGTGTTTTAGGGGATGGTCGCCTACCCGGACCCAATAATGGTACTGGACGACCTCGGGAAGTCCCTGCGGGGCACACTCGACTCGCTCCGGGGGAAGTCCCGCATCAGCGAAGAGGACGTCGACGAGGTTGTCAAGGACATCCAGCGCTCGCTCCTGCAGGCCGACGTGGACGTGTCGCTGGTGATGGACCTCTCCGACGGCATCCGGGAGCGGTCCCTCGAGGAGGAGCCGCCGGCGGGCACGAGCGCGCGCGACCACGTCCTGCGCATCGTCTACGAGGAGCTGGTCGACCTGGTCGGCGACTCCACCGAGTTGCCCCTCGAGTCCCAGACCATCCTCCTCGCCGGGCTCCAGGGGTCGGGGAAGACGACGTCGGCCGCGAAGATGGCGTGGTGGTTCTCGAAGAAGGGGCTCCGACCGGCCGTCATCCAGACCGACACCTTCCGCCCGGGGGCGTACGACCAGGCCAAGCAGATGTGCGAGCGCGCCGAGGTCGAGTTCTACGGCGACCCGGACGCCGAGGACCCCGTCGAGATCGCTCGGGCGGGCCTCGAAGCCACCGCCGACGCCGAGGTCCACATCGTCGACACCGCGGGCCGACACGCCCTCGAGGACGACCTCATCGAGGAGATCGAGGAGATCGACGGCGCGGTCGATCCGGACCGGCGACTGCTCGTCCTCGACGCGGCCATCGGACAGGGCGCCAGAGAGCAGGCCCAGCGCTTCGAGGAGGCCATCGGCATCGACGGCGTCGTCATCACGAAACTCGACGGCACCGCGAAGGGCGGCGGCGCGCTGACCGCCGTCAACGAGACGGAATCGACCATCGCCTTCCTCGGCACCGGCGAGACGGTCCAGGACATCGAGCGCTTCGAGCCCTCGGGGTTCATCTCCCGGCTCCTCGGCATGGGGGACCTCAAGCAGCTCACCGAGCGGGTCGAGCGCGCGATGCAGGAGGCCCAGGAGGAGGACGAGGACTGGGACCCCGAGGACATGCTGGAGGGGGAGTTCACCCTGACGGACATGCGCAAGCAGATGAGCGCGATGAACAAGATGGGGCCGCTCAGCCAGGTGATGGACATGATCCCGGGGATTGGCGGCGGGCTGATGGACCAGTTGCCCGACGACGCGATGGACGTCACCCAGGAGCGGATGCGCGACTTCGAGGTGGTCATGGACTCGATGACCGACGCGGAGATGGAGCACCCGCGCGCCATCGGCGCCTCGCAGGTCCGGCGAATCGCGCGCGGCTCCGGCCAGTCCGAGGAGACGGTGCGGGAACTCCTCGAACAGCACCGGATGATGGCGCGGACGCTCAAGCAGTTCCAGAACATGGGCTCGGGCGACATGGAGCGGATGATGAAGAAGATGCAGGAGGGCGGCGGGCCCGGCGGCATGGGCGGCATGGGCGGCGGTCCCTTCGGGTAGGTTGATACCGGGGGCGGTCGGACCCCCAGTACCGTGACACGGGTCGGCCGGTACGACGCGCTGGCGCTCACCGCCGCCATCTGGTTTCTCGCGAAACTACTGCGGTACGCCGTGCCGCCGCTGTTCGCGACGTTCGGGCGGACCTTCGGTGCGAGCACCGCGACCCTCGGCGCGGCCTTCTCCGTGATGATGCTCTGTTACGCGGCGATGCAGTTCCCGGCGGGCGTCCTCGCGGACCGGTTCGGACCGGTCCGGGTCGTCGCCGCCGGCGCTCTCGTCGCGAGCGCCGCCGCGCTCCTCGTCGCGGCGGCGGGTGGGTTCCCCGCGCTGGTCGCCGCGATGGTGCTCGTCGGGGCGGGCACGGGCGTCCACAAGACGGTCGCGGTGACGCTACTCCCCCGGGTGTACGACGCCCGCACCGGCCGGGCGCTCGGCGCCTTCGACACCGCGGGGGCGATGGGAGGCGCCGTCGCCCCGGTGGCGGTCGTCGGGTTGCTCGCCCGACCGTGGCTCTCCTGGCGCGCGCTGTTCGTCGCGGCGGCGGCCGCCGGCGTCGTCGCCGCGGTGCTGTTCGTCTGGCGGGTGTCCGCCCGCCTCCCCGCGCGGCCTTCGAAGGGCGCGGGCGCTGCCGGCGGCGGCGTCAGCCGCTACGCTTCGGCGTTCGCCGACCGACGGCTGGCGGGGTTCGTCGGGGTGACCGTCCTCCTGTCGGTGGCCTACAACGGGGTGGTGGCCTTCCTGCCTCTCTACCTGACCGCGCGCGTCGGCCTCGACGCGTCCACGGCGGGGCTCCTCTACGGCGGTCTCTTCCTCGTGAGCCTCGTGCAACCGGTGACCGGCGACGCCGCCGACCGCCTCGGGGCGCTCCCGGTGACGGTGGCGCTGGTCGGCCTCGCGACGGCGGGGCTGGCCGGGTTGCTGGTGGCGGACGGGCCCGTCGTCGCCGCGGCGGCGGTCGCCGCCGTCGGCGCCGGAAACCACGGGTTCCGACCGGTTCGCGGGGCCTACCTCGTCGCGGCGGCGCCGGGCGACGTCGCGGGCGGGACGCTCGGCGTCGCCCGGACTGCCATCATGGCCGCGGGCGCCCTCTCGCCAGCGGCCGTCGGCCTCGTCGCGTCGACGTGGGGATTCCAACTCGCCTTCGGGGCGCTGCTCGCCGCCAGCGCCGCCGGGGTGGCCCTCGCCGCCACACTCGCGGCTGGGACCGCCCGGGCGACGAGAGGGGTCTGACGCCCGCCCGACGCAGTTTTATGCTCTTCCGACCCCGACGAAACGATATGCGGCCGACCACGGCGTTCTTCGGGACGGTGACCGCGGTCGGCGCCGCCAGTCTCCTCGCGACGGGCTATCTCATCGTCCGCGGGCCGTTCCTCGGGGGTCCCGTGCTCGCGCCGACGCAGGTGCTCGTGGCTCTGGGGGTGCTGTTCGTCGCGCTGTTCGTGACCGTCTGGGCGGGGAGCAGACTCGCCGGCGTCGGCAGTCGCGTCTAGGCGTTCGGCCGGTCGTCCCCGTCGCCCTGGGGCGCGAGGACGTCCACGAACGCCTCGACGTCGGGGTCGTGGACGGTCACCTCGACGTGGATGTCGCCCAGTTCGTCGGGGTTGCCCACGGAGAAGTTGACGACGCCCTCGAAGGCGGGCTGTTTCTTCAACTCGAAGGCGAGGCGGTCCCCCCGTCGACGGTCGAGGAGGACCGACCGGGCCGTGGCGAGAATCTCCTGGTCGCGGAGTCGCTCCGCGAACGCGTCCATGGCGTGCCCCGTCGCCACGACGCGGCCGTCGGTCAGTTCGGTCTCCGCCTCGGGGAAGATGGCCTCGACCGCGCGGACCACCCGGTCGGCCACCTCGGTGTCGTTGACCGGCGCGGTGACGCGGACGTCGATGCGATAGACGCGGTCCTCAGCCATCCGCCTCCACCTCCACGTCCGCGCCGGCATCCGCGAGGACCTCCCTGACCCGTGCCCGGAACGCCGCCAGCGAGTCGACGTTCTCGAGGACGACGTCCGCCCGGTCCATCGCCACCCCCATGCCGAAGCCCAGTTCTCGCTCGTCGCGGTCCGCGAGCGACTCGCCGCCCTCCGCGGCGCTCTTGTCCCGGCCCCGGAGGTCGAGTCGCTCGGCGCGCACCGCGAAGGGCGCCTCGACGGAGACGAGGACGAACGAGTCGCCGTAGGCCGCCTCGAACCGGTCGACCTCCACGTCCGAGCGGATGCCGTCGACGAGGACGACGTCGCTCTCCGCCAGGGCGTCCTCGATGTGGGGGAGCGTCCGCGCCGCGATGGCCGCCTCGCCCTCCTCCTCGCGGAGGGCCGTCGCGACCGCCCCGTGGTCCTCCGCCGGGTCGAGGCCCCGCCGACGGGTCTCCTCGCGGATCACGTCGCCCATCGTGACCACCGGAACGCCGGCCGACGCGGCGACGGCCGCCGCCTCGCTCTTCCCGCTCCCCGGCAGGCCGACGACGCCGATGACTGTCATCGGCCGGTCGTAGTCGGGAGCGGGGGTTATCGGTTGCGGTCCCGGGGAGCTCTCACGAGTCCGCGATCCGAATCCGGTCCTTCCAGATGCCGTACATGTCGTCGTACTCGGAGTCCTCGTCCATCAGGTAGACGTGGACCTGGTGGGTGCCGCCGTCGAACCGGTCGAGGGCACGTTCGTCGACCGGGATGGCGAACGTTCCGTTCTTCTTCATCGCGACGATTGGCGTGTGCGTGACGAGGGTGTCGTCGACGTAGACGAGGAAGTAGGGTTCGCCCCGGACGGAGCCGTGTTCGGGCGGGTCGACGTTCTCCATCCGGGTGTCGGCGTGGACTTCGACGTCGAAGTTCGTGTAGCCGTCACCGCTCGGTGCCGCCTCCCGGTGGATGAACCGCCCGCTGTGCATCCGCGTGCGGTTGTCGTCGTCGTACTTGCCCTCCATGGGCTTGTTCGGCGGTTCGGGCGGCGTCCACGCCTCGGTCGTCGTGGTCGCCGTCGGCGTGGTCGTCGTCGGCGACGCCGTAGAAGTCGGCGGCGCGGTGGTCGTCGTCGGCGGTGCGGGCGTCGTGGCCGTCGTGGTCGTCGTCGTGGTCGGTGCGGGCGTCGTCGAGGTCGGCGCGGGAGTCGACCCGCCGGGACCGCTCCCCGAGAGGCCGGCACAGCCCGCGAGCAGGACGGCGAGGACGAGCGCGAGCGTCGGTAGCGTCCGGTTCATGCAGTCGTCGTTGACCTCGCGGACCGATTATTATGGGCCGCGTAGCCGGCCTTATGGACCTGCCAAGCCGGCCGGAAGGCTTCTCCGGTCCGGGGCCCTACCCCGGTCATGGCACAGCGGTCGCTGCTCGTCCGCGCGCTCTGGTTCGTCCTGGTCGGCTGGTGGCTGACGCCGGTGGTCGTCAACGTCGCGTGGCTGTTGAACGCGACGGTCGTCGGGATTCCGCTGGGCGTCAAACTCGTCAACCTCGTGCCGACGGTGCTGACCCTCCGGGAACCGCGCTCGGTGGTCGACCCCGAGTCGCCGGGCCGCGGACAGCGCTCGCTACTCGTGCGCGCGGCGTACTTCGTGTTCGTCGGGTGGTGGCTCTCGTGGCTGTGGGCGAACGTCGCCGCGTTCGCCGCGGTGACCGTCGTCGGCCTGCCGGTGGCCGTCTGGATGTTCAACCGCCTGCCGTTCGTGACGTCGCTGTACCGGTTCGACGGCTGACCGCGTCGCTTTTGTCGCGCGCGCCGAACAGTCGGATCGAGGGCACGTAGCTCAGCCAGGATAGAGCGTCGGACTTCTAATCCGATGGTCGTGGGTTCGAATCCCACCGTGCCCGTCGACAGCCATCTTTTTCCGTGGGGGGTCGCGAAGCGACCCGCCGCCGCAAAAACATGGGTGAAAAAGGCCGAGCGCTCCGCGCTCGGTGAAACTCGCGCTTCGCGCGAGTACAGGAACGGCCACTGCCACACGAACCAGCGAGCGTGGTGCGCGATAGCGCACCCGCGAGCGAGGAGGGCGTAGTTTATGGAGGGACGGGCGCCTACGGCCTCGCGTGTACAGCGTGAACGTCCCCGTCCCGCCGGCGGTCCAGCGACTGGCCGGCGAGTTGGCCCCGTCGCTCGCCGCCTTCGACAGCGTCCGCGACGAGTTCTCGCTCGTCGCCAAGCGCCTCGAGTCCGCGGACCCGGCCGTCGAGAAGCGAGTCCGTCGGGAACTCCGCGACGCGCCGGCGTTCGAAGCCCGCGTGGCACGGGTGGGGACGTTCACCGAACCGACCGGCGGCCCCGGGCCGGTGGTCTACCTCGACGTCGAGAGCCCGGGCCTGCGGGCCGTCCACGAGCGCCTCGCGTCGGTGGTCGACCCGGTCGGCGGGGTCGAGGGGACAGACTACACGCCGCACGTCACCCTCGCCCGAGGCGGCGGCGAGGACGCGGCCGAGCGTCTCGACGGGCGGTCGGTCGGCCCGGTGACGTGGACGGTCACCGAACTGGCGCTCTACGACGCCCGGCACGGCGAGCGGTGGGGACGGGTCCCGCTGGGGTAGGCCGTCAGGGCGTCGGCGGGTCGCCGCCGTAGGCGCCGTGGTCCTGCCAGAAGTTCAGCAGCGCGAACTTGAGTTTGTCGGGGGCGACGTCGACCATCTCCGCGCGCTCCTCCTCGGGGAACGTCTCGTGGACGCTGTAGGTTCCCATCTCGGGGACGCCCGCGGCGGTGTACCGCCTGTCGAGGAGTGCGCGCACGCCCACGTCTGCGGGCGACCGGAGCACGCGCCCCAGCGCTTGCCGGGTCTTGCGCACCGTCGGGATCTCGACGGCGTAGCGCCAGCCGGCGTCGTCGTGGTCGTCGAAGGTGCGGGCGTAGGCGTCCTGGACGGCCTCGGCGCGGTCGTCGAGGTGGGGGTAGGGTACGCCGACGACGGCGACGGCGCGCGCGTCGTCGCCGTCGAAGGAGACGCCCTCCGAGAGCGTGCCCCACAGCGACGTGAACAGGGCGCCGTCGTCGTCGGCGGCGAACCGGCGGCGGGCCCCCTCGGCGCGGACGCCCGATTCGTCGAGATAGCGGGTCGCGTCCACGTCCTCCAGGAGGTCGTGATAGCGCTCGGCCTCGGCGTAACTCGGGAAGAAACAGAGGGCGCTCCCCGGTGTGAACCGCAGGAGGTCGCGCAACGCGTCGGCGACGGACCGCTGCACCGCGGGGTCGCCTCGGTCGCTGGCGAACAGCGGCGGCGTGTCGACGGCGAACGTCCGGCGGCGCTCGGGGGGGAAGGTCAGGCCGTAGGCCATCGTCTCGGGGTCCTCGAGGCCGAGGACGTCCGCGCTCACGTCGAAGGGACGGAGCGTCGCGCTCATCAGCACCGCGGCGTGGACCGACTCGAACAGATCCGCGGTGACCTCCCGAGGGATGCACGTGTACAGTTCCGCGCGGCCGTAGACCTCCCCGGCGTCCGAGCGGCGGACGCCGACCACGGGATAGCGGCCGGCGTCGGGGGCCCCCTCGAGGTAGGCCTGGAGGAACGAGGCGGCGGTGAGCGTCTGGCAGTCCCGCCGGGAGGTGGTCTCGCCGCGGCGATAGGCCCGTTCGTAAGACTCGTCGAGGTCCGCGCCGACGGCCAGGGCGGCCTCGACGTCGCCGTCGATGCCCTGGCCCTCGTAGCGCCGGAGGAAAGCCAGCGTCAGGTCGTCCCGCCGGTCGTCGTTGGCCACGGAGACGTCCGTCCAGTTCTCGTCGGCGCGCACGGCCCCGCGGAGCGCCGACTCGTATGTCTCGACGAGGGCGTCCCGGAACGCCGCGACGACGTTCGCGGCGCGGTCGGCCCGGGGGTCGTCGGCGTCCGCGAGTTCGTCGACCGCCGCGTCGAGCGTGGGTTCGGCGAGCGTCCGGGTGGCGTGGTCGCGAGCGGCCGACTCGACGTTGTGCGCCTCGTCGAAGACCGCGATGACGTCCTCGGCGTCCCGCCCGAGCCACCGGAAGAACTGCTGGCGGATGGTCGCGTCGAGCAGGTGGTGGTAGTTCGCGACCACGAGGTCGACCCCCTCCATCCCCTCCTTGAGGAGTTCGTAGCCACAGAGGCCGCGCTCCTCGGCGTACTCGTAGACGTCGTCCGGGTCGCGGACGCCCTCGAACAGCCACCCGAAGAACTCGTCCGTGTCGGCGGTCAGGTTCCGGCGGTAGTGCTCGCAGACGGTTCCCTCGCGGCGGTCCCGGAGGTCGGCCTGCAGCGTTTCGAGTTCGTCCATGACCGCCGAGCGGGCCGCCGTGGCCTCCTCGTCGCCGTCTCGGGCGGCGTCGAGCAGGTCCTGCTGGCGCCGCTCGAGCTGGGCCACGTCGCGCTCGACGTCGACGAGTTCGCGGGTCTCGTCGCGGAGCGCCTGGCACTCCTCGTACCCGACGTCGATGTGACACATCGACGCCTTCCCCCGGAAGACGACGGCCCGGATCGGTTCGGAGTCGCGAATCTCGCTCGCCTCACGGACGAACTGACGCATCTGCTGGTGGACGTTGGTCGTGATGACCACCGTCTTGTCCTGGGCCCGCGCCACTTGCAGGGCGGGCGCGAGGGCCGCGAGCGTCTTGCCCGTGCCGCAGGCGCCCTCGAAGAGGACGTTGTGCCCGTCCTCGAGCGCCCCGTGGATGCGGGCCATCGCCTCGCCCTGGGTCTCGTAGGGGGCGTCGTAGGGGAAAAAGCGGAGATACGCCGGGTCGGAGTCGTCGGTCGCGGCCACGGCCACGCTTCGGCGTCTCGGGAGTAAAAGGTGCGGGTCAGATCTCGGGTTCGATGTAGACGTGCTGGATCCGGTCGTCGGCGTGGCGGATGGCGTCCTCGATGTCGGTGATGACGTCGTCGATGGTCTCGGTCTCCAGGTCGGGATCGAAACTGACGTCCGCCGTGACGACGGCGCGTTCGGGCCCGAAGTAGACGGTCCGGAAGACGTCGACGTGGACGACGCCCTCGTGGTCGAGGATGAGGTCCCGCAGGCGCGCCTCGTCCCGGGGCGGCAGGCTCTCTCCGATGAGGAGGCGCTTGTTCTGCCAGGCGAGAGCGACGGCAAAGCCCATCAGCAGGAGGCCGATGAGCAGCGCGGTGACCGCGTCGTAGAGCGGGTTGCCCGTGACGCGGGTGAGGAAGACGCCGGCGAGTGCCAGCCCCGCTCCCGAGATGGCGACGGTGTCCTCGGTCAGCGCCGTCAGGACCGTCACGTCGCTGGTCTTCTGGAAGGCCTCGACGAAGCCGGACCACTCGTACTCGCGGATCTGTCCGCTGACGTTGGCGTAGGCCTTCGAGAAGGCGTAGCCCTCGAAGCCGATGGCGCCGAGGAGGATGGCGTAGTTGACCCACACCTCCGGGACGGTCACGCCGAAGCGCGTGATGGCGCCCGTCGGCGGGACGTGCGGGTGGACGATGGCGCTGTAGCCGTGGCTCGCCGACTCCCAGCCGGCGATGCCAAAGAGGAGGACGGAGACGAGAAACGAGTAGAAGAACTGTGCCTTGCCGTAGCCGAACGGGTGCGAGCGCGTCGGGTCGCGGCTCCCGTAGCGGATGCCGACGAGGAGGAACACCTGATTGCCCGTGTCTGAGATGCTGTGGTACGTCTCCGAGAGCATGGAGGGACTGCCGGTGAGGGCCCAGCCCCCGAACTTCAGGACGGCGATGGCGGCGTTCGCGAACAGCGCGGCGAGGACGACGCGGGTACTGGATGCCATCGCCGGGGGTTGGAGAGGGGGACACAAAAAACGCCCCCGAACGTTTAGCACCGCGCCGCGCCACGCGTCCCCATGGACGGAACGAATGGGTCGGGCGCAGGCCCGACCTACCGACCGGGCCGGTGCAACATCGGGGCCGCCGAGCGACGGCGGCGGCGGGTGGTCGGCGGCCTCGGTGTGGCGGCCGCGGTCGCCGTCGTCGTCCTCGTCGTCGCCGTCGGCCACCATCCAGGGTGGCTGTTGCTCACCGCCGTCCCCGCGTTCGTCGGCTACCTCGGCCTGTGGCAGGCGCGCCGGGGCTTCTGTGTCGGGTTCGCTCGCCGGGGCGTCTTCGACGTGAGCGAGGACGGCGAGCGCCGCGTGGCCGTCCGCGACGCCAGCGACCGGGCGAGCGACCGGGCGACGGCCCGACGGATGCTCGCGGCGGCCACCGTCGCGGCGCTCGTCACCGGCGTCGCCGTCTACGTCGCGGGGAGGGGGGTCCTGTGACCGCGGTGGCGGTCCTCTCGGACACGCACGAACGCTCCGACGCGGGACTCGCCGGCCGGGCCCAGCGCGCCGTCCGCGAGGCCGACCGGGTGCTCCACGCCGGCGACTTCACCACGGCGGCGGTCCTCGACGCTCTCCACGAGGAGAGCGGACGGCTCGATGCGGTCTGTGGGAACAGCGACGACGCGGCCGTCCGCGACCGCCTGCCCGCCGCCCGGACGGTGACCGTCGAGGGCGTCCGGGTCGCGCTGACGCACCGACAGGCCGCGGGCGAGACGGGACTGGCCATGTTCGGTCGGGAGCGAGGCGCCGACGTCGTCGTCTCCGGGCACACCCACCGGCCCCAGGTGCGGACGGACCGGCGGCCCGTCCTCTTGAACCCGGGGAGCCACGCAGCCCCGCGCGGCGGGCAGGCGTCGCACGCGGAACTCGAGGTGGCGGACGGCACGGTGCGCGGGACCGTCCGGTCGCGTGACGGATCGGTACTCGGGTCGTTCGAAGCGTCGGTCGGCGGCGAGAACTGAGAGGGCGCGCAGTTGCAGGCGCCGGGTGGAACCGAGGGGGCGAGGGAGGGGGTGGGGGTGGGTGGGACGACGGGTGGGGGTGGAGACCCGTCGTGGGTCGGAGGGCCGAACCAGCGGGGTCCAACCGGCACTGCCTGCACCCACAGGTACGGGCGGGCATCTCAAGAAGTCGACGTAAAGTCAAACGGCCGTTTTACCGACGGATCGCCCACCACCCGCCGACGAGGGCGACGGCGAAGACGCCCCCGAGGAAGAACGCCAGACCGGGCGGCACGCCGCCCCCGAGGAGGCCGCCGCCACCGCCTGACGCGGCGGTCGTGGGGACCGCCGTCGTCGTCCCCACGTCCATGGCACCCATGCCGCCCGACGTCGTCGTCGCCGGTGCGCCGCCACCGGCCCCACCGGCGCCACCGGTGGTGACGAACGAGTCGAGGAGACGCTGGACGAGGACGCTCGCGACGGCGAGGACGCCAACGGCGCCGAGCAGACGGGCGAGCGCGGACTTCATCCCCTCGGTCCGCTCCTCGGTCCCGGCGAACAGGACGAGGGGGCCGTCCGTGGGGGCGTAGACGTTCATTTCGCGGCCCTTCTCCGAGTAGCGGGTGCCACAGACCTCGATGAGGTCCGCGTCCTCGAGTTTCCCGAGGTGATACTGGGTGTTCTGGAGGGAGGTGTCGACGGCGTCCGCGAGTTCGGAGGGCGTGGACGGGTCGTCGTGGAGGGCTGTGAGGACGGCCCGGGACGTCTCGGAGGAGAGGGCACCGAGGACCGCGTCGGCGTCCTCGCTGTCGACGCCGAGGACCCGGGGGTCGCCCTCCGGCGGGTCGATGTCGGGGTCGGAGGGCAGCAGGTCGGCCATACGGCCGGCACATCGCAGCGCACGTATATGGGAGTTCCGGGACCGAGCGAAACGGCTACGGGGATGGGGCGCCCACGCACCCACGATGGCGGACCTCGCGTTCTGGGGCCTGGTCGCCCTGTTGCTGGTGTTCGTCTTCTTCGTCTACCTGCTGGTCCGGCGGACCATCCTCAGCTTCCGGCAGGGGTTCGACGACGGCGGGCGCGGGCGGTCCTAGTCCGACACGGCCTCGCGGACCGAGGCGACTGCCCGGTCGACGTCGTCCGCGTCGACGTCCCGGTGCGTGACGAAGCGGACCACCGTCTCCGAGCGCGCGTTGCCGAGGACGTCGACGGCGTCGAGGAATCCCGCGGCGGGCATCCCGGTGCCGGCGACGTCGACCAGCACGATGTTCGTGTCGGGGTCGCTCGCGGCCACGCCGGGGACGTCGTCGAGGCCCGCGGCGAGGCGGGCGGCGTTCTCGTGGTCCGTGGCGAGGCGGTCGACGGTCGCCGGGTCGACGGCGACCAGCCCCGGCGCGGCGACGACGCCGGCCTGGCGCATCCCGCCGCCGTAGAGTTTCCTGTTGCGCCGGGCGCGGGCGACGAACTCGCCCGACCCGGCGAGCAGCGACCCGACCGGCGCGCCCAGCCCCTTCGAGAGCGAGACCATGACCGAGTCTACCGGGTCGGTGAAGGCCGTGAGCGGTTCGTCGAGGGCGACGGCCGCGTTCCAGAGGCGGGCGCCGTCGAGGTGGACCGGGACGTCCGCCGCGCGGGCGGCGTCGGCGGCGGCGGCGACGCGGTCGGGTTCCACCGCGACCCCGCCGTAGCTGTTGTGCGTGTTCTCCAGGCAGAGCAGCCCCGTCCCGGGCCGGTGGAGGTCGGCGGTGACGAGGCCCTCTCGGACGGCTTCGGGCGTCGGGACGGCCCGCTCGCCCGCGTCGTAGGTGCGGGGCTGGACGCCGGCGAGTTGGGCGAGACCGCCGACCTCCCACTTGTAGACGTGGCTCTCGCGTTCGACGAGAGCCTCCTCGCCCCGGTCGGCGTGGGTGCGCACGGCCACCTGGTTGGCCATCGTCCCGGAGGGACAGAACAGCGCCGCCTCGAAGCCGAGGCGGTCCGCGACGGTCGCCTCGAGGTCGTTGACGGTGGGGTCGTCGCCGTAGACGTCGTCACCGACGGCGGCGTCGGCCGCCGCGGCCCGCATCTCCTCGGTGGGGGTGGTGACGGTGTCGCTCCGCAGGTCGACGGGAGCCATGCGAGACCCCTGGGCCGCCCGGACCACGTATGTTCCGAAAGCGGTATGCGACGACCGCCCGAGAGCGGACACATGGACCCACGCGTCCGCGACCACGCGGAGATCATCGTGGACCACTCGACGGACATCGAGGCCGGCGACCAGGTGGTCGTCACCGCGCCCGCGGAGGCGACCGACCTCGCCGTCGCCGTCTACGAGTTGCTCGGCGAGCGCGGCGCCGTCCCGGTGATGCTCGGCGCACCGGACCGTGCGGAGCGGGCCTACCTCCGAGCGGTCGACGAGGACGAAGTCGAGACGCCCGAACACGCCCAGGCGCTCGCGGAGGCGGCCGACGCGTTCGTCCGCGTGCGCGGCGAGCGAAACGTGACCGAGACGAGCGACGTCGACCCGGCGATCATGGCCGCCCACGGCCGGGCACAGATGCCCGTCCGGGAGGCGATGCTGTCCTCGCGGTGGTGTCTCACGCAGTACCCCACCTCGGGGCACGCCCAACTGGCGGAGATGAGCACCGAAGGCTACGAGGAGTTCGTCTGGAACGCCGTCCTCAAGGACTGGGACGAACAGCGCGACCACCAGGCCCAGATGGTCGAGATACTGGATCCCGCCGACGAGGTGCGCATCGTCAGCGGCGAGGAGACCGACCTCACGATGTCGCTGGCGGGGGCCACGACGCTCAACGACTACGGCGAGAAGAACCTCCCCGGCGGCGAGGTGTTCACCGCGCCCGTTCGGGAGAGCGTCGAGGGGTCGGTCCACTTCGACCTGCCGCTCTACCACCAGGGCCGGGAGATCACCGACGTCCGCCTCACCTTCGAGGAGGGTCGCGTCGTCGAGCACAGCGCGGCGAAGAACGAGGACGTCCTGACCGAGGTGCTGAACACCGACGAGGGCGCGCGCTACCTCGGCGAACTCGGCATCGGGATGAACCGCGACATCGACCGGTTCACCTACAACATGCTGTTCGACGAGAAGATGGGCGACACCGTCCACATGGCCGTCGGGCGGGCCTACCCGGAGACGGTCGGCGCGGACAACGAAGCGAACGACAGCGCGGTCCACGTCGACATGATCGTCGACATGAGCGAGGACTCGTTCATCGAAGTCGACGGCGAAGTGGTCCAGCGAAACGGGACGTTCGTCTTCGAGGACGGCTTCGAGGACGCCTGAGCGACGGGGTCCGTGGCACGGTGCCGGGCGGCGCGGTGCGGGGCGGCGGTCTTTTCGCCCACGTTTTGGGGACCGTCGAACGGAGTGAGACGGTCCCGAAAAGGTGGAACTGGGACGTTCGTCTTCGAGGACGGCTTCGAGGACGCCTGAGCGACGGGGTCCGTGG
>JBDGTT010000016.1:58945-88832 GCA_042216525.1 Halobacteriaceae archaeon
CACGGTGCCGGGCGGCGCGGTGCGGGGCGGCGGTCTTTTCGCCCACGTTTTACGGGGGTGCGACCAGCGGGAGCACCCCCGAGAAAAGGTCGTGTTACCCGGCCATCCGGGGGATGCTGGCCTCGACCTCGTCGAGAAACCAGACGTCGGGGTCGCCGACGACGCCCGCGTCCGCCATCACGTCGCGGACGTCCGACTCCTCGAAGAACCGGCGGGCGTTCTCGGTGCTGTCCCACTCGAACAGGATGGTCACCTCGTCGCCGTCCTCGGCGTCGCGGAAGAGCTGGTAGCCGTGGGCGCCGTGCTCCTCACGGACGTCCGCGCGGGCGTCGAAGTGCGTCTTCCACTCGTCGAAGTCCCGAACCGTGTGCCTGATGAGTACGTTCGCCATAACGTTCACCAACGATAATTGACGACGCGCGGCGGCATAACTTCGTACGACTGGATTGCGGACAGTGTGGCGCGACGACACGCCGGATCCCGGCTGACGGCCCGCCGTCCCGCGCCGCCTGGCATGCGTTACCATGGACCGCTGTGTGATTTATAGTGAACGAGCGGATAGAGTCACGTGATGGCGGAACTCGAGTGTCCCGACTGTTCCCGGAGCATTGCGATGCACGAACTCGAGACACGAACGGTGGCACAACGCACCGGCTTCCAGACGACCTACCGCTGTCCGTTCTGTCGCGCCGACTTCGAGGACGTCAAAGCCCTGATGTGATGGTGGGGTGGCGCCTCAGAGGCGGTCCACCAGCCACAGCACGATGAGCGCGACGACGAGGAGCCCCAGCAGCGGCCGGAGCCACCCGAGGACGGCCAGGGCCATCCCGAGGACGGTGTCGAGTATCTCGAGGACGAGCCAGACGGCGACGAGGGCGAGGACGACCTTCAGGAGGTCCTCGACGGTGAGGGCGGCGCGGGCGTCCATGCCCGTCGGGTCCGACCGGGGGCGCAAAAGCGTTCGGGCCGGTCCGAGACACGGCCTCGCACGGCCGGCGGGCAACGGAAAGGGTTAAGAAGCGGCGTCGGTATCGTTTCTCCAACGATGGAGCCTCTCGCGCCCAGCGGCGTCGACCCCCGCCGGAGCGGAGAGGCCGTGTCCTTTCTCCCGCCGCGACGACCGGGGTCCCCGTAGGACCCCATCGCAACCGATACCCCGGCGCGGCACCGACGTGCGAACGAATCCACCACCACACCAATGACAGGAACCCGTACCGTCGCGCTCGCCTTCTCGGGCGGGCTCGACACGACCGTCTGCGTCCCGCTGCTCGAAGAGGAGTACGGCTACGACGAGGTCATCGGCGTCACCGTCGACGTCGGGCAACCCGAGACCGAGTTCGCGGAGGCCGAGGAGACGGCCGACGCACTCGACCTCGAGCACTACGTCGTCGACGCCACGCGCGAGTTCGCCGACCTCTGTCTCGACGCCGTCGAGGTCAACGCCGACTACCAGGGCTACCCGCTCGGCACGGCGCTGGCCCGGCCGGTCATCGCCGAGGCCATCCTCGACGTGGCGCGCGAGAACGACTGCGTCGCCGTCGCCCACGGCGCCACCGGCAAGGGCAACGACCAGTTGCGCTTCGAGGCCGTCTGGCGCGACTCCGAGATGGAGGTCGTCGCCCCCATCCGCGAGATGGGGCTCACGCGCGAGTGGGAGATGGAGTACGCCGAGGAGCGCGACCTGCCCGTCGAGGGCGGGAAGGAGGGCGTCTGGAGCATCGACACGAACCTCTGGAGCCGGTCCATCGAGGGCGGGAACCTCGAGGACCCCGGGTACGTCCCGCCAGAGGACATCTACGAGTGGACCGCGAACCCGACGGGCGAGACGGAGACGGTCGAGATAGAGTTCGAGGCCGGCCGCCCCGTCGCCGTCGACGGCGAGGAGATGGACCCCGTCGAGTTGATCGAGTCGCTCAACGACTTCGCGGGCGAGTTCGGCGTCGGCCGCACGGACATGATGGAGGACCGCATCCTGGGCCTGAAGGTCCGCGAGAACTACGAGCATCCCGCCGCGACGACGCTGCTGAACGCCCACGCCGCCCTCGAAGGACTGGTCCTCACGAAGGCCGAGCGCGCGTTCAAGGCCAAAGTGGACGAGGAGTGGGCCGAGCGCGCCTACCAGGGACTGCTCAACACGCCCCTCGTGACCGACCTCGCGGCCTTCGTCGCGGCGACACAGGAGCGGGTCACCGGCACGGTGACCGTGAAGTTCGAGGGCGGACAGGCCCGGCCGGTCGCCCGCGAGAGCGAGTACGGCGTCTACTCCGAGGAGGCCGCCTCGTTCAACACCGAGACGGTCCAGGGCATCGAGCAGGCCGACGCCACGGGCGTCGCGAAGTACCACGGCTACCAGGACCGCCTCGCGAACCGCATCCTCCGCGAACGGGGCGACGACTGAGATGAGCGGCGAGGGTCACGACGACGCGGCCGACGACGCGGGGAGCGACGGCGACGTCGTGCGCCGGGACCGGTTCAGCGGCGGCCCCGCCCGGGGGTTCCTCTCCTCGCTGCCCGCGGACCGCCGCATCTTCGCGGCGGACCTCGCGGTCGACCGCGCCCACGTCGTGATGCTCGCCGAGCAGGGGGTCCTGGAGGAGGACGTCGCCGCGGACGTCCTCCGCGCCCTCACGGAGGTGGAGGCCGACGGCTTCGACGCACTCGCGGGCGAGGACGTCCACGCGGCCATCGAGACGGCGGTCATCGACCGCCTGGGACCCGTCGGCGGCACGATGCACACCGCCCGGTCGCGGAACGACGAGGTTGCGACCTGCCTCCGCTACCGCGTCCGGCGTGACCTGCTGGTGGCCCTCGACGCCGTCTTCGAGTTGCGCGAGGTGCTGGTGGCGGCCGCGGCCGAGAACGTGGAGACGGTGATGCCGGGCTACACCCACCTCCAGCCCGCACAGCCGACGACGGTGGCCCACTACCTGCTGTCCCACGAGTCGGCGGCGCGCCGGGACGCCGAGCGGTTGCTCGACGCCTACGACCGCACGAACCGCTCACCGCTGGGCGCGGCGGCGTTCGCGGGCACGCCCTTCGACGTCGACCGGGAGCGGACCGCCGCGTTGCTGGGCTTCGACGGCGTCGTCGAGAACGCGATGGACGCCGTCTCCGCGCGGGACTTCCTCGTGGAGAGCGCGGC
The DNA here is from genome assembly GCA_042216525.1 of Halobacteriaceae archaeon. GTDB lineage: Archaea > Halobacteriota > Halobacteria > Halobacteriales > Halobacteriaceae > JBDGTT01. The sequence continues at coordinate 62,088 of JBDGTT010000016.1, forward strand.
GGCCCTCGCCGCCCACGCGACGACGCTCTCCGGCCTCGGAGAGGACCTCGTCGTGTTCGCCAACCGCGGGCTCATCTCGCTCGACGACGACTACGCCTCGACGTCCTCGATAATGCCCCAGAAGAAGAACCCCGACACGCTGGAACTCGTCAGAGCGCGGGCCGGCGACGCCGTCGGGGCGCTGACGGCCCTGCTGACGACGCTGAAGGGCCTGCCGCGCGCGTACAACCGCGATCTCCAGCGGGCGACCCCCCACGCCTGGCGCGCGTTCGACGCCGTCCCCGAGGCGGCGGAGGTCGCCGCCGGCGCCGTCGCCACCGCGGACTGGCCCGCGGAGACGCTCGCGGCCGCCGCCGGCGACGGGTTCTCGACGGCGACGGGCGTCGCGGACCTCCTCGCCATGCACGGACTGCCCTTCCGCACGGCCCACGAGGTGGTCGCGACGGCGGCCGAACGGGGCGCCGACGTCGACGCCCTCGACGCGGCCGCCCGCGAGGTGGTCGGCGACCCCCTCGCGGACCTCGTGCCGGTCGAGGAGGCGGCGGCGGCGCTCGACCCCGCCACGAGCGTCGCGTCCCGGGACTCTTACGGCGGTCCGGCCCCCGAGCAGGTCGAGGCGGCGCTCGACCGGGCGCGCGAGGCGCTCGACGCGGACCGGACGGCCGTCGCCGACAGACGTGACGCCCTCGCGGACGCCGCGGCGCGCCTCGACCGGGAGGTGGACCGGCGTGTGTGAGGAGCCGCCCCCTGGCCGGAGCAAAGTACCATTCAGATGATACTGTAAATCCGAGTGTGTCGTGCGCGGCCAGTACGGTCGCGATAGCCGGCGGTTCGTAACTACTCGTATCTGATAGGTTCGACAGCCTTAAGGCCCTCCCGTCCGAATCACCGCGTACCCATGGTCGAATGTGTCGAGTGCGGGGCCGAACTGGACCTGCACGAAGACCTCGAAGTCGGAGAGATCGTCGACTGCAGCACCTGCGGCACCGAGCTCGAAGTCATCGACGTCGACCCGCCGGTCCTCGACCGGGCGCCCGAGCTCGAAGAGGACTGGGGGGAGTAGGCGTGAAGCTCGGGCTGCTCTACTCCCGCATCCGCAAGGACGAGAAGCTTCTGCTCAGGGAGCTGCGCGACCGGGGCCACGACGTGGTCAAGGTCGACGTGCGCAAGGAGCGGTTCGGTCTGCACGAGGCGCCGCCGGTGTTCGACGACGTGGACATCGTCCTCGACCGGTGTCTGGCGACCAGCCGATCCATGTACGCCACCCGGTTCGTCGACCGCTACGGCATCCCGGTCGTCAACGACCCGGACACCGCTGCGGTGTGTGCGGACAAGGCGCGGAACAGCCTCGTCCTCTCGGAGGCGGGGGTCCCCACGCCCGAGACGGAAGTCGCGTTCACGAAGGAGTCCGCGCTCGAGGCCATCGAGGACTTCGGCTACCCCGTGGTGCTCAAGCCCGTCATCGGGTCGTGGGGCCGGCTGATGGCGAAGATCGACTCCCGGAACGCGGCCGAGGCCATCCTCGAGCACAAGGAGACGCTCGGCCACTACGAGCACAAGATATTCTACATCCAGGAGTTCGTCGAGAAGCCGGGCCGCGACATCCGCGTGGTCGCCACCGACGGCGAACCCGTGGCCGCGATGGTCCGCACGTCCGAACACTGGCTGACCAACGCCGCCCGCGGCGCCACCGTCGAGCCCTTCGAGGTGACCCCCGTGGTGCGCGAACTGGTCGAGAAGGCGTCCGACGCCGTCGGCGGCGGCCTGCTGGGCATCGACCTGATGGAGGTCGGCGTCCCCGAGGACGCGGACGCGTCCGAGGACGACGTCGACGTCGACTACACGGTCCACGAGGTCAACCACACGGTCGAGTTCAAAGCGCTCAACGACGCCGTGGACGTGGACGTGCCCGGCCGCGTCGTCGACTGGCTGGAGGCCCGCGCCGCCGACGCCGACGAGGACGTGGAGGTGCCCGCGTGAGCACGACGGCGTCCGTCGTCGGCGGTAGCGGCTTCACCGGCGGCGAACTCCTCCGCCTGCTCGCGGACCACCCCGAGTTCGACGTGGTGCAGGCCACGAGCCGGTCCTACACCGGTCGGTCGGTGGGCACCCAGCACCCCAACCTCCGCGAACTCGACCTGAAGTTCTCGGACCCCGCGGACCTCGACTCGGTCGACGTGCTGTTCGCGGCGACGCCCCACGGCGTCTCGATGGAGCGCATCGACGCGTTCCGCGACGCCGCGGACACCGTCGTCGACCTCTCGGCGGACTTCCGCCTCGACGCGGCGGCGGCCTACGACGAGTACTACGACGGCCACGTCCGCCCGGAGTTGCTCGACGAGTCGGTCTACGCGCTGCCGGAACTCACCCGCGAGGACCTGCCGGGCGCGGACCTGATTGCCTCCGGTGGCTGTAACGCCACGGCGACGCTCCTGGCCCTGCACCCCCTGTTCGAAGCGGGCGTGCTGACCCCCGAGGACGACGTGGTCGTCGACGTGAAGGTCGGCTCCTCGGAGGGCGGCGCCGGCGGCGGCGCGGCCTCATCGCACCCCGAGCGCTCGGGCGTCGTCCGCCCGTACGCGCCGACGGGACACCGCCACGAGGCCGAGATCGAGCAGTTCCTCGGCACGCAAGTCTCCTTTACCGTCCACGCGGTGGACATGATCCGGGGCGCGGCGGCGACGGCTCACACCTTCCCGGCCGACGGCGTCTCGAAGGGCGACGTCTGGACGGCCTTCCGGGACGCCTACCCGGACGAACCGTTCGTCCGGTACGTCTCCGGAGGCGCCGGCGTCTACCGCTATCCCGAACCGAAGGTCGTCGCGGGCACGAACTACGTCGAACTCGGCTTCGAACTCGACCCGAAGAACGGCCGACTCGTCGTCTTCTCGGCCATCGACAACATGATGAAGGGGTCGGCGGGCCAGGCGGTCCACGCCGCCAACGTCGCCCTCGGCTTCGAGGAGACGGCCGGACTCGACTTCCGCGGGTTACATCCCGTGGGAGCGCCCTAGCCCAGGCATGACTGTAGTCGTCAAGATCGGCGGCGCCCGGGCGGTCGAACCCGCGGGGGCGCTGGCCGACGTCGCGGCCCTCGCCGACGACGGCGCGGACGTCGCCGTCGTCCACGGTGGCTCGACGTACGTCGACGAGACGCTGGAGCGCATGGGCATCGACCCCGAGTACGTCGAGACGCCGGGCGGCGTCACCGGCCGGTTCACCGACGCGGAGACGATGGCCGTGTTCACGATGGCGATGTCGAAGCTCAACACGGACCTCGTCGCCGGCCTCCACGAGGCGGGCGCCGACGGCGTCGGCCTCAACGGGGTCGACGGGCGCCTCCTCTACGGCCCCCGGAAGTCGGCCGTGCGCGTCGTCGAGGACGGCAAGCGGAAGATACGCCGCGGCGACCACTCCGGCATCGTCAAGGAGGTCAACGCGGCCCTCCTCGAGTCGCTGTTCGCCGACGACTACGTGCCCGTGGTCGGCCCGCCGATGCTCGGCGACGACGGCACGCCGGTCAACGCCGACGCGGACCGCGCGGCGGCGGCCGTCGCGGGCGCTCTCGGCGCCGACCTCGTCGTCCTGACGGACGTCGCGGGCGTCTACGCCGACCCCGCGGACCCGGAGACGCGCATCGACCGTGTGGACTCCCCGGCGGCCATGGCTGACGCGGAGGCGGCCGCCGAGGGGTTCATGACGAAGAAGGTGATGGCCGCGACGGAGGCCCTAGAGAGCGGCGCGGCGTCGGTCGTCGTCGCAGACGCGAACGCCGAGGACCCGGTCAGGGCCGCCCTCGACGGCGACGGCACCACGTTCACTCCCGAGGCGCTATGAGCGAGTACGGATTCGTCTTCTCCGAGAAGCCCATCCGCATCGACCGCGGCGAGGACGTCTACCTCTACGACGACGCCGGCACCGAGTACCTGGACTTCGGCGCGAGTTACGCCTGCGCACCGGTGGGGCACGCCCACCCCGACGTGGTCGAGGCCGTGCGCGACCAGGCCGGCCGCCTGATGTACGTGCAGGCCTCCTACCCGACGGACGTCCGGGACGCCCTCTACGAGCGCCTGGCGGAATCGGGGCCGGGCGACGTCGGCAAGGTCTGGCTCTGCAACTCCGGGACCGAGGCCAACGAGGCCGCGATCAAGTTTGCCCGCTCGGCCACCGGCCGGCAGAAGATCGTCGCGACCACCCGTGGCTTCCACGGGCGGACGATGGGCGCCCTCGCCGCGACGTGGAAGGACAAGTACCGGAAGCCCTTCGAGCCGGTGATGCCCGGCGTCGAGTTCGTCCCCTACGGCGACGAGGCGGCGCTGGCCGAGGCCGTCGACGACGAGACGGCCGCGGTCATCCTCGAACCCATCCAGGGCGAGGGCGGCATCAACCCCGCCCCAGAGTCGTACCTGCGGGCGGTCCGCGAGGTCACCGCCGACCACGGCGCGGCGATGGTCGTCGACGAGATTCAGACCGGCGTCGGCCGCACCGGCACGCTCTGGGCCACGGAGGGCTACGACGTGGTCCCGGACGTGCTGACGGCGGCGAAGGGGCTCGCCTCGGGGCTCCCCCTGGGCGCGACGCTCGTCCGCGACTGGATCGCCGAGGACGCCGGCCCGCACGGGTCGACGTTCAGCGGCGGTCCCGTCGTCTGTGCGTCGGCGGGCGCCACCCTCGACGTCCTCGACCGGGCGGACCTGCCCGGGAACGCCGCCGAGGTGGGCGCGTACCTCCGGGAGGAGCTCGAGGCGACGGTCGGCGACGAGGTCCGCGACGTGCGCGGACAGGGCCTGATGGTCGGCATCGAGGTCAAGCGGGGGTCGAACCGCCTAGTCCGTGACCTCGCTGTCGAGCACCAGATACTGACGCTCCCGGCGGGGCGGACGGTCCTTCGGCTCCTCCCGCCGCTGACGCTCGACCGCGAGCACGCAGACCGGTTCGTCGACGCACTCGAGAGCGTCGTCGAACCCGACGAGGGGGGACCGGCGTGAGCGCCGCCGTCAGCGACGAGGCGGCCCGCGAGTTGATACGGGACCTCGTCGCCATCCCCTCCCCGACCGGCGAGGAGCGGGAGTGCGCCGAGGCGCTCCGCGACTTCTTCGTCGAGGCGGGCCGCGAGGCGTGGATCGACGAGGTGGGCAACGTCCGCGCGCCGGCCGACGACGCGGTGTTGTTGACCTCCCACGTCGACACCGTGCCCGGCGACATCCCGGTCGAGGTCAGAGACGGCGACCTCTGGGGGCGGGGGAGCGTCGACGCGAAGGGACCGCTGGCCTCGATGGCCGTGGCCGCGGCCCGGACCGGCGCCTCCTTCGCCGGCGTCGTCGGCGAGGAGACCGACTCCCGCGGCGCCCGCCACCTCGTCGCGGACCGCCCGGAACCCGACGCCGTCGTGAACGGCGAGCCCTCCGGGTGGGACGCGGTGACGCTCGGCTACCGCGGGTTCCTCGCCGGGCGGTACGTCGCCACCAGCGAGTCGGGCCACACCTCGCGGCCCGAACCCAACGCCATCGAGGACGGCATCGCGTGGTGGACCCGCGTGCAGGACCGCTTCGAGGCCGACGAGTGGGAACCCGTCTTCGAGCAGGTGACCGCCAAGCCCGTCGGCTTCGAGGGCGGGCCGTCCGAGGACGGCCTCGCCGTCGAGGCGACCATCGACGTCCAGTTGCGCGTGCCGCCGGCCTACACGCCGGCCGAGGTCCGCGAGATGGCCGACGCCGAACTCGACGCCGGGACCGTGCGGTGGGACGAGCCCATCCCCCCCGTGATGGCGAGTCCGCGGAACCCCGTCGCGCGGGCCTTCCGCGCCGCCATCCGGCAGGCGGGCGGCGACCCGTCGCTGCTGCGCAAGACCGGCACCAGCGACATGAACCTGTTCCACCGGGCGTGGGACTGCCCGATGGCGACCTACGGCCCGGGCGACTCGAGTCTCGACCACGCGCCGAACGAGCACCTCTCGCTCGCCGACTACGACCGCGCCGTCGCCGTCCTCGAGCGCGTCTGTGACCGCCTGCTATGACCAGACACCTCCGCACCGTCGACGACCTGAGCGCCGCCGAACTCCGCGCGGTCCTCGACCGCGCCGTCGAGATTCGGGAGATGGACCGCGCCGGCCAGGCCGCGCTCCTCCCGACGCGCACGCTGGCGATGCTGTTCCAGAAACCCAGCACGCGCACCCGTGTCTCCTTCGAGACGGGGATGACCGAACTCGGCGGCCACGCCATCTTCCTCGGCCCGGACGACACGCAACTGGGCCGGGGCGAACCGCTCTCGGACACGGCGCGCACCCTCTCGCGGTACGTCGACGCGGTGATGGCCCGCCTCTATGACCACCGCGAGATAGAGGAACTCGCGGCCCACGCCGACGTCCCGGTCGTCAACGGCCTGACCGACGACGCCCACCCCTGTCAGGCGCTCGCGGACCTGCTGACGATCCGCGAGGCGTTCGGCGGGTTCGAGGGCGTCCGCGCGGCGTGGGTCGGCGACGGCAACAACGTCGCCGCCTCCTTCGTCGTCGCCGCGGCCCTCGCCGGCGTCGAGGTGACCGTGGCTACCCCAGAGGCCTACGCCCTCCCCGAATCGGTCGTCGACCGGGCCGAGAGCGCCGGCCACCGCCCGGAGACGACGACCGACCCCGAGGCGGCCGTCGCAGGCGCAGACGTCGTCTACACCGACGTCTGGGTGAGCATGGGCGAGGAGGACCAGCGCGGGGAGAAACTGAGTGCCTTCGACGGCTTCCAGGTGAACGAGGGCCTGCTCGCGGACACCGACGCGAAGGTGATGCACTGCCTGCCCGCCCACCGCGGCGAGGAGATAACCGACGCGGTCCTCGAGGGCGAGCGCTCGCTGGTCTTCGACCAGGCCGAGAACCGCCTCCACGCCCAGAAGGGGCTGCTCGACTGGCTCTGCAACCGGGCCTGAACGGGTCCGGACGCCGGGCCGCTCGAGCCTGCTACAGCTCTCGGAGCGACGGGGACGCGGCTCCGAGGACGACGCCGTAGACGGCGTGCCAGAGGAGGCTCGGAAGCGCGAGGTTGGGCAGGGGCAACCGGACGGGGGCGCCGAGGGCGCCGAGCCACAGGGGCATGACCAGGCCGGCGGCGATTACCCAGAGGACGACGCCGTAGCCGACGCCGAGAGCGGCGGCCGGGCCCGTCCGGTCGGCGTACCGCGAGAGCGGGGTCGCCTCGAGCGCCGCCACGAAGACGACGCCGAACACGGCACCGTGGGAGAGGTGGGCGGTCCACCCCGCGACGCCGTTGCCCGCGAACCCGTACAGCGCCGGGATGGCCACCCTGAGCGTCGGCGGATTCATCGCCGAGACGAAGAGGCCCATGACTGCGCCGGCGACGACGCCGGCGACGACGCCGCCGCGCCACGACCCGGTCGTGGTCCCGGTGTCGGTGCCCCGCACGGTCGACCCGTCTGTCTCTTGTGCCATGCCCGACGGGTGGCGCCGAGCTGTCAAACGACTGTGGGGAACGTGCGGGGCCGGCGCACGTGCGCGGCGGTCGCACACGCGGCAGGGCTTTTCGTCGTCGGGCGTCCACTGTCGCGCATGGGCGAGTCGGATCCGGAGACCTTCGAGGAACTCATGCTCGTCGAGAACCCCGGGTTCGCGGACGTGATGCGGTGCGTCTTCGGCCTGCGGGGCCACGAGACGGAGACGTACCTGAAACTGCTCGAGGTCCCCGAGTCCGACGCCACGACGCTGGCCGGGGAGATGTCCCGGGACCGGAGCAACGTCAGTCGGTCGCTGTCCGCACTCCGCGAGAAGGGACTGGTGGAGCGACGGCGGGAACTGCTCGACGGCGGCGGGCAGGTCTACTGCTACGAGGCGCTCCCCCTGCCGGACGTCAAGGGGCGGATGCACGACGAACTCGACGCCTGGGCCGACCACGTCCACGGGCGCATCGACGGCTTCGGGGACCCGCGTTCAGACGACTTATGATTCCGGGGCCCCTGGCCGGTCCTAATGAGCCTCGAACTCACCGCGCCCGCCGAGTCCGAACCGCCCGTCGCCGACGACGGGGTCTGGTTGACCTGCATCGAGTGCGGCGAGACGTTCCCGCCCTTCACTGGCGTCCGCTACACCTGTGACGACTGCGACGGCCTCCTCGAGGCGCGGTACGCCGACCCGGTGACCTTCGACGACTTCGCGGGCCACCGCGACGTCTGGCGCTACGAGTCGGCCCTGCCGGTCGGCCCGGGCGTCTCCCTGCCCGAGGGGGGCACGCCGCTCCACCACGTCCCGCGCCTGGAGGCGGAAGTCGGCGTCGACAGCCTGCGCGTCAAGCACGAGGGGATGAACCCCACGGGGTCGTTCAAAGACCGCGGCATGACCGTGGGGGTGGAGGTGGCCCGCGAGGTGGGCGTCGACCGCCTGGCCTGCGCCTCGACGGGCAACACCAGCGCCGCCCTCGCGGCCTACGGCGCCCGCGCCGGCATGGAGACGCTGGTGCTCCTCCCCGCGGGAAAGGTGGCCGCCGGCAAGGTGGCACAGGCCGCCCTCCACGGCGCGCGGATGCTCGAAGTCGACGGCAACTTCGACGACTGCCTCGACGTCGTCCAGGAACTCGCGGCCCGGGGCGAGGCCTACCTCCTGAACTCGCTGAACCCGTTCCGCCTGGAGGGTCAGAAGACCATCGGCCTCGAGATACTCGAAGAGCACTACGAGGACCACGGCAGCTACCCCGACCGCATCGTCCTGCCGGTCGGCAACGCCGGCAACACCGCCGCGCTCTACAAGGCGTTCCGGGAACTCGTCCAGAGCGGCGCCCTCGACCCCGCCGACGTGCCGAAACTGACCGGCGTCCAGGCCGAGGGGGCCGCGCCGCTGGTCGAGGCCGTCGAGAACGGCTGGGACCACGTCGAGCGCTGGGACGAGGTGGAGACCCGCGCGACGGCCATCCGCATCGGCTTTCCGGTGAACGCGCCGAAGGCGTTGCCGGGCATCCGCGAGACGGGCGGCACCGCCGTCGCCGTCTCCGACGAGGCCATCACCGCGGCCCAGCGTGACCTCGCCGGCGAAGGCATCGGCGTCGAACCCGCCTCCGCGGCGTCGCTCGCGGGCCTGCGGGAACTCCGCGACCGGGGCGTCGTCGGGGACGAAGAGAGCGTCGTCTGCCTGACGACGGGGCACCTCCTGAAGGACCCCGACGCCGCGGCGGCGGCCGGGACCGAACCCGAACCGGTGCCGAGCGACGTCGCGGGCGTCCTCGACGTTCTCGGCGAGTGAGGCGTGGGCGACGCGGGTGAGACGCGGGCACGACGCGGGTGACGGGCGGATTTCGGCCGTCTTACGTAGTTCTTTCCCGCCGCGGGACGTACAGACTCGTCCGCCATGGCAACGGATGCCACGCCCCCCGACGACCGCGACCTGCCCGTCCGCCGCGAGGTGCGCGTCGCCACCCTGCAGGCGGAGGCTGCCCTCCTCGAGCGGGAGCGACGGGACCTCCGCGAAGAGGTCCGCGACCTGGAGGCCGAGCGCGACCGACTCGCGGAGCGACTCGCCGACTGCCGGGACCGCATCGACCGCCGGGAGCGACGCGACGACCGCGTCGTCCAGCGCTACGAGGGCGTCCTCCGCCGGGAGCGCCGCGGCTACGAGCGCCGCGTCGCGGTCCTGGAGCGCCGCCTCGACGAGGGGCCGGTCGCCGCCCTCCTCAGGCGGGTCGGTCGGTGGTTCCGGAGTCGGCCCTGACGCGACGCCGTCCCCACCCTAGAGCGGCGCCGACGGCGTGTGCCAGGGCCGTCCCGGCCGCCGCGTAGCCCGCGACGAGGACCGCGACGCCGAGGTCCGTGAGGTCGGCGACGGGCGGGACGACGCCGACGACGGGCGCGAGTACGGCGGCCGCGACGTAGCCCACCGCCGGCGCGGCCACGAGCAGCGTCGTCGCGAGGAGGCCGCCGCCGCGGGCGGCGTTGGAGACGCCGGCGACGAGAGCGACGACGAGGAGGGCGGCGTGGACCGGACCGAGGACCGCGGCGTCCGGCCGGGCCAGCCAGAGCGCCCAGAGGACGGCGACGGCGGCCGCCCCGACCCAGAGCGCCAGGCGGGAGGCGGCGCCGGTCGCGTCGTCGTCACCGAACCAGAGGGCGCGCAGGCGCCCCGCGTCGCTGGCGGACACGATTCGTCCTCAGTCGTCGAGTTCGATTGGCGTCACCTTGACCACGCGGTCGTCCGCGAGGAGAGTCTCGACCACGCGCTCCGGGACGGTGTCGTCGAGGTTGTAGACGGTGAGCGCCTCGCCGCCGATGGTCTGTCGGCCGTTGAACATGCCCGCGATGTTGATGTCGTGGTCACCGAGGACGGTCCCGATGAAGCCGATGACGCCGGGTTCGTCGCGGTTGCGGGCGACGAGCATCTGCCCGTAGGGGATTGCGTCGACGCGGTAGCCGTCGATGGAGACCACGCGGGGCTCCTCGCCGGCGAACAGCGTGCCCGAGACGGCGACCTCGTCGTCGTTCGACCCCACGACGACGGTGACCAGGCTCTGGAAGGCCTCGCTCTGCCGCGACTTGGTCTCGGTCACGTCGATGCCGCGCTCCTCGGCCACCCGGGTTGCGTTGACCGCGTTGACCTGCCACTCGAGGGGAGCGAACGCGCCCTTCTGGGCGCTCGCGGTGACGAGGTCCACCTCCTCCTCGGCGATGTCGCCCTCGTAGCGGACCTCGATGCGGGAGATGCGGCCGTCGAGCAGTTCGGCGGCGATCTTGCCGGCCGTCTCCGAGAGGTCGATGTACGGCCGGATGCGCGGGAACGCGCTCTTGTCCACCGAGGGCGCGTTGAGCGCGTTCATCACCGGTTCGTCGGCGAAGGCCGCGACGACCTGCTCGGCCGTCTCCGTGGCGACGTTCTCCTGTGCGGCCTCGGTCGAGGCGCCCAGATGCGGGGTGACGACGACGTCCTCGACGTCGAGGAGCGGGGAGTCGGGCGGGAGAGGCTCCTCGCCGAAGACGTCGAGGGCCGCCCCGGCGAGGATGCCGTCGTCGACGGCCTCGGCGAGTGCCGCCTCGTCGACGATGCCGCCGCGCGCGCAGTTGACGAGGTAACCGCCCTCGAGCTGGGCGAGTTCCTCCTCGCCGATGAGGTTCTCGGTCTCCGGGGTGAGCGGCGTGTGGATGGTCAGGAAGTCGGCGCGGTCGAGGCAGTCGTCCAGGTCGACGAGTTCGGCGCCGAGCTGGTCGGCGCGCTCCTCCCCGATGTAGGGGTCGAAGGCCACGAGGTCCATCCCGAGGTTCGACAGGCGGCGGGCGACCTCCTGGCCGACGCGGCCGAGACCGACGACGCCGAGGGTCTTGCCGTTGACCTCGTTGCCCAGGAACTCGCCCTTGGCCCACTCGCCGCCGCGGAGGCGGACGTGGGCCTGCGGGATGGAGCGGGCCGTGGCGAACAGCATGGCGACGGTGTGTTCGGCCGCCGCGCGGACGTTGCCCTCGGGGGCGTTGGCGACGATGACGCCGTGGTCGGTCGCGGCGTCGATGTCGATGTTGTCGACGCCGATGCCCGCCCGTCCGACGATGACGAGGTCGGGCGCCGCCTCGAACACCTCGCGGGTCACCTCGGTGCCCGAGCGCACCACCAGGGCGTTCGCGTCCGCGACGGCGTCGAGCAGCTCCGCCCCCTCGACGTCGTAGGCGGTCTCGACCTCGTGTCCGGCCGCGCGCAGCCGCTCGATGCCCGCGTCCGCGATGGGGTCCGTGACCAGCACCTTCATGCGCGAACGAACTTGGGGGCCGGAGGTAAGGCTTTCCAAACGCGGAAAGCGGGACGTTCAAGCCCGGCGGCCCACGAGACCGGGTATGCTCGTCGCCTTCGACTTCGACGGGACGCTCTCTGACTCCGAGATGACTGTCCTCCTCGGGCGGCAGGCCGGCGTCGCCGACCGGATGGCCGACATCACCGCCCGAGCGATGAACGACGAGATCGGCTACGCCGAGAGCCTCCGCCAGCGGGCCGCCCTGCTCGAGGGCCTGCCCGTCGACCGCGCCGAGGCCGCCTTCGACGAGGTCCTGCTCCGCGAGGGGGCCGGGGGAGTCCTCCGAGCCCTCGACCGGGCGGGCCACCGCACGGCCATCCTCACCGGCGGGTTCGACCACGGCGTCGTCCGCGCGCTCGAACGCGCCGACGCCGAAGTGAACGACGTCGTCGCCAACCACTTGCCGGCGGCGGACGGCGAACTCACCGGCGAGGTGGAGGGGCCGCTCGTCGAGGGCACCAAGGACGACGCCCTCCGCGCGTTGGCGAGCGACGTGGGCGTCCCGATGGCCGACACCGTGGCCGTCGGGGACGGCGCGAACGACCTGCCGATGCTCGAGGTGGCGGGCCTGGCCATCGGCTTCGACCCGAAGCCGGCGGTCGAACCGGCCTGCGACGTGGTCGTCGAGTCGATGGCCGAACTGCGGGACGTCCTCGCCGACGAGGACCTGCTCTAGCGCCGCAGACCGAGCGACAAGGCGGCGTAGGCAGCGAGGACGGCGACCAGCCCCGCGAACGCCGCCCCGTAGTCAAGTTCCTGTGCGACGGCGCCGAGGTAGGTCGGCCCGAGGCTCCCGATGGCGATGCCGACGGTGCTGATCGCGCCGAAGTCGCCGCCCCTGCTCTCCAGGGGGAGCGTCCGGACGAGGACCGCGAGCAGCACCGGCCAGTTGCCGGCGAGGCCGACGGCGAGCAGTGCCACCCCGAGCAGCGCCGCGGGCAGCGTCGAGGGCCCGGCGACGAGCGCGAGCAGTCCGGCCGCCGCGACGGCCGCGCCCGCCGCAGCGACGCGCGCCGGCCCGGCCCGGTCGCCGACGGTGCCGGCGACCAGCGTCACCGGGATGGCGACCACGAAGTACCACGCGAAGGCGTCGCTGGCCACCGCGGGGGCGAACCCGTGGTCGACGCGGAGGAACGTCGGCAGGAACGCGAGGGTCGCCTCGTTGACGAAGGAGAGGGCGCCGAAGGCCAGGACGACGCGACGCGTCGCGGCGGCGCCGAACACCCGGGTCGCCGTCTCGCGGGCGTCGAGGGCGACGGGCCCGACGACGTAGGGCGAGCGGTCCACGGCGTGGAGTGCGAGGGCCACGAGGGCGAGGGCGACGACCACGGGCGCGTACACCCGTCGCCACCCCCCGGCGGCGAGGGCGTAGACGGGCCCGGCGGCGACGACGCCGCCGACGTTGATGGCCGCCTCGTGGACGCCGAAGGCCGCCGAGCGCCGAGAGACGAACCGGTCCGAGATGGCACCGATGGCCGCGGGGAAGTACAGGCCGATACCGACGCCGGTGACCGCAGCGCCGCCCACGAACGCGGGATAGGTCGGCGCCGTCGAGACGAGGAGTGCCCCCGCGACGCAAGTGCCGAGGGCGGCCACCAGCACGGTCTTGCGAGACCACGCGTCCGCGAGGCGGCCGGCCGGGAAGCGCACGAGGCCGACCAGCGCGAGCATGACGGTGAGCGCGAGGCCCGCGCCGGCGGGCGTGACGCCGAACTCCCGGATGACGCCGGGGAGGACGGGCGAGAGGACGAGGCGACTCGCGACCACGGCCATCGCCGCGACGGCGAGGACGGCGAGGACGCGGCCGTCCGGACCGCGGAGGAGGCGTTCGCCGGCGCCGTCGGTGTCGGTGGCCACGGGCGGGGACCGAGGAGCGGTCCCGGGATAAGTACACCGGGCGGTCGCGAGAGGGGGTCGCGTCGCGCGTGCGGGCCGTCAGTTCGTCGCCGCGCCGATGGCGGCGTCCAGGTCGGCGACGATGTCCTCGACGTCCTCGATGCCGACGGAGAGGCGCACCATGTCGGGGGTGACGCCCGCCGCTTCCTGCTCGGCCTCGGTGAGTTGCTGGTGGGTGGTCGAGGCGGGGTGGATGATCAGCGTCTTCGCGTCGCCGACGTTCGCGAGCAGGGAGGCGAGTTCCGTCGACTCGACGGTCGCGCGAGCGGCCTCGTAGCCGGCCTCCAGGCCGAAGGTGATCATGCCGCCGTAGCCGCCGTCAAGGTACTCGGTCGCCTCCTCGTGGGTCGGGTGGTCCGCCAGGCCGGGGTAGGTCACCCACGAGACGGCGGGGTGGTCCGCGAGGAACTCCGCGACGACCATCGCGTTCTCGCAGTGCCGGTCCATCCGCAGGGGAAGGGTCTCGACGCCCTGCAGGGTCTGCCACGCGTCGAAGGGTGACTGGGCGTGACCGATGGCCCGGACGCCCCGCTGGCGGGCCGCCGCCGCCAGCGCTCGCTCCCCGAACCGCTCGGTGAACACCAGGCCGCGGAACGCCGGGTTCGGCGCCGCGAGTTCGGGGTACGACTCGGCGTGCGCCGCCCAGGGGAAGGTGCCGCCGTCGACGACCACGCCGCCGATGGTCGTCCCGGAGCCGTGGATCCACTTCGTCGTCGAGTTCCACACCAGGTCCGCGCCGTGTTCGATGGGGCGGCAGAGGTAGGGCGTCGCGAACGTGTTGTCGACGAACAGGGGGACGCCGTGCTCGTGGGCGACGTCGGCGACGCGCTCGATGTCCGGGGTGACGAGCGCGGGGTTGCCGATGGTCTCGAGGTGGACGTAGGCCGTGTCCGCGTCGATGGCGTCGGCGTAGCCCTCGTAGTCGAGGGGGTCGACGAACCGGGTGGTGACGCCGCGGCGCTCGACGGTGTGGGTGAAGTAGGTGTAGGTCCCGCCGTACAGCGCCGAGGAGGTGACGACGTTGTCGCCCTGTTCGGCGAGGAGGAAGGTCGTGAGGTCGAGCGACGCCATCCCCGAGGCCGTGGCGGCGGCGCCGACGCCGCCCTCCAGGGACGCCAGTCGCTCCTGGAGCGTCTCGACGGTGGGGTTCATCAGCCGCGAGTAGATGTACCCCGGTTCCTCGAGGGCGAACTGCGCGGCCGCGTCCTCGGCGTCGTCGAAGACGTAGGAGGTGGTCTGGTAGAGCGGCGGGGCGCGCGAACCCGTCGCGGGGTCGGGCTCATGGCCCGCGTGCAGCGATTCTGTCTCGAACCCGTCGTCGGCGTCGTCTGCCATGTAGGGGAGTTCCCGCGAACCCTCAAAAAGGGGACGACAGGGGCAACGACGGCCGGTCTCGTTGACGGTCAGGGGCGGTGGCGCGGGCCGAGACGCTCGAGGGGCCCGCCGCGCCGGTCGCCTGCCGGACGCTCCTCGCCCCCGCGTTCGGTGACCGCGCGGCCCGCGACGCCGTGCGCGAGGAAGTCCCGGAGCGGCGGCCCGACCTTCCCCGGTTCGACGAGGAAGGCGTCGTGGCCGTGGTCGGACTCGACGACGTGGTGGACCACCTCGGCGCCGCCGGCCTCGAAGGCCTCGGCCAGGCGCTCGGACTGCTCGACGGTGAAGTGCCAGTCGCCGGTGAACGACAGCACCATCGCCTGGCCGGAGAACGCCGCGAGGGCGTCGGCGTCGGTGTCGTAACCCGCGCTCAGGTCGTAGTTGTCCATCGCCTGCGTCAGGTAGAGGTAGCTGTTGGCGTCGAAGCGGTCGACGAACTTGGCGGCGTTGTAGTCGAGGTAGGACTCGACGTCGCGGTAGGGGAAATACGAGGCCGTGGGGTCCCGCGGGAACGGCCTGGTGGTCCCCCGACCGGCGGAGCGGCGGCCGAACTTCCGGGCCATCGACGCCTTCGAGAGGTACATGACGTGTCCGACCTGGCGGGCGAGTGCCAGCCCCGCCTTCGGCGGGTCGTCGCCGTAGTAGTCGCCGCCCTGCCAGTTGGAGTCGACGGTGATGGCCCGCCTGGCGATGGCGTCGAGGGCGAGACACTGGGCGTCGAGGCGGGCCGCCGCGGCGATGGGCGCCAGCAGGTCCACGTCGTCGGGGTAGCGCTTGCCCCACTCGAGGACGTTCATGCCGCCGACGCTCCCGCCGACGACGGCCCGGAGGCGACCCACGCCGAGGTAGTCCAGAAGCGCCCGCTGGACGCGTGTCCAGTCCGCCACCGTGACCGGCGGGAAGTCCGTCCCGTAGGGCTCCCCGTCGGGCCCCTCGCTCGCGGGTCCGGACGTGCCGTAACACGACCCGGGGACGTTGACGCTCACCACGTAGTACTCGGTGGTGTCGATCGCCTTCCCGGGGCCGACGATGTCCTCCCACCAGGCGTGGGCCTGCCCCTCCGTCCGGAAGGTGCCGTCGCCGCTCTCGTCGTGGCGGGTGACGTGGGCGCTCCCGGTGAGCGCGTGGCAGACGAGGACGACGTTGCTCCCGGACACCGACCCGTCCTCGCCGTCCCGCCGGGTCGCGCGGTCGCTCTCGAACTCCCCGTAGGCCTCGTAGGCCACTTCGAGGTCCGGAATCGACTCCCCGCACTCGAACTCGAACTCGCCCAGCGAGACCACGTCTGTTTCGACGTTCACGGTATCGCCCTCTCGATGTCTTCGAGGATGTCGGCGGGGTCCTCTAAGCCTACCGAAACGCGGACCATGTCCGGGGCGACCCCGGCCGCCCGCTGCTCGTCGGCGCTGAGCTGGGCGTGCGTGGTCGAGGCGGGGTGGATGACCAGCGTCTTCGCGTCGCCGACGTTCGCGAGGAAGCTCGCCAGTTCGACGCGCTCGCAGAACCGCTTGCTGGCCTCGTAGCCCCCCTCCAGGCCGAACGCGAGCATGCCGCCGTAGCCGCCGTCGAGGTACTCGGTCGCCGCCTCGTGGGTCGGGTGGTCCGCCAGGCCGGGGTAGGTCACCCACGAGACGGCGGGGTGGTCCGCGAGGAACTCCGCGACGACCATCGCGTTCTCGCAGTGCCGGTCCATCCGCAGGGGAAGGGTCTCGACGCCCTGCAGGGTCTGCCACGCGTCGAAGGGTGACTGGGCGTGACCGATGGCCCGGACGCCCCGCTGGCGGGCCGCCGCCGCCAGCGCTCGCTCCCCGAACCGCTCGGTGAACACCAGGCCGCGGAACGCCGGGTTCGGCGCCGCGAGTTCGGGGTACGACTCGGCGTGCGCCGCCCAGGGGAAGGTGCCGCCGTCGACGACCACGCCGCCGATGGTCGTCCCGGAGCCGTGGATCCACTTCGTCGTCGAGTTCCACACCAGGTCCGCGCCGTGCTCGATGGGGTTACAGAGGTAGGGCGTCGCGAACGTGTTGTCCACGAACAGCGGCACGCCGTGCTCGTGGGCGACGTCGGCGACGCGCTCGACGTCCGGGGTGACGAGCGAGGGGTTGGCCAGCGTCTCCAGGTGGACGTAGGCCGTGTCCGCGTCGATGGCGTCGGCGTAGGCCTCGTCGTCGAGCGTGTCGACGAACCGGGCCTCGACGCCGCGGTTGCCCGCGGTGTGCTGGAGGTAGGCCCGCGTCCCGCCGTAGGTGTCGCTGGCGGCGACGACGTTGTCACCGACCGTGGTCAGCACCGAGGTGACGGCGTCGAGGGCCGCCAGCCCCGACGCCGTGGCCACGGCGTCCACCCCGCCCTCCAGCGTCGCGAGGCGGTCCTCGAGGGTCCGCACGGTCGGGTTGGAGATGCGGGAGTAGACGTCGGCCTCCGACTCGAGGGCGTAGCGGGCGGCGGCGTCGTCGGCGTCCTCGAAGACGTAGGAGGTGGTCTGGTAGAGCGGCGTCGCCCGCGCGCCCGCCGCCGGGTCCGGTTCCTGTCCGGCGTGGAGGGAGTCCGTCTCGAACCCGCTGTCCCGGTCGCTCATGTGTGAGACTCATATAGCTGCAAAAAGTTATAACCACCAGTAACGGCAAGACTCTCCGCGCCAGTCAGTCACAGGCGCGGCCGACCGGGCCCGACTTTTTCCGCCGGGGGGCCGAACCGGAGGCCATGGCCGACGTCGAGGTGGACGCGACGGAGAACCCGTACGTCCGCGACCCGCCCACGGAGTTCGACCCGGTCGAGGAGACGAGCGAGTCCGAGGCCCGCGAGCAGGTCGCGTTGCTGCGCGAAGCGGTCCGGTTCCACGACTACCGGTATTACGTGGCGAACGACCCCGTCGTCGCGGACCGCACCTACGACCGCCTCTTCGACCGCTTGCGGGACCTCGAGTCGGCGTTCGACCTCCAGACGCCCGACAGCCCCACCCGCCGTGTCGGGGGCGAACCCCGCGAGGAACTGCCCGAAGTCGAGCACGTGACGCGAATGTTGTCCATCGAGTCGAGCGGCGACGCCGACGTCGTGCGCGACTTCGACGCCCGGGTGCGCCGAGAACTCGACGCGGAGACGGTGACCTACGCCTGCGAGCCCAAGTTCGACGGCCTCTCGGTCGAACTCGTCTACGAGGACGGCCGCCTCGACCGGGCGGCCACCCGTGGCGACGGCGAGACCGGCGAGGAGGTCACCGCCAACGTCCGCACCATCGGGTCGGTGCCACAGCGCCTCCGCGGAGACGCCCCCGCGTCGCTGGCGGTGCGCGGCGAGGTCTACATGCCCCGCGACGGCTTCCAGCGCGTCAACCGCGAGCGCGTCGAGTCGGGCGAGGAGCCCTTTGCCAACCCCCGGAACGCCGCGGCGGGCAGTCTGCGCCAGCTCGACCCGTCGGTCACGGCCGACCGACCGCTCGACGTCTTCGTCTACGACGTCCTCGGCGGGGCCGACGTCGAGAGCCACCACGCCGAACACGAGCGCCTCGCGGCGTGGGGATTCCGCGTCAACGACCGCTACGACCGCGTGACCGACGTCGCTGACGCCATCGCGTTCCGGGACGCGCTCCTCGAGGACCGGCCGGACCTCAACTACGAGGTCGACGGCGCGGTCATCAAGGTGGACGACCGGGGGGCCTGCGAGCGCCTGGGGACGACCGCGCGGTTCTACCGGTGGGCCTTCGCCTACAAGTTCCCAGCCCGGACCGAGACGACGACAGTCCGGGACGTGGCGTTGCAGGTCGGGCGGACCGGCCGGGTGACCCCGGTGGCCCTCCTCGACCCGGTGGACGTCGGCGGCGTCACCGTCTCGCGGGCCAGCCTCCACAACCAGGCCCAGATCGCCGAGTTGGGCGTCGCCGTCGGCGACCGCGTGCGGATCGAGCGCTCCGGCGACGTCATCCCCCAGGTCGTCGAGGTGGTCGAGTCCGACACGGAGGGGCACTTCGAGTTCCCCGCGGACTGCCCGGTCTGCGGGAGTCCCCTCGAGCGCGACGGGCCGATGCACTACTGCACGGCGGGGCTGGCCTGCGAGGCACAACTCCGGCGCACCGTCGTCCACTACGCCGACGTCCTCGACGTCGAGGGCGTGGGCGAGCGGACGGTCGCGCAGTTCGTCGACGCCGGACTCGTCGAGACGCTCGCGGACCTCTACGCCCTCGACCCCGAGGACCTCCTCGGCCTCGAGGGGTGGGGCGAACGGAGCGCCGACAACCTCCTCGCGGAACTCGCGGACGCGCGGACCCCCTCGCTCGCGGCGTTCCTCGCGGCCATCTCCATCCCGGCGGTCGGTCAGACGACCGCCCGCGACCTGGCCGCCCACTTCGGAGACCTCGACGCCGTCCGCGAGGCCGACGTCGACGACCTGACCGCGATCGAGGGCGTCGGCGAGACGGTCGCCACCCGCGTGCGTGCCTTCTTCGACGCCGAGCGCAACCGGGAGGCGCTGGACCGCCTCCTCGAGTACGTCACCCCGCAGGCCGAGTCGGTCACGGATCGGGACGCGCTCGCGGACCTCACGGTGGTGTTCACCGGCCGCGTGGCGGACTGGACCCGCGAGGACCTCCGGGCGCTGGTCGAGCGACACGGCGGGGCCGCGCCCGGCAGCGTCTCCGGCGCGACCGACTACCTCGTCGTCGGTGAGGACCCGGGCGAGGCCAAGCGGGCGGACGCCGAGGAGGCCGGGGTGCGCGAACTCTCGCCCGGGGAGTTCTTCTCGCTCCTGGCCGACCGGGGCGTCGACGTCTAGACCGCCTCGTCGGGGTCGTGACGCTCGCGCATCCGCGCCGCCTCGGCCCGGTAGCGCTCCCGGTCGGCCGCCGCGACCGGTTCGAGCGCGTCCGCGTCGACGTCGACGGCCGCCGTCGACGGGCGCCGCTCGAGGAGGCGGACCGAGCGCTCCTTCCGGACCGCCCGCTCGCCGTCGGGCGTGGCGTAGGTCAACCGGACGAGACCCTTGTCGTCGTAGGTTCGCTCGACCAGCCACGCGCGGACTGTCATGGCATCGTACGGGACGACGAGCATGAACGTCGTCAGGATTCCGGCCCCCGGCACCGCCCGGGGCCACCCGGTGACCGTGCGGTTTTAGCGCGTCGGGCCCCCACCACGTGGTGATGGACGCGGCCGCGGTCCGCGAGCGGGCGGGGACCGTCCCCCGCGCGCCCGGCGTCTACCGGTTCCTCGACGGCGAGCGGGTGCTCTACGTCGGGAAGGCCGTCGACCTGCGCGACCGAGTCCGCTCGTACGCCGACCCCCGGTCCGAGCGGGTGGCGCGGATGGTCGACCGCGCCGGCGGCCTCGACGTCGCCGTCACGGACACCGAGACGCAGGCGCTGCTGCTCGAAGCCAACCTCATCAAGCGCCACCAGCCGCGGTACAACGTCCGCCTGAAGGACGACAAGTCCTACCCGCTGGTGCAGTTCACCGACCACGACGTCCCCCGCGTCGAGGTCACCCGGGACCCCGACGCCGGTGCGACGGCCTTCGGCCCGTACACCGACGTGGGGGAGGTGGAGACGGTGGTGAAGGCCGTCCGCGACCGACTGGGGCTGCGCGGCTGTTCGGACCACAAGTACGCGGGCCGTGACCGCCCCTGCCTCGACTACGAGATGGGCCTGTGCGCGGCGCCCTGCACCGGCGAGATAGCCCCCGACGCCTACCGGGAGCGGGTCCGCGCGGCCGAGCGCTTCTTCGAGGGCGAGACGGGCGCGCTGGCGGACCCCCTCCGGGAGGCGATGGAGCGAGCGGCCGACGACGCGGCCTTCGAGCGGGCGGCGACCCTCCGGGACTACCTCGACGTCGTCGAGTCGTTCCACGGCGGGGGCGGCGCGGCGGTCGCCGGCGCGGACGACGACCGGACGACCGACGTCCTCGGCGTCGCCGTCGAGGGCGACCGGGCCACCGTCGCGCGACTCCACAGCGAGGGCGGGCAACTCGTCGACCGGGACCGCCACACCGTGGCCGCCGCCGACGCGGACGCCGCCGACGTGCTGGCGGCGTTCGTCCCGCAGTTCTACGCCGAGCGCTCGCTCCCCGAGCGCCTGCTCGTCCCGGTCGACCCCGACGACGACGAACTGGCCGCATGGCTCGCGGCGGCCGGCGTCGAACTGTGCGTCCCGGGGGCCGGCCGGGAGGCGACGCTCGTCGAGTTGGCGCTGAAGAACGCCCGCCGACGGCTGGCCGACCCGGACGCAGTCGGTGCCCTCGGGGAGGCGCTCGGAATCGACCGCCCGACGCGCATCGAGGGAGTCGACGTGAGCCACGCGCAGGGGCGGGCCGTGGTCGGCTCGAACGTCTGCTTCGTCGACGGCGCGCCGTCGAAGCGTGACTACCGCCGGAAGAAACTCCACGAGCGAAACGACGACTACGCGAACGTGCGCTCCCTGGTCCGGTGGCGCGCCGACCGGGCCCTCGCGGGCCGCGACGACCGCCCCGACCCCGACCTGCTCCTGATCGACGGCGGCGCGGGCCAACTCGACGCCGCGCGGACCGCCCTCGAGGAGACGGGGTGGTCGGTGCCGGTCGTCGCTCTCGCCAAGCGCGAGGAGACGGTCCACGCCGCCGACGGCGCCCACCGGTGGTCGGCCGACGACCCGGCGCTGCACCTCCTCCAGCGGGTGCGTGACGAGGCCCACCGCTTCGCCGTCCAGTACCACCAGACCGTGCGCGACGACGTCTCGACGGTGCTGGACGACCTGCCGGGCGTGGGCCCGGCGCTCCGGCGGCGCCTCCTCCGCCGGTTCGGCAGCGTCGAGGGCGTCCGCGCGGCCAGCGTCGAGGAACTCCGGGCCGTCGAGGGCGTCGGCGAGGAGCGCGCCGCGCTGCTGGCCACGCGCCTCTGAGCGCCGGCGGTGCCGTCAGTGGGCACCCCCGCCGAGGACGAGCGTCCGGACGAGGACGAACGCGCCGACGAGAGCGTAGACGGCGACGAGCATCGCCATCACCGCCATCTCCGGGAGGCGGTTGTTGAGGTGCGCCCCGACCTGCCCGCCGAACAGACAGCCGGTGGCGACGAACGAACCGACGAGGAACGGCACGGTGAAGCCCTCGCCGGTCAGGCCCCGCGCGACGGTCAGCAGGGCCACGTTCGCGAGGAGTGCGGCGACGATGGTCACGTGGAGGACGAGCGCGGACGTCCCCGTCGAGAGCGAGAGCGGGACACGGCGCCGCAGGGCGAGCATCGTCTGGGTCAACTCGCCGACCGCGATGCCGACGAGGCCGGCGAGCGTCCCCCCCAGGACCGTCGCGAGGACGTCCGGCAGTTCGAGGTGGAACGCGGTCCCGTCGTCGCCGTCGCCGACGAGAGCGGCCCCGGACGGCCGCTGTGCCACCGACGACGCCGCCCCGCCCAGGGCCTCACTCGGCGGCGTCTCCTCCGCCGCGTGCGTGTCGGTCAGCAGGCGCGTCCGTGGCTCGTACTCCTCCTCGAGGACCGCCAGCAGGGGGAGTTCGGGCTTCTCGGCCACCGCGTCGACCAGCGACGGCCCGCGCTCGTGGGCCCCGTAGAGGACGACGGCGAGGACGAGCAACAGCACGCCGAACCCGGCCATGAGCGCGTCCGACGGGACGGCGTAGGAAGCGACCCGCGCGACGACGGCCGTCGGCACCGTCAGCACCAGCACGGTCGCGGCGACGTTGAAGTCGATCTGGTGGCGGTACCAGTAGGCGGCCACCGACGGGGAGTAGCCGAACAGTTCGACGAACAGCGCGAGTCCCACGGCCGCGTTCGCCGCGAGGTGGGGGAACCCGGGCACGAGGACGGGGAAGACGAAGAGGAAGGCGGGCACGAACAGGACCGCTGCCTCCATCGCGAACGTGTTGACCACGGTGGCGATGGTGAACCCCAGCAAGACCAGCGTCGCGAGTCCGACCGACGGGATGCCCGTCCCGAACATCTCAGCGCCCTCTCCGCGGGAGTGTGAAGTCGTGTGCGACGCCTCGACGACGCGACCGCTGGACCGACGACCGCTCCATGCACGGTGCCTGTGGCATCTGCGGAAAAGCGGTTTTCCTTCGTCCCGGCTTCGTGAGGCGTTACCGCGCCCCCGGCGGGCATCCCGAGCGACCAGCGGGCGGCCACCGGCGCGAACTCAGAACGTCTCGGCCTCGGGTTCGACCCCGTCGTCGGCGGCGTCGAGGTCGAACTCCTGGCGGAGGTCGTAGATGCGGTCGCGGATGTCCGCCGCGAGTTCGAACTCGAGGTTCGACGCGGCCTCGTTCATCCGGTCGCGGAGTTCCTCGACCCGTCGCGCGGCGGCCTCGGCGTCGGCCGGGTCCTCGCCGGCGCCCGTCGACGCGTCGGTCGTCGCGCCCGGCAGGTTCGTCTCGCCCACCGGCTTGTCGATGGTCGTCGGGGTCTCCCCGTGGGACTCGTTGAACTCCCGTTGGATATGCCGCCGGCGACGGGTCTCCTCGATGGCCGACTCCATCGCGCCGGTGACCTCGTCGGCGTAGAGGACGACCTCGCCGTTGACGTTCCGCGCGGCGCGCCCCATCGTCTGGACGAGGGAGGTCTCCGAGCGGAGGAAGCCCTCCTGGTCGGCGTCGAGGACGGCCACCAGCGACACCTCGGGGATGTCCAGGCCCTCCCGGAGGAGGTTGATGCCGACGAGGACGTCCACGTCGCCGAGACGGAGGCTCCGCACGATCTCGTGGCGCTCCAGGGTGTCCGTCTCGTCGTGCATGTAGGCGACGTCGTAGCCCGCCTCCTCGAGGTACTCGGTCAGGTCCTCGGCCATCCGCTTGGTGAGCGTCGTCACGAGGACCCGCTCGTCCCGGTCGACGCGGTCGTCGACCCGGGCCATCAGGTCCTCGACCTGCCCCTCGGCGTCGGTCACCTCGACGGCCGGGTCCACGAGGTAGGTCGGTCGGACGATCTGCTCCACCACCTGCTCGGAGACCTCGCGCTCGTAGTCGCTGGGCGTCGCGGAGACGTACAGGGTGCGGTCGGTCTTGGCCTCGAACTCCTCGAAGGTGAGGGGACGGTTGTCGTAGGCGGTCGGCAGGCGGAAGCCGTTCTCGACGAGCGAGTCCTTCCGGGACTTGTCGCCGGCGAACTGCCCCTTTATCTGGGGGACGGTTCGGTGGGACTCGTCGATGACCGTCAGGAAGTCGTCCGGGAAGTAATCGAGGAGGGTGTACGGCGGGTCGCCCGGGTCGCGGTCCGAGAGGTGGACCGAGTAGTTCTCGATGCCCGAGCAGTAGCCCGCCTCGCGGAGCATCTCGAGGTCGAACGTCGTCCGCTCCTCGATGCGCTGGGCGGCGACGAGGTCGCCCGCCCGCTCGAAGTGGCGGATCCGGTCGTCCAGCAGCGACTCGATCTCGTCGATAGCGCGCGACAGTCGGTCCTCGGGGATGGAGTAGTGCTCCGCCGGGTGGACGAGCACGGCGGGTTCCTCGCTCACGACCTCGCCCTCGAGGGGGTCGAGTTTGAGCAGGCGCTCGACCTCGTCGCCCCAGAACTCCACGCGGACGGCGTAGCGACCGTACATGGGGAACACCTCGACGGTGTCGCCCCGCACCCGGAACGTGCCCTGCGTGAAGTCCACGTCGTTGCGGTCGTAGTTCAGGTCGACGAGGCGGGCGATGAACGCCTCTCGCCCGAGGTCGGCACCGCGTTCGACGCGCAGCGCCATCGACTCGTACGTCCCCGGGTCGCCCAGTCCGTAGATGGCCGAGACGCTCGCGACCACGATGACGTCGTCCCGGGTCAACAGCGATCGCGTCGCGGAGTGGCGCAGGCGGTCTATCTCGTCGTTGATGGACGCGTCCTTGTCGATGTAGGTGTCGGTCTGCTCGACGTAGGCCTCCGGCTGGTAGTAGTCGTAGTAGCTGACGAAGTACTCGACGGCGTTGTCCGGAAACAGGGTCCGGAACTCCTCGTAGAGCTGCGCGGCGAGGGTCTTGTTGTGCGCGATGACCAGCGTCGGCTGCTGGAGTTCTTCGACCACCCACGAGACGGTGTTCGTCTTCCCGGACCCGGTGACGCCGAGAAGCGTCTGCTTCTGTGCCCCGGCCTCGTAGCCGTCGACGAGGTCCGCGATGGCGTCGGGCTGGTCGCCCGCCGGGACGAAAGGGGCGTCGACCCGAAACGGTCGCTCCGCGTCGGGACGGTCCGGCGAGAGGGGGCCCTCCGTGTCACTCATCGGTCGCCGTTGGGGAGCGAGACACTTGACTCGCGCGGTGGAGCCTTTTTGGGGTCGCGAGTCCTACTGCGGGGCATGCCACGGGAAGACCTGCAGGCCGCGAGTGACGCGCTCCGGCGGGCCGCGTCGGCGGTCGACGACGAGTCCGTCGAGGAACGGCTCTACGAACAGTCCCGGCAGATGGCCGACCTCGCGACGCGGGACCGGGGCCCCGACCACGGCCGCCTCGCCCGCCACATGTCCGCGCTGGACGAACTCGCGGACGCCACCGACGGGGAGGCCCGAGAGGCCGTCGAGGCCGCCCTCGAACACGTCACGGCGTACCGCGAGACGGTCGAGGGCGTCTGACGGGCGCGCCGTCGTCGGCCGGTCACGTTCGCGGACAGTTTTAACCCGGGCGGGCCAAGCCCGCTCAGACACCCACATGTCGCTCGTCTCGGCGTTCACCTCGGCCGTCCTCCCGATACTCGCGGTGATGGCCGTCGGCTACGTCCTCGCCGCCCGGACCGATCTCGCGGTCGAGCCGCTGAACGCCGTCGCCCTCTACGCGTTCCTGCCCGCGCTGGTGTTCCACAACCTCGCGACGACGTCGCTCGGCGGCGGAACGTTGCTGAAGGTGGTCGCCGGCGTCGTCGCCCTCGTCGCGGTGATGTGGGGGGCCGGCGAGGCGGCGGGTCGCCTCGCCGGGGTGCCGGAGCCGTTCCGGAGCGCGGACGTCCTGGCGGCGATGTTCCCGAACGCGGGGTTCTACGGCGTCCCCCTCGCGGCCTTCGCGTTCGGCACCGTCGGCAGGACGACGGCGCTCGTCTGGATGACCGTGCAGTCGTTTTTGATGTACACCGCGGGCGTCTACGTGGCCTCGCGCGGCGGGGGCGAGAGCGGCGGCGCGGCCGTCCGGGAGGTGTTCCGGCTCCCGCTGGTCTACGCCATCGCCCTGGCGATCCTCGTCCGGTGGACCGGCACGGTCCCGCCCACGTCCGGGACGCTGATGCGAACCGTCGCGCTGGTCGGGGACGCGGCGATCCCGCTCATGCTGGTCATCGTCGGCATCCAACTCGCCGGTCTGGAGCGGGCGTCGCTCGCTCGCGTCCTCGCGCCGACCGCGCTGAAACTCGTCGTCGCGCCCGCCGTGGCCGTCGTCGTCGCCCTCGCGCTGGCGTTCGAGCAGCCGACCGTCGCGCGCACCTTCGTCGTCCTCGCGGCGACGCCCGTCGCCGTCGTACCGCTCGCGCTGACCATCACCTACAGCGACGACCCCGAGCGCGACGGGCAGTCGGCCTCCGCGCACCTGACCACCACCATCTTCGTCACGACGCTAGCGAGCGTCCCCGTCCTGACCGCGCTCATCGCCGTCCTCCAGTCCGGCGTGCTGTTCTGAGCGATTCGGGGCGGCGGCGGTGCTGGGCGATGCGGCGGTGCGGACGCGGTGCTGTGCGGCTTTTTCATCGACGTTTTGGGGACCGTCGAACGGAGTGAGACGGTCCCGAAAAGGTCGCGTGACGACGCTAGCGAGCGTCCCCGTCCTGACCGCGCTCATCGCCGTCCTCCAGTCCG
>JBDGTT010000016.1:88932-94264 GCA_042216525.1 Halobacteriaceae archaeon
TGGGCGATGCGGCGGTGCGGACGCGGTGCTGTGCGGCTTTTTCATCGACGTTTTGCGGGCGGCGAGCACCGCTCGCCGCCCGGAAAAGGTCGTTTAGCAGACGGGCTTGGGATTGACGCCCATCGACTCCAGGCGCTCGACGTACTCCCCGTAGGCGGCCTCGACGGCGCCGACGGCCGCCTCGCGGGCCCTCTCCCAGTCGTCTTCGTCAGCGCAGCGGTCGGCGAGCAACTCGAGCGCCCGGTCGAGCTGGTCGTCGAGGTCCCCGCGCAACTCGCGGAAGAGACTCGCCGTCTGCGGGTCGGCCTGCCCGGTGAAGAAGCCGGTCAACTGGCTCTTCGAGGCGTCCGAGGCGAGCGTTCGGCCGACGAACCCGCCGGCGCGCGCGACCGTGTCGTCCAGGCCGCGGAGGTACGCCTGGATGGCGGGCACCGCCTCGCTCGGGTCGTGCGCGTCGAGTTCGCCCGCCACGCGGTCGTAGTGGTCGCGCTCCTCGGCCGCCGTCTCGGCCCAGGCCTCGCGGGCGGCGGGGTCGGACTCGGCTGTGGCCCACGCCTCGTAGGTGGCTGCGGCGTGGTGTTCGGCGTCCGCGCCCGCCGCGAGGACCGTCTCGGCGTCCATCTCGCCGCCGGTGTCGGCGTACAGCGACTTCGAGGAGCCGAGACGGGACAGCTCCGTCTCGACGTCGTCGCGGACCGCGTCGATGAACTCCTCGGGTGTCATAGCCTGGGGTTGCGCCGCCGCGCGCTTGTAAGCATCGCCGTCCGGCGACCGGGGCGACGTCGTCCCGCCGTCACTCGCCCTTCTCGATGGGGGCGCCGACGAGGTTGCCCCACTCCGTCCAGGAGCCGTCGTAGTTCAGCGTCTCCTCGTAGCCGAGCAGTTCGTGGAGCGCGAACCAGGCGACCGAGGACCGCTCGCCGATGCGGCAGTAGGTGATGACGCTCTCGTTGCCGTCGATGCCGTGGCCGGCGTACAGTTCACGGAGGTCAGCGGCGGACTTGAACCGGCCGTCGTCGCGCGTGACGGCAGCCCACGAGATGTTGCGCGCGCCGGGGACGTGGCCGCCGCGCTGGGCCGTCTCCTGGAGTCCGGGCGGGGCGAGGACCTCGCCGCTGAACTCCTCGGGCGAGCGCACGTCGACGAGGGGGACGCCGCGGTCGATCGCCTTCTCGACGTCGTCGCGGTAGGCCCGGACCGTCTCGAAGGGACCCGCCGGCTCGTACTCGACGGCGGGGAACTCTGGGACCTCGGTGGTCAGCGGGTAGTCGTTCTCGACCCAGTAGTCGCGCCCGCCGTCGAGGAGGCGGACGTCCTCGTGGCCGTAGTACTTGAACTGCCAGTAGGCGTAGGCCGCGAACCAGTTGGCGTTGTCACCGTAGAGGACGACCGTGGACTCGTCGCTGATGCCGTGGGTCCCGAGCAGGGAGGCGAAGTCGTCCTTCGAGAGGACGTCGCGGGCCGACTGGTCCTGGAGTTGGGTCTCCCAGTTGAACCCGATGGCGCCTGGCGCGTGGCCGCCCTCGTAGGCCTCGGTGTCGACGTCGACTTCCACGAGGCGGTAGTCGGGGTCGTCGCTCTGGAACTCGTCGAGTCGGTCCTCGACCCAGTCGGCGGAGACGAGGACGTCTTTCGCGTAGTCGGTCTCGCTCATACACGACACCATTGGGGAGACGGGGACAAAAACCGTCGGCGTATCGGCAGGTACGCCCGGTCGTTCCCCCAACCGGCGAACCTCGCCGCCAACCGGGCCCACCACCGCGAGCCCGCCGGCACGACACCCGGCTGTCGCCGAGGCGGCACCGAGAACCGGCGACGAGTGCCGGTATGTCGGACGACCGGGGGAATCGGCCGGCTGACCGACGACCTAAGTTCCGGGCCGGACTACCGCGGGACATGGACTGGGTGGTCTCCCCGGACTGGGTCGCGGACCGTCTCGACGACGCGGCCGTGCGAGTCGTCGACGTGCGCGAGGCGTGGGAGTACGAGGGCATCGGCCACGTGCCGGGAGCCGTGAACGTCCCCTTCGACGCGTTCCGGGCCGAGAGCCACGCGGCGACCCGCGACGGCGGGGCGGGGGACGAGGGCATGTTCCCCGACTCGGACTCGTGGGCGGCGCTCCTCGCGACGGCGGGGGTCACACCGGAGACCCACCTCGTCGCCTACGACGACACGCACGGGGTCTTCGCCGCGCGCTTCCTCGTGACGGCACTCCGGTTCGGGCACGACCCCGAGCGACTCCACCTCCTGGACGGCGACTACAGCGCGTGGACCCGCGAGCACGCCGTGTCCACCGCGACGGTCGACGTCCAGGAGACCGACTACGACCCCGGCGGCCCGGTCGACGGGCCGTTCGTCACCGCCGACGCGGTGGCGGCCGCCGTCGACGCGCCAGACGCGGTGGTCGTCGACACCCGCTCCCCCGAGGAGTACGCGGAGGGGCACCTCCCCGGCGCCGTCAACCTCGACTGGACGGACCTCGTCGACCGGGAGTCCAGGGGACTGAAGCCGCGCGCAGAACTGACCGCCCTCCTCGACTCCCGGGGCGTCTCGTCCGACCGTCGCGTGGTCCTCTACTGCAACACCGCGCGCCGCATCAGCCACACGTTCGTCGTCCTGAAGCACCTCGGCTACCCCGACGTGGCCTTCTACGAGGGGAGCCTCACGGCCTGGACCGCCGAGGACCGTCCCCTCGAGTCGGGCGTGGCCGACGGGTGACGCCGGTCACTCCGCCGTCCCGTGTGCGTTGCTCCGCGCGAGCAACCCCAGCCCCTCAGCCACGAGCGCCACCGAGAGCGGGCCGGCGACGACGCCCACCGGACCGACGGTGAGGAGGCCGCCGACGAACCCGACGAAGTAGACGCTCCCCGGCAGGTCCGCGTGCTCGCGCGCGAACCAGGGTCGGACGAGCAGGTCGGGCAGCGCTCCGACGAAGACGAGTCCGAGCACGAGGGTGAGGACCGCGACGAGGGGGTCACCGACGACCAGTTCGTAACCCGTGAGAGCGACGACGAGGACCGAGGGGCCGACGATGGGGAGGAACTGCAGGACTGCCGCGACGAAGGCCAGCGTGACGACGTGGGGGTAGCCCAGAGCCGAGAACACGGCGACGGCGGCGACGAACGTCGCCGCGGCGGTCAACACCTGCAGGACGTAGATGGCCACCAGCGTCTCCCGACACCGGCGGTTGAGGGCGGCGGCGACGTCGTGGTACTCGCGGGGGACCGCGGCGAGGAGGGCCCGCCCCGCCTCCTCGCGTCGGACCAGGAGGGCGAACACCACCAGCCCGAAGACGGAGACCTTCAGCGCCAGGGTCGGGAGGGCGCGCGCGAGTTCGACGGCGACCGTCGAGAGCCACTCGCGGGCCGACGCGAGCAACGGCGCTCGCGAGACGGTGTAGCCCAGACCGCCGACGCCCACGGTCACCGTCTCCGGGAGGTCGGCGACGAACGCCAGGATGGACTCGCGACGCCGGTAGATGACGTACACCGTGAGTCCGACGGGCACGAGTGCCGCCACCGTCGCACCGAGAGTGGCGACGGCACTCGCCACCCGACTGGGGACGCCGCGGGCGACCAGGCGGTCGTGGAGCGGGGCGAGGACGTAGGCGACGGTGACGGCGAAGAAGACGGTCCCGAGCACCTCGAAGAGGACGGCACCCGCGAGAGCGGCGAGAGCGAGGAACAGGCCGACGAGGACCCGGCGACGCTGGTTCACGACGACGACCGATTCGGCGGGGGGCACCAAATGTCCTCGGGCGGACGGACCGCGCGACGGACCGGCGTCCGGTGCCGCCGACGGGGGGGCGGCACCGCGACGGGCGGCACCACGTCGGGCGACCACACTACGGGCGGCACCGCGACGGGCGGCCCCGCTACGGGCGGACGCCGACGGTCAGCAGCGTCCCGAGGGTCCGGAAGCGCTCGACCATCGCCTCGCGGGACTCGAACCCCTCGGTCGGGAACGCGTCGGCTGGCGGAATGTCCCGGTCGCGGTCGGGAACGGCGTCCTGTTCGGCCACGACGAAGCCGGTCTCGCGGAACGCCTCGCGGTACTGCGCCCGCGACCAGCGCACCATCTCGACGCCGAGGTTCGCGGGCCACGACTCCGAGTACGGATTCTCAGCGTAGTAGTTGACCGCACAGTAGAACGTCCCGCCCGGCCGGAGGACGCGGCGCACCTCCCGGAGGACCGCCGCCGGATCGCTCGCGTAGTAGAATGCCTCCATCGACCACACGTGGTCGAAGACGCCGTCCGCGAACGGCAGCGACTCGAACTCGCCGACGACGAACGAGAGGTCCGGACGGGCGTCCGCCTCGGCGGCGTACGCGCGAGCGTTGGCAGCCATCCCGGGGGCGGCGTCGAGGCCCACGCCGGTCGCGCCGCGTTCGCGGAGCGCCCGAAGCGCGTACCCGCTCCCGGTCCCGAGGTCGAGGACGCGGTCGCCGTCCTCGACGGGCATCCGGGCGAGAGCGCGTTTCGCGGTCGCCCAGTGGCGGTCCTCCATTCCCCGGTCGCGCCCCTCGGCGGCCCACTCCTCGAACGCCTGTCGCGGGTGCATGGACCCACCGACGGGCGCCGGCGGCAAAAGCGGGTCGCTCGCCGTCTAGAACGTGCAGGTCACGGTGCCGTCCTCGTCGAGTTCGACGACGGCGGAGCAGCGGTCGCGGAACTGCTCGACCGTCCCCGCCTCGTGGACCTCGCGGTCGACGTGGAACAGGCCGACGGCGTCGTACTCGACGAGGAGGTCGACCAGGCGGTCGAGCGCGTCCACCGCGCGCGGTTCGTCGGCGTAGTATGCGAGTTCCGTGATGGAGTCGAAGCTCACCCGTCGCTTGCCCTCGTGGTCGCGGAGGAAGGCCTCCGTCTGCGCGACGATGCCCTCGACGTCGTCGGGCGCCGAGACGTAGCGGATGTTGTCCGCGCTCCGTCGCGAGAGTCCGCGCTCGACCGAGAGCGTGTCGAGGACGACGGCGCGGTCCTCGTCGACGTCGTAGTAGTCGAGTTTCTGCATGACCTCGCGGTCGGTCGTCCGGGTCGAGATGACGAAGAAGTGGTCCGTGTCGACGCTGAAGAAGTCGGTGTCGATTCGATCCGTCTCTGCGGTTCCGGGATGGAGCAGCAAGATGGCCGTGCCGCCGGGCACCGTCTCCGGGGCACCCTCGATGGCGAGCCGGTAATCCATACCGCGTTGGAGCGGTCGCGTCGACTTAACTACCCGGGCCTCGTCGTCGGGTGACGCTCTCCGTCTGCACGTCCACGCGCTCGTCGAGAGCGCCACGCACCCGTCGAGAGCGGCCGTCGGTCAGCCGAGCGCGCCTAGAGAGAGCGG
>JBDGTT010000023.1:0-89720 GCA_042216525.1 Halobacteriaceae archaeon
CTGATTGCTTCGGTAAACATGGTTTAGCCCGGTGACCCGCGTCACCTAGAGATCAATAACGTCGTAAACTATCTTAAATGTGGGTGTCGATTCTCCCGGCCGGCGGCGAATCGAGCCCCGAGAGCCCGATGAAGGTGTTACAGCGAGCTAACACGTCCGCCGTCACTCACTCGACGAATCGCTCGCCGCCTGTCACTCGACGAAGCCGTCGCCACCGGACCGCACTCGACGAAGCCGTCGCCACCGGACCTCACTCGACGATGCGACTCGTCCCGGGCGGGAGGAAGTGCTGGATGCGGTCCGGACTCGCGACCTTCCGGACGAAACTCGTGTCCGCGAACCGGACGCGGAACTCGCGGTAGATGCGCTTGGCCACGTCGCCCTGTGCGAACCGGCCGGGTTCGACCGAGACCGCGGTCTCGACCTGGTCCGCGACGGCCGCGGGCGGCCCGCCGACGACGCGGGTCTCCGGTTCGCAGGTGATGCCGACCGCACAGCCGACCGGCGTGTCCTCGAAGTAGGTCCGCTCGCCCCTGATGGCGAACCCGCCCTTCTCGAGGTACTCGCCGCTCTCGGGCGTCTGGGACACCTGCTCGGGGTCGACCACGTAGACGTCGCCGGCGAACCGGCCGTCCTTCCACACCGAGGAGTAGGTGACGGCGAACTGCGCGGCCTGTTCGAGCGACGTCTCGGGGACCGTGATGTCCTGGGCGGGCTCTGAGGGGTCCGAGGTCTTCAGCACCGTGACGGGCCCGCCGTGGGCCTGCGCGTGGAGGAAGCGGTCGTAGCGGTCCATGTACTTCGCGACGATCTCCTCGTTCTGGTCGGCGTTGCGCCCGCCGATGACGAGGAAGCCGTCCGACGTGCGGAACCAGCGGAACCGCTCGTACCAGCGCTCGGAGCTGCGGACGGGGATCGAGGCGCGCGCCAGCCAGTCGACCTCGCTGGTCTCCTCGCTCTCCGCCGCGTCGTCCTCGTCGCGCGCCTCCCACTCCTCGCGGCGGCGCTGCACCCGTTCGAGTTCCTCGCGGGTGTCCTCGATGGCCGCCTCCGCGCCCGCTCGCTTCTCCGCGACGCGCTTGGCCTCCTGGTAGAGGCGGTCCGCGTTCTGCTCGACGCCCTCCGCCGGGTCGAGCGCCATCTCGTGGTCCTCGAGGCGGACCCGGACCGTCCCCGCCTCGGGGTCGACGCCGGCGACGGCCTCGGCCGCCTCGATGCCGCGCTCCCGTCCCTCGGCGAAGCGGTCCGCGATGTCCTCCCAGCCGTGCCCGTCCGCGCGCGCCTCGCGCACCGTCGTCAGCACCTCGTCGACCAGCCCGTAGTTCGCGTAGAGGAGTTCGGCCTTCTCGCGCTCCCGCTCGGCCTGCTCCTCGAACTCCTCGATGGCCTGCTCCTGCTGCTCGACGATTCGTTTCTGTTTGGCGATTTCGGCCTCGAAGTCCGGCCGGTCGCGGGCCGTCTCGCCGGGTTCCTCGTCGGGGGCCAACTCGAGGTTCGTGAAGTAGTCGTCCAGCGCGTCGTTGAAGGCCTCGAAGGCCTCGCTCTCCCGGTCGGCGTACTCTTCGAGGGGGAGCGGCGTCACGTCCACGCGGCGGTCCTCGTCGTAGTAGACCCGGGGGTCGAGTTCCCCGGCCCGCAGCGGTCCGAACAGGCGGGTGAGGGCGTCGTAGAGCGCCTCGTAGTCCGCGTCGGTCGCGTCGGCGATGGCCCGCGTCTTCTCGACGCCGGCGCGGGTGCAGAGTTCCTCGCCGTAGAGACCGCCGAAGTCGAGTTGCGTCGCGAGCGTCCGCACGAGGTCGGTGTCCGAGGACTCCATCCGCTCGACGAACGCCTCGTAGGAGAGGTCGTCCGGGGCCGGCCGCTCGGTCGGGTAGCCGTAGCGCGCCCCGGGAGCGACCGTCCGGGACTTCAGCCGGACGGTGTGGAGCGAGTCGACCACCTCGCCGTTCTGGTCGAGGACCGCGACGTTCCCCTCGCCGAACAGTTCGACGACGAGGGTGGTGTCCTGGTCCGCCCGGCGGAACTCGAGTTCGAGCACGCGGTCGAACCCGTGCTGGTCGACGCGGGCGAGGTCGGCCCCCGCGATGCGGTTGCGGAGCATCTTCGCGAAGTTCGGCGGCCGCTCGGGGGCGTCCGGGACGTACTCGGGCCGGGCGACGTGGGCCCGCTTGACGTCCCCGACGCCCAGGAGGAGTTCGACGCGGCCGCGGTCGTAGTCCCGCATCTTCAGGCGCACGAGGTCGTCCTCGTAGAGGTAGGCCTTGTCGACCGTCGCGCCGACGTACCCCCGGAGTTCGGTCACGAGGGCCACGAGGTCGACGCTCGTCACCTCGCGCTTCTGGTCCATACCGGGCGTTGACGCGATGCCGGTTAGGCGTGTCGTTCGGTCAGCGGCGGACAGACAGCGCCGCCACGACGAGTGCAGTCACGGCCGCGAGGACGCCGCCTGCGAGCAGCGAAGTCCCGTAATCGTACCGGAGCGCCACCCAGGCGAACGCGGCGGGACCGAGGGTGCGTCCGAGGAAGGTCCAACTGACCCGGGCGCTCAGGACGCTGGAGCGCGCCGCGGGTTCGACGCGCGTGCTCAGCTCGGCGTCGATGGAGGGGTAGTTCAGCCCCGTTCCGAGGCCGACGAGAGTCACCGACGTCGCGACGGGCGCGGCCGACCGGGCGACCCACGCACCGAACAGGCCGGCGGCGATGCTCGCGAATCCGGCCACGAGGAGCGCGGCGTTCGACGCCACCGTCGAGAGCCGACCGTTCGACGCGGCGGCGACGGCCGTGACCGTCAGCGTCGCCGTGATGACGCCCCCCACGAAGACGGGCGCGAGCGCGTAGTCCGCCACGAGGAGGAAGGGGAGGAGCGTGAATACCGCGCCCACGAGGAGGAACTCGCCGACGAACGTGGCACCGTAGAGAGCCACGGCGTCTGTGGCGGGCAGGCCGGACAACGCGGTTTGGAGCCGCGGCCGCGGGCCGGTCTCGCCCGGGTCGTCGGGGAAGACGAACCACGCAAACGCCGCCGCGGGTAGCGCCAGCAGGAAGGCGAGGAAGGGCGCTCGCCAGGACACCCCGAGCAGCGCCCCGCCGAGGACGGGGTAGACCGCCGCCCCGGCGGCGAGGGCCGCTGCGTTCGCCCCGAGGACCGCGTTCCGACGGCGTCCCTCGAAGGTCGACCCGATGAAGGTCACGGTGGCGACGAGGACCCCCGCCGCCGCCGTGCCCTGGAGGGCCCGGAGGGCGAGAGCAACGTCGAAGGAGGGCGCGGCGGGGACGGCGACACCCACGAGTGCGAAACCCGCGAGCGATGCCACCAGCACGGACCGGCGGCCGGTCCGCGAGACGATGCCGCCGATGACGGGGGCGAGGACGATGCCGGTGAGGAAGTACGCCGAGACGAACAGCGAGGCCCGCGCCCCCGAGACGGCGAAGGCTCGGGCCAGCGACGGGAGCGCGGGACTGAGCAACGGCACGCCCAGGGGAACGAGTGCGGTGCTCAGCAGACAGCCCTGCACCGTCCGGGACCGCCAGGGGACGTCCCTATCGGCGTCGGGGCCCGCCTCTGCAGGGGACACGGTCGAGGGCCACACCGCCGAGTGGCTTAGTCGTTCCCGGCGTCCGGGCCCGGTCGGTCCCCGGACGGACACGGGGCAGGACGGCCACGTGACCGCCCCGACCGGTCAGTCAGCGTGACTGACACAGAATTTTGTACGTGGGGTCGCCAGGGACGGCATGGCCGACTCCCCGACCGGGCGGTACCGGGACGACCTGCTGATTGAACACGTTGCGGCGGCGTTCGGGTTCGACCGGCTGAGCGAAGCGCTCCCCGGTCCCGCCGTCTATCCCCCGTACCTGTTCGTCGCGACGGGCCTGTTCGTCGAGTACGGGCTGTTCGACCTCTACAACTACTTCGTGACCGGAAAGAGTTCGTTCGTCACGCAGCCGAACTCGCTCGCGATACCCGCGATGGTCGTCGTCGGCGTCGTCGGCCTCCGCTACGTTCACGACACGTACGCCGACTCGGTCCGCGACCTGGGCGTCGAAGACGACGCCGTCGGAATCGACGCCGACGTCCGTCCCGACTTCGAAGGGCTGGTCTCGTTCCGGGTGCGGGTGGGCGCCTACCTCGCGGCGCTGGCGGTCTACTACGCCTTCGTCGTGTTCGTGCTCGGCGTCGACAGCCTCGTCGAAATATCGGGTGTCGGGCTGGTGCTCTACGCGCAACTGGTCTCGTTTCCGCTGATAGTCGTCCCGGTACTGGTCGAACTCGCCGTCTCCTACGTCGCGGTCCACGCCCTCGTCCCGCGGCGAATCGCCCGGGCGGACCTCGGCCTGTTCTTCTACGACCCCCGGAACCTCGGCGGATTCGAACCCGTCGGCCGACTGCTCAAGCGGTCCTACTACATCTACACGGCGATACTGCTCCTCTGGTTCGTCCAGACGCACGCGCCGGTCGTCCTGTCGACCGTCATCTCGTCGCCCTACCCGCCCCCGGGACCCGTCATCAAGGCCGCCATCTCCGCGGCGTGGCTGGTCGGCGTGGCGACCATCGGCTACTCGATGTACCGCATCCACGCCATCATGAAGCGAAAGAAGTCGGCGCGGATCCGGGCGCTGGAGGCGGACCTCAAGGACGCCGTGAAGGACCCGTACGACGCGCACCGCGAGAACATCGAGGACCGGGAGCGCTACGACGAGGTCCAGGAGAACCTGGCGCAGGTCCGGGGCACGAAGACCTACCCGACCACCTTCGCCATGTGGTCGCAGATTTTCGTCAGCGTCCTCCTGCCACAGGCGCTGAACATGGTGCTCTGACGGGCCCGCCGAGGCGCGGACGCGACGGCCGGTGACCGTCCCCGGGGCCGACGGGTCTCTCAGAGGTACCGCGAGACGTACGGGCCGTCCTGGTGATAGCCGCGCTCGCGGTAGTACTCGCGGGCGCCGATGCCGCTGATGACCGCGAGCTTGTCGTAGCCGGCGTCCGCCGCCATCGCCTCCGCGCGCCGGAGGAGGCGTTCCCCGAACCCCCGGTGTTGCCAGTCGGCGCCGTCGTCGCCGATTGCCACCTCGTTCCCGTAGACGTGGAGTTCGCGGACGATTGCGGCGTCGGTCAGTTCCCGGCGGACCGGGTCGTCCGGGAACCGCAGGCGACAGAAGCCCACGAGGAGGTCATCGGGCGTCTCGACGGAGAGGAAGTGCTCGGTGCCGCCGGCCGCCTCGTAGGTCAGCACGTCGAGGTCTGCGTCCTCTGGGTCGGTCTCGGGATCGTTCAGGCCCACCTCGCGACACCGGATGCAGTCACACGACCAGCCGTGGTCGGCCATCCGCTCGCGGGCGAGTTGCCGGAGGTTGGACTTCCAGACGCCGGCGTCGATGAAGTCCGCGGGGATGTCCCGCTGGACGCGCTGGAGGCGGACGTACGGCGGGAGGTCGCGCTTTATTTCGGCGACGAGTTCGGCGGCGTCCTCGTTCCCGAGGGGTTCGAACTCGTCGCGGCGCCACATGTCGTAGACGCGGGTGCCCCGGACGACGAGCGTGGGGTATATCTTGAGGTAGTCGGGGCGGAACGCCGGGTCCGCGAACAGGCGGCGGAAGTCCTCCCGGCACATCTCCAGGCTCATCCCCGGTTGACCGGGCATCATGTGGTAGCCGACCTTGAACCCGGCGTCGCGGAGGCGGCGGGTGGCGTCTCTCGACGCCTGCGTGCCGTGCCCGCGGTGCATCTCGCGGTTGATCCGCTCGAAGGTGGTCTGGACGCCCACCTCGACTCTGGTCCCACCGAGGCGGAGCATCCGGTCGACCTGCTCGGGGTCACACCAGTCGGGTTTCGTCTCGAAGGTGGTGCCGACGTTGCGCACGGCGGCCCGTTCGTTCTCGGCTTTCACGTCCTCGAGGTAGCGGAACTCGACCGACTCGGGGTCGGGCCGGAACGACTCGGTCTCCGAGGGGTCGGGTTGGCCCGTCGGGTCGTAGTCGTTCATCGCCTCGAGCGCCCGCTTGACGAACCACTCCTGGTAGTCGGCCGACCGGGCGGTCATCGTTCCGCCCATGAGGATGAGTTCGACCTTGTCGACGGGGTGGCCGATCTGTCGCAACTGCTCGAGACGGAGCGTGACCTGTCCGTAGGGGTCGTAGTCGTTCTGGACTCCGCGGGCGGCGGCGGGTTCGTGCCCGGTGTAGGACTGGGCGCTCCCGAACTCGCTGGCCGGGCCGCCCGGACAGTAGAGACACTTCCCGTGCGGGCACATCGCCGGCGACGTCATGACGGCGACGGGGGTGACCCCCGAGGCGGTCCTGACGGGCTTGCGACGCAGGACGGCGGCGAGTTCCTCGCGGCGCCCCTCGGGGGCGTGGTCGAGGATGTCGGCGTGTCTGGGGACCGACGACGCGCCGTGCTCCGAGCAGGCGTCGAGTTTCGCCCGCTCGACGTCCTCGCGGTCGAGGTCGCCGTCGAGGAGTCGCGCTGCGAGGTCCGCACAGACCCGTTCGAACGCCTCGGTCTCGGCGTCTGCGGCCTCGGCCATGGTCGTCGGTGGGGTCGGTTCGCGGTTAAGCGTGTCGCGTCACTCCTCCGCTGGCGCGGCGGGTTCGGTCGCGGCCGCGACGGCGTCGACGGCGGCCTCGCGGACCGCGTCGCGTTCGCCCCGGAGGAACTCGACGTAGCCCGCACCGGGGTCGTCGCCACAGGCGCGGACGCTGGCTTCGGGGCAGGCCGTCGCCACCTCCGCCGCGACGTCGCGAAGCGAGACCGGGTCGGTGCTGCGCGCGCGGAGTTCGTCCTCACCGACGCCGAGGGTGACGTGGGCCGCGCCGTCGGCGTCCTCTCGCTCCCGGCGGTGGAGTTCGTCGAGGAGGAGGTCCACGGGCGGGAAGTCCCGCTCGTGAGTGAACGCCGCGACGTCGAGGGTCGTGACGGACGTCCCCTCGACGGCCCTCCGCTCGCGGTGGGGTTCGGCCGTGCGCACGGCGGTGTCCAGGCGAGCGCGGAACTGGCTCGCGACGTAGGCCGCCAGCGAGCGGTTGCGGTCGGACCAGAACAGGTCCTCCATCAGTTCGCGCTTGTCCTCGTGGGTCTGGTAGAAGGCCTCCAGCGCCACCGCGTCCCGGATTTCGCCGAGCGTCTCCCGGTCGTAGCCCGCCCCCGACGCGAGGTCTGCGTAGGGCGCGGGCACCCGCTCCCAGTTGGGGATGGCCGGCAGGTGGGCCATGTCGGCCCGCACGTCGGGGTTGACGTGGGCCGCGACGTTCGCGGCGACGGCCGCCGACGTCGTCGTCCCCGACTCGGGAGTCACCAGGACGTCGACGGCCTGGTCGACCTCGGGGTCGGCCACCGCGCCGTCGAGGACGGCCCGGCGCACGTCGTAGGTGCCCAGGAGGTCCAGGCCGTCGAGGGACTCGCGGGTGCTCCCCGCGTCGACGAGCACCACGAGCGGGTGGGGTTCGTCGTGTCGCTGTGCGTCGTCGAGCATCCCCGAGAGGTCGCGCGTCGCGTCCTCGACCCCGTAGAAGGGGTCGTCGACGGGACGTCGCTCGACCTGGTGGTAGGCCGCGTCCGCGTCGTCTCTGGTCTCCCGAATCAGGGGCAGGACCGCGCGCTCGATGGCCGCGGCCGCGACGTAGCCGTCGACGGTTGCGGTGTGTCGGAGCACGACCGGTCTGCCTTCGAAGACCGCGCGCCGGACGGCCGTCGCCGCCGCGACGACGCCGTCGTGAATCTCCTCGACGGGCGAGTCGTCGGCCAGCAGCGCGGTCGAGGGGGGCCGGGCCCGGTCGGAGAGCGCCGCGTCGAGGCGTCGCTCGACCTCCAGTCGGGCCTCGTCCGAGAGGACGTCGAGACGCTCGGTCTCGACCTGGAGGGCGCCGCGGCGGCGCTCGACCTCGCCGACGAGCGACACCACGTCACCCGTCTCCACCTCGGGGTAGGCGCGCACGCCGGCGGCCTCGAAGGCGGCGCAGTCGACGGTGCCGGTCTCGTCGGTGAGTTCGAACACCGTCGGGCCGCTGGTCTGTCTCGCTGCCGTCACTTCTCCCTCGACGCGCACCCTGTCGCCGACGGCCTGGCCGAGCGATTCCACCGCGACGCGGGCGGGCAGGGCCGCCGGAGTGTCCGACTCCGGCGTCGAGTCCGTCTCGGCCGTCCGAGACGTCTCCTGCGCCGCCCGGTTCTCATTTCCCGACGGAGCCTCGTCCCGGTCTGATGCCGCGTCGGTCGTCGGTTCGGGTTCGGACGCCGTCTCGTCCGACTCGGCCTCGAACTCCGCGGGGTCGGCCGTCGGGTCGTGGACGAGGTGACCGCGGAACTCCTCGGCCGACTGCCGGATGGACCACCCGAGGTCGACGTTGCCGTTGTCGTGGACGCCGGTCACCTCCACGAACACCTCGTCGCCCGGTTCCCAGTCGAGGGAGTCCAGTCGGCTGGGAACTTCGCTCCGGTGGAGCAGTCCGGTCACGGACTCCCCGACGTCGACGAACACGCCGAAGTCAGCGTAGCCGTCGACGGTGCCCCGGTAGTACCGTCCGGTGACGAGTTGGTCGGGGCGCGTTCCTCGGAACTCGAACGCGACGTCTTGCTCGTGGGTCGAACAGATGCGGCCGTCGACAGACTTGCCGCAGATGATACACGTGCCCATTATACGCTCTCGAAGAGGGGGCGGACTGAAACGACTGTCGGAATCAATCCTCGGGGAGGTCCGCCGCGGCAGCCCCGATGGCCGTGGCCAGTTCGCTCGCCTGGTCGGGGAACAGCGCCACCTCCACCTCGTTGTCGTCCTCGTCGGTGAACGCCAGTTTCACCCGCTCGTCGCCGAAGGTGCGGGCCTCGGCGTCGGTCACGTCGTAGAGTTTCACGGTCGCCCGCT
Organism: Halobacteriaceae archaeon; assembly: GCA_042216525.1. GTDB lineage: Archaea > Halobacteriota > Halobacteria > Halobacteriales > Halobacteriaceae > JBDGTT01. The sequence continues at coordinate 8,859 of JBDGTT010000023.1, forward strand.
TGTTCGACGCGCCGACGTGGTGGACCACGCCGTCCTTGAACTCGAGCATGAAGTCCTCGATGTCGACCGTCAGCATACCGGGGAATGTGACCGCAGCGACTTAAACGCCGACGAGTCGCGCCGCCGCCGCGAATCCGCCGAACGCGTAGCCGAAGACCAGCGCCGCGGGGACGGCCCCGAGGGCGGCGGCCCGGCCCACCGAGACGCCGTGGACCTCCGAGAGACCCACGAACAGGAGGACGGCGCCGTAGCCGGCGGCGACCGCCGTCAGCCAGTCGACCGGCGCCCCGGCGAGCACACAGGGGGCCGTCGCGTACGCGAGGACCTGGACCGTCTCGCTCACGCCGGCCCGAGCGGGGGCGAAGGGGACGAGCGCCAGCGTCTGGACGGCGGCCACGAGGTGGAGATAGACCGGCGCGAGCACGAGTGCGACGAGCGACACCGCGAGCACCGCGGAGAGGAGGGGGCGGTCGCCGTAGACCGGTCGCGCGGCGGGGACCGCCGCGAGTCGCGTGCCCGCGGCGACGGCGGTGACCGCGACGACGAAGACCAGCCCCGGCGCCTGGTCGCCCGGGGAGACGGCCGCCCGGAAGAACCGCCGCGGACCCGTCAGCACGGCGACCCACGCGCGGACCAGGCCGACGGGGCCGCGTGGGCGCCCGTCGCGGTCCGACGGCCGCTCGACCCACGTGGTCATCAGTCGTCGGCTCCCACGTTCTGTTCGCCCTCGAACGGCAGCGGGTCGGGTTCGATGCGCGCGTACTCGACCGCGCGATGGCCGAGCGTCCCGATGCGGTCGGCGACGTCGTCGTCGGTCACCTCGCCGGCCGTCACGTCGACGGACTTTCGCGCCCGCGGCACCGCCGCCTGGTGTGGGAGGACCCAGGCGCCGAGCGAGCGACAGACCGAGCGGAGGTGTTCGAGGGCCGTCACCGGGAACGAGCCGCCACCCACCGCCAGCAGTCCGACCGTCTTGTGCTCGAACTCGTCGAACCCACAGTAGTCGAGCGCCGTCTTCAGCGGCGACGAGTACGAGCCGTGGTACACCGGCGTCGCGAGGACGACGGCGTCTGCCGCGGCGACGCGGTCCCGCAGAACGTCCGCGTCGCCGGCCTGGTCTCGGTCGGCGTCGAAGAGCGGGAGGTCCAGGTCGCGGAGGTCAACGAGGTCCGTCGTCGCCCCCGCGTCGACCGCCGCGTCCAGGGCGTGGCCGAGCGACACCCGGGTGTAGGACTCGTCGCGGAGACTGCCGGCGATGCCCGCCACGTGTGGCCCCGACGGGTCGTCCATGCGCCCAGGTGAGGGGCCGCCGGACAAAAGCCCCCCGTCTCGCGACGTCCGGCGGCGGACCCGGGCCGAGACGTTCATACAACGCCCGGTACACGGTGTCGACATGGGACCCAGGGGTTCACCGCGGGGGGCCGGCGACCGGCCGTCGCTCGAGGACGCGCTCGTCCTCGTCGTCGACGGCGACGCCCGCGCCGTCGCCACGGGTCTCGAACGAGCCCAGGGGTCGCTGACGGTCCGCACCTCGGGGAGTGCGACGGCCGCCCTCGACCGCCTCGACGAGGGGACCGTCGACTGCGTCGTCAGCGAGTACGACCTCCCGGAGATGGACGGACTCGCGTTCTGCGAGCGCGTCCGGGAGGCGCGCCCGCACCTCCCGTTCGTCCTCTTCACGGGCGCGGGCAGCGAAGCCGTCGCCGCCGAGGCCATCGGGGCGGGGGTGACCGACTACGTCCGGAAGGCAGACGGCTACGACGCGCTCGCCGATCGGGTCGTCGAGGCCGTCGCGTCCGGCCACGGGGACTGGGCGACGCCGAGGCGGCGCTTCGACCGGTTCGTCGACGCCGTCACGGAGTACGCCATCTTCACGCTCGACGCGGCGGGCCACGTCACGAGCTGGAACCGGGGGGCGGCACGCATGAAGGGCTACGAGGCCGACGAGATACTCGGGGAGCACTTCTCCGTGTTCTACCCGGCGGAGCGCGTCGCGGAGGGTTATCCGTCGGTGCTCCTCGGCCGGGCGCGGGAGAACGGGTCGGTCGAGGACCTGGGGTGGCGTGTCCGCGCGGACGGGACGCGGTTCTGGGCCCACGTGACCATCACCGCCATCTCCGACGACGAGGGGCGCCACCGGGGGTACATCAAGGTCGTCGAGGACCAGACCGACCGCCACGAAGCGGCCGTCGAGAGCGAGGCCGCCGACCACGCGGCCGACGTCTCAAAGGACCTGCTGTCGCGAGCGGTCGACGAGGCAGCGGTCGGCATCACCATCACGGGCTCGGCCGCCGAGGACGCGCCCCTCGTGTACGTCAACGAGGGATTCGTCCGGATGACGGGCTACCCCCGGAGCGAGGTCATCGGTCGGAACTGCCGGTTCCTGCAGGGCGAGGGCACCGACGAGGAGCCGGTGCGGGAACTGCGCGAGGCCGTCGAGTCCGAGCGGACGGCAACGGTGGAGCTACGGAACTACCGCGAGGACGGGACGGAGTTCTGGAACCGGGTGACCGTCTCGCCCCTCCGAGACGCGTCCGGGACTGTCACCCACTTCGTGGGCGTCCAGGAGGACGTGACCGCGGGCAAGCGCAAGGAGCGTCAGCTCGAACGCCAGCTCGACCAGTTCGAGGCGTTCGGGAGCGTCCTCTCACACGACGTCAAGACGCCGCTGAACGTGGTCGAGGGGCACCTGCAGTTGGCCGCGGAGACCGGCGACGAGGCGCACTTCGAGAAGGCGCGTGCGGGGCTCGACCGCCTGACCGAACTGCTCGACGACCTCGCGACCGTGCTCCGCGAGGGAGAACTCGTCGGCGACGAGACGGCGGTGTCGCTCGGCGAGACCGCGCGGGACATCTGGGACCCCGTGGGGACGGACCACGCCGACCTCGTGGTCGCCGACGACGTCACCGTCCGCGCGAGTCGGAACGCCCTCGCTCGGATGCTCGAGAACCTGTTCACGAACGCGGTGGAACACGGGACCCCGGTCGACAGTCCTGCGACCGGTGACGCCGGGGAGCCTGCGACCCTGACGGTGACCGTCGGCGCCCTCCCGACCGGGTTCTACGTCGCGGACGACGGCTCCGGCATCCCCCCCTCGGAGCGGGCGGACGCGTTCGAGTTCGGCTACTCGACGAAGGACGCGGACGCGGGGACGGGCCTGGGGCTCGCCAGCGTGCGCCAGATCGCGGTCGCCCACGGCTGGGACGTCGCCCTGACGGAGAGCGCGGAGGGCGGTGCACGCTTCGAGTTCACCGACGTCGAGGTGGTCTGAGGCCGCACCCGTCGCGGGCGCGGCGGGCGAGAGCGGGTCTCCGGTACCGGCGCCACTGTTTCGACCGGTTAGGCGCGGTGTAAGTTTCCCGCGTCCGGCGGAAGTGGTGCCGTCGACCAGCGGCCGCCCCGAGCGGTCCGGTCGACGGCCAGCCGATGATACGAGCACGACGCGCCCTGGCGGCCCTCACCGTCGCGCTGCTGACGACAGCAGGCGTCGCCGTGACGGGAATGGTCGCGGGACAACCGAACAGCACAGCACAGCCAAACTGGGACGCACCCCGCTCGGAGGATGGCCGCACCGGGGCGACGGCCGACGACGGTCCCCGGCCCTACGGCCGGTCCGCCTGGACGGCCGCTGGCGCGGGCACGGCGACGTCGGGCGTCGTCTCCGACGGCGACCGCGTCTACGCCGCCTGGGACGGGCCCGACGACCCCCGGGGCGCCGTCCACTCGTGGAACGCCGCCACGGGCGAGGAGCGCTGGGAGCGGACGAACGTCGGCAATCCGATGGGGAGCCCCACCGTCGGCGGCGACCGACTGTACCTCGCCGCCGTCGGCGCACCGGATCCGGAGTTCGGTCACCTCGAGGAGCGCCGAACGGGGATGTACTCGCTGAACGCCACGACCGGTGACGTCGTCTGGCGGCAGGGCGAGACGTTCTCCGAACCGGTCTACACCGACGGGCGACTGGTCGCCTCGGTCTACGCCGTCGAGAACGCGAGCTATCCCCGTGAGGCCCGTGACGGCGGCGTCGAGAGCGTCACCGCCCTCGACCCGGAGACCGGCGACCGGATCTGGACGACGAACGTCTCCGGGACGGTCCTCGCAGCGGCAAACGGCACGGTGTACGTCGGGAGCGAAGCCGAGGACGTCCTCTACGCCCTCGACGTCGACGACGGCAGCGTCCGGTGGCGGGCGAGCGTCGCGAGCGACGCCGTCCTCTCGGACTCGGTCGCGGCGACCGGAAACGCAGTCTACCTCGTCACCCGACGGCGGTCCTTCGACGAGTCCGAATCCCCCGAGGGGAGCGAGCACCCGACCGTGACCGCTTACGCCGCGGCCGACGGTGACAAGCGGTGGACGACGACGCTGTCGTACTCGTTCTCCGACGAGGAACCGGCGTACGCCACGGCGCCGGCGGTGGCCGACGGGACCGTCTACGTGACGACGCCCCACGCCGTCGTCGCGATGGACGCCGCCAGCGGCGAGGAGGCCTGGCGGTTCGAGACCGACGTCACGCTCGGTACGGACCCGGCAGTCGGCAACGGGACCCTGTTCGTCGCCGGGCAGCGCGGGGAGTTCACCGAGTTGCGGGACGTCGTCTACGCCGTCGACGCGGACGACGGGACCGAGGTCTGGGCGTACCAGTACCGTGCCGCCACGCAGACCGGCAACTACTACACCGGCGTGGCGAACGGACGACTGTTCGTCACCGGGCAGAGTTCCGGCGGGGGCCCGTTCACCACCCTCGCCGTCTACGACGGGTCGACGACCCGGCCGGCATCCGAACACCGGGTGACCGACGACGCGCCGGTCGCCGACGACCAGCCCCCGACGGCGGACGGGTACGTCGCGACCGAGAGCGACGACGGCTACTTCCCGCAGAACACCACCGTGACGTTGAGCGGGAACGCGTCCTCGGACGACGGCGAGATCGTCTCCTACGAGTGGGACGTCGACGGTGACGGCACCTACGAGAAGACCGGCGTCACCGTCGAGGTGCAGAGTCCGGACGACGTGGGCGAGACGAAGACGGTCACGCTGCGCGTCACCGACGACGCCGGACAGACGGACACGGACCCCTACGTGGACGTCCGCATCGGCTGTTGAGGCCGACCTCCGGTTACGGTCGCCGGACCGGACGAGCGCCCGGTGTCGGACCGCCACGTCCGCGAAACGGGCGCTCGTGTCACCGCTGCAGTTCGGCGATGGTCTCGCCGTCACGCTCGTCCGTCTCCACGAGTCCGTCGTCCGACAGGTCGGCCAGGAGGCCGCGGAGCCACTCCCGGCCGTACTCGCCGTCGGGCGCGTAGTCGACGCGGACGCGGGGCCCGAGGTCGTCCAGCGGCAATTGGTCGTGTTCTCCAAGAACCCGGACGACCCGACCACGGAACTGCCGGCGACTGCCCTCGAACGACGGCCGCTCGGGCACGTCGGGCGCCCTGAAGTCGCCCGTCGCGTAGGCGTGACACCACCGCCGCCAGGGACATCCGGCCTCGTCGCACGCCGGCGTCTTGCCGCAGGCCACGCCCCCGAGTTCCATGACTGCGTTGTTCCAGACGCTTGACTCGCCCTCGGGCATGAGCCGCCCTGCGGCCGCCTCGAACGCCGTGTCGGAGTCCGGGACGTCGAACGCGCGGTGGAGGACGCGCTTGACGTTCGTGTCGACGACGGCCCCGCCCCGGTCGAACGCGAAGGAGGCGACGGCGTTGGCCGTGTACGGCCCGACGCCCATCAGTTCCGAGAGGCCCTCGGGCGTCCGCGGGAAGGCGGGGCCCCCGTCCGCGTCCGCCGGGCCGACATCGCCCGAGACGACCTGCCGGGCGGCCTCGTGGAGGTAGCGCGCCCGGTTGTTGTAGCCGAGTGCGTGGTCCGTCCAGAAGGCGACGACGTCCGCGCGGTCCGCCGCGGCCAGGTCCTCGACGGTCGGCCAGCAGTCGAGGAAGGCCCGCCACGCCGTCTCGACGCGCTCGAGCTGGGTCTGCTGGCTCATCACCTCGGAGACGAGGATGGCGTACGGGTCGGTCGTCTCCCGCCACGGGAACGAGCGGTGGTCGCGCTCGTACCACTCGACGAGCGCGGTCCGGACCGCGTCGATGGGCAGGTCCGCCGGCAGGGGCGTCTCCGATCGATCCGCGTCGCTCACACCCGCGGTAGCGCGGGGGGTGGCTTCAGGCTGGCGCTCCAGGACGCGCCGACGGCGTAAGGGGTTTGACCGCACGGCGCCACCACCTCCCATGAGCCTCGAGGACCTCGTCGACGACGTCGAGTCGGCCAACCACGAGTTGCGCGACGCCACCGTCGCGTTCGACCGCGAGACGCGGACCGAACTGGCGCTCCTGGTCGCCGCCCTGGGCCCGGAGAGCGCGACGGAACTCGTCCGCCGCGGCGTCCACATGCTCTTCCAGTCGACGGTCGACACGGGCAAGCTAGACTTCCACCTGCGCAGCGAGTACGACGTCACCTACGACGAGTACCTCTCGGGGATGACCTACGAGGAGATGACGGGCGCCGATCAGTTCCCACAGCGCGACGACGAGCGGCGCTATCAGTTCTAAACTAAGCCCTCGCGCGGGAGCGGTCCTGCGGACACGCTCCCGCGCCCGCCCGTAGTATTCCACCAGGTGCGCGCGGCCTGGCGGCCGCGCTTCGTGGTCGATGCCGGTATACCACCGTTGCCGGTTCGCTCCCGACTACTCCCTCGTCGCTCGCGGGTGCGCTGTCGCGCACCACGCTCGCCGGCTCGGGTGGCCGGCACGAAAGCGATGGGCGTCGGTGCGGTACGGTGCAGTGGGTTGCGGTACGGTGCAGTGGGTTGCGGTACGGTACGGTACGATGCGGTGCGGTCCCCCTGTACTCGCCGAAAGCGAGTTTCACCGAGCGCGGAGCGCTCGGCCTTTTTCACCCACGTTATTGCGAGGAGCGGGTCGCGCAGCGACCCCGACGAGGAATAAGATGGGTTCTAGTCCTCGAGGTCGACGTCGTCGAGTTCCTCGGCGATCTCGTCGGCGTCGACGTCGACGTCCTCGATGGCCTCCTCGATGTCGCCGAGGTCGCCGCCGCCCATGCCGCCCATCATGCCGCCCATGCCGCCCATCATGCCGGCCTGAGGCTCGACGATCTCCTGGATGACGACGCGGTCCACGTCGATGCGGTCCATGACGTCCTCGAGGATCTGCTGCTTCGAGAACATCCACTGCTGGTTGAACTGCAACTGGGGGTTGCTCTCGATGTAGAGCGTCTCCTTCTCGACGAGTTCCGTCTCGGTCTCGGGTTCGGCCGATTCCTCGTCGTCCTCGTCCGCGTCCTCCTCGGACTCGACGACGACCTCCTCCTCGACCTCGTCGGTCTCGATCCACATCTCCAGGGACACGTCGAAGTAGGTCTGGAGCATGCCCTGGGCCTGCTCGACGCGGTCCTCGACCTGTTCGAGGATCTCGTACTCGTACTCGATGTCCTCGCCGGCGAGGGGGTGGTTGAAGTCGACGCGGGCCCGGCCGCCGATGATGGTCTCGACGTGGCCGTGTTCGCCGTCGAGGTCGACGTGGGCGCCGGGATAGCGGTCGTCCTCGGGGATGCGGTCGGCGCTGACCGTGCGGACGTCGTCGGGGTCGTACTCCCCGAAGGCCTCCCCGGCGGGAACGGTGACCGCGCCCGAGTCACCGACCTCCTTGCCGAGGATGTCGTCCTCGACGCTCTCGAACATCTGACCCGCGCCCAGGACGAGCACGCGCGGTTCGAAGGTCTGCCCCTCGGTGTCGACGTCGGCCTCCTCGGCCACGTCGGGGTCGGTCGTGTCGACGAGGTCCCCGTCCTCGACGGTCCGGGCGGTGTACGCGAGGCGGACGAAGTCGCCCTCCTGCAGGCCGCTGACTTCGGTCTCCGGTTCGGCCTCGGACTCGTCGGCGGCCTGTCGTTCGGTCGACGCTTCCTCGGCCGCCTCGTCCGCGGCGTCGTCCGCGGCGGACTCCTCGGGTTCGTCGCTCATACTGTACGGGACTGCTGTTCGCCCCTTAAGAAGCACGGTTCCGGGCCGGTCGAGAGGGTTTTCGGCGGTCCCCCCGAACCGGGGCGCATGTACGAGGTCGAGGTCAAGGTGCCGGCGGACCACGACGACGTCCGCGCCCGCCTCCGTGAGGCGGACGCGCGCGACCTGGGCGTGGTCGACCAGCGTGACACGTACTTCGACGCCCCGCACCGCGACTTCGCGGCGACCGACGAGGCGCTCCGCGTCCGGCGCGAACGCCGCGACGGCGGGAGGCGGGCGGTCTGTACCTACAAGGGACCGCTCGTCGACGAAGCGTCCAAGACGCGCGAGGAGCGAGAACTCGAGGTGGCCGACGCCGACGACGCGACGGCGCTGTTCGAGGGACTCGGCTTCGAAGCCGCCCACGTCGTCGAGAAGACCCGCCACCGCTACGTCCTCGACGGCTACGTCGTCTCGCTCGACGAGGTCGCGGGCCTGGGCGCGTTCGTCGAGGTCGAACGCGAGGTCGACGACGGCGACCTCGACAGCGCCCGCGAGGGCGCCTTCGAGGTCCTCGTCCGCCTCGGCCTCGATCCCGCCGACCAGGTGCGGACCTCGTACCTCGGCCTGCTGCTCGATGATTAGGAGTAATAATATGCCCGAATCAATTTCCGCAAGTTATAGGCGGCGGGACCGGCTACACCTGCGAAATGACCGACCGGAACATCCGCGTCGCCGCCAACGACCGTCGCGCGGTCGAGGACCAGTCCGTCGAAATCGTCGAGCGAAAGGGGATCGGCCACCCCGACTCAATCTGTGACGGCATCGCGGAGGCCGTCTCACGCGCGCTCGCGCGAGCCTACATCGACCGGGTCGGGAAGGTCCTCCACTACAACACAGACGAGACTCAACTCGTCGCCGGGAGCGCAAATCCGGAGTACGGGGGCGGCGAGGTCCTCGATCCCATCTACGTCCTCATCACGGGTCGCGCGACCGAGCGCTACGAGATGGAGACCGACGAGGGGACCGAGGAGGTCCGCATCCCCACCGAGACCATCGCCCTGCGGGCGGCCCGGGAGTACCTCGCTGAGCACGTCCCACAACTGGACTACGGCGCCGACATCGTCGTCGACGTGAAACTCGGCGAGGGCAGCGGTGACCTCCAGGAGGTCTTCGGCGAGGACGGCGTCTCGGTCCCGATGGCCAACGACACCTCCTTCGGCGTCGGGCACGCGCCCCTGACCGAGACCGAGCGAATCGTCCGCGACGCCGAGCGCTTGCTCAACACCGAGTACGCCGCGGACAACCCCGCCCTCGGTCCCGACGTCAAGGTCATGGGCAAGCGAGAGGACGACCGCGTCAACATCACCGTGGCGGCGGCCATCATCGACCGGTACGTCGCCGGGATGGAGGCCTACCGCAACGAGGTCGAGGCGGTCCGCGAGTACGTCCGTGACGTCGCCGAGGCGCGGACGGACCGGTCGGTGACCGTCCAGGTCAACACCGCCGACGACTACGAGCAGGACTCTATCTACCTCACGGTGACCGGGACGAGCGCCGAACAGGGCGACGACGGGTCGGTCGGCCGGGGCAACCGCGCGAACGGCCTCATCACCCCCAACCGGCCGATGTCGATGGAGGCCACGTCCGGGAAGAACCCGGTCAACCACATCGGGAAGATCTACAACCTCCTCGCGACCGAGATAGCGGAGTCCGTCGTCGACGAGGTCGACGGCATCCGGGACCTGCGGGTCCGCCTGCTGAGCCAGATCGGGCGCCCGATCGACCAGCCACACGTCGCGGACGCCGACCTCGTCACCGACGACGGCGTCGACGTCACCGATATCGCCGACGAGGTGACCGCCATCGTCGACCGCGAACTCGCGGACGTCACCGACGTCACGCGGCGGGTCATCGACGGCGACCTGACGACCTTCTGAGCGGGACCCCGGCGCCGACACCTGTTTATGGCCGGTCCCCGAAGCCCGGGTATGGCCCCGATCCGCGGGAGTGGTGCGCGGTGACGGGGGTCTGTCTGGTCGGTGCAGAGGATGGCGACCTCCGTCGAGACCTCCTCGCGTACGAGTCGGCGCGGGCGGCCCTCTCGACCTACGAGTTGTCGGCGCCCTACGAGAACGCCCTCGCGGTGGAGACCATCAGTCTCGGGATGGCCGTCTCGCTCTTGAACGACCTCGACTGGTACCTGGCCCGCGTGGCGCGCGACGCCTTCGTCCGGGAGCCGTCCGTCGACGAGTCGGAGTGGCTCTCCCGCGACGCCGCCCGTGCCATCCGGGACGGCGACGTCGACCCGGACGAGACCGCGACCACCCTGAAGGTCTACGGCGTCGTCGACGGTCGCCTGGTCGAACCGATGTACGTCACCCGCCCCGAGGGGGCCGGCGTCCCCGCCTACGACCTCCGGGACGCCGAGGACACCGTCGTCGTCCGCCTCGTCCCGGGCGAGTCCGGGGCGTAGTTTCATCTCCGTGGCCGGCGTACCACCCGCATGGTCCACCCCCTCCCCGCCGGCGCGAGCGAGCGGTACGTCGACGTGGACGGCACGCTCGTCCGCTATCTCCGCGCCGGGCCCGACGACGCGCCCCCGGTCGTCCTCGTTCACGGCGGCGGCTTCGACGCGGCGACCGTCTCCTGGCGCGACGCCATCGCATCGCTCTCTGACGCCTTCCGCGTCGTCGCCCCGGACCTCCCGGGGTTCGGCGAGAGCGACCCGCCCGGCCACCGACCGACGGTCGCCCACTACGAGCGGGTCCTCCAGCGGTTCCTGGACGCCCTCGCGCTCGACGCCGTCGGCCTCGTCGGCATCTCGATGGGCGGCGCCGTCGCCCTCGGCGTGGCACTCCGTCGGCCCGACCGCGTCGCTCGACTCGTCCTCGCGGACAGCCTCGGCCTCGGCGGCCGCCCGCCCGGTGGGCGACTGGCGCCGCTGGTGACCCGCCTCGGGGTGACCGACCTCGTCTGGCCGCTGTTCGCCCGGTCGCCGCTCGCGGTGCGACTCGCGCTCCGGGCCGTCACGGGACCGGGGGGCGCCCCGCCGCAGTTGCTGGCCGACGCCGTCGTCGAGGCGCGACGGGAGCGGGCCGGTGAGGCCTGGCGCGCCGTCCAGCGCTCGGAGGTCCGCGCGGGCCGCTACCGCACGGACTACAGCGGCGATCTGCCGGCCCTCGCGGTCCCGACGCTGTTCGTCCACGGCGGCGCGGACCCGCTCGTGGGTGTCGCTCGGTCCATCCGCGCCGCCGCGCGGACGCCCGACGCCGAACTCGCCGTGTTCCCCGACTGTGGCCACTGGACGCCGCGCGAGTGTCCGGCCGAGTTCGACGCCGCCGTCCGTCCCTTCCTGGACGGCGTGCCCGCGCCAGTGCGTGCCGCGCCGGCGGTCGCCTAGCCGTCGAGGTCGCCGAAGACGCCGGCGGAGAGATACCGCTCGCCGGAGTCCCAGAACACCGTCACGACGAGGGGGTCAGCGACGCCGTCCTCGTGGAGGCGGCGAGCCACCCGATTGGCCGCGAGGTTCGAGGCGGCGCTCGACTGCCCGACGAGGATTCCCTCCTCGGCGGCGAGGCGGCGACACTCCCGCTCGGCGGCGTCGATGGTCACCGTCTCGACGCCGTCGAGGAGGTCGACGTCGAGGATGTCGCTCACGAACCCCGGCCCCATCCCCTGGAAGTCGTCCTCGCCCGGGTCCTCGCCCGAGAGGACGGCGTTCTCGGCCGGTTCGACCGCGACGACGGACACGTCGGGGAAGGCCTCCCGGAGGCGGCGCCCGACGCCGGTGATGGTGCCGCCGGTGCCGACGCCCGCGACGAGGGCGTCGACCGTGCGGTCGCCCACCTGATCGAGTATCTCGGGACCCGTCGTCCGGTAGTGAGACTCCCAGTTCGCGTCGTTCTCGAACTGGCGCATCTGGACCATGCCCGCCTCCCGCTCGAGGCGGTCGGCCTCCTCGCGGGCGTCGGTCATGTCGCCGTCGACGAGGACGAGGTCGGCGCCGTAGGCCCGCATCAACTGCCGGCGCTCCTTGGACTTGGACGCGGGCATCACCAGCGTCACGTCGTAGCCCTTGACCGCGCCGACGAGAGCCAGGCCGATGCCCGTGTTGCCGCTCGTCGGTTCGACGATGGCGTCGCCGGGTTCGAGCGCGCCCGCCCGCTCGGCGGCGTCGACCATCGCGACGGCCGGGCGGTCTTTCGCCGACCCGCCCGGGTTGAACGACTCCACCTTGGCCGCGACCGTGGTCCCCGGCGGGGAGTCGACCCGCACCAGCGGCGACCCGATGGTGTCGAGTATGCTCTCTTTCATCGGTCACCCTTCGCGTGGGCGGGGTTTAGCCGTGGCGGGACCGGTCGACGTCTCCGGCGACGCCGACGCGAGTTGGGAGAAGGGGTTAAATTGCCGCTCCACGTTCGCCCCTGTATGAGCGACGTCTTGCGGACGATGGAACCGGACCCGACCTTCGACGCCGACGCCTACGCCGAGACGGTCGAGGCGTGGGCCGCCGTGGCCGACGAGGTGACCGTGCGGGTCTGGGGCGGCGACTGGTGTCCGGACTGCAGGGCCGCGCTCCCCCCGTTGGCCGCAGCGCTGGCCGCCGCGGGCGTGCCCGAGGAGCGCGTCGAGCAGTACCCCGTCGAGAAAGCCGACGACGGGAGCAAGGTCGGCCCCCTCGTCGAGGAGTACGACATCGACCTCATCCCGACCGTCGTCGTCGAACGCGACGGCGAGGAGGTGGCCCGCTTCGTCGAGAGCGAGTCCGTCCCGGCCGCCGTCTACCTCGCGAACCGCCTCCGCGAGCAGGGACTCACGGCCTGAACTCCGCCACCCACTCACGTATCTCGTCGGCCTCCCGGAGCGGGGGCGAGCACGCCCGCCGGCAGACGTACATCGTGTCCGCGCCGTCACGGGCCTCCCGGTTCGCCCAGACGGGTGGGGCCGCCGCCAGCCCCAGCGCGTCGAGCCACCCCTGCAGCGCCTCGTCCGTCGGCGGCCGCGGTGCCAGCACCCTGTCGGGCAGGTAGGTCTCGGCGACGACGTCGCGCCAGGCGGGCGGGAGCGGGCGGCGGTCGGTCGCGGCGGTCAGTTCGAGGCGCCCACGCTCCAGGGCGTCTGCGGCTGTCGCGAGGCCGACGTGCTGGAGCGGCGACTCCGACAGGCGGTCCGCGTGACGCGCGAGCACCCGCTCGGCGACGTCCGAGAACCCCTCGTCGGGGAGGAAGTGGGCGAGCGTCTGGAGCACCTCCACGGCGACCCCGGTCGGTGACGGCGTGGACCCGTCCGCGAGGTCCTGCGGCCGGGCGAGCAACCGCTCACCCCCGGTCGGCGTGAAGTACAGCGTCTCCCTGTCCCCGTCCCAGAAGCGGTCGACGAGCGTCCGGCCGAGGTCCGCGGCGACGCCGAGGTGGTCGACGTCGCCCGTGGCGCCGTAGGTCGCGAGGGCGCCGCGCGCGAGGAAGGCGTAGTCCTCGAGGAAGCCCTCGCCGCTCACGTCACCGTCCATCCAGCGCCGCGCGAGGCGGTCGCCGTCCCACAGGCGGTCGACCACGAACGAGAGCGCGTCGACGGCGGGGTCTGTCAGCGAGGCGTCGAGGACGAGCGCCCCCTCCGCGAGTGCGTGAACGGCCAGGCCGTTCCACCCGGCGAGGACCTTCTCGTCCCGGGCGGGCCGCGGTCGCTCGGCCCGGGCCGCGGCCACCGCCTCGTGGGCGGCCCGGAGGTCGGTCTCGACGGCCTCCGGGGAGCGGTCGTGAGACGTCGCGAGGTCCTCGACGGTCGCGGACACCGTCAGCACCGTCGCCCCCTCGAAGTTGCCCGCCTCGGTGACGCCGAACCGCTCGCAGAACAGGTCCGCCCGCCGGTCGTCGCCGACTGCCGCCCGGACCTGGGCCGGCGTCCAGACGTAGAAGGCCCCCTCCTCGCCACGGTGGAGGCCGTCCCCGTCCGCGCCCGCGTTCGATCCATCCGCGGCGTCGTGGGGCACCGAGCGCGCGTCGAGCGTGCTGTAGAAGCCGCCGTCCGGGTGCTGGAGTTCGCGCTGGAGGAATCCGAAGGTCCGACGCGCGACGGCGGCGTAGTCCTCCCGCCCCGTGACCTGGTAGCCCGCCAGGAACGCCCGCGGTATCTCCGCGTTGTCGTACAGCATCTTCTCGAAGTGGGGGACCGTCCACGTGCGGTCGGTGCAGTAGCGGTGGAAGCCCCCGCCCACGTGGTCGTTGAGGCCGCCGCCGGCCATCGCGTCCAGCGCCTCGGTGGCCACCGAGCGGAACTCCTCGCGGCCCGTCCGGTCGTGGGCGGACAGCAGCGCGAGGACGCGACCGGGCTGGGGGAACTTCTGACCGGTGCCGAACCCGCCGTGCTCGCGGTCCGCGCTCGCGACGGCGGCCGACGCGGCGTCGACGAGTGCCGCGGCGTCGGGGTCGCCGGCCTGCTCGGGCACCGACTCCAGTTCGCCGGCGACGGCTCGCGACCACTGGGCGGCGCGTTCCTCGAGTGACTCCCGGTCCTCGCGCCAGTTCTCGGTGACGTCCTCGAGCAACTGCAAGAATCCGGGCTGGCCGGGCCGGGCCTCCCGCGGGAAGTAGGTGCCGACGTAGAAGGGGTCGCCGTCCGGCGTGAGGAACACCGAGAGGGGCCAGCCACAGCCCCCGCCGCGAACGAGTTGACAGACCGTCATGTAGACGCTGTCGACGTCCGGGCGCTCCTCGCGGTCGACCTTGATGGGGACGAAGTGGTCGTTGAGGCGGTGGGCCACCGCCTCGTCCTCGAAGGACTCTTCGGCCATGACGTGACACCAGTGGCAGGCCGCGTAGCCGATGGAGAGGAAGATGGGGACGTCCCGCTCGCGGGCGGCGGCGAGCGCGCGCTCGTCCCAGGGCTGCCAGTGGACGGGGTTGTCCGCGTGCTGGCGGAGGTACGGACTCGCCGCCTCGTCGAGGCGGTTGCGCCGCGTCGGGTCCTCGGCCGGGTCGCCGGCGTCGGTCATGGGCACCGTTGGGACCGGACGTCCCTAAACCCGCCGTCGCCGGAGCGGGGGCGAACAGCAACGCTTACCCGGGTCGGCGGGGCTACCGTCCGGTATGACAGAGACGGTGCTCCTCGTGGGTGGCGGCGGCCGCGAACACGCCATCGCCCGGGCGCTGGCGAAGGCCGAGGTCGACGAGGCTGACCTCTACGCCTGTGCGAGCAACCGCAACCCCGGCATCGCGGACCTGACCGAGGGGTTCGAGACGCTCGACGAGACCGACCCGGACGCGGTCGTCGAGTACGCCTTGGACGTGGGGGCCACGCTCGCCGTCGTCGGGCCCGAGGCGCCCCTGGAGGCCGGCGTCGTCGACGCACTCGACGAGGCGGGCGTCTACGCCTTCGGCCCGCGGGCCGAGCAGGCCCGCATCGAGACGGACAAGGCCTTCCAGCGGGAGTTCATGCGCGAGCACGACATCCCAGGCTGTCCCGAGTTCGAGGTGTTCGAGGACGCGGCAGCGGCCGCGGACTACGTCGCGTCGGTCGAGCACGACGTCGCCGTGAAGCCCCGCGGGCTGACCGGCGGCAAGGGCGTCCGCGTCACGGGCGACCAACTCCCCCGCGAGGCGGCCGCCGACTACGTCCGCGAGAGCGGCTACGACGAGTGGGTCATCGAGGAGCGCCTCGTGGGCGAGGAGTTCACCGTTCAGGCCGTCGTCGCGAACGGCGACGTCCGCGCGACGCCGGCGGTCCAGGACCACAAGCGCGCCTACGAGGGCGACGAGGGCCCGAACACCGGCGGGATGGGCTCGTACTCGGCGCCGGCGCTCGCCCTGCCGTTCATGGACCTCCAGGACTACGCCGACGCCGTCGAGATCGTCCACGACGCGGCGACCGCACTCGACGGCTACAAGGGCATCCTCTACGGGCAGTTCATGCTCACCGCCGACGGCCCGAAGGTCGTCGAGTTCAACGCCCGCTTCGGCGACCCCGAGGCGATGAACACGCTGCCGATCATGCAGACGGACCTGCTGATGCTCCTCCAGTTCGCCCGCGACGACAAGCCCCTCGTCGAACTGGAGTTCGCGGACCTCGCGACCGTCTGCAAGTACGCCGTCCCCGCGGGCTACCCCGACGACCCGCAGGCCGGCGCACCGGTCACCGTCGACGAGGCGTCCATCTCCGAAGCGGTGGGCAGTCTCGAGGGCGAAGAGGTCGGCGCTGCCATCCTCTACTACGCCAGCGTCGACGAGCGCGATGACGGCATCTACACGACGACGTCGCGGTCGTTCGCCGTCGTCGGGGTCGCGCCGAGCATCGAGCGCGCCGAGGAGATCGCGGAGGCCGCCCTCGCCGACGTCGGCGAGGGGTTCAGGATCCGTCACGACATCGGGACCGCCGAACTTGTCCAGTCCCGCATCGACCACATGACGGCGCTGCGCGGCGAGTGAGCGAGCGAGCGCGGGGCTGACGGCCCCAAGTCATAGGCGTCTCGAGCCCCACGTTCGGGAGAACATGAGCGACGGAGAGCAGAAGCTCGGTTTCTGGGGTGCCGTGTCGATAGCCGTCGGCGGGATGATCGGCGGCGGCGTCTTCGCCGTCCTGGGCGTGGTCGTGACCGTCGCGGGCGCGGCGTCGTGGCTCGCCTTCACGCTCGCGTGCCTGGTGTCGACGTGTGCCGCCTACTCCTACCTCACCCTCAACCGCCTCGGGGACCGCCGGGGCGGGTCGGTCTCACAGCTCGAAGAGTACCTCTCGACGTCGGCGGTGGCCGGCATGGTCGGGTGGACGCTGCTGTTCGGCTACGTCGGCGCGATGGCGATGTACGCCTACGCGTTCGGCAGTTTCGCCGTGGCGCTGACCCCACCGGGCGCCGTCGCGGCGCTCCCCGCCGGCGAGGCGCTCCTGCGGCCGGCGTACTCCGTGCTCGCGGTCGGTGGCTTCGTCGCGCTGAACGTCCTCGGCGCCCGGGCGACCGGCACCTCCGAGGAACTGCTCGTCGTCACGAAGGTGGTCATCCTCCTCGCGTTCGGGGGACTCGGACTGTGGTACGGCGCGTCGACGCACTCGCTGGAGTTCGGCGTCCACGCCATCGAGCAGGTCTCGCCGGTCGTCATGGCCACGGCCATCTCCTTCGTCTCCTTCCAGGGCTGGCAACTGCTCATCTACGACCAGGACAGCATCCGCGACCCGACACAGACGGTGCCCAAGGCCATCTACTACTCCATCGCCATCACGGTCCTCGTCGACGGCCTCATCGCGCTCGTCGTGACGGGGTTGGCCGCCCCCGACGTCATCCGCGCCCACCCGGAGCGGGCGCTGGCCCTCGCGGTGGACCCGATTCTCGGCCACGTCGGCTTCGTCGTCGTCTCCGTCGCCGCCATCTTCTCGACGGGGAGCGCCATCAACGGGACGCTGTTCTCCGCCGCCCACTTCGCGAAGGGGATGGTGGCCGACGGCCTCCTGCCCGACAGGACGGGGCGCGCGTCCGCGGACGGGGCGCCCGCCCGGACCGTCGTCGTCCTCGGCGTGCTCGCGGCGGCGTTCACGGCCTACGGGAGCCTCGACGGCATCACCTCCTTCGGGTCCCTCGCGTTCATGGTCGTCTTCGGCGCGATGAGCTACCTGGCGCTCCGCGAACGCGACCGTGAGGACGTCTCGGCGATGTGGCCCGCCGTCGGGGTCGCGGGCTGTGTCGGCGCCTTCGGCCTCCTCGTCTACCACCTCTGGACCGCCGAGCGGGCCACCTTCTACACGGTCGCGGTCGTGGCGAGCGTCGTCCTCGCGGCGGAACTGCTGTACTTCGAGCGCGACACCGTCCTCGACGGCGTCGTCGCCGTCGGTGCTCTCGTCGGGGACGGCGCCGACTGACGGCCGCCGGTCACCCCGCGGGGAGGTCGGTGGCCAGTTCGCGCGCCCGGCGGCGAATCGCCGCCTCGTCGACGCCAGGGAACTCGCCGTCGCGGTACCGGACCGTCCCGTCGACCATCGTGAACCGGACGTCGTCGCCGTGGGCCGCGAAGACGAGGTGGGAGACCGGGTCGTGGACCGGCGTCGTCCGGGGGCGGTCGGTCCGGAGGCCGACGACGTCCGCGCGCCACCCCTCCCGGAGCGCGCCGACCCGCTCGAACCCGGCGGCGCGGGCGCCTCCGAGCGTCGCCATCTCGAAGACCGTCCGGGCCGGCGTCGCCGTCGCGTCGAGGGCGTCGACCTTCTGGAGGAGGCTGGCCTGGCGCATCTCCGTGAACGGGTCGAGGGTGTTGTTGCAAGGGGGCCCGTCGTTGCCGAGGGCGACGGTCACGCCGCGGTCGAGATAGTCCGGGACCGGGGCCACGCCCGACGCGAGTTTCATGTTCGCCGACGGGCAGTAGACGACGTGCGTGCCGGTCTCCGCGAGGAGGGCGCGCTCGCGCTCGTCGGTCCAGACGCAGTGGGCCAACACGACGTCCTCGCCGGTGAGCCCCACCTCGTGGAGCCACTCGACGTTCCCCATCCCCCGCTCGCTCTCGACGGCGGCCACCTCCTCGCGCGTCTCGGCGGCGTGGGTGTGGACGCGCACGCCCTCGCGTGCGTCGGCCACGTCGCGGGCGCCCCGGAGACACGCCTCGGTGCAACTCAGGGCGAACCGCGGGGTCACGGCGTACCGGATCCGGTCGTCGTAGGCCCCGTGGTACCGGTCGGCGAGGCGTTCGCTCTCCGCGAGGGCGCGGTCGGTGTCCTCGAGGAGGGCGTCGGGGGCGTCCCGGTCCATCAACACCTTGCCGAGGCGGGCGCGCACGCCCAGTTCCCCGGCCGCCTCGATGGCCCGGGCCGCGTGGTCGACCGTGAGGTGGTCGACGGCCGTCGTCGTCCCGGCGGCCAGCAGTTCGAGGTAGCCCAGTCGGGCCGCGACGGCCGTCGCTTCCGCGTCGAGGGCCCCCTCCATCGGCAGGACGAACTCGGAGAGCCACTCCAGTAGCGGCGCGTCGTCGGCGACGCCCCGACCAAGCGACTGGACCGTGTGGACGTGGCCGCCGACGAGTCCCGGCGCGAGCAAGTCGTAGGCCGCGCGCTCGTGGTCGGGATACCGGTCCAATAGGTCGGCCCGGTCGCCCACGGCGACGATGCGGTCCTCCTCGACGACGATAGCGCCGTCCGCGTGGACCGTCTCAGCGTCGGCGACGACGGTGCCCGAGAGCAACATTCCGGGGCGACTACCGCGCCCGATGCGAAAAGCGTTCGCCCGCGTCGGTCAGTACGAGCGCTCCTTCGGTTCGTACCTGCCGCCCTCGCCCTCGAGGATGACGGGCTTGTACCAGAGTTCGGGCGACCCGTCGTTCCAGGTGACGAAGGTGTGTTTCAGCCAGACGTCGTCGCGGCGCTCCTGGTACTCGGCGCGCCAGTGGGCGCCCCGGAACTCGTCGCGCGCCAGCGCGCCCATCGTGATGACCTCGGCGATGTCGAGGATGTTCCGCGTCTCGATGGTGTGGATGAGGTCGGTGTTGTAGGTCCGGGACGTGTCGGTGACGTGCACGTCCTCGTAGCGCTCCCGGGCCGCCCGGATGTCGCGGAGCGCCTGCTTGAGGCCCGCCTCCTCGCGGAAGACGTTGACGTTGGCCGTCATCGTCTCCTGAACCGCGTTCCGCACCGTGACGTGTTCGACGCCGTCCTCGCGGTCGAGGAGCGCCTCGACGCGCTCGCGTTCGGCCTCCGCGGCCCGGTCGACGACCGTCGCGGGGTCGGCCGCCGTCGCGCCGCCGTCCGCGGCGACGTCCCGGTCGGAGCCGACTTCGCCCACCGCCACCGGCAGGTCGAGGTCCGTCTCGGCCTCGGCGTCGTCGGTCCGGCCCGTCGAAATCTCCGGGTCGCCCAGGTCCTCGCCCGCCGCGTGGCGGCCGGCGCGCTTCCCGAAGACGAACAGCTCGGGGAGGGCGTTGCCGCCGAGGCGGTTCGCGCCGTGGACGGAGACGCAGGCGCACTCGCCGGCGGCGTAGAGGCCGTCGACGCACGTCTGTCCGTGCTCGTTGGTCTCGATGCCGCCCATGGCGTAGTGCTGGCCCGGCTTGACCGGCATGGGCTCCTCCAGCGGGTCGACCCCCTCGAAGTCCTCCGCGAGGTGGACGATGTTCTCGAGGCGGTCCATGATGCGCTCCTCGCCGAGGTGGCGCATGTCGAGGTGGACGTACTCGTCCTCGATGCCGCGCCCCTCGTTGACCTCCGTCAACTCCGCCCGGGCGACGACGTCGCGGGAGGCGAGTTCACCGACGTTGAGCGCGTAGCCGTGCTCGAACATGAACCGCTCGCCGTCCTTGTTGTAGAGGATGCCGCCCTCGCCCCGGACGCCCTCCGTGATGAGCACGCCCGTCGAGGGGAGCGTCGTCGGGTGGAACTGGATGAACTCCATGTCCTCCATCGGCACGCCGGCGCGGTAGGCCATCGCCACGCCGTCGCCGGTCTGTGCGACGGCGTTGGTGGTGTGGTCGTAGACCTGCCCGGGGCCGCCGGTGGCGAGGACGACGCCCCGCCGCGCCTGGAAGCCCTGGACCTCGCCGCTGCGGATGTCGATGGCGACGACCCCGTGGCAGGTCCGCTCGGTCGGGTCCGCCTCGTCGGTGACGGCGAGTTCCGAGACGTACCACTCGTCGTAGACGGTGATGCCGCGCTTGACCACCTGCTCGTACATCGTGTGCAGGAGGTGGTGGCCCGTCTCCGCGCCCGCGTAGGTCGTCCGTGGGAAGGAGAGCCCGCCGAACGGCCGCTGGGAGACGGTGCCGTCGTCCTCGCGGGAGAAGGGCATCCCCCAGTGTTCGAGTTGGATGGTCTCCGTCGGGCTCTCCTGGACCAGCGTCTCGATGGCGGGCGCGTCGCCGAGGTAGTCCGAGCCCTTCATCGTGTCGTAGGCGTGGTCTTCCCAGGAGTCGCCCTCCCGGAGCGCGGCGTTGATGCCGCCCTCGGCAGCCCCCGTGTGCGACCGGACCGGGTGGAGTTTCGAGACGATGGCGACGTCAGCGCCAGCCTCGTGGGCCGCGATGGCCGCTCTCAGTCCCGCGCCGCCGCCGCCGATGACAAGAACGTCGTGTTCGTACATGGTTACCAGAACTTGAGGTTCGACTTCACCGCTTCGCGCTTGAGCTCCTGGATGTGTTCGGTCAGCGGGATGTCCTTCGGACACACCTCCGTGCAGGAGAACTGAGTCTGACACCGCCAGACGCCGTGGTTCTCCGCGATGACCTCCATCCGCTTCTCCTGGATGTCCTCGCCCTCGCGCTCGTCGAAGTAGAAGCGGTAGGCCTTGTTGATGGCCGCCGGACCGAGGTACTGGTTGTCGCCGGCGGCGATGTTACACGAGGACATGCAGGCGCCACACCAGATGCAGCGGGTGGCGAGTTTGACCTTCTCGCGGTTCTCCCGGGACTGACGCTGCTCCTCGAGTTCGCCCTCGGGCAGCGTGGTCGTCTGGAAGTAGGGCTCGACGGCCTCCATCTGGTCGTAGAAGTGCTGCATGTCGACCACGAGGTCCTTGACCACCTCGCTGTGCGGGAGCGGTTCGATCCGGATCGGCTCGTCGAGGTCGGCGATCTGGGTCTTGCAGCCCAGCGTCTGTGAGCCGTTGACGAACAGCGCGTCCGAGCCACAGATGGCCTGCCGACAGGAGTGTCGGAAGGTCAGCGACGGGTCGTACTCGTCGCGGGCGTAGATGAGCGCGTCGAGGACCGTCATCCCCTGGTGGAAGGGGACGCGGAAGTCGTCGAATCGGGGTTCCTGCTTGTCGGCGACCTCAGGGTCGTAGCGGAAGATCTTGAGGTGGACCGTCTCCTCGTCGGGGCCGGGCCCGGCCGTCGTCTCCTCGGACTCGCTGGCCTCGCGCCGGCGGCGCTTCTCCGCCATCCGGCGCGACTGGGGCGTCTCGGTCGCCTGCGCGGCCGGCTGTTCCTCCTCGGTCTCGGTCTCGGCGTCGGACGATTGCGTGCTCATGCGTTAGACCCCCGCGAGCGTCATCGCGAGTCGAATTCCCTGTGCGGTCAGCACCAGGCCGGCGATTATCAGCAGCCACTTGGCGGCCGTCTGGGCCGTCCCGGTGATGCCGGCGTTGACCAGCGCGTTGTAGACGCCGTTGACGCCGTGGAACGTCGCCGTCACCAGGAAGAGGACCATCGTCAGGAAGTAGCCGGCCGACTCCATGCGCACCTGACTGCCGGCGAACTCGATCTCGGCGGCGTGGTTGACGAAGTGCAACAGGAAGAAGTGGAAGGCGAGCACCACCACGAGGAACGCGGCGGTGACCCGCTGGAGGAGCCAGGTCGTCGACCCCGGCTGGAACGAGGAGTAGCGCTCGCTCACAGTTTGCCCCCCAGGAACGTCGGAACGCTGGCGACGGCGATGGCCGCTGTCAACACCAGCGAGGCGTAGAAGGACTTGTCCTGTGCGGTGAGGCCGACGCCCAGGTCGACGAAGAGCAGGCGAACGCCGTTCAGGATGTGGAAGACGGCGACGGCGAGCAGTCCGACTTCGAGGATGCGCACGAGGAGCAACCCCTCGAGGCCCCCGATGGTGGTGTTGAACGCGGCCGCCCCCGAGAACGCCGTCGAGAGCACCGCGATGTGGGTGAACAGGTACGCCACCAGCACCCAGCCGGTGAACTTGTGGAACACCCACGCCCACATGCCGGCCGAGAACTCCCGCCACCTGCCGAAGTCCTCGATGGTGCCCCGGTCGTAGGTCTGACTCATGGTGGCAGGTGCGGACCCGCCGCACATAGAAGTTGCCATCCGCTGGCACACCGTCGTCTACTCGTCTGCGTGTCTCGGGCTGGCGCCGCTCTGGAGAAAGGCCCGCTGGGTGTCCCCGTCCAGGGCTACGAGGTGACAGAGCGGGTTCCCGGGGTAGACCACCGGGTTCTCGAGGACGCCGACGAGGAGGCCGTCGAACGGCGCGCGGACGTCGACGTGTTCGGTCTTGAACGGGTTCGCGATGGTGCAGATGACCTCGCCCTCCTCGACGAGACTCCCCGAGTCGTGGAGCATCTCGACGAGGCCGCCCGCGTCGGCCCGGATCCACGTCTTCTCGTCGCTGTCGATGACCGTCCGCCACCCGGGCCAGGTGACCGCCCCGGTCTCCCGCATGCCGAACTCGGCCATGACGCTCTCGACGCCCGAGAGCGCCTCGTCGATGAGGTCGCGCTGGAACCGGTGGGCCTCGCCCATCTCGATGGTGATGGTCGGGATGCCCGCGTCCGTCGCCTCCCGGCGGAGCGTGCCCTCGGGGCCGCTCCCGGCGATGATGACGTTCGACCCGAAGCCGCGGGCGAGGCGGGCCGTCTGCTCGTCGTCCATGTCCGCGCGGACGTGGAGCATGTTCGTCCGCCCCCGAGTCGACGTGTGGAAGTCGAGGCCGACGTCGCAGGGATCGATGAAGTTGGCGTATATCTGGTGGGCGATGCGCCGGGCGCTCGTCGACGTGGGCGACCCCGGGAACGAGCGGTTCAGGTCCCGGTCGTAGATCGGCATGTAGCGCTGCTGGAAGAGAAATCCCGGGACGTTCAGCACCGGGAGACAGACCAGTGTGCCCGCGAGGTCGGTGTGGTCCCACTCGTGGGCCACCTCGCGGACCACCTCGATGCCGTTGAGTTCGTCGCCGTGGGCCGCGGCCGACATGAACAGCGTCGGACCGGGGCGGGAGCCGTTGATGATGGTGACTGGCACGCGAATTGGGTCACCGAGGTACGTCTCGCTGATGGAGTAGCGGAGGTTCTGGACCTCGCCGGGGTCCACGCGCCCCCCGTTGTAGGTGAAGGCCCCCTCGTCCTCGTCCATGGCCCGCCCTCGGGGGGCCGCACGTAAATACTGGCGGGAGTCGCGACGCGTGTAGCAGAACTTTTGCCGGTCTGTCCCCACCGTCCGAGCATGTCGAGCGAGGAAGTCGGCGTGGGCGTCCTCAGTCTCCACAACAGCAAGGAGACGAAGGCGATTCTGAACGCCGTCGAAGCACTCGGGCACGAACCACAGTGGTACCGCGAAGAGAACACCGTCGTCGACATCGTCGACGGCAGGGTCGAACTGGACCCGGACGTCGACGTGGTCCTGAACCGACTGCTCCTCTCGAACACGGAGCAGCCCTCCGAGTTGCTCGGGCTGGCGACGACGTTCGCGCGCCTCAAGCCGATGCTGAACTCGCCCGAGAGCGTGCTGACCGCCGTCCACAAGTTCTCCACCGCCGCCGCACTCGTCGACGCCGGCATCCGGGTCCCCGACGCC
Organism: Halobacteriaceae archaeon; assembly: GCA_042216525.1. GTDB lineage: Archaea > Halobacteriota > Halobacteria > Halobacteriales > Halobacteriaceae > JBDGTT01. Next base: position 33,024 of record JBDGTT010000023.1, read on the forward strand.
CTCCTCGCTCTCGACGCGGACCCCCTGAACGCCCGTCGCGAGCGGTTCGGCGAGAGCGTCGTCTACAAGACGGCCATCGGCACGCACGGCGGCGGCACCTGGAAACTCGGGCCCGAGGACCAGGTGAACCCCCAGGTCGGCGGTCGGTACGCCTTCCTCCAGGAGTACCTCGACGACGCCGACACCAAGCGGGACCTGCGCGTCTACGTCGTCGGCGACACCGTCGTCGGCGCGATGTACCGCTACGCCCCCGATCACGACTGGCGGACGAACGTGGCCCTCGGCGGCCAGGTCGAACCGGCCGACGACCTGCCCGCGGAGGCCGAGCGCTTCGCGCTCGAGGCCGCCGACGCGGTCGAGTTGGACTACGCCGGCGTCGACCTCGTCGAGGGGCCCGACGGCTGGTACGTGCTGGAGGTCAACCCCACGGCCGGGTTCAAGGGCCTCTTCGAGGCGACCGGGGTCAGCCCGGCCCCATACATCGCGAAACTCGGCATCGAGCGCGCTGGCGGCAGCGTCGACGACGACCGCGTCCGGGAACTCGCGGCGACGCTGGACGACTCCCGGCCGGACTGTGCGCCGACGCCGTCCTCGCCCGTCTCGGGGGAGCGGACCATCGGCTACACCGAGGAGGTGATGGTCTCGGGGACGGCGGGCACCGAGCAGGTCGTCGCGAAGTCCGACACCGGCGCCTCGCGGACCTCCATCGACACGTCGCTCGCCGCCCGGATCGGTGCCGGCCCCATCAAGAGCATGACGACGGTGCGCTCGGGTAGCGTCAAGTCCGGGAAGTCCCGGCCGGTCATCGACATCGTCGTCGGGGTCGGCGGGGACCGCCACACCGTCAGCGCCAGCCTCGAGGACCGCAGCCACATGAACTACCCGCTGCTGCTCGGCCGGGACATCCTCAAGCACTACCAGGTCGACGTCAGCCGGCGGACCGAAGACGACGAGGAGGACACCGAAGAAGAGGAGTAGTCAGTCGCGCTCGTAGGCCCGCCAGAGCAGGCGCGTCGCGTAACTGCGGTAGGGGCGCCACGCGGCCGCCACCTCGCGCATCGCCGACCGGTCCGCGTCGTCGAGGTCGTAGAGGCTCGCCATCGCCCGTCGCACGCCGAGGTCGCCGACCGGGAAGACGTCCTCGCGCCCGAGGACGAAGATGAGGTACATCCGCCCGGTCCAGGGCCCGAGACCGCGGACCGCCGACACCCGGTCGACGACCGCCGCGTCGTCCAGGTCGGCGAGCGACTCGGGTGCGACGTCGCCGTCCCGGTAGGCGACCGCGGCGTTGCGGACGTAGCCGGCCTTCTGCGGGCCGAGGCCGGCGTCGGCGAGCGTCTCGACGGGGGTGGACAGCACCGCCCCGGGGGTGAGCGGCCGGTCGAGCGCGTCGAACAGTCGCTCGCGCACCGTCCGCGCCGCCGCCGAGGAGATGCTCTGGTTGACGACGGAGACCACCAGTCGCTCGAAGGGGTGCTCGGCCGGGTCGACCGTCACCGGGCCGTGTCGCTCGAGGAGGGCGGCCATCCGCGGGTCCGCGCGGAGCGTCGCCCGCCAGTCGCGGTCGGTCATCGGGACCGACGAGGGGGCGCCCGCGCAAAAGCACGCCGGGTCGCGGTCACTCCGCGCTGTCGGTCGCGATGCGTATCTCGGCGCTCCGGACCGTCTCGACGAACGCGCCGTCGAGGCGGTAGCGGTCCCGGTCGTCGCCGCCCCACCCCAGTTCCGAGCGGCGCGCGGGGTCCAGGTCCGGGAACGGTTCGACGAACGGGTCGCCGTCGCGCACCTCGGCGACGCGCCCGACGGGACTGTCGTCCGCGTCGATGACCGGTCGTCCCTCCGCGTTCTCGCTCAGGTCCATGTCGGCCCCAGGGACGCGAGCCACACGTACCTGTCGGCGGCCCCGACGAGGGAAACGTTGAACCGGCGGGACGGCGAGACGGACACATGGCCGACGACATCGACGTCATCGCGGTCCTCGGCGCGGGCAACATGGGACACGGCATCGCGGAGGTGGCCGCACTGGCGGGCTACGAGGTGCGGTTGCGCGACATCTCCGACGAGCTGGTCCAGGGCGGCCTCGACAACATCGAGTGGAGCCTCGGCAAACTGGCCGAGAACGACCGCGTCACCGACGACGAGGCCGATGCGGCCCTCGACCGCGTGTCGACGTACGTGGACCTGGAGGGGGCAGTGGCGGACGCGGACTTCGTCGTCGAGGCGGTGCCCGAGCGGATGGACGTCAAGAAGAAGGTCTACCGGGACCTCTCCGAGGCGGCCCCCGAGGGCGCTATCTTCGCGACCAACACCTCCAGCCTCTCGGTGACGGGGCTCTCCGAGGAGACCGACCGTCCGGGGCGCTTCTGTGGCATGCACTTCTTCAACCCGCCCGTCAGGATGGCCCTCGTGGAGGTCATCGCCGGGGCCCACACCGACGAGGAGACCCTCGAGACGACCGAGGCGCTGGCCGAGTCGATGGGCAAGACCCCTGTCCGCGTCCGGAAGGACGTCCCGGGGTTCATCGTCAACCGGGTGCTGGTGCCGCTGATGAACGAGGCGGCGTGGCTCGTCTACGAGGACGAGGCGTCGATGGAGGAGGTGGACGCCGCCGCGAAGTACGACCTCGGCCTGCCGATGGGGCTGTTCGAACTCGCGGACCAGGTCGGCGTCGACGTCGGCCTCGACGTCCTCGAGTACATGCACGAGGTGCTCGGCGGGGCCTACGAGCCCTGTCCGCTCATCGAGGAGGCAGTCGGGAACGAGACCCTCGGGCGGAAGACCGGCCGCGGCTTCTACGACTACGACGACGGCGGTCCGGAGGTGCCGGTTGACGCGGGCACGCAGGCCGTCGTGGACGACCTCCTCGCCGTCGCCGCGAACGAGGTGGCGAAACTGCTCGGCGCGGACGTCGCGCCGGTGGCCGACGTCGACGAGGCGGTGAAACTCGGCGGCGGGTGGCCCGAGGGGCCCGCGGCGATGGCCGACGAGGCGGGCCTGGACGCCCTCCACGACGTCCTCGTCGAGCGACAGGAGGCGTCCGGCCACCCGCGGTACGACGTCGCGGAAGAACTCGTAGACAGGGTGGAGGCCGGCCGGGGCTTCTACGGGTCGGCCGGCGACGCGGAGGGGCCGGACTTCGAGGCCATCCGGGTCGAGTACCCCGGCGACGGGGTGGGACGGGTCGTCCTCGACCGCCCGCACCAGATGAACACCGTGACGACGTCGATGCTGGACGAACTCGAGGCCGCGATGGACGAACTCGAGGCAGACGAGGACGTCCGCGCCGTCCTCGTCACGGGGGCCGGCGACCGGGCGTTCTGCGCCGGCGCCGACATGACGGCGTTCACCGCCGGAGCGTCCGCGTCCGAGGCGGCCGCGCTCTCGCGACGGGGCCAGGAGGCGTTCGGCCGGTTCGAGTCCTCGCCGCTGCCGGTGGTCGCCGCCATCGACGGCTACGCGCTCGGCGGCGGGATGGAACTCGCGACGGCCGCTGACCTCCGGGTCGCGACGCGGCGCTCGGAACTCGGCCAACCCGAGCACAACCTCGGCATCCTCCCCGCCTGGGGCGGGACCCAGCGACTGTCGGCCGTCGTGGGCGAGGGGCGCGCGAAGGAGATAATCTTCACCGCGGAGCGCTACGACGCCGAGCGGATGGCCGAGTTCGGCTTCGTGAACGAACTCGTCGACGCCGACGAGTTCGAGTCGGTCGCCCACGAGTACGCCGCGGACCTCGCCGCCGGACCGCCGGTCGCTCAGGAACTCACGAAGCGGGCGATGCTCGCCGGTCGGGACGACACCGGGGCCGGCCTCGAGGTGGAGGCGCAGGCGTTCGGACAGACCCTCCAGACCGAGGACATGATGGAGGGCGTCTCCGCGTTCATGAGCGACCGCGACCCCGAGTTCGAGGGAGAGTGAGTCACTCCTCGCCGAAGAGAGCGGCGCGGTCGGCCTTGCCGTTCCGCGTCTCGGGGATGGCGTCGAGGAACCGGACCTCTCGCGGTCGCTTGTGGGGGCCGATGGCGTCCGCGACGGTCGCGGTCAGCGTCGCCGCGAGGTCGTCGTCCGCCGTCGCGTCGTCGGCGGGGACGACGCAGGCGACCACACGCTGCCCGCGGTCCGCGTCGGGCACGCCGCCGACCACGGCCGCGGCGACGGCCGGGTGGGTCGAGAGCGCGTCCTCCACCTCCGTCGGACTGACGCGGTAGCCGGACGTGATGATGACGTCGTCGAGGCGGCCCCGGTGGTAGAGGTAGCCGTCGGCGTCACGCTCGACGGCGTCGCCCGTCCGTAGCCAGCCCTCGTCGGTGAACGCCGCGTCGGTCGCCGCCGGGTCGTCGAGGTAGCCGGAGAATAGCACCGGGTCCGGGGGGCGGACCACGAGTTCGCCCACCTCGCCCGGCGGGAGTTCCGCGCCGTCCTCGTCGACGACGACCACGTCGTGCCCGGGGTAGGGCCTGCCGAGCGACCCGTCGCGAGGCGGGTAGGCCGCCCGACACTCGCCCGCAATGGCGTTCGCCTCGGTCTGGCCGTATCCCTCGTTGATCACGGCGCCGAGGGCTCGCTCCGCCCACGACTGCACCCCGTCGGGCAGGGCTTCGCCACCGGACTGGACGGCGACGAGCGCCGAGAGGTCGTGTGCGGCGGGGTCGACCTCGGCCCGCATCCGCCGGAGCGCGGTCGGCGGGAAGTAGGCGTGGGTGACGCCTTCGCTGGCGATGAGCCCCAGGGCCCGGTCCGGGTCGAACCCGGACCGCCGCTCGTGGCTGACGACGGTGCCGCCGAGCGCGAGCGTCGGGAACACCACGTCGAAGAGGGCGCCGGCCCACGCCCACTCCGCCGGCGTGTATATCCGGGCGGCGCGCGCCTCGGCCGCGTCGAAGAGCTGGTACCAGCACTGGTTGCCGGGCAGCGACCCGGCGAGGTAGGAGTGGCCGACCACGACGCCCTTCGGGTCGCCGGTGCTCCCCGACGTGAACAGGACGAGCGCCGGGTCATCGGGGGTCGTCGCCGGTCGGTCGACGGTGTCGCCGGCGGTGACGTGAGCGTCGAGACCGAACAGCGGCGCCGTCCTCGCGCCCGTCTCGACGACGAGCGACTCGGCCGCGAACTCGCCGTCGAGGGCCGCCCGTCGCTGCGCGTCACAGACGACCAGCGAGACGTCCGCTCGCGCCGCCGTGGACCGGAGGCTGGCGTCTCCGAGCAGCATCGACAGCGGCACCGACACCGCGCCAACCGCGAACGTCGCGAGGTGGGCCACGAGCAGTTCCGGCGACTGCGGGAGACAGAGACCGACTCGGTCGCCCGGGTCGACGCCCGCCGTCGCGAACCGCGCGGCCGTCGCGTCGGTCGCCGCCCGCAACTCGCCGTAGGTGAGCGCGGTCCGCTCGCCGTCGACGCCGACGTGCCGGAGCGCCTCGTCCGCCGAGTCGCCGGCGTCCAGACACTCCGCGGCGACGTTGTACTCGGCCGGGAGGTCCCACTCGAACCCGGCCCACGGGTCAGCGACGTCCGATGGTTCCGGGAGGTGATACCCGCGTGGCATTTCGATGCCGGAGGGAAGGCGGGGGCGTCAGATGAGTCTGCCGACTCGCGTCGCCCTCGAGCGCCCGGTCGCCCGCCGGCGAGCAGCGCCGACCGGCCGCCGCCGTTTGGATGGATTTATACCGCGGCGACTCCGACCGCCTGATGTCGCTCGGTTGGTGTAGTCCGGCCAATCATGTTGGCCTTTCGAGCCAACGACCGGGGTTCAAATCCCCGACCGAGCATCCGAGCGAACTCCGTGAGCGAGGAGCGTAGGGAGGGATTTGAATCACGCGAACGCGACCCGACGGAGCGTTCGCCATCGGGTTCAAATCCCCGACCGAGCATCCGAGCGAACTCCGTGAGCGAGGAGCGCAGGGAGCGACGCGACTCAGTCGGTGCGGCCGCCGTCCCCGAGAGCAGTCCCCGGTGCCGGGCCGTCGACCGTCTCCGCAGCGGCCGCGTCGACGTCGAAGGTCGAGAGCAGCGACCGGAGGCGGTCCGCTCGCTCGCGCAGCGAGCCGACGTCGTCGGCGACCTGAGAGGCGGACGCGGCCTGTTCCTGGGCGGCGGCAGAGACGCCCGCGACGTCGTCGGCCGTCGACGCGCTGATGTCGGCGACGTCCTCGACGACGGCGACGGCCTCCTCGGCGCTCGCGGCCTGGTCGTCCGTCGCGTCGCGTATCTCCTGGACGCCCGTGTCGGTGGCCGCGGCGTGCTCGGTGACGGTCGCGAACGCGTCGAGGACCTCCTCGACGGCCTCGACGGCGGCCTCGACGTCGCGCTGTGCGGCCTGCACCTCATCGACGGTCGAGCGGGTCTGGGACTGGACCTCGTCGATGAGCTGTTCGATGTCGCTGGTCGAGGTCCGCGTCTCCTCGGCCAGTTGCTTGACCTCGTTCGCGACGACCGCGAACCCCTCGCCGTCACCGTCGCCGGCGCCGGTGCCGACGCGGGCGGCCTCGATGTTCGCGTTCAGCGCCAGGATGTTCGTCTGTTCCGCGACGTCCCCGATGAGGTCGACGATGTCACCGATCTCGGCCATCCGCTCGTCGAGGGCCTCGACGTCCGCGACGGTCGAGTCGATCGCCCCCTGGACCGCGCGGGTGCGCTCGATGGCGTCGGTGGCGGTCGCCTCGCCGCTGTCGGCGACGTCGGCCATCTCCCGCGAGCGGTCGGCCACGGACTCGGTGGACGCCGCCACCTCCTCGATGGTCGCCGAGAGGTCGCTCATCTCCGTGGTGACCTGGTCGAGCATCTCGCGCTGCTCGGTCGCGCCATCGGCGATGCCCTGGATGGACCCGCTGACCTCCTCGCTGGCGCGCTCGACGGCGCGCGCGCCGTCGCTGGCGTCCTCGCTCGTCTCGCTGACGTCGTGTGCGATGGTCTGGACCTCCGCCACCGCCGCCTCCGTCTCGGAGAGCATCTCGTTGCACGACTCCGCGATGCGGGTCATGGCCTCGCTCTCGCTCTCCGGATCGAGTCTGACGCCGAGGTCGCCCGCCGCGGCCCGTCGCATCGCCTCGCTGTAGGCGTCGGCCTTGGCCTCGAGGTGGTCGTTCAGTCGCTCCACTTCGGCCTGTCGCTCGCGGGCCTCCTCCCGGGCGGCCTCGACCTCGGCTTTCTTCGCCTCGAGGTCCTCGACCTGTCGGGACTTCGCCTCGGCCTCTTGGAGCGTCTCGCGGGCCTCCTCCCGGGAGCGCTCGGTCGAGTACCAGTGTGTCGTCAGCGCCACCGCGAGCGCCAGGACGAACGTCGCGTGGATGACCGCCCATGCCCACGGGTTGTTGATCGCGGCCGCGTGGTTGTACACGAGTTCCGGGGAGGTCATGCCGAAGTAGCCGTGCTGGAGGGCGACGTAGACGATGCCGAGGAGGAACGGCAGCCAGTCCTCGTAGACCGCCACGACGGCCATCACGACGAAGAAGTGGAAGTGCGCCTCGATGTAGCCACCGGAGAAGTAGACGAGGACGGCGGACGCAGAGGCGAGGCCGATCGTCGCGAGGCCGGTCCGCGTGCGTCGGGTGAACTGTGGAATCGCCGCGAGAGCGCCGAACGCGACGACGACGCCGACGCCGAGCAGGACCCGACTCGTGGAGAACGCCGGAATCTGTGCGCCGGTCACCGACTCGGTCCCGTGATAGAGACCGAGGAGAACGAGCAGGGGGACGTGCACCGCTATGAGCGCCAGAATCGCCCGGTGGCGGCCCCGCCACGTCGAGTCGGGGATGGAGTCCCCACTCGGCACGTACCGGAGGTAGTCCGCTATCCTCGACGTCGATCCGCCCGCACTCGTCGCGGAACCGCTCGCGTCCGCGTGTCCTCCCATGTGCGTTGGGACGCAACTCCCGGAAAAAGCGTTTCTCCCCGATTATCAACCGTCATAACGGGACGGTCGCGTCTCACGGGGCCTCGTCGCGGCGGGCGCCGTCAGGCCGCGCCCTCCTGGACCCGCCGGAGGCTGTAGAGGAAGGAGTCGGTGTCGAGGGCGACGTCGTCGTAGGTGACGACCTCGTCCTCGGCGACGTCGCGTTCGAGTTCCGCGCCGTCGAGCAACTCGAACGGGACGTAGCCCTCGGCGTCGGCCGTCCCGGCGGACACGAGGTGCCCGTAGACGGTGTAGCCGCCCCCGCCGTCGAGTTCCGTGCCGGCGTCGAGGTCGTCCTTCGCGGCGCCGACGACCTCCGCGCGTCGTTCCCGCGGCGCCCCCGTCGACCGACCGTGCACCGCGGCCTGGGCGACGCTGACGGTCGTCTCCAGACCGGGGAGGTGGTGGGGGCGGTAGAACAGGGCGTACTCGCCGTCTGCGGCCACCTTGTGCCCCGGGCCGGCGTACTCCCGGAGGTAGTCCTGCACGTGGCCGTCCGGACTGCGCACGACGACGAACACCCCCAACCCGAGGTCGCGGTCCTCGTGGACGGGCGTGCCGTCCTCGTGGAGCGTCGAGATGGAGTCGACGACGCCCGTCGAGTCGAGCAAGCCGTCCGGGGAGAGCAGCGACGGAATCTCCGGAATCTCCGCCGTCGGGAGGTGCATCCCGGAGACGTCGACGTCGAGACCGGTGGCGTTCGCCACCGCGCACATCTCGACGGCGATCTTGGTCCCGTCGAGGAATGAGTTGTACATCCGTGGGTTGAGGTCGCGGTCAGCGACGACCGCCGGCGAGAGGCCCACGCGGTCGAACACGTCGTCGGGCGTGCCGTGGTGGTAGGACTCGCGGAAGGCCACGCCCTTGCCGGCCGCGACGACCTCGAAGCCGGCGAGTCGGGCCCAGTCGACGAGCTCCACGATCAGGGAGGGCTGGTCGCCGTAGGCCAGCGAGTACGTGACGCCGTTGGCCTCCGCGAGGGTCGCCAGCGTCGGCCCGACGACCGTGTCGGCCTCGACGTTGACCATCACGACGTGGGTGCCGGCGGTGACGGCCGCGTAGGCGTGGCGCGCCCCCACCTCGGGGACGCCCGTCGCCTCCACGAGGACGTCCACGTCGGCGCGCGCCAGTTCGAGGCCGTCACCGAGGACCGCCCGACCGCCGGCGTCGAACCGGTCGTCCGCCGCGGCGCGGCCGTCGACGTGTGCGACGCCCTCGGGGTCGACCCCCGCCCGGGCGAACGCCTCGTCGGCCTTCGACCGGTCGATGTCCGCGATGGCGGCGACCCGGAGTCCGGGGACGCGCTCGGTCTGCGTGACGAGATTTGAGCCGAACAGACCGGCGCCGACGACGCCGACCCGGACCGGGTCGTCGCGCGCGGTCAGTTCGGCGGGCAAATCGAACATGGCCGCACAGACCGACCCCCACCCGATAAGCCTGTCCCCGGGCCCGGGCCGACCGAAGTGCGAACGGTTTTATCCGGGCCGGGCAGAGGAGCGAGCGATGAGCGGGGTCGTGAGCCTGGGGAGCGTCAACGTCGACCGCGTCGCCTACCTCGACGCCGAGAGAGTGACCGCCCTCGGGGACCGGCACGACTGGTTCCCCGGCCCGGGAGAGACCGTGACGGTGCCGGCCGACGACGTCCCGCCCGACGTCGCCGGGCGCACCTACGAGAACTTCCTCGGCGGGAAGGGTGCGAACCAGGCCGTCGCTGCCGCCGCCGCGGGGGCGGAGGCGACGCTGGTGGGACGCGTCGGCTACGACCAGCGACAGTTCGGCGTCCTCGACAGCCTCGCCGCCCGCGGAGTCGACGTCGGGCCGGTCGAGACGGTCGACGCGCCGACGGGCACGGCCTACATCTTCGTCGACGGCGGGGGCGAGTCCTGGATCGCCATCGTCGAGGGGGCGAACGGGCGGGTCGACCCCACCGCGGTGCGCGCCCACGCCGACGTCGTCCGCGACGCCGACTGCTTGCTCCTGCAGAACGAGGTCCCGACCGCGGCGATGGTCGCGGCCCTCGAGGACCTCGCCGACCGTCCCGACCGCCCGACGGTCGTGTTCGACCCGTCGCCGGTCGACGGCGCGGCAGCGGTCGCCGACCACGACGCCGTGGACGTCCTCGTGCCGAACGAGGCGGAGACAACGGCGCTGGAAGGGACTCTCGACCGGTTCGGGGGGACGGTCGTCCGCACGCGCGGGGCCGACCCGGTCGCCGTCGACCCGGCGGACGGTGCGGGGTTCGCGGTCACGCCGCCGTCGGTCGACCCGGTCGACACGACCGGCGCCGGGGACACGTTCAGCGGCTACCTCGCCGCCCGACTGGCCGGTGGCGCGTCCCTCCGGCGGGCAGTCGAGGACGCGACGGTAGCAGCGGCCCTCCAGACAACCGCGGAAGGCGCCCAGCGAGCGGTGCCGGACCGGGCCGACGTCGCCGCCGCGTCCCGGAGCGTAGACGCCACGTTTTAGCGCGACCGCCGCATACCGGGGCCATGGACGACGCGGACCTGCCCCCGGGGTGGACCGTCTGGAACGCCGAACCCGAGGGCCGGGTCATCTTCGCCTACCGGCCCGACGTCTTCGACGGCGACGACTATCCCGCGCCCTGTCTCCCCACGCTGACCGTCTCGCGGTCGAACCCGGACCGTCGACGGCCCGGGTCCGGCCGGGACGGCCGGTGGCACGTCGCCCTCTTTCTCGAACCCGACGTGCGGGTCCGCGAGGCAGACGGGGCCCACGAGACGCGCGCGGCGGCGATGGACGCCGCCGTCGACGCGGCCGCGGCGTTCGCCCGGGGGGCGTTCGACGTCCGCGCCGCCTACCAGGTCCCCCGGGCGGACTATCTCGACGAACTGACGGCCCTCGTCGGGGCGAGTGACGCGGACGCGGCCGGGCGCTGACGCGCCGGGCCCGCACCGACCGAAGAGGTTTCCGACGCGGCGCCCCAACGGGTGGCCATGTCGGAGATAACGCTCCTCGGGACGGCGGTGGCCGAGACGGGGACGGAGTTCGTCTACCGGGGAGGGGCGCCGGCCTGCGCGGACTGTCCCTACCGCGGGCAGTGTCTCACCCTCGAGGAGGGGGTCCGCTACCGCGTGACGGACGTCCGCGAGGGCGGACAGCGCCTCGACTGTGCGGTCCACGAGGAGGGCAGCGTCGTCGCCGTCGAGGTAGAGCGGGCGCCCGTCGCGGCGAACGTCCCCTCGAAAGCGGCCTACGCGGGCAGCAAGACGCGCCTCGCGGGGCCGTGTCCGCACACCGAGTGCCCCAGTCACGGCTACTGCGAACCCGCGGGCGCCGACTTCGACCGGGAGTACCGCGTGAACGAGGTTCGGGGCGACCCGCCCCACGAGACCTGTGCGCTCGGCCGGGACCTCACTCTGGTCGAGTTCGCTCCGCCGGAGGGCTGAGCGTGTCGACCTTGGCCGCGGCGTAGCCGAACAGCGTCTCGTAGCCGTACGCGGACAGCAACACCGGGTAGAAGGGGTCCTCGGCGACGAACGTCCGGTCGTCCGCCGTCGCGAACACGGCGTCCCGCGGCACGCGCTCGAAGTTCCGGACGTGGACGTCGTAGCGCTCGGCCGGGGGCTTCTCGATGGCGCGCTCCAGGCGGAACGCCGGCACCGCCGTCGCGTCGGGCGCTCCCGGGAGCACGCCGACCGTCCGGAGGAAGGCCTCCACCACCGCGTGTGCGTTGGCCGTCGCCTCCGGGGTGCCCTGGAGCCCGCACTCCACCTCGATGGAGGGGGCCGCGCGGGCGAACACGCGGCCCTCGACGAACTCCTCGGTCGTCACGAGGGCGTCCAGTCCGAGGCCGGGCGCCACGTCGCGCGCGAAGTCGTCGACGCCGTCGACGATGCCGAACGGGTCGCCGTGGGACTGGGTCGAGTGGAGGGCGAGCGTGGTCAGCCCCGACAGTTCCGCCGTGAGGTCGTGCGCGAGGCGGCGCTCGTACGCGTCGGCGTCGGGGTCGCCCGGGAACGACCGATTGAGGTCGACGTCCGTGTACCGGACCTGCCGGTCGACCGCCCGCTCGTTCGCCACGACGAGTTTCACCGGTCGGTCGACGGCCGGTCGGGCGGCCGCGAGCGCGTCGACGGCCCGGACGCCACACGGTTCGTCGCCGTGGATGCCACCGACCACCGCGTACTCGGGGTCCCCCTCACCCAGCACCGTGACTCGCATCGACGTGAGTTCTGTCGTCCGGCATGAAAGGGGTTTCACATCCGGACGGTCAGCGCGCGGTTCGAACCCACGCCCGGAAGCCGTCGATGGCGTTCGCGAGCGCCCGCTCGCCAGCGATCACCACGAGCAGCCCGCCCACCCCGTCGAAGACGTAGTCCCAGAGGGTGTCGTTCGGGCCGTACACCGTGAGCAACGGCGTGAGTTCCTCGATGAGCTCCCAGGCGACGCCAGCGAGCATCACGAACGCGAACGCGAACAGCCGCGCCCGCCAGGTCGGTCCGAGCGACTCGCGGCCCGCACTCCACAGGCCGCGGACCGCGACGTAGCCGATGGCCGCGACCAGCGTCGCCGACATGGCGTGCGTGAGGTGGTCGAACCACCAGATGCTGGCGTACAGGCCGAACAGCCCGCCCATCGGGTGGAGGAACAGGGCGACGCTGACGTAGGCCACCTGCCACGGTCGCAACCTGATGCCGACGCGTCGGCAGAGCCAGGGGTGCCCGACGATGAGCAGGACGTAGTGAGGGTAGACGTAGCCGCTCGTGGAGACGGCGTGGGCGGCGACCAGCGTCCCGGCGAGGACGACCTGGATCGCCCTGGTGGCGGCGAACCCGACGCCGGTCCGGGTCTCCATCGTCCGGTGAAGGGGCGTCCCTGTCATAAACGTTCGGCGGTCAGTCGGGGGCGTCGTCGACCTGCCTCCGCGGGCCAGTCGGTGGCCCGGATCGACCGTCGGCGCTCTCGCCGTCGGCCTCGGGTCGGTCCGCGACCGCACGGGCCAGCGTGACGGTCACCACGCTCCCCTCGGGGTCGTTCTCGGCGAAGGTCAGCGATCCGCCCGAGAGCGAGACGATCCAGTGGACGAGCCACAGGCCCAGCCCGGACCCGTGATACAGCGGCCTGATGTCTCGCTCGCCCGTGAGCACCGCACGCTCCTGTTCGGGGATGCCGGGACCGGTGTCCGCGACGGCGAGCGAGACTGTCTCGGACGCGACGTCGACGGTCGCCGTCACGCGGGGCGAAGCCGACTCGTCGTGGACCACGGCGTTCTCGAGCAGTTCCGCGACCGCGGTCTCGACGTCGGCGATGGCCCGAACGAACGCGTGCGCCGGGCCCTCGACCGTGACGGTCGCCTCCGGGTGGTCTGACCGGACCGCCTCGGCACGGTCCCGGACCACCGTTCCGAGGTCGACCGTCTCGGTCTTGGGGTCCTCAGAGACGAGTTCGACGATCTCGCGCTCCTTGTCGACCGTCTCCAGCAGAGACTGCCCCCGCTCCCGGATCGTCCGGGCGGCCGACGCGACGGTTCCCGTGGTCTCGTCCTCGATGGTCTCCGCGTAGCCCAGCACGACCGACATCCCGTTGTGGAGGTTGTGCCGCAGGACGCGGTCGAGGACGCGCAACTGTCGCTCGCGCTCGCGGCGGGCGGTGATGTCCGTCTGGACGGCGACGAACGCCTCGACGGCCCCGCTCTCGTCGAGGATGGGCGCGATGGTCTGGTCGGCGTAGTAGCGCTCCCCGGACCGGCGCTCGTTGACGATTTCCTCCTCCCAGACCTCGCCGGCGCGGATGGTCTCCCAGAGGTCGCGGTAGTAGGCCTCGCCGTGGTGGTCCGACGAGAGCAGGTCCGGCGTCCGCCCGAGCGCCTCCGACTCGGCGTAGCCCGTGATGGCTTCGAAGGCGTCGTTGACGTACCGGATGGTCCCGTCACGGTCGGTGATGTAGATGGCGTTGCCCGCCGCCTCGACGGCCTGTCGGAACCGGCGGTTCTCCTGCTCCCGCCGCCGCCGCTCGGTGACGTCGCGGGCCACGAGGAGGACGCGGTCCTCGTCGTCCGGCCCCTGCCCGGTGACGAGAGCGGTGCGCGCCTCGTACCACGCCGGTCCCGCGTCGAGGGGGAGCGAGTACTCGATGCGGCGGGTCTCGCTGGTCTCCACGGTGTCCTCGATGGCGCCGGCGACGACGTCCGCGGCCGACGGGTCCGGCAGCACCTCGTGGACCGTCGATCCGATGAACTCCCCCGGCGGGCGGATCGTGATGTCGCTCTCGCCCGAGAGGATGGACGCGTAGCGGGCCTCCTCGTCGAAGAGGAAGATGTAGTCCGGCGAGGCCGCGAGGATGCCCTCGAGCCGGTTCCGGCTCCGCCTGAGACGCCGGTTCATCGACCGGAGTTCGGTCCGGATAGCCTCTTCGGTGCGCACGTGCTCGAGCAGGTAGAACCCGAGGGCGATTGCGAGGACGCTGACGACCAGACCCGGCAGTTCGGTCGTCCACACCGTCACGCCGGTCAGCGTCAGCAGCTGTCGGAGGGCCATCAGACCCAGCATGAGGGTGAAGAACGCGAACCGGCGATCGCGGTTCCGCGCGAAGAGGATGGCCCCGAGGGCCACGCCGGCGAGTCGCAACAGGATGGACGCGACCAGGACGAGGGGGTGACTAGCCATCGGCGGGACCGCCCACCCCGTGGCCGCCGAGCGTCCCCCGCACCGCTGTCGCGAGGGGCGCGTCCGTCCGGTTCATGTCGGATTTTTCGGTGCACCCCGTTTGAACGTTGCGTGTTCCGTCCGAGCGCCGTCTCTCGCCCCCGTCGCGCCGGCCGGCGCGTCGTCTCCGACCGACCGGACCGGCACCCGGGGTCGGCGACCGCAGTCGTTACCTCCGTGGCGCCCCTCGGTCCCGGCGATGGACGACCACACGCGCGCGCCGTCGGTCGGCCCGCCGGATCAGGGCTCCCCGACCGGATGGCTCCCGGCGTCCGGCCGGTGGGAGCACGACACGCTCCGCCGCGCGACGGTCCACGGCGTCCGCCTGTTCAACGCCGGCGCGTTCCACGAGTCCCACGACTGCTTCGAGTCCGAGTGGTACAACTACGGCGGCGGGAAGACGGAGAGCGCCTTCTGCCACGGGATGGTGCAGGTCGCGGCGGGCGCGTACAAGCACGTCGACTTCGAGAACGACGCCGGCGCCCGGAGCCTCTTCGAGACGGCACTGACCTACCTCGACGGCGTCTCCGCGGACTTCTACGGCGTCGACGTCGCCGACGTGCGCGCGACGCTCCGCGCCGCCGTCGACGACCCCGGTGCGGTCGACGGGTGGGGAATCGTCCTCGACGGCGAGCGCCCGGTGGGCGGCCCGGCCGACCGCGCCTACGCCGAGCGACTCGAGTAGGGTCGTGGCATCTTTATACCAGCGCGACCCGAGACACCACCGGGCGCGAGGGTAGCCAAGCCTGGAAACGGCGGCGGACTCAAGATCCGCTCCCGTAGGGGTCCATGGGTTCAAATCCCATCCCTCGCATCCGTGCGCGACGCCGGCCGCGTCGCGCGTGATGCGGGTGGGATTCGAATCAGGCCGGACGGCGCGGCGTCCGGACGTGGTTCAAATCCCATCCCTCGCACCTGACCCCCGGGGGAGCGGGGTCGGGCGACCGACCCGCTCTTCCCTCGCACAACTTCTCGCGACGCGACGACCACCCGACGGAAACGTATTACTCGGTCGCGGCCGCGACGGGTGGTATGACGGCAATCGAGTCGGTCGAGGCTATCGGCGTCGAGGCGCCCCTCGACGAACCGTTCGGCTACTCGCAGGCGTGGGTCGAGACGCGCACGGCGACGCTCGTCCGCGTCGAGGCCGACGACGGGACGGTCGGATGGGGCGAGTGCTGGGGACCCGTCGCCGGCACCGTCGAGACGGTGGAGGAGGTGCTCGCGCCGGTCGTGGAGGGCGAGGACCCCCGCGCGGTCGAGCGCCGCCACGACGAGTTGCGGCAGGTGGCCCGCGCGACCTACCAGACGGTCGAGCCCCTGCCGGCAATCTCCGGCGTCGACCTCGCGCTCTGGGACCTCGCCGGCAAACTCCGCGGAGAGCAGGTGTCGGCGCTGCTCGGCGGCGCCCGTCGCGACGCGGTGCGGGCCTACGCCACCGGGCACTACTTCCGTCCGACGGAGGACCTCGACAAGCAGTTCGAGGCCATCGCGGCGGAGGCGAGCGAGAACGCCGAGGCCCTGGGTGCCGTGAAACTCAAGACCGGCCTCGCCCAGGTCGGCGCGGACGCCGCGGCGGACGTCGAACTCGTCCGACGCGTCCGCGAGACGGTCGGCCGGGAGACGACGGTGATGGTCGACGCCAACTACGCCTACGACCGCCCGACGGCCCGGGAAGTCGGCCGGGTGCTGGCGGACCTCGGCGTCCACTGGTTCGAGGAGCCAGTCCACCCCGAGGACCTCGCGGGGTACGCGGACCTCCGGGAGACGCTCGACGTCCGCGTCGCGGGCGGGGAGTGTCACACGCCCGCGCAGTTCGACCGCCTGTTCGAGGTGGACGGGCTGGACGTGGCCCAACCCGACGTCTGCATCGTGGGCGGGCTCACCCCCGCGGCGCGCATCGCGGACCGGGCCGCCGCGGCGAACGTCCCCCTCGTCCCGCACGTGTGGGGGACGCCGGTGGCTCTCGCCGCGAGCCTGCACCTCATCGCCACGCTCCACGGCGACCCGTGGCTGGAGTTCGACCGCTCGCCGAACCCGCTCCGCGAGGACCTGGCCGCGCGGGCGTTCGCGGCAGACGCCGACGGCCGGGTCGCCGTCCCCGAGGGCCCCGGCCTGGGCGTCGACCTCGACGTGGACGCCATCGAGCGGTTCCGCGTCTGACAGGGATTCAAGTAGGCAGGGCGAGAACTTCGCGTCGATGACCAAGGAGACCGTCCGCTACCCCGACGAGGTCGTCGAGACCGTCGAGCGACTGGTCGCGGACGGCGTCTTCGAGAGCAAGTCGGAGTTCTACCGGTTCTCAGCGGAGTACGTCCTCGACTCCATCGTCGAGGACTACAACCCCGAGACCATCGACTTCGAGGAGATCGTCGCGGACCTCGACGAGTACGGCGGTCTCGGCGGCGACGGCGGCCTCGGCGGCGACTCGGCGTTCGTCGAGGACGTCCTCACGGTGCGCCGCCGCGGCCTCCGGGGCGACTTCGAGGCGGCAGAAGCCTACATCGACGCCACCTACCCCGCCGACTCGATGGAGGCCGTTCTCCTCGAGGAGATCCTCTTTCACTACCGCTGAGACGCCACAACCTTCTTGCCGGTCGCCGGACCATCCGTGTCCGTATGTCAGACGAGGGGGAGGAGCTGTCGCTTGGCGACCTCCACGAGCGCAATCGACCGCCCGAGACGACGCCGGTCGCGGTTCGCCTCCCCGACCCGCTCCTGGCCGACCTCGACGCGTACTGGCGCGAGCGGGGGTACGACACCCGCAGCGAGTTCGTCCGCGAGGTCCTGCGGTACGTGGCAGACAACCCCGAGGAGTTCGGGGACCTCCGGTAGCCGGGGGCGGGGCAGTTAAGAAACACCGCCCCCAGGGGCGACCATGACCACGACCGAGGCGACGCGGTTCGCCGTCGCCGAACGCGCGGCCCGTGCGGGCGGCGACCTCGCTCACACCCGGTACCGAACCGGCATCGACGTCGAGACGAAGCGACACAAGACCGACGTCGTGACCCAGGCCGACCGTGACGCACAGGAGCGGGTGACCGAAGTCATCCACGCGTCGTTCCCCGGCGAGACGGTGGTGGGCGAGGAGGGCGACGGTCCCGTGACGGTGCCCGCGTCGGGACCGGCGTGGGTCGTCGACCCCATCGACGGCACCGCCAACTACGTCCGGAACACCCCGACGTGGGCGTGTTCGGTGGCCGCCGTCGTCGACGGGCGGACCGTCGCGGCCGCGAACGTCATGCCGGCGCTGGGCGACGTCTTCCTCGCCGGGCCCGACGGAGCGACGCTCGGTGGCGAACCGCTCTCGGTCAGCGTGCGGACGGACCCGGAGACGTTCGCCGTCGTCCCGACGATGTACTGGGGGCGCGAGCGGCGCGCGGAGTACGCGGCCGCCTGCCGGGCGACCGTCGAGCGGTTCGGGGACCTCCGGCGGTGGGGCTGTGGGCAGGCCGAACTCTCGATGGTCGCGGCCGGGATGATCGAGGGCGCACTCACGAACGTCAGCCCGAACCCGTGGGACACGGTGGCCGGCGCGAAACTGATTCGCGAGGCCGGCGGCGTGGTGACCGACGTCCACGGCGAGCGGTGGACGCCCGACGCGGAGGGGCTGATCGCCTCGAACGGGACCGCTCACGGGGCGTTCCTCGACGCGGCGGCCGAGATCCGGGCGGCCGCGAGGGGCGGCGACGGGCGAGCGGACTGAGCGCTCGCTCGCCGGACCGCAACGCTGAAACGCCGCCACTCGCAGGTGCAGGTATGCAGCTGGAAGTCGACGCGGAGCGAGCGTGGGTCGGAGGCGTCCTGGCCGCAGTCGCCGCGCTCGTCGCCGGGTCGCTCGCCTTCCCCCGAGCGGTGTACGCCGAGTTCGTCTGGCACTACTTCTGGGGACCGGTGTACGCAGACGCGTTCGGCGCCTCGTGTGCCGCCTGGGACGGGGGCGCGCGGACGCTCCACTACGGCGCCGACGCCTGTGCCAGCGCGGCCCAACCGGTCGCCTATCCGGGGTACACGCTCGTCTCCGAGGTGGGGTACATGGTCACGCTGGTGGTGGCGATCGCCGGCGTCGTGCTGTTGCTCCGTCGCCTCGACGTCGGGGAGGACCGGGGCCTGTTCTACGCGCTGTTCCCGTTCATGTTCTTCGGGGGCGTCCTCCGGGTGGCCCAGGACGTGATGGACGCCGCGCGCGCGGCCGACGCCGCCGTCGCCATCGGGTACCCCTGGAACACGCTCATCATCAGCCCGCTCATCTACTTCACCGTCTTCGTGCTGACGCTCGGGGCCCTGGTGGGGGCGGTCTGGCTGGCGCGGACGGACCGGGTCGAGCGCTACGAGTACCCCCTGTTCGGGGCGGGCACCGTCCTGCTCGCACTGACGGTGGTCTACCTGCTCTGGCTGTCGGTGACGACCGACTACGTCGGCTTCTACCCGCAGATAACCGTCCTGACGCTCGCCATCGCGACGGTCCTCGCCTGGGGGACGTGGCGGCTGGCGAGCAGGTACGTCCCGGACCTCAACGGCGGCACCGGCTACGCCGGACTCCTCATCATCTGGGGACACGCCGTCGACGGCACCGCGAACGTCGTCGGCCTCGACTGGGGCGCCGAACTGGGGTTGCCGTACGGCGACCTGGTCCCCAAGCACCCGGTCAATCGCCTCGTCATCGACGTGACCCAGGCGGTGCTCCCCCAGTCGGTCATCGCCGTCGTCGGGGACGCGTGGCCGTTCCTCGTCCTGAAACTCGCCGTCGCCGTCGGCGCCGTGTGGCTGTTCGACGCCGAGATCTACGAAGAGAGCCCGCGGTACACGGTCCTCCTCCTCGTGGCGGTCCTCGCGGTCGGTCTCGGCCCGGGCACGCGGGACATGGTCCGGGCGACGCTGGGCGTCTGACCCGACCCGCTCAGGGGTAGGGGTGGAAGGGGCGGTCGAGGCGCGACTCGAAGCCCAGGTCCGCGGGGACCGTCCGCGCGCGCTCCCCGAAGTATGGCTCGTCGACGAACAGCGGTTGTGCCGCCGGGACGAGTACGCGGACCGCCTCGAAGCCGAGGCGAGCCACGTCCCGCGTGGTCAGGCGCGCCGCGTAGGCCGACAGGCCGGCCGCGTCGACCCGGTCGAGGAGGGCGTCGACGGCCGCCGCCCCTGTCGGCGGCGCCTCGGGACCGACCGTCGCCGCCGGGACCGTCGCCGCGGGGTCGACGAGGGCCCGCGCCGCCTCGGGGAAGTCGGCGTACCGACCGATGGCCCCGCTCTCCGCCGCGGCCGCCTCGGGACCCATCGCCCGGAGTTCCATCCAGTTCTGGAGCGCCTCGGCCGCGGCGCGGGTCGCGGCCCGCCCGGCGTCGAGGTCGGCCGCCGACCCGACCGCGAACCGCGGCCACTCGCCCTCCCGGTGGACGGCGACGGTCACGACCGGCACGTCGACGTCCTGCGTGACGAGCACGGGCGTCACCGTGAGGTCCTCCGACCGGGCGCGCGCGGCGAGCGACCGGAAGTGCTCGTCGTCGACGGTCAGGCCGAGCGGGTCGTACGTCGAGTACCACGCGAGCATCGTCGCGTCGCGCTCTATCACCTCCGTCAGTCCGGCGCGGAGGGCCTCGTCGACCGAGTTTCCCAGGCCGAGGCCGGTCGTGATGGCCGGGCGGTGGGTCTCCGCCGGCGGCGGGAAGTGGACGAACTCCGCCGGGAGGTGGACCGACTCGTCCGCGTGGAGGTCGGTCCCCGGGACCCACGCGACGTCCCCGTCCGCCGGCGCGTCGTCCGGGCGGACGAACCGCGCTGGTGCCACCGGGTCGGTCACGTCGCCGCGCGCGAACTCGTCGGTCCGGTAGACGGCCGCCGCGTACCGCTCGAGGGCCTCACCGACCGCCTTGACGTAGGCGCGGTCCCAGTCGGCGTCGACGCCGGCCGCGGCCTCCCCGACGGCGGCGTCGCTGAACCCGTCCGTCGCGGCGAGCGTCGCGAGGTAGTACGGCGTCGGGTAGGACTCGCGCTCGCCGACGGCGGTGACGAGACCGACCCGCGGGTCGACCGCCGCGTCGACCCGGGACACCGCGTCATCGAGGTCGACGTCCCGGAAGCCGCGTTCGAGCGTGCGGTCCCGACCCGCGTCACAGACCGGACAGTCGGGGACCGGCAGGAACGTCCGACGGGTCCCGGGCACCTCGACGACGCTGCCGGCCACGGCCTCACCGTGGAGCGCTCTGGTCGCCTCCCGACCGGCGAGGGCGCCCGCGAACCGGACGTCCGCGCGGGGGGCCGACGGGTCGACCGGTTCCGGGTCCGTCGCGGCCGCGACCCGCAGGCCGAGACAGCGGTGACAGCCCGCCTCCGGACCGAACCCGGCGACGGAGGCGGTCACCTCCGCGAGCGGATGGCCGCCGACGCCCCCTACCTCGACCGCCAGCCACGGGACGCCCGCCTCGACGGCGAGGGCGTTCGCGCGCTCGAAGCCGTCGCTGCCGGCGAGGCCGACGACGACGCCCAGGTCCGCGTCCGGGAGCGCCTCGAGGCCGGTCAGTACCTCCTCGTCGGCGTCCGCGAGAGCGGTCCGGACCGCCTCGACGGCGACTCCCTCGCCGGCGACGGCGACGCTCACGGCCACGGCCCCCCTGCTGTCGGGTTCGACGCGAGATAGCGCATGGCTCGGCAGAGGGCGGGGGGTGGGAAAAGCGCGGCGCTCCGGCGGCCGGTCAGGACGCGAGCACCGACTGGGCAACGCTCGCGAGTTCGCCCGCGTCGGCGTCCTGCAGGCGCTCGTCGGCCAGTTTCAGGCGCAGGCGGGGCCGGCCGACGTCGATGGGGACCTTCTCGGTGTCGATGAGGCCGGTGTCCTCGAGGCGGGTCTTGGTCCGCGAGAACGTCGCCTTGCTCGCGATGCCGACGTCTTCGCCCCACTTGCTCACGTCGTAGAGCAGGACCCGGTTCTTCGCGGCGACGAGGAGGCTGATGGTCACCTCGTCGAGGCCGTCGCCGTCGCCGCGGGCCGTCCCCAGCGACTGGAGCATCCCCTCGAAGTCGGCGCGCGCGTCCGGGCCGATGCTCTCGGACAGCGTCGCCTCGACCCGGGAGAGCGGCGGCGTCCGGAGGGAGAACTCGGTGGCCTCGGCCCACGCCTCGTCGTAGGCGTCGTTGACCGCTGCGACGAACGGCCGGTCCTCGGAGACGAGGCCGCCGACGACGTCACCGGCGGACACGAGTGCGTAGACCGCGTCCGAACCGACGAGCAGGGCGTTCCGCGGGAGGTCCGGGGCCACCCGGAACTCGAGCTGGCCGTCCTCGACGAGGTCGGCCGCCCGACTCGCGACGACGAAGTCTCCCGTCACGTCCTTGAGGAGGCGTTCCTCGGCCAGCACCCGAATCCGGGGGACCTCCGCCGGGTCCCGGGTGGACGCGACCTCGACCAGCGTCTCGATGTCGTCGGCGCCGAGGTTCACCGCCAGGACCGAGTCCGGACACGCGTCGAGGACGTCGGAGACGACCCCCGCGGTCCGCGCCCCACGTAAATTCGATGGCATTCGTACAAACACTAAGGTTCACCCGGTTATTTAATTTTACCGTGTGATCGGCGTTTAATCGGCTGCCGCGCGACTGACGTCAGATCGCCGCTGCCAGGTCCTCCGGCCAGTAGAAGGTCCCCTCGTAGATCACGGGTCCGGGACCGGCCTCGAGGTAGCGCCTGACCGTCTCCCGGTCGAGCGTGAACGTCGCCTCGTCGCCACAGACGTGGATGCGCTCGTTGCCCGGGATCGGCGGCCGGAAGTACGACCCGGTGGTCCAGTCGTGGGCGGCCTCGCAGGTCACCCGGAAGCGGTCGCCGTCGGCTTCGACGCGGGTCACCAGCGGGGGCGTCGAGTCGCGGGTGAGCGCGTGGGTGCCGTCGCCGACGACGGCGTAGTCTTTGCCCATCATGATGCGCCGGCGGGCCAGCCGAATCGCGCGCTCGAAGCTGAAGCCGCGGACCGCGAGACGGGCGAACGTCTCGCCCACCGTCCGGGCCTGCTCGTCGAGAACCTTCCGGAAGGTGACGGCGCCGGCAACGCTCCCCTTGCGGAGCAGGTCCAGCCCCTCGTAGTAGGACCCGCAGGCGTTCAGGAAGAAGGTCCGAACGCCGCTCTCAGCGAGGTCCGCGGCCGCGAGGGTGCCGTCCGCACAGACCAGGCCACCCGTCTCGCAGTGACCGATGTAGTGGAGGTGGTCCACGCCAGACTCGACGATGTTCGCGAGACGACGCGTGGAGACGTCCGCGTACCGCCGAACGTCGACCGACGCGACCGTCCCGTGGGTCCGGTAGGCGGCGGCGACGTCGTCGTCCTCGCCGGCCATCGCCGCGTCGTTGAGCACGACGGCCACCGTCAGCGGGTCCTCGGACCGCCCGGCGTAGGCGAGGCGGTTCTCGTAGGCCGCCGGGACGGCCTTGAACACGTCGATGGGCGTCTCGGGGCCGAGCCACCCGTGGACGCGACCGGGTTCGAGGTCGGGTTTCACCACTTCGACGGCCGGGACGTCCCCGCGGTAGAACTCGTCGAGCGAGCGCTCCATCAGTTCCCGTCCCGGGAGGTCCGTCGTCGCCGACGGGTAGACCAGCGCCAGCCTGTCGAGGAGGTAGGGCAGTGCCACGGCGGTGCGAGCCGAGGGCTCGGCGTGGACGACGAGGTGCCACGTCGGCACGTCGTCCACCAGGCGGTCGAACGGGACGTCGGCGTACCGACGGAGGCGCGTCGCCACGTCCGCGTCCGCGACGGCCTCCGGGTCGAGACCGACCGCCGCCAGGCGGTCCGCTCCGGCGAGCGACGCGCCGAAGACGTCCGTCCCGTGGACAAGGGCGTCGAGCCAGAACGTCCGGCGGAGCAGCGCCGGGGCCGCGTCGGTCACGGGGTCGAGCGGGAAGACGCGCCCGTCGGCCTCGACGACCGGGTCGGCGCCGGGCGCCGTCTCGACGCGCGCGCCGAGGTAGTACGCGAGGGGGGCGGCGGCGAAGAGCGCCTCGTACTGCGGCGGGAGGCGAACCGTGACGCCGGTCCCCGGGTCCGGCGGGTCGACACCGGCGGCCTCGTCGAAGGCGAACCGCGGGGGATGCGGGCGCGTCCAGGGGCGGACCCGCTCCGGGCCCGTCGCGGTCGACGTCGCCGCCGCGTGGGTGAGGGCCGCGGCGAGTCCGCGGGGAGACGGCGGGACCGTCACCGTCTTCGCGGGGAGGCTGACGCGACTCCGGAAGCCGAGTCGGACCGGCGCGCTGTCGGGGAACGCCACGCGGGCCCAGTCGCCGCCACAGCGCGCGGTCGCGGGCCCGGAGAACCTGGCGGTGACGTCGATGTTGGCGTCCACCTCGAGTGCGAACGTCCCCGTTCCCAGGGACGCGGCCGCGGGCCCGAGCGTGGTCGTGTTGCCCGTGTCGAGGTCCGTCACCGTCGCCAGCGGGGAGGGGACGGCGAAGTGACTCGCCGACCCGCTGACGACGACGTCGGGCCCCCCGGTCGGATTCCGCCGCACCGAGCCGTGGGACCAGTCCCGCGCTCGCACCCGGAGGGCCACTCCCTCCGGGTCGCGGACGCGGACCCCCGAGTCCGAGACCCCACAGGTGAGCACGCCGACACACTACCGCGGCCCGATACATAATTCTGCCGTAAGACGCCGCTGAAATGAACACACGACGCGGTCGGGGCGCCGGGAACGGGAGGGCTTAAGCCTCGTCGCACGTGGGGTCCGATATGGACTACGACCGCGTCCGCGAGACCGACCCGGCGGTCGCCGACGCCCTCGACGCCGAGCGCCGGCGCCAGCGAGACACGCTCGCGATGATCGCGAGCGAGAACCTCGCGAGCGAGGCGGTGCTGGAGGCCCAGGGCTCCGTCCTGACGAACAAGTACGCGGAAGGCTACCCCGGCAAGCGCTACTACGCGGGGTGTGAGAACGCCGACGAGGTGGAACGACTCGCGATCGACCGGGCCCGGGAACTGTTCGGGGCCGAGCACGTCAACGTCCAGCCGCACAGCGGCACGCAGGCCAACATGGGCGTCTACTTCGCCGTCCTCGATCCGGGCGACAAGATCCTGTCGCTCGACCTGACCCACGGCGGCCACCTCTCGCACGGCCACCCGGCGAACTTCACGGGCCAGTACTACGAGGTCGAACAGTACGAGGTCGACCCGGAGACCGGCTACATCGACTACGAGGACCTGGCCGACCAGGCCGCCGCGTTCGACCCCGACATCGTCGTCTCGGGCTACTCGGCGTACCCCCGCGAGGTGGAGTGGGAGCGCATCCAGGCCGTCGCCGACGACGTCGGCGCCTACCACCTCGCCGACATCGCCCACATCACGGGGCTAGTCGCCGCGGGCGTCCACCCCTCGCCCGTGGGCGTCGCGGACTTCGTCACCGGCAGCACGCACAAGACCATCCGAGCGGGCCGGGGCGGCATCATCATGACGGGCGAGGAGCACGCCGACGCCGTGGACTCGGCCGTCTTCCCGGGTGCCCAGGGCGGGCCCCTGATGCACAACGTCGCCGGCAAGGCCGTCGGCTTCGCGGAGGCCCTCGAGCCGTCGTTCGAGGAGTACGCCAGACAGACCGTCGCGAACGCCCGCGCGCTCGGGGACCGCCTCGCCGACCACGGCTTCTCGCTCGTCTCGGGCGGGACCGACAACCACCTCGTCCTCGTCGACCTCCGCGAGTCCCACCCCGACACGACCGGCGGCGAGGCCGAGGAGGCCCTCGAGGCCGCCGGCGTCGTCCTCAACGCGAACACGGTGCCCGGCGAGACGCGGTCCGCGTTCAACCCCAGCGGCATCCGCGCCGGGACGCCGGCGCTCACCACTCGCGGCTTCGAGACGGCCGAGATGGAGACGGTCGCAGACGTCATCGCCAGCGTCGTCGACGCGCCCGACGACGAGGCCGTCCGCGCGGAGGCCGCGGCGACGGTGGCGGACCTCTGCGATCGCCACCCCATCTACGAGTGAGCGGGTGGTGACCCCCTGCGCCGGGGTCAGTCCAACCCGCTGGTGAAGATGGCGACCCACTGCCCGTAGTCGGGGTCCGCCCGCACCTCGACGCGGTCAACCCACTTCACCCACTGGAAGCCCCGCCGGCCGGGCGCGACGAGACGGAGCGGGAACCCGTGGCCGTGGGAGAGGCGCTCGTCGCCGACGTGCGTCGCGAGCAGGGCGTCGCGGGCGTCCGCGACCGGCAGACTCCAGCGGTAGCCCGTCACCGAGACGAAGCGCACGTAGCGCCCGCGCTCTCGCGCGCCGACGGCATCGAGGAGGTCGCCGACGCGGACGCCCCGCCAGTCCTGCACGCTGTACCACCCGCTCGTGCAGTCCAGGAGCGCCCGTCGCTCGGCGCCGGCCGCGTCGTCGGCCTCGGGGACGAGTTCCTCGTAGTCGATGTCGAGCGGGCGCGCCACCTCGCCGGTCACGGAGAGCGACCAGTCCGCGGGCGCGACCTGGTCGGGGTCGTCCGCCGCCCACTCCGTCCGCGGGAACGCGTTCCCCGCGAGCGACGCCACCTCGCGCGACCCGGTGAACCGGCGGGCCGCCCCGGCGCCACCGAGGGCCGCCACGAGACGCTGCTGGGCGAGGTAGGCGGCGCCACCCACCGACGCGACGGCGGCGTACTGAAGCGCCACTCGGCGGTCCGTGACCGCCTCCCGCGGCGGCAGGCGGAACCGGGCGGCGAGGTGGACCAGCACGGGCACGACGAGCGCGGTCCCGAGGACCGCGTGGACCATCAGGCCGTTCCACCGCGCGACTCCCACGGAGACGCCGCTCACCCAGAGGGCGCCGGTGGCCAGCGTCGCGAGGACGACGGCGAGGGCGACGAGGGCAGCGGCGGTCGAGCGGTCCCACGTCCGCGGGCGCCGGAGGCGAGGCGCGACCCGGCGGACCTTCGCCCCGAGCACGACCGTCAGCGACAGACCGACGACGCCGTGGACGACGAACACCCACCGGTCCTCGGGGACGCCGGTCAACAGCCCCAGGAGGCCGGTGGCGACGGCGAGGGCGACGCCGACGAGCAGTCCCCAGTCGACGACGGACGGGTCCGGGGCGAGCGGGCGTGCCACGGCCCTACACGGGGCCGGACACGCAAAGACCTGGCGCGCGCGCCGCTCCCGGCGCCGCTGGTATCAGAACGTATAACTATCGCGTCTCTGAACAGTTCCGGCAGAGGATGTGACGTGATGGCAGGTACCGAACCACCGTCGGCGACCGGGACCGGCACGGCGCGGAAGACCGCAGGGGTGACGTCGCTGTTCGGTCTGGCCGCCCTCGTCACGGTGGCGACCGGCCTCGCGGTCTCCGCCGGGCGAGACGGCGCGCCGCTCCCGGTCCAGACGCTCGCGGCGACCGGGGTCGACGTGGCCCTCCTCGGCGCCGGCGGACTCTGGCTGACCCGGGAGTACTTCGACTGGCGGCAGGTCTGGCAGGTTGTGACGTGGGTGTCGCTTGGCGTCGCGGTGACAGCGGCGCTCGCCCTGGGTGCGTCGGTCGCGGGGGCCGGCTCCCGGGGTGGGGTCCTGCGCCCGTCTGAGGTCGAAATCCTCGCGCCGTTCATCGGCGTGGGCGTCGCGGCGGGGCTGGTGACGGGCCTCTACGACGCCCACCGACTGCGGGCCCAGCGGCGGTACGAGCGCACCGCGCGACGACTCTCGTCGCTCGTCGACGACTCGCCGGTGCCCATCGTCTCGCTCGACGCGGCGGGCCGCGTCCGCACCTGGAACCCGGCCGCGGAGTCGACGCTCGGCTACGCGGCGCCGGACGTCGTCGGGCGTCAGCCGCCGACGGCGCCGGAGGACCCGCGGGACGCGTGGACGGACCTCTTCGAGCGACTCCGCGCCGGCGAGTCGGTCCGCGCCGTCGCGACGACCGTCGAGACGGCCGACGGCGACGCCCTCCCGGTCGTCGTCTCCGGGTCGCCGGTCGTCGACGACGAGGGGCGCCACGACGGGTGCGTGGTGGTCGTCTCGGACCGCTCCGAGCGGCGAGAGCGCGAGCGACGCCTCGACACCGTCGTGGAGAACCTGCCGCTCGTCCTGTTCTCCCTCGACGCGTCGGGCCGGTTCACCCTCTCGGTCGGGCACGGACTCGAGGCGCTCGGCCTCTCGCCCGGCGAGGTCCGGGGGGAGTCGGTGTTCGAGCTGTACGCCGACCACGACAGGCTGCTCTCGGGGGTCGAGCGGGCGCTACACGGCGAGACCGTCCACGACACCTACGCCGTCGAGGGACGCGCCTTCGAGGTCTGGCTGCAGGACGTCGAGGCCCCCGACGGCGACGTCTCGGGCGTCATCGGCGTCGCGGAGGACGTGACCGACCGCGAGCGCCACGAGCAGCACTTCGAGGTGGTCCACCGGGTGCTCAGGCACAACCTGCGGAACAAGGTCACCGTCATCGGGGGTGCCGCGGCTGGCATGCGGGAGACTGCCGACGACGAACGCGTCGTGGGCCTGATCGAGACCGTCGAAGCCGCCTCGTCGGACCTCGCCCGCCTCAGCGAGACGGCCAAGCGCATCCACTCGCTGTTCTCCGAGGAGCAGACCGGGACCGTCGACGTCGCGGAGATGCTCGACACTCGACTGGCGGAGGTGCGTGCCGCGTACCCCGGGGCGACCGTCGACGTCGACGGGCCGGCGACGGACACAGCGCGGGTCGACGCCACCGTCGGCCTCGCGGTCTACGAACTGCTGGAGAACGCGGTCAGACACGCCGGCACCGACGCGACGGCGCGGGTCACGGCGACCGTCGAGGACGCCAGCCTCGAACTGACGGTCCGCGACGACGGACCGGGCATCCCGCCGGCCGAACTGGCCGTCCTCGAGCGGGGGTCGGAGACGCCGGTGACCCACAGCAGCGGCCTCGGTCTGTGGCTCGTCAGCTGGGTCGTCGACCGCCTCGGCGGTGACTTCGCGGTCGACGACGACGGGGACGGCGAGGACGGGGCGGAGAGGGGGGCGACGGTCCGCCTGTGCGTCCCCATCGCGGACGCGGGGGACGAGGGCGTTCCGGGGGGTTGATACGGTTCCGCCGCCGCGGTTCCCACATGAGCGAGGCCGACATCATCGACGGTGACGCCGTCGCCGCCGACGTCCGCGCGGACGTCGCGGCGGCCGTCGAGGAACTTGCCGCGGCGGGCCACCGACCGACGCTGGCGACGGTCCTGATGAGCGAGGACCCCGCGAGCGAGACGTACGTCTCGATGAAACAGCGCGACTGCGAGGAGGTCGGCATCGACACCCGCGACGTCGAACTCGACACGGACGCCCCGGCCGGGGACCTCTTCGACACCGTCGACGGGCTGAACGTCGACGACGACGTGAACGGGATCCTCGTCCAGATGCCGGTTCCCGATCACGTCGACGACCGGGCGGTGCTCCGCCGGGTCGACCCGCTGAAGGACGTCGACGGCTTCCACCCCGAGAACGTGGGTCGCCTGGTCGCCGGCGACGCGCGGTTCCGCCCCTGCACGCCCCACGGCGTCCAGAAGCTCCTGGCGTCGGCCGGCGTCGACACCGAGGGCGCCGACGTCACCATCGTCGGCCGGTCGGACATCGTCGGGAAACCCCTCGCGAACCTCCTCATCCAGAAGGCCGATGACGGCAACGCGACGGTGACGGTCTGTCACTCGCGGACCGACGACCTGGCGGCCAAGACCCGGGCCGCGGACGTCGTCGTCGCGGCCGTGGGCGTCCCGGAACTCGTCACCGGCGACATGCTCTCGGAGGGCGTCGTCGTCGTGGACGTGGGCGTCAACCGCGTCGAGGCCGACACCGAGAAGGGCTACGAACTCGTCGGCGACGTCGAGTTCGAGAGCGCCCGCGAGGCGGCCAGCGCCATCACGCCCGTCCCCGGCGGCGTCGGCCCGATGACCCGCGCCATGCTCCTGTACAACACGGTGAAGGCGACGGCCCTCCAGCACGACGTCGACGTCGACCTCCCGTAGAGTTATCCCACCGGAAGCCGATCCCCGGTGTATGCCGGACCTTCACCCCGACGTGCAGTCCCACCTCGACGAGTTCTTACACCTCCCCTCGCTCGTGGAGGCCGGACCCGAGGGCGCGCGCGAGCAGATCCACGAGACCCACGCCCGCGACCCCGACAGGGACCCGGTCGCCGCGGTGACCGAGACGGCCGTCGAGGGGCCGGCCGGGGACGTCCCCGTCCGCGTCTACCGCCCCACCGAGGACGGCGAGCACCCGACGCTGCTCTGGATCCACGGCGGGGGATGGGTCATCGGCGACCTGGACAGCCACGACCAGGTCGCGCGCGCCCTCTGCCGGACGGCGGAGGTGACCGTCGCCTCCGTGGGCTACCGGCGCGCGCCCGAACACGGCTTCCCCGCGGCCGTCCAGGACTGCGTCGCCGCACTGGAGTGGGCCGCCGCCGGGAACGTCCCCGGCGGCCGGGGCGACGCTCTCGCCGTCGCGGGCGACAGCGCCGGGGGCAACCTCAGCGCGGTGACAGCCCTCTACGACCGCGACCACGGCGCCCACCTCGCGCGCCAGGTGCTGCTCTACCCGGTGACCGACGACGACGTCGACCGCGAGTCCTACCACGAGTTCGCGGACGGCTACGGCCTGACCCGCGAGGAGATGGTCTGGTTCCTCGAGCACTACTTCCCGACCGACCTCCACCGGGCCAACCCGTACGGCCTCCCGATGAAGGCCTGTGACCTCGCGGGTCTCCCGCCCGCGACGGTCGTCACGGCCGAGTTCGACGTCCTCCGCGACGAGGGCGTCGCCTACGCGGAGCGACTGGCCGACGAGGGGGTGCCCGTCGCGCACCACCACTACGAACGGATGAACCACGGCTTCGTCAGCCACCTCGCGGACCCGGACCTCGACGCCGCGCGCGACGTCGTCGCGACCGTCGCGGACGAACTCGAGGGCGCGTTCACGTAGCCGCGTCCAGGCGGTCGAGGTGAGCCTCCGCGGCGGCGAGAGCGTCGGCGTCGGCCTCGCGGACGCAGGTCGCCAGTTCGCGGACCGCAGCGACCAACCGCTCGGCCGCCGCGGGCGCGACGTCCCCGTCGAGGGCCTCCACGCGGCGGACGTGGTCGTCGAGTCGGTCGAGCGCCGCACGCGCACCCGACGACACCTCGTGGTCGCGCTCGGAGTCCTCGAGCGCGTCGTCCAGCCAGAGGCGGAGTTCCCGCCGGTAGTCGCCAACGCCGCTCGCGACGGCGAGGCCGCGCGCGTCCCGGACCGACTCCGGGACCGACGACGGGTCGGGTCGGTCCCCCTCGTCGGCCCCGTCGAGGACCGCGAGGTAGTAGCGCTCGACCGCGTCGTCGAGGGACAGGCCTCGCGCGATGCGCCCGCCCACCGCCCGCAGTTCCGCGGCCGCGAGGTACGCGTCGTCGAGGTCCCGGAGGGCGCCGGCGTGGACGAACCCGCGGGCCGCGACGTACGCGCGGGCCGCCTCGGCGCCGGCGCGGGCGCTCTCCCGGTACCGGTCGGCGGCCGCGGCGCGGCGTGCCTCCTCGAGGTCGAGGGCGGCGGCCGAGTCCGTGTGTCTGGTCCGCTCGTCGACGCCGACGCTTCGCAGACTCCCACAGGACGGGCACTCGACGCTCCCGGTCCGGTAGTAGGACCACCGCGTCCCGCAGGACTGGCACTCGCGCTCCCCACGGATCTCCATAGACGAGGATTGGACGCGCACGCGGAAAAACCGACCGTCCCCCGCGCGCCCGGGACCGGTCGAGTCGCTGAGGGAAGGTTTAAGTACATGGCCTCAATTGTTCCAGTTGGCGCTTCGCTTGGAGGGCCGAAGCGTCAGCGGGGACCAATTCAGGGCGGCAGCGACCCCGGCCGTTTTCGCCGGGGTCGCTTCCTTTTCACACGCCAGATAGCCCGGGCCACGCGGCACGCCCGGCGAACTCGCTCGGCCACCGTGAGCGGTGCCGCGCCGACGGGCGGGAGACCCGGACGACACCCTTATACACGCCTCAGCCTGACCCTCGACGCGAAGGCATGTACGACCTGACGGGCTTCCAGCGCGACCTCCTCTACGTCGTGGCCGGCCTGGAGCGGCCCCACGGACTGGCGATAAAGGAGGAACTCGAGGACTACTACGAGGGCGAGGTCCACCACGGGCGACTGTACCCCAACCTCGACACGCTGGTCGAGAAGGGCCTCGTCGAGAAGGGCGAACTCGACCAGCGCACGAACTACTACGCGCTGACCCGTCGCGGCCGTCGCGAACTCGAGGCCCGCCGCGAGTGGGAAGACGGCTACGTGGACCTCTGAGATGCGGACGCGGCTGGTCACCGCCCTCCTCGGCACGGCGCTGAGCCTCGCGATCAGCGCCGCCCTCTGGCACTGGTTCGGCGTCCCGTTCGCCGTCCTGTTCGTGCCCTTCGTCCCGATATTCTTCTGGCGGTCGGGCGGAGAGGACCGTCCCCCGGTCCGGGAGTGCCCGGCCTGCGGGTTCCGGACCCGCGACCCGGCGGTGCAGTACTGTCCCCGGGACGGCACCGCACTCGAGTAGCACTCGCCCGCCCGTCAGCCGTCGCTCGCGGTCCCCGGCGCGTCCGGTCGGTCGGCGTCGTCGCCGTCGTCGGCGTCGGCCGGCACCTCCCCGCCCGTCTCGCCGAAGTCCTCCGAGTGGGCCGTCGTCAGGGCATCGCCCACCGCCTCCGGGCGGATGGCGCGCCCGGCGAGCAGTTCCGGGAGGACGAGTCGCACGAAGTGGACGACGAGGACCAGCAGCATGGGTCCGAGGAAGATGCCGTACCACCCCCAGAGGAGGGGCCCGAAGATGTAGGCGAACATCACCATCCCGAGGTGGAGCCCCCGGCCCGAGACGTAGGGGCGGAGGACGAAGTCCGGGATGGTGTCGACGACGACGAAGGAGACGACGACGAACGCCGCCGGGAACCACAGGAGGTCCGACCCGTCGATGGCCGCGAGGTAGGTCAGCCACACCGCGACCGGGACGTAGACCAGTTTCATCCCGACGACGGGGACGAGGCTGGCGACGCCGGCGAGGAGGCCCACGAGCGTCGGATACGGGATGAGCACGCTCCTGGGGGCCGCCATCTCGAGGAGGTTGTAGGCGACGGCGCCGATGACGGCCGTCAGGATGGCGTTGAGGATGTTGCCGAAGAAGATGTTCGAGAAGTCCCGGTCGACGGCGCGGCCGTAGGCCTCGACGACCCCGTCGCCGTCCGCGAACCGCCGCCGGAACCACGCGACGAGTCGCCGGTCGTCCCGGAGCAGGTAGAAGGCGATGCCGAACATGACGAACAGGTGGAGGGCGGCGTTCCCGATGAAGCCGAGGTAGCCGAGCGCCTGGTCGAGGAACTCCTGGAGCGCAGCGCGGACGCTCGGTTCGTCGAGGAGGTCCCGCGGGTTCTGTACGACCGCCGAGATGTCGATGTAGGGCCGGAGGATGGCGTCGATGCTCCCGAGGTCGATGCTCGTCAGGAGGCGGTTGGTCTCCTGGAGGCCCACCGCGAGCGTGTAGGCGGCGAGAAGTATCGCCGGGAGCGTGAGAGCGAAGAGGGCGACGGCCGCCGCGAGACTGGGCGGCCGGACGTGGCTCCTGAGATGTCGGTAGACCGGTCGGGTGGCGTAGTAGATGAACAGTCCGAAGACGAACGTGCCGAGAAACGAGTAGATGGTGAAGCCGAGGACGACTGCCAGCGCCGCGGCCATCACCCACCAGGCGAGGCGGTCCCGCTCGGCCACCCAGGCCGCCGTCATACCCCTACCGGCGCGCCGAGTGACAAAAGGGTTTGCGTCGCCGGGACAACAGTTACCTGCCTGTCCGCCGACGTCGGGGCATGGACCGCGAGGCGGCCGAGCCCGACGTCGACGAGTTTCCCGGCCCGCGGGCGCGTCGGTGGGTGGCCAACCACCGGCGACACGCCGCGCCGAGCACCTACGTCTACGAGTTCGTCTGGGACGTCACCGCCGACGCCGCCGGCCCGTTCTGCACCGACCTCGACGGGAACGTCCTCCTCGATTTCACCTCTCACGTCGGAGCGGCCCCTCTCGGGTACAACAACCCGAAGGTGCTGGACCGCCTCGCGGCGTTCGACCTCGTCGACCCGACGAAGATCGCCGGCCAGGACTTCTACGCCAGCGTCGGGTGGCCGCCCGAGGACCCCGACCTGCCCGGCGCGGCCGGCCTGATGGAGCGACTCGTCGACGAGACCAGCCACTACGGCGCGGAGGCGGTCTTCCTCTCGAACTCCGGGGCGGAGGCCAACGAGAACGCGATGAAGATCTGTCACGACCACCGGCCGGGCGCCAAGTACGGCGTCACCTTCGAGGGCGGCTTCCACGGGCGGACGCTGGGCGTCCTCTCGCTGAACCGCTCGAAGGCCGTCCACAGGCGGCGCTTTCCGGAACTGGCCGGCGTGACGGCCGCCCCGTTCTGCGAGGACCGCACCTGCACGCGGGCCACCTGCGACTGCGGGTTCTTCGCCGGCGGGCGGTCGGTCCTCAGGCGGACCCTCGACCCGGACCGCGGGAACGTCGACCCGGCGGAGGTTGCCTACGTGATGGTCGAACCCGTGCAGGGCGAGGGCGGCTACCGGATCCCCAGCGAGGCGTTCATGGAGGAGGTGGCGGCGCTCTGTGCCGAACACGACGTCCCGCTGATCGCCGACGAGGTGCAGTCCGGACTCGGACGCACCGGCACGTTCTGGGCCAGCGACCAGTTCGCCATCGAACCGGACGTCGTGACGGCGGCCAAGGGCCTGCGGGTCGGCGCCACGGTGTCGAGTCGCGAGATATTCCCCGAGGAGCGGGGGCGCCTCTCCTCGACGTGGGGGGCCGGTGACCTCCTCGCCCTCGCACAGGGTGCGCTCACCGTCGACGCCGTCCACGAGTACGACCTGCTGGACAACGCCGTCGAGCGGGGCGACCAGATGCTGGCGCTGCTCCGGGCGGCCGACCCCGAGTACGTCGTCGACGTGCGCGGGATGGGCCTGATGCTCGCCGTCGAGTTCGACACCCGGGCCCGCCGCGAGGCCGTCGTTCGCGCCTGCCTGGACCGGGGGCTGTTGACCCTCGGCTGCGGGTACAAGACGCTTCGGTTGCTCCCGCCCCTCGACGTCACCGCGCGAGAGATTCGTCTCGGCGCCGACTGCCTGCTCTCGGCCCTGGAGGACCCGCGCGTCCGTGACCCCTCGCCGCCGCCGACGACGAGCGAGGAGGTTCTCTGACTACGCGTCGACCGGGTCGGCGCCCTCGACGGCCGAGAGCGCCGCCGTCATCCGCTCGCGCACCTCGTCGGCGACGGGGTCGAGGTCCTCGTTCTCGACGACGCCGAGCAGCACCGACGGGTCGACGGCGCTCACGCCGACGCCGCCGTCGTCGTCCGCGTAGACAACGACGTTGCAGGGCAGGAGCGCCCCGAGTTCGAGTTCCGCGCTCATCGCGCGGTGGGCCAGCGGCGGATTGCACGCCCCGAGGATGCGGTACTGGCGGAACTCCTCGTCGAGTTTCTCCCGAAGCGTCGCTTGCACGTCGATGTCACAGAGGACGCCGAAGCCCTCGTTCGCGAGGGCCTCCTCCACTGCGGCGACGGTCTCGTCGAACGCGCCGTCCACGTGGTACCGGATCGTGTACGCGGCCATGTCCCAGGAGAGCCCCGACAGTCTTGTAACGGTTTCGCTCAACCATCTTTTTCCGTGGGGGGTCGCTTCGCGACCCCCAGCCGCAAAAACATGGGTGAAAAAGCCGCGAGCCGGAGGCTCGCGGTGAAACTCGCGCGAAGCGCGAGTACAGGGGACCGCACCGTCCGACCGCCCACCGTCTCCGCGACGGCCACCCGGACCAGCGAGCGTGGTGCGCGTCAGCGCACCCGCGAGCGACCAGGGATTAGCTGCGAGCGGACCGGTTCTCGGGTAGCCGGCACCGCAATCGAAGCGCGGCCGACAGGCCGCGCGCACCTGGTTGGAATACTAAGGGCGAGCGCGGGAGCGTGTCCGCAGGACCGCTCCCTCGCGAGGGCTTAGTTAGGCGATGTCGCGCGACGTGTCGATGCGGACGCGTTCGCCCAGTTCGAGTTTGATGACCTCGTCGGGCGCCCGACCGCCACGGAACTTGGGCACCGACAGCCGCGACTCCATCTCCGCACCGGCGGTGTTCACCGTCAGCGAGAGCACCACGTCGGCCATGTGTTCGGTGGTGTCCCGGAGTTGCGGGACCGAGGACCCCCGCAGGCCGTGGAGGACGGTGATGCCGCCGATGTTCTGCATGTGGTTCTGGAGCGCGTTCAGGAAGTTGCGGTAGCGGGTGCGCTCTAAGCGCTCGAGGACGTCGACGGTGTCGACGATGAGGTTGGCCTCGCCGCTGATGTTGCGGAAGAGGCGCTGGGCGTTGTCGAGTGGGGCGTCCCCCGAGACGTACCGGATGCGCGGGTCGCCGGTCGGCGCCGGCGTCCGGTCGAGCGCGTCCTGGACGGACTGCTCGGTGCGCTCGGTCGTCAGGTACAGCGTCGGGCGCGCCCGCGTGAGTTCGTAGAGCAACAACTCCGCCTGGCTCGCCGGGGGGGCGACGTACGCGACGATGCTCCCCGGTGGGAACCCGCCGTCGAGGCGACGGTCGAGCACCTCGATTCCGGTGGAGAGTCGCCCGGCCATGCACCCCTCTTCGACGCCGCGGGATTTAACCGTTCGGCCCGACCGCGGAGACGAGGCGATCGTACGCGCCCCGGGCCGCGTCGTCGCGCAGGGGTCGCGTCGCCTCCGGGACCGCCACCGCCGAGGCGTCGACGGCGTCGGCGAGACCCGTCGGGACGTCGTCGGCGCGCGCGACGGCGACGGCGGCGACCGGCGCGTCGACCGCGCGAGCCATCGCGGCGGTCTTCAGGGCGTCGCGGACCGCCGGCGGGTGAGGCGTGGCGACGAGGAGCGTCCGGTCGGCGACGCGGAGCGGTGCCACGGCGTCGGGGCCGCCGCCGCCGGGACAGTCGACCACCACCGGTCGGTCACGCGGCGTCCGCCGGAGGGCCCGGTCCACCGGCGAGTCGTCACCGGCCCGCGCCGGGACCACGTCAGCGCCGGGCACCCTGTCGGCGGGGCGGGCGACGCGGTCGGGGGGCGCGCCGTCCGCGAGGGCCGCGACGCCCGCCGCGGGTTCGACGCCCGCCACCGCGTGGAGGTCGGGCACGTCCGCGTCGGCGTCCACCACCAGCGGTCTGCGTCGTCGCGCGACGAGCGCGGCGGCCAGTCCGAGCGCCGTCGTCGTCTTCCCCACCCCGCCCTTGCCGCCGGCCACAGCGAGCATGGTCCCCGGTGGGCGCCCCATCGGACTTGAAGGGAGGGATTCAAGGTATTCGGGCGGCCCATACTGGGTGATGCGACGGGACCACCTGCTAACGAGTAAGGGCCTCACGGCGACGGAGATAGAGGCCGTCCTCGACCGCGCGCGCGAGGTCGCGGACGACCCCGGCCGGTTCCGCGACCGGCACGCGGGGGCGCTGCTGGCGCTGTGTTTCTTCGAGCCCAGCACGCGCACGAAGATGAGCTTCGAGGCCGCGATGAAGCGACTCGGGGGCGACGTCGTGGACATGGGGCCGGTGGAGACCTCCAGCGTCGCCAAGGGCGAGTCGCTGGCGGACACCGTCCGCGTGGTCGAGGGGTACGCCGACGCCATCGTCCTCCGCCACCCGAGCGAGGGGTCCGCGAAGATGGCCTCGGAGTTCGTCGACGTGCCCATCGTGAACGCCGGCGACGGCGCGGGCCACCACCCCTCCCAGACGCTGCTCGACCTGTTCACGATGCGCGAACACGCCGGCCTGGACGACCTGACCGTGGGCGTCCTCGGGGACCTCAAGTACGGGCGGACGGTCCACTCGCTGGCCCACGCGCTGGCGACCTTCGACGCGGACATGCACTTCGTCAGCCCCGAGTCGCTCCGCCTGCCCGAGGGCGTCCGCTACGACCTCGAGCAGGTCGGCGCGCGGGTGCACGAGCACCGCGACCTGGAGGCGGTCCTCCCCGACCTCGACGTCCTCTACGTGACCCGCATCCAGCGGGAGCGGTTCCCCGACGAGGGCGAGTACCGGAAGGTCGCTGGCCGGTACCGCATCGACGCGGCGATGCTCTCGGACGCTCGCGACGACCTCGCCGTGATGCACCCGCTCCCCCGCGTGAACGAGATCGCCCCGGAGATAGACGACACCGACCACGCCTGTTACTTCACCCAGGCGCACAACGGCGTCCCCGTCCGGATGGCCCTCCTGGACTACCTGCTATGAGCGACACCGACCCCGACGCGACGGAGATGCGCATCTCGAAGATACGGGACGGCACGGTCATCGACCACGTTCCCGCCGGCCGCGCGCTGAACGTCCTCGAGTTCCTCGGCATCGACGGCGCCACCGGCGACATCGTCAGCGTCGCGATGAACGTCCCGAGCGACCGCCTCGGTCGGAAGGACGTCCTCAAGATCGAGGGACGGGAGCTCTCACAGGACGAGGTGGACGTGCTCGCCCTCATCGCACCGGACGCGAGCATCAACATCATCCGCGATTACACCGTCGCGGAGAAGCGCCGCGTCGAGCGACCCGACCGCGTTCGCGGCGTCGTGGAGTGCCCGAACCCGGACTGCATCACGAACGCGGACGAACCCGTCGTGGCCACGTTCGCGGTCCTCGCGGACGGCGTGCGCTGTGAGTACTGCGAGACGTTCGTCGAGGACTTCGGCGACCGCATCGGCTGACCCCGGACCCCAAGCGGTATACTCGCCCGCGACGTAGGCG
The DNA here is from genome assembly GCA_042216525.1 of Halobacteriaceae archaeon. Classification (GTDB taxonomy): domain Archaea; phylum Halobacteriota; class Halobacteria; order Halobacteriales; family Halobacteriaceae; genus JBDGTT01. Next base: position 71,285 of record JBDGTT010000023.1, read on the forward strand.
CTCCCGTCATGGTACGGACGCTGCTGAAACTCGCCATCGCCCTGCTGGTCGTCGCGCTCATCTGGTCGCTCCTGACCGAGGGCGACGAGGACATCGAACCGGCCTGAAAGGCGGCTCTTTTCCCCCTGCCGTCCGAACGCCGACCATGTACGGCATCGTCACGCGAAACGAACCCGAACTCGACTGGGAGCCGTTCGACCGGGCCTTCTACGAGGTCAAGAGCCCGAGCGGTCGCCACGTCGACCCGGTCGAGGGCGCCGTCAACGCCGTGTCCTGCCACGGCGACACCGCGACGGCGGAGGCCGACCCCTCCCTGGTGCCGGTCGACGCGGATGGAACCCCGGCGACGCGGGAGCGACGGGCCTTCGACTGGGGGTACGTCTGCCCGGCGGCGGAGGACTACCGCGAGGGCCTGCGCCACGTCGTCGAGACGTGCGCGGACGTGTCCCCGGACGTCCGCCTCGACGACGTCGGCTTCCCGCGCCCGGAGTACTGCCACTGCGAGCGCTGCGAGGCGGCGTTCGAGACGTCCCCCCACGACGACTGGTGGGACTGGCGGGAGTCGGTCGTCGTCGACTTCCTGCGGGACGTCCGCGAAGCGGTGCCCGGCGACCTCTCGCTGGCGGTCCACCCCGACCCGTACCCGGACCACCTCCGCCGGCGGTCCGGGGCCGGCCTCGACGCGCTCGAACCGCTCGTCGACGAGGTGATCGTCCCCCTCTACGACACCGCCTACGAGACGACCTACTGGCTCGAGGCCATCGCGAGCGGGTTCGCAGACGCCCTCGACGGCCGCCTCGCCGTCGAGTTGTACGCCGTCGACGTGGACGTCGACGCCCTCGTGACCGCGACGGCGGTGGCCGAGACGTACGCCGACGCCGTCTACTTCGGGTACGACGCCTCGAACGCGCGAGCGGCCATCCGCCGGAAGCGGGCCGACGAGCGCGAGGGTCGCTCTTACCCCTGAGCGCGGGACAGCCACGCGCGGATGTGCGAGCGGTCACGCGTGTCGGGGGGCAGGTCCGCGAACCACCGGGCGGCCGATATCTCGCCGTCCGGGTCACGCACCGAGAGCGTCGGGTCCCCAGTGGCGGGCGTTGCCTCGAAGACCGGGAGTACGCCCCAGGCCGAGCGGCCGTCGTGACGGAACCGCACCCGCGTCACCCACGCGAGGCCGTCGTACTCCGCCGCGATGCCGGCCTCCTCACGGAGTTCGCGCCGGGCGGCCGCGAGGGGGGCCTCGTCGCCGTCGACGCCCCCACCCGGGAGCACCCACCGGTCGACGCCCTCGTGCCGGACCAGGAGGACGGCGCCGTCGTCGTGGACGAGCGTCTGTGCGCCGTAGGGCGCGCCGCACGCCCGGACCCGGCGGGCGAGTTCGCGGAACCGCGACCGGGAGACGTGGTGGGTGTGCTCGAACTCGACGGCGGCCCCGTACCGCTCGTCGAGGCGGTGGTACGTCTGGCGGGCGCGCTGTTCGGCCCGGGAAGCGAGGAACCAGAGGTCGTCTACGGACATCGCCGCCGACCGGAGAGCCGCCCGTCCTGCAGTGCGCGCGTCATCGGGAGACCGTTGGACGGTGCAGGCCAAAACGCTTCTGGGCCGCGGCCCCCGAATCGCGCCGCTTTTAGGGCGCCCGGACCGACGCTCACGACATGAGCTTCGAGAAAGGCGACGCGGTCGTCCTGCACGACGAACACTCCGAGTACGACGGGCAGGTCGGCACCGTCGACGAGGTCATCGAGACCATGTTCGGGGACGAGAACTACATCGTCAGCTTCGAGGACGGACAGGAACAGGGCGTCCCCGCCGACAACCTCGAGGCCGCCGACGTGGCCGACGAAGCCGACGAGGAGTAGGCGTTTTCCCGCGTGGCCGCATAGTCCCGCGCGATGAGTGACGTGCCCTTTCACTACGTCGACCTGCGGACGTTCTGCTACGAGACCGAAGACGAGCGACGGGTCGAGCGGGCGCTGCGCCACTTTCTCCCGGAGGAGGCGGAGATAGAGCGCGTCGAGTCGGAGGGTCACTACGGCGACCGCATCCTCGTCCTCTCGGTCCGCCTCGAACGGGCCGACGAGGTGCGCCACGTCCTCTCGGCCCTCCGCGAGGGCGGGGCCCTGGAGCGAGTCCGCGAGGAACTCGACCAGCGGGTCGACGAGGACTGCTCGCTCCACCTCCACCTCGACAAGCAGGCGGCCTACCACGGGGAGACGGTCCTGGGCGAGGGCATCGCCCTCCGGGCGAAGGTCGAAGCGTACCCGGCGAAGCGGACGACCGCCGTCGAGAACGCCCGGGAGGCGCTCTGACTGACGTGTGGTAACGCGTCACAAGACTTATCCACCCGTCCGTGCTGCCTGTGAACATGGAGCGCTGTCCGTTCTGCCACTCCGAACTGCAGGGTCAGGTCTCACACCGCACCACGCGGGGCGACGTCACGCCGGGACAGAAGAGCCACGGCGCCGAGCACGTCGCCTGTCCGGACTGCGGGGAGGTCATCGACGGGTTCGCCTCCCACTGAAAAGGTACAAACGGCCCCGCCCCCTCGCGGCGTACATGTACGAGGCGGTTCGTCCGCCCCCGGCGGGCGCCAGCACCGTCGCTCGCTACGCGGCAACGGCCGCCCGGTACGGGTTCGAGGGCGTCGTCGTTCGCGCCGGCCAGGACGGGACGGACGGAGCGGTACCCGAAGGCGTGGCCGAGAGCTACGGTGTCGACGTCGTCGACGCCGTCGAGGTGCGGGTCGACGACCCCTCGCGGGCCGGCGGCGCCATCGGCAACGCCCGGTCGAGTCACACGCTCGTGTTCCTGCGCGGCGGGTCGGCCCGCATGAACCGGTTCGCCGTCGAGAGCCCGAAAGTGGACGTGCTGACGGCGCCGCTCCGGGACGGCGGCGACCTGAACCACGTCCTCGTGCGCGCCGCCGCCGACAACGACGTCGCCATCGAGGTGAACCTCGGGCGCGTCCTCCGTGCCAGCGGCGGGCGCCGCGTCACCGCGCTCCGGGGCCTCCGGAAACTCGGTGACCTCCTCGCGAAGTACGACGCACCCTTCGTCGTGAGCGCCGACCCGGCGTCACACCTCGAGGTGCGCGCACCGCGGGAACTCGCGGCGGTGGGCGAGGCGGTTGGCTTCGGCGCCGACCGGACGCGAGCGGGGCTGCAGGCCTGGGGCGCGGTGGCCGCTCGGAACCGGGAGCGCCGCGGCGAGGACTACGTGGCACCGGGGGTGCGACGCGGCCCGTACGGCGGTGCCGACGGCCCCGACGCGGCCGGGACAGGGGAGGACGACAGCCGATGAGACACCTCCCGAAGCACCTGCGCCAGCGCTGGCGGTATCTCGCCGTCGGCCTCGAAACCTGGCCGGACGCCGACTTCGACAGGCGGGCGTTCCAGCGGGCGACGTGGTACGCCGCCCAGAACCTCCTCGGCGACGTCGGCAGCGCCGACGCCGACCTGCGGGTCCTCCGGTTCCGACTCGGCGAGGGCGAGGGCGAGGCCGTCGTTCGGGTCCGCCACGGTGCGGTAGAGACGGGACGGGCCGTGGTGGCCTGCGTCCACGCGGTGGACGGTCACGACGTGGGCGTCCACGTGCGCGGCGTGTCCGGAACGGTCCGCGCCTGTGAGGAAAAGTATATGGGCGGGCCGACGGAAAAAGCGGACCACGTTCGGGTCACGTTCCGGGGAGCAGACCGCCCTGCGGTCCGCCGGGGCGGGCTCCTGGATGTCGAAACCGACGGAGACTTGACGGGCGCGACCCGACTCGACACCGAGTGACAACACATGCAGGGACAAAGCCAACAGCAGGCCTACGACAGGGGTATCACCATCTTCTCGCCGGACGGGCGACTCTACCAGGTCGAGTACGCCCGTGAGGCGGTCAAGCGCGGCACCGCGAGCATCGGCGTCCGGACCGCCGACGGCGTGGTGTTCGCCGTCGACAAGCGCATCCGCTCGCCGCTGATGGAGCGGACGAGCGTCGAGAAGATACACAAGGCCGACGACCACGTCGGCATCGCCAGCGCGGGCCACGTCGCCGACGCCCGCCAGCTCATCGACTACGCCCGCCGCGACGCGCAGGTCAACCGCCTCCGCTACGACGAGCCCATCGGCGTCGAAGCGCTCACGAAGGACGTCACCGACCACATCCAGCAGTACACGCAGGTCGGCGGCGCCCGCCCGTTCGGCGTCGCGCTCATCATCGGCGGCATCGAGGACGGCGAACCGCGCCTCTACGAGACCGACCCCTCGGGCACGCCCTACGAGTGGAAGGCCCTCGCCATCGGGTCGAACCGCTCCGAGATACAGACCCACCTCGAGGAGAACTACGACGACGAGATGGACCTCGGTGCGGGCGTCGACCTCGCCCTGCGCGCCCTCGCGTCCATCCACGAGGACCCCATCGAGCCCGAGGGCGTGGGCGTCGCCACCGTCGACGCGGAGACCGAGCAGTTCATCGAACTCAGCGACGACGAGGTGGCGGAGTACCTCGCGGACCTCGACGTCGAGTCCGGCGACGACGAGAGCGCCTGACCGGCCGACCCCCTGTCGAACCGACGCCTGCGTGTCCCGGTCGGGAAAGCCCTTTTGAACGGGGGTGCGTAACTCCCGCTATGATTTCGCTGGACGAAGCCGTGACCGCGCGCCTCGAGTCACACGGGGCCCGCTTCGAGGTGCTCGTCGACCCCGACGCCGCCCTCGAGATGAAGCGCGGGGAGTTCGAGGGCGAACTCGAGGACGTCATCGCCGCCAGGGACGTCTTCGAGAACGCCTCCCGCGGCGACCGACCGGCCGAGGAGGACTTAGAGGAGGTCTTCGGCACGACCGACCCGATGGAGATAATCCCGGAGGTCATCAGACGCGGAGAGATACAGATCACGGCCGAGCAGCGCCGGGAGATGCAAGAGCAGAAGCGAAAGCAACTCGTCAACCGCATCACCCGGAACGCCGTCAACCCCCAGATGGACGACGCCCCCCACCCGCCGGAGCGCATCGAGAACGCCCTCGAGGAAGCGGGTTTCCGCGTCGACCCGATGGAACCCGTCGAGACGCAGGTCGACGACGCGCTGGAGGCACTGCGCCCCATCATCCCCATCCGGTTCGACGAGGTGACCGTCGCGGTCCACCTCCCGCCGGAGTACGCCGGGAGCGGGCAGGGGCCCGTCCGGGAGTTCGGCGACCTGGAGCGCGAGGAGTGGCAGGGCGACGGCTCGTGGGTCGGCGTGGTGCGGTTCCCCGCGGGGCTGAAGAACGACTTCTACGACCTCGTGAACGAGGTGTCGAAGGGCGAGGGCGAGACCCGCGTGATCAGAGACGAGGACGAGCTCAGCCGGCGGTAGTCCCCACGGCGACGACCGACGCCCGCGTTACCCCCGCTTGAACCCGAGGAGGAAGCCGCCGGTGAACCCCGCCGAGATGGAGAGCGTCGAGAGGATGGTCGCCAGCCACGAAGGGGGCGGGCCGGAGGCCGCGCCCTGTGCCGTCGAGAGGAACGAAGCGCCCAGCTTCTCCCAGCGGACCGACAGGATGCCCCGCGACTCGAGGAACTTGAACAGCGCGAGTTCCAGGCCGACGAGGACGGCGATGAGTTTGGCCACCTTCTTCGCGGCGAACCCGATGATGCCCCCGATGACGGCGCCCGTCCCGAACTCCAGGCCGAGCGACGTCAAGTGGATGTCTGCCATGCGGACAGGTCACTTCCGAGACGACAAGGCTCTTGTGGCGCGCTCACGCCCCGCGCTTAAGTAGACCGACCACGTAGGCGCGGGCGAGTGAGAGGCGAACGAGACCCGGACACGACCGTGGTTGCCAAGCGGGTAGACCGGGGTGACCCGGACACCGAGGAACTGGAGGACCTCGTGCGCGCCGCCGGCTACGAGGTTGGCGCGACCGTCACGCAGTCCCGCGAGGAGGACGCGGCGCTCCAGTTCGGTTCCGGCAAGGTCGAGGAACTCGCCGCGACGGTCGAGCGCGTGAACGCCGGCCGCGTCGTCTTCGACAACCGGCTCGGCCCCTACCAGACGTTCAACCTCGGCCAGCAGATGCCCGAGGGCGTGGAGGTCCTCGACCGGTTCCGACTCATCCTCGAGATATTCGGCCAGCGCGCGAACACCCGGAAGGCCCAGTTGCAGGTCGAACTCGCGTCGCTGCGCTACGAACTCCCGCGAGCGGAGGCGAAGGCCAGCCTCGCGAAGCGCGAGGAGCGCCCCGGGTTCATGGGTCTCGGCGAGTACGACGAGAGCCGGGAGCGGGACATCAAAGACCAGATATCGACCATCCGCGAGGAACTCGCGAGCATCGAGCAGACCGAGGCCCACCGACGCGAGCAGCGCCACGAGTCGGGCTTCGACCTGGTGGCGCTCGCCGGCTACACGAACGCCGGCAAGTCCACGCTGATGCAAGCGCTGGCCGCCGACCTCGAACTGGGAGAGAACGAGGACCGGCACCCGGACCTGCCGACGACGGCGGAGGCCCGGGACCGCCTGTTCACCACGCTGGGGACGACGACCCGCCGGATGGAGTTCGAGCGGCGGGACGTCTTGCTGACCGACACGGTCGGGTTCATCTCCGAGTTGCCCCACTGGCTCGTCGAGTCCTTCAGGTCCACGCTGGAGTCCGTCTACCGCGCGGACCTGGTGCTCCTCGTCGTCGACGTCTCCGAACCGGTCGAGGACATCCGCGAGAAGGTCGTCACCAGTCACGACACCCTCTACGAGCGCAACGAGGCACCCATCGTGACCGTCCTCAACAAGGTGGACGCGGTGAGCGAGGCGGAACTTGAGCGCAAGCGAGCGGCGCTGTCGGCGCTCACGACCGCCCCCGTCGCCGTGTCGGCCCGCGAGGGCACCGGGCTGGACGCCCTCCGCCGGCGCGTCGACGAGGCGCTCCCCGACCTGGAGCGGGAGCGCCTCGTCCTGCCGCTGACCGACGACGCGATGACCGTCGTCTCCTGGGTCCACGACAACGCCCACGTCGAGGACGTCGACTACGGGGGCGACCAGGTGGTCGTCGACTTCGAGGCCAGACCGGCCGTCATCGAGCAGACGCGGGCCAAAGCCGAGTCCGTCGGACCGGCGGCCGAACCGCAGCAGGGATAGTCGCGGCGCCGAAACCCACGCCGAGGCGGATGTACTCACCGATACCCGAGGCGTGGGCGCGGTCGTACCTCGACCCCGAACTCTCGCGCTCGACGCTCGTGCTCGCGAACGGCGCGGGCGCCCTCGTCGGCATCGGCTTCTACCTGCGCCAGCTCGACGCGTGGCCGGTCTACGCGTGGCCGATGCTGATCGACAGTCCGCTGGGCCTCGCCCTCGTCGGCGCGAGCCTCCTCACGCTCCTGCCGTTCGCCAGCACGCGGGAGTACCCCGCCAAGCCCTCGCTGGACCTGCTGAACACCTTCGCGTTCGTCTACGCGCTGAAGTACGGCGTCTGGACGGCCGTCGCGTTGAACCTCCAGTTCTCGCTGTACTTCCCCGAGGCCTGGTCGTACTTCGGCATCCTCTTCACCCACCTCGCGATGGTGGCCGAGGCGTTCCTCCTGCCCTACTACGGCCGGACGAACCGGTGGGCGCTCGGCGTCGCCGCCGCGTGGTTGCTCGTCAACGACGCACTGGACTACGGCGTCGGCCTCCACCCCCACCTCCGGGGCCCGGCCGGGGTCCTTCCCTACGTCACGGTGGCCCTGACCGTCGGTGCGGTGGCGCTGGCGGCCTACTGCTTCGACCGGGCCTAGGTCGCTCGCGTCGCCTTCTCGACGACCCGGACGTCTCGGATGGCCGTCTCGGGGTACTGCCCGTCGGCGTCCTTCTCCGCGCTCTTGACCATGTCCCAGACGGCGCCGAGACCGGTCGTGACGCCCTGGAGCGCCTCCATCTCGCAGCCGGTCTTGCCGGTCGTCTCGACGGCGACGGTCAGCGTCACCCGGTCCGCGCCGACGTCGAACTCCGTCTCGACGTTCGTGACCGGAATCTGGTGGCAGAGGGGGATGGCCTCCCAGGTGTGCTTGACGGCCTGGACCGCCGCCACCCTCGCGGTGGCGAGCACCGCGCCCTTCTCGACGTCCCCCGCCCGGACGGCGTCGGCCGTCGTCGGCCGGACGACGAGGTCGCCCCGGGCGACGGCGCGGCGCCGACTGTCGGGCTTGTCGCCCACGTCGACCATGTCGACGTCGCCCGCTTCGTCCGTGTGGGTGAACTCGGTCACCGGCGGCCCTCCGGGTCGCGGAGCGCGGTCGGTAGCTCCTCGAGGAGGTCCGAGGCGACGAGGCCGTACCCTCGCTCGCCGACGACTGCGTCGCCGGCGGCGCCGTTGGCGTAGGCCGCGGCGGCGGCCGCGTCGACGGGCGGGCGGACGCACAGCAGCGCGCCCGTGGCGCCCGCGAGGACGTCGCCCGTGCCGCCGACGGTCATGCCGGGGTTGCCCGTCCGGTTGACGCGCGTGCGCTCCCCGTCCGAGACGACGTCGTGGGCGCCCTTCACGAGGAGCGTGTGACCCAGGTCGGCGGCGAACGCCTCGACGGCGTCGGCCCTGGCTCGCCAGTCGGCCTCGCTCGGGCCGCCCATCTCCCGGAGTTCGCCCTGGTGGGGCGTGCAGACGAGGGTGGCGTCGGTGTCCACCTCGGGAACGACGGCGAGGGCGTCCGCGTCGACGACGGCGCGGCCGTCGTATCCCTCGAGGAGGGCCCGGACGGCGTCCATGGTCTCCGCGGCCTCACCCAGTCCCGGCCCGAGGACGACGACGTCGCGGTCGCTCGCGGCGTCGAGCAACCCGTCGACGTGGTCCGGGTCGAGGCGGTCGCCCGCGTAGCCCGAGACGATGAGATCCGCGCTGTAGCCCTGTATCTCGCGGGCCACCGTCTCGGGCGCGTGGACGTACGCGAGGTCCGCGCCGGCCCGGAGCGACGCCTGTGCCGCGAGCGCGGGCGCGCCCGTGTACGGGCCGCCGCCGACGACCATCACCCGGCCGAAGTCGCCCTTGTGGCTCTCGGCGGGGCGAGCGCCGGGCAGGTCGCCAGGACCGACGAACAGTTCGGCGGCCGCGGGGATGCCGATGTCCGCGACGGTCACCTCGGCGTCCACCTCCTCGAGGCCGGGCTTGTCGTCGTGGAAGGTCACGACGTGGTCGGCGTCCACCGCGAGGCCGTGGGTCTCGCCGGTGTCCGCGTCCACGCCCGAGGGCACGTCGACGGCGACCACCGGCGCGTCGACGTCGTTGACGGCGGCGGCGGCCGTGCGCTCGGGTTCGCGGAGCGCCCCGGTGACGCCGGTCCCGAGCATCGCGTCCACGACGACGTCCGGGTCACCCAGCGACGCGTCGAGGTCCCGTGAGTCGGTGACCGTCCGGGCGTCGATGGCGGCGCGTCCGAGGGCGTCCCAGTTCTCCCGCGCGATGGTCGTCGAGATGGCCTCGGGCCGCCCGAGGAGGTGGACGGTCACGTCGAACGCCGAGAGGAAGCGCGCGGCGACGAACGCGTCGCCGCCGTTGTTCCCGCGGCCGGCGACGACGGCGACGGACCCGCCGTCGGGCGTCACCTCGCGGACGACGCGGGCCACGGCGTTACCGCTCGACTCCATCAACTGCTTGCGCGGGACTCCGAGGGCCGCCGCGTTCCGATCGACGGCGGCCATGCGCTCGGCGGATATCATCGGCCGAGGTTGGGCCGGGTGGCCCCTAATCCTACCGCCGGCGCTCCGGCGGGGGCACACGCTTTTCTCGACCCCCCGCGAGGGGCCGGCCATGGCGAGCGACCCAGACCACGCACTTGCGGCGACCGACGAGAACGTCCACCGCGACTGGGACCGGGCCCGCGACCCCGTCGCGACGGTCGCGCCGGGCGACGTCGTGCGCTTCGAGTGCCGACACGCCAACGGCGAGGACCTCGACGCCGAGACGACCGCAGACGACCTCGACTTCGCGTTCCGCGGCCACCGCCTCACGGGCCCCGTGGCCGTCGAGGGAGCGACGCCGGGCGACACCCTCGCGGTCGACGTCCTCGACGTCGACCACCACGGCTGGGGGTACACGATGGTCCGCCCAGGCGACCAGGGGGTCGGGCTCCTGCCCGAGTCGTTCCCCGACGCCGCCATCCACCACTGGGACCTCGACGGCGACGTCGGCCGGTTCGTCGACGGCATCGAGGTGGGCCTCGCGCCGTTCCCGGGGTGTGTCGGGCTCGCGCCCGCCGCCGAGGGACCGCACTCGACGACGCCACCGCGCCGCGTCGGGGGCAACCTGGACGTGAAACACCTCGTCGCGGGGTCGACCGTCTACCTCCCGGTGGAAGTCGCGGGCGCGCTCCTGAGCGTCGGCGACGGCCACGCCGCACAGGGCGACGGCGAGGTGTGTGTCACCGCCATCGAGGCGCCGGTGACCGTGACCGCCCGGGTCCGCCTCGCGGAGCGGTCGGTCGACGGGCCGGAACTGGAGACCCCCGGCCCGTTCGCGCCGGCCGGCGTCGACGGCCGCGCCGTCGGGACGACCGGCGTGGCCGACGACCTCATGGCCGCCACCCGTGAGGCCGTCCTCGCCATGGTCGACCGCGTGACCGACCGCACCGACCTCACCCCGACGGAGGCCTACATGCTCTGCTCCGTGGCCGCCGACCTGAAGGTGAGCGAGGTGGTGAACGCGCCCAACTACGTCGTGACGGCCCTCCTCCCGGCGTCGATGCTGGCGTGATTCCCCGACCGCGGGAACGGCCGGACGGCTCTTTGTGCGTGCGGCGCGTCCCGTCGACCATGACACGCCCGACCGACGGCGGGAGCGACCGTCCGGACCGCCCCCCATCTGACGGCACGTGCCCGTCGCGCGGACGGCGAGCGCTGGCCGTGGCGGTCGGCCTCGGCGCTCTCGCGACGGGGGCGGCGGTCATCGCCCGCCGCCGATTCGAACGGTCGACGGCGCGCCGCGTCGCCGCCCTGACCGACCGTCCCACCGGGGAACCGGCCCGTCGCTTCTCGCCCGCAGACGTGGCCGACCTCCCGCCGCCGGTCCGCCGGTACTTCGAGGCGGTCCTCCCCGAGGGCCACCCCCACGCCCGGACCGTCCGCCTCCGGCAGCGGGGGTCGCTCCGCCTCGGCGGGCCCGAGGACCCCTGGCGGCCGCTGACCGCCGTCCAGCACTACGCGGTCGACCCGCCCGGGTTCGTCTGGGACGCGACCGTCTCGCTGGCGCCGGTCGCGTCGGTCCGGGTCGTCGACGCCTACGCGGACGGGCGTGGCGACCTCCACGCCCGCCTGTTCGGGGCGGTGCCGGTGGCCGACGCGGCCCCCGGGCCCGAGATGAACGAGGCCGAACTGGCGCGCTACCTGGGTGAGGCGGTCTGGTTCCCGACTGCGCTGCTCCCGGCCGCCGGCGTGCGCTGGCGCCCGCGGGACGACCGCTCTGCGACGGCGACGCTGACCGACGGGGACGTGACGGCCACGCTGACGTTTCACTTCGGCGAGGACGACCGGGTGACGCGCGTCACCACCGACCGGCGGTACCGGTCGGTCGACGGCGGGTTCGAGGCGACGCCGTGGACGGGCGAGTTCTGGGACTACCGGGAGCGCGGGGGCGCGTCGGTGCCGGCGCGCGGTCGCGCGACCTGGCACCTGCCGGACGGCGACCTTCCCTACTGGGAGGGAGCGGTGACCGAGGCCGCAATCGAGTGAGGCGGCTGGCAAACATACTTCAACGGCGGGCGCGGACCTACGGCCGATGCCGACGAACGGGGACGACCTGGCGGAGTCCGGCGTCCTGCGGAGCAAGCGGACGGCGACGACCTACCAGATACTCGTGCAGATCGCCGAGCGCCAACCGGCGGTCAGCCAGCGCGAGATCGCCGACGCCATCGGCGTCACCGCCCAGGCCGTCAGCGACTACCTCCAGGACCTCGTCGGAGAGGGCTTCGTCGAGAAGCAGGGTCGGGGCCGGTACGAGGTGACCAAGGAGGGCGTCGACTGGCTCATCGCCCAGACCGACGAGTTGCGGGAGTTCGTCGACCACGTCTCCGAGGACGTCATCGGCGGCGTCGAGACGGAGACGGCCGTGGCGACGGCCCCCGTCAGCGAGGGCGAGACCGTCTCGCTGTCGATGGCCGACGGCGTGTTGCGGGCGACGCCCGGCGCCGAGGGGGCGGCCACCGCCGTCGCGGTGACCGACGCCGGGGCCGAGGAGGACGTGGGCGTCACCGGGTTCGCTGGCGTCGTCGACTACGACCTCGGGACCGTGACGGTCATCGCCGTCCCGCGAGTGGGCGTCGGCGGGAGTCGAGCCGTCGACGCGGCGGCGGCGGCCGCGGCGGCCCGGGACCACGACGTGGTCGCCGTCGCCGGCACCGAGGCGCTGGTCGCGGCACGACGGGCGGGTCTCGACCCCGAGGTCCGCTTCGGCACGCCCGCGGCCGTCCGGGAGGCCGCGACGAAGGGCCTGGACGTGCTCCTGTTCGCCACGACGACGACGCTCTCGGCTCACACCGACCGCCTCCGCGAGGCCAACATCGGATACGAGGTGATCGACGCGGCGGAGAACGCCCCGCCAGGGCGGTCGTAGCCCCGCGACGCACCGACTACTCGGCCAGTTCCTCGTCGGCCATCCACCGCTGCCCGTAGGAGCGGTAGCCGTCGAACTCGCCCGCGCGGATCTCGGCCTCGATCTCGGTGCGCGTCTCGCCGCCGATGCGGACGAGGTGACAGATCGGGTGTCCCGGGAGCGCCAGCGGGTTCTCGAGGACGCCGACGATGAGGCCGGTGAACGGCGCCTCGACGGTCCGCTCGGCGCGCCGGAAGTGGTCCGTGACGGTGCAGATGGGGTCGCCCTCGTGGACGAGCGGGTTGGGGCCCCACTCCATCTCGACCAAGCCGCCCGTGTCGGCGCGGATCCACCGCTTCTCCTCGGTCGGCCCCATCACCTTCCGCCACGACGGGTCGACGACCGCCCCGTCCGGGACGACGCCGTAGGTGGCGAGGACGCTCTCGACGTCGCGTAGCGCACGCTCGATGAGTGCGGGCTGGAACCGGTGGGCCTTGCCCATCTCGACGGTGACGGTCGGCGTGCCGTTCCGGGAGGCGACGGCGCGGAGCGACCCCTCCTCCCCGGCGCCGGAGAGGACCACGTTCGCGCCGTAGGCGCGCGCCAACTCCGCGACCGCGGGGTCCTCGACGTCCGCGCGGACGTGGTACATCGTCGTGCGGTTCCGCGTGGAGGTGTGGAAGTCGATGCCGACGTCACAGGGCTCGACGAACGACCGGTAGATTTCGTGTGCCATCCGCTCGGCGGTGTTCGCGCGCTCCTTCCCCGGGAACGAGCGGTTGAGGTCCTGGTCGTAGATGGGGATGTATCGCTGCTGTGCCTGGTAGCCGGGGACGTTGACGACGTGGACCAGGACCAGCGTCCCGTGGACGTCGCGGGGACCGTACCGGTCGGCCACCTCCTGGAGTACCTTGACCCCGTTGAGTTCGTCGCCGTGGAGCGCCGCGGTCATCACCACGCGCGGACCTGTCTCCTCGCCGTTGACGACGGTCACCGGCACCTCGACGGGGTCTCCGAGGTACGTCTCGCCCACCTCGTGGCGGAACTGTCGCTTCTCGCCCGGGTCGACCGTCGCGTCGAAGCGGAACGGACGGGGCTGGTCGCGTGCCATCCGCGGAGGAGACGGCCGCCCGCCACAACTGCGTACCGGTCCGGCCGGCCGGGCTGGGACCCACGGACGGGGGCGTGGCTATTTGTGCCCCACGGCCCAGGGGAGAGCCATGTCGTCGCTCCCGCCGGTCCCGGTGCAGACGACTACCACTGGCGTCGACCCGACCGCCGTCGTGGACGTCTGGCCGGTCGTGGTCCGGTTCGGGTGGTTCCTCGTCGCAGCGAGTCTCGTCGTGCTCGGCGGCCGGTACGTCGTAGAACCGACCGTCTCCCGCGCCATCCGTCGCCGCAACCGGAACAACCCCACCATCCGGGAGGCCATCCGGCGGTACCTCCGTCTCCTCACCTACGTCGTGGCGCTCTACGCGGGCCTGGGGGCGGCGGGGTACGGGCAGTTTCTCGGCAGTTCGGCGCTCGTCATCGCCGCGGGCACCCTCGCCGTCGGCGTCGCCGGTCAGACCGTCATCGGGTCGCTCGTCAGCGGCCTCGTCCTCGTGGCCGACCCGGAGTTCAACGTCGGCAACTACATCGAGTGGGACGGCGGCGAGGGCGAGGTGCGCTCGATCACGCTCCGCGTGACCCGGGTGCACACGCCGGGCGGCAAACTGATCACGATCCCCAACCAGACCCTGACGAGCGAGGCGATAACACGGCCCTACGGTCGCGACCGGTACCGCGTGGTCGAGCACCTCGGCCTCGCGTACGGCGCCGACGTCGAGGCGGCACTCGACGGACTCACCGACGCCGCGCGCGGCCTCGACGGCGTCCTCGCGGACCCGCGGCCGCGGGCCTACGTGGACGACCTGGGCAGCGACGCGGTGATGGTCCGGGTCCACTACTGGGTCGACGACCCCCGGAACCGCGACGTCTTCGCCGTGCGCTCGGCGTTCGCCCGGGCGGCGATGGACGCACTCGACCGCGCGGACGTCACCGTCAGCCCGCCGTCGAAGCGGGACCTGCAGGGCCGCGTCGCGGTGGACGTCGGGGCCGGCGCCGACGGCACTGGCGGCGCCCCGGCGGACGGACCACCGGACTGAAGGGCGTGGCACCACACCACACGGACGTGTCCCACGAGACAGTGAACTACGAGGACGTCGAACCGGTAGCGGGCGCGATGCACTTCCTGCGCGACCCCCTCGACTGCGAGACGGTCGGCCTCACCGTCGTCGAGTGCGACCCGGGCTGGACCGGGAAGGAACACGACCACGCCGGGAGCGACCACGAGGAGGTCTACCTCCTCCTCGAGGGCGACGCCACGGTCACCGTCGACGGTGAGGCGGTCGAGATGACCGCTGGCGACGCCCTGCGCGTCGACCCCGAGGCGACCCGGCAGATCCAGAACGGCGACGCCGAGAGCACGTTCGTCCTCGCGGGCGCGCCCTGAACGCGACGGCGGGCGGGCGCCTCAGCGGCGCGAACCGACGGCGGACCGATCAGAGGAACGCGAACGCGCGGACGGAGGACCCCGACGTCCCCTGGAAGTTCAGGGGCGGGAAGCAGAAGTAGGCCCGACGCGAGTCCGCGCCGTCGAGGACGGCGCCGAGGTTACACAGTTCCTCCAGGGTGAGGACGTCGTTCGAGAGCAGCGGGAGGTGGGAGTCCTGCGGGTGGACGTCCGTCGTGGGGCCGTGGTTGGGGACCTCGTCGTACCACCCGCCGACCGAGGGGGTGTCGATGCCGACGACCGTCGCCCCCCGGTCGGCCAGCCACCGGGACGCCTCCTCGGCGAGGTGGGGGAACTCGAACATCCACTCGGCCGTCCGGCCGTGATATTGGTCCCACCCGGTGTGGAGGAGGACCACGTCGCCGTCCTCGAGGTCGTCCGCGAATGGTTCGAGGCGGTCGACCGTTATCGTCTCGGCGCTCTCACAGGGGGTCAAGTCGAGGACGACGCCCTCGCCCATGAACTTCTCGACGCCGAAGTCGTCGAGGGTCTTCCCGTCGGCGATGAAGTGG
This sequence comes from Halobacteriaceae archaeon, assembly GCA_042216525.1. Classification (GTDB taxonomy): domain Archaea; phylum Halobacteriota; class Halobacteria; order Halobacteriales; family Halobacteriaceae; genus JBDGTT01. Next base: position 86,860 of record JBDGTT010000023.1, read on the forward strand.
AGCGGCGCGTCGAGGTGGGTCCCCGTGTGCGTGCGCATCTCCACCGTGTCCATCGTGAAGCCGTCCTTCGCCCGCAGCGCCGTCTGCTCGAGGACGACGTGCGGAAAGCCCGGCCACACCGGCATCCCCTCCTCGACGGGCAGTGACAGGTCCACGACGCGGTCTGGTGGCTGGAACATGGCGTGCGAAACTCCCGCACGCAACCTAAATGTTTCCCGGCCCCGGCCTCAGGCCGTCGAGGACCCCGGCGTCGCGTCCGGGTCCCCCTCCGAGCGGAGGTGTGCGGGCATGCGTCCGGAGACCATCATCTCGACCACCTGACTCTCGGTGACGTCGTCGGTGTCGACGCTGCCGACGAGGTCACCGTTGTCGAGGACGGTGATGCGGTCACAGACCGAGAACACCTCGTCCATGTTGTGGCTGATGACGACGATGGAGATGCCCTCGTCCTGGAGAGTCGAGATGAGCTCCTGCACGCGCTTGGCCGAGTCGGGCGAGAGCGCTGACGTCGGCTCGTCCATGACGACGATGTCCGGGTCGGTGACGAGCGCGCGGGCGATGGCGATGGCCTGTCGCTCCCCGCCGGAGAGGAACTCCACCCGGGCCGTCGGGTCGATGTTGAGGTTCATCCGCTCCCGGAGGATGGTCTCGGCCCGCTCGTTCATCTCGTCCCAGTCGACGACCGGGAGGACGCCCGCGACCCGCCGGACGGGGTTGCGAGCGAGGAACATGTTGGCCGCGACGGTCAACTCGTTGACGAGCGCGAGGTCCTGGTAGACCGTCGAGATGCCGTAGGTCCGCGCCTGCTTTGGGCTGGAGACGTCGACCTCCTGGCCGTGGATGCGGATGGTGCCCGCGTCCGGCTGGTGGACGCCGACGAGACACTTCACCAGCGTGGACTTGCCGGAGCCGTTGTCCCCGAGCAGTCCCATCACCTCGTTCTCCCGGAGCTGGAAGTCCACGTCGTTGAGGGCGACGAGCCGTCCGAAGCTCTTGTGGATGCCCGCCATCTCGATGATGGGCTGTGCGTCGGCGTCGGCCGCGTTCTGTCGCGGATTCGGAGTCTCTGACATGGGTGGTCAGGCGGAGAGGATGCGCTGTCGGAGGCGCTCTTCGCCGGTGTACAGCAGGACGGCGAGCAACAGGATGACGCCGTTGATGACCCGCACCAGCGTCGCGTCCACGTTCACCAGGACCAGTCCCGACTGGATGGTCGAGAGCAGGAGGACGCCACCGAGCGCGCCGAGGATGTTCCCCCGGCCGCCGAACAGACTGATGCCGCCGATGACCGCCGCGGCGAACGCCGGGAAGAGCGCGCCGTCGGCCAGCGTCGGGGAGGCGGTGCCGATGTAGCCCGTGTAGAGCAGGCCCGCGAGGCCCGAGATGACGCCCGAAGCCACGTAGACGAACACGATGATGCGGGAGGTGTTGATGCCCGCCTCGTCGGAGGCGTTGCGGTCGCCACCGACGGCGTACACCGCGATGCCCAGCCGCGAGTACCGCAAGACGAGCCAGGAGGCCACGAAGAGGGCCAGCAGAACGACGACGGCGACGGGGAGCGCGCCGAGCGACCCGTCACCGAGATAGAGGTAGGGCTCGGGGAGGTTCGAGAGGGACAGCGAGGACAGCACCGACGTCCCCTCGCCGAAGATGATGAAGAAGGTCAGCGTCTGCAGGAAGGGATTGACGCCGAGGACGCCGATGGAGATGCCGTTGAGGAGGCCGATGACCCCGCCCACGGCGAGGACGACGACGATGCCCGACCACGCCGGGACGCCCGGGAACCACCGCGTGAGAAACAGGGCGGCGAACATCGCGGAGAACCCCGCGTTCGCGCCCACCGAGAGGTCGAAGTTCCCGCTCAGCAGGCACAGCGACTCCGCGAGGACGAGCAGTCCCAGCGGGGCGCTCGAGTAGAGGATGAAGGAGATGTTGTCCGCGGACGCGAATATCTGGGGCACCAGCACGGTGAAGACGAGGAACGTGACGACCAGAATCGGCCAGATCATGTTCTCCAGCGCCTGCACCAGCAGGTAGTCGACGTCTCTACTACTGAACAGATTGCCGATTTGCGTGCTCATTGTGGCTGCGGGCTCACTCGTTCAGATCTTGCGCGTCAGGTTGCCCCACAGGTAGGGAGCGTCGGCCTGGTCCTTGCCGACGACGGGGATGGCGGTGGTGAGGAACGGGAAGCCGAGTTCCTCGTCGTTGAAGCTGACGAACGACCGGATGTCCGCCGGCGACCACAGCGGTTCCTTCCACGGGTTGGCGTCCAGGTGCGTGCCCCCGCTGATCGTCAGGTCGTCCGTGGTCACTCTGCTGCCGGGTTCGGGGAGGACGCTCTCGTCCTCGTCGTTGTCGAGGTACTCGGTCATGTAGTGGATGTCCAGCGGGACGTAGAACGGCACCGGCTGGTCCGGCACGTAGTCGATGTATCCCTGCTTCAGGTTGTCGATGATCGCCGCGTTCGCGTCCAGCGAGACGATGGGCACGTGCCCGTCCTGCCCCCGCTTTTTCTTCATGTCGTGGCGCTCGAACGCCCGCAGGACGCCGATGGGGCCGCCCGTCCACGGTGCGAACACCCCGTGGATGTCGCTGTCCTGCTCGAGGTACGTCGTCGCCTTCGAGGCGACCGTGTCCGCGCTGTACCCGTCGATCTCGATCTGCTTGACGATCTCGGCGTTGTCGTGGTTGCCGATGGCGTCGTTGAACGAGCGGTGGCGCAACACCGCGTTCGAGTTGTCCTGGTCCATCATGATCTCCAGGACGCGGTGCTGGTGGTCCTTCCCGTAGGTGTTGTTCATCGTCTCAACGAGTTGCTCGCCCGCCTTGCCACCGTAGTCCATCTGGTTGACCCCGGT
>JBDGTT010000027.1:0-66297 GCA_042216525.1 Halobacteriaceae archaeon
GTGGTTCAAATCCGCCCGAACCCATCCACTTTTTTCGTCGTCGGGTTCGCGCCTGCGGCGCGAACCGCTCACACTCGGAAACTCCACGTTTCCGATTTGCTCACGAGAGCTACGCTCTCGTGAACCTCGAAAAACTGGACTAAAAAGGCCGCTCGCTCACTGCGTTCGCTCGCGGGTGCACATCGGAGGAGGGGTTACAGCAGCAAACTAACCCGTCGAGCCAGTTACCCGACGTTCGAAATCCGCCCGAACCCGTCCACGTGGTCACCGCCCCGGTCGAACCGCTCACCGCAACAGTCGAAAGGCCATCTCCCGGCCGTACCGCCGCGAGAGGTGGATCCAGAGGCGGGCGAGGTCCTCCAGCATGATCGCGGCCGAGCGGTCTCCGGCCCGCACCGGGTCGAACCCGACGTCTGCGGCGAGGTCGACGACGGTTCCGACCGCGTCGCCGTCGTCACCGGCGACGAGCATCGTGGCCGTCCCGTCCGCCACCGCCGGGTCGGCCATCACCTCGGCGCCGACGGTGTTGAACGCCTTCACGACGCGGGCACCGGGCGCGGCGTCGGCGACGGCGTCCGCCAGCGACCGGCCGTCGGCGGTGCGGTCGAGGGTGTTCGTCGGGTCGACGACCACGGCGCCCCGGAGCGACTCGCGCAGGTCCGCGGCGACGGCGGCGACGGCCGACCCGGGCACGGCGAGGACGACCACGTCGCCGTGGGCGGCGGCCGCGGCACGCGACCGGACCGGCCCGCCCGGAGCGGCGGACTCCTCGGGGTGCCGGGAGCCGTAGACCACGTCGTGGCCCCTGTCGGCCCACGCGCGACCGAGCGACCGTCCGACGGTGCCGGTGCCGACGATGGCGAGGTCCATGTCCCGGGTGAGGACGCCCAGCCCAATCGGCGTTTCCCCGGGGTCGGTCGTTCCCGTGACGAGCGAGCGTCGGGGACGGCCGGCGGCGTCACTCGCCGGTCAGAATCCCGACGCCGTCGTCCGCGACGACCACGCGGAGGTCGCTCGCGGTGTCGTTGACCCGCCACGTCGCCTCGGCGGTCAGTTCGCGTCGCCCGCCGTCGCCGGCCGGGACCATCGCCGTCGCGTGGACGACGTAGGTTCCGCGGCGGGCGGCCACGTCCGCGACGGTACGCGACTCGTTCGCGTGGAGTTTCCCCAGGCGGTCGAGGACGGGCACCTCCCGCGTGGGCCTGGCGCAGGGCGGCGAGGCGTCGCGACACGCGGGCCGGTCGAGGTAGGTCACGCGGACGCGGTAGCCGTCGTAGGAGGGGCCGACGTTCCGGACGTGGACGTCCCGGGGGTCGTCGACGTTCTCGCCCGGGCCGCCGCGGTAGGGGAGCGTGCTCGTCGTCGACGTCGGTCGCTCGTCCTCGCGGACGACGACGCCCGCATCCGAGTCGAAGCGCACCCCGTCCCCGGTGGTGACGACGAGGCGGTCGGGCGCCGTCTCCCCCCGGGGGAGGCGGACGAGGAGCGTCTCGACGGTGACGTCGGCCGTCCTGCCGGGCGCCGCGTCGTCGACTGAGAGGCGGACCGCGTCGCCGGCCCGGGTGGCGGCGACGACCCGGTAGTCCGGCGCGGAGGAGGCCGGGAAGAACTGGACGACTCCGAGGACCGACTCGTCGAAGTCCGTCGCGTTCACGAACGCCGCGGCGTCGGCCGGGAGGACGCCGGCGTCGAGGCGGTCGGTCTCGGCCCGCGCGGTGAGCAGCGTCGCGTAGTAGCGTCGCGCCCGGGACCCCGGATCGTATCGGACGCCGCCCTCGATTGCGGTCGAACCGGTGTCGGCGTGGTCGAAGGCGAGGGCCTCGACCGCGAGCGGAGCGTCCGTCGTGACGGCCACGGTTCCGTCGGTCGTCGTGGTGGACGTCGTCGGCGCGCCGGTCGTCGCGGCCGGAGTGCCGGCGCCGGCGCCGCCGAGACACCCGGCGGTGAGCGCGAGGGCGAGGAGGACGGCCGGGGCGAGAGGGCGCATCGCGTGACCGTTCGGGCGCCGGCGGTAAGTGCCTCCCCGTGGGTCAAACGGCCCTTGCAGTCAGAGGTTCTCGCCCTGGTAGGAGCCCTCGTAGGTGCCCTCGTGGTCAGCGCCGGCGAGGACGAACTGCGCGATGCGGGCGCCCGCCTCGAGTTCGATCTCGTGGTGGACCTGCATGAGGCCCTCCCCGCGGCCCTCGTAGCCGGCGTCCCAGACGGCGGTGTTCAGCATACAGGAGTTGCGGAGCAGCGACGACCGCGGCAGGAGGAACCCGACGTGGTCGTCGGGGACGCCGATCCGCTCGCCGTATCGGACGACGTACCCGCCGGGAGCGAGGCTGTAGACGCCGCCCTCGGAGTCGCGCTCCTCGCGGGCGCCGACGTGTTTCCCGTCGCGGTCGATACGGCCCGTCTCGACCTGTTCGAGGACGGCGTCGAGGGTCAGGTCGACGCCGTTCGGTTGCACCTGTTCGGGGTCGACGGGCGTGATGTGGTCGGCGACGAACGCGCCGGAGCGGAACATACCGGATGGCCGACCCCGCGACACCAAATCCTTTCGCTGGACGACGATGGCCGCCGAACGCTCCGCGGTCCCCCTGAGAGGGCTCCCGCGCCATCCACGGGTCCGCGCTCGTCGCCGCTTGCTCCCTCGACGTCGGGGGCCTGACGCTGGTCGCCGTGCGAGCGGTCCTGTGACGCGGGCGACCACGTGGGCGGGAGCGGTTTTCCGTGGAAAGGCTGGATTTATGCCCGTCCGGTGGTGAGATTCGGGCGCTATGGGACAGACGCTCACGGAGAAAATCCTGGACGATCACCTCGTCGAGGGCGACCTCGAACCGGGCGAGGAGATCGGCATCGAGATCGACCAGGTGCTCACGCAGGACACCACGGGCACGATGGTCTGGCTCCAGTTCGAGGCGCTCGGCCTCGACGAGGTCCAGACCGAACTCGCGGCCCAGTACTGCGACCACCAGACCTACCAGTTCGATTTCAAGAACACCGACGACCACCGCTTCCTCCGGAGCGCGGCCGGGACGTTCGGGGCACACTTCTCTCGCCCCGGCAACGGCATCTGTCACAACGTCCACAAGGAGAACTTCGCGGCGCCCGGCAAGACGATGCTCGGGTCGGACTCGCACACCCCGACGCCGGGCGGCCTGGGCGAGCTCGCCATCGGGTCCGGCGGCCTCGACGTCGCCGTCGCGATGGGCGGTGGGGCCTACTACATCGAGATGCCGGAAGTCGTGAACGTCCGCCTCGAGGGCGAGTTGCCCGAGTGGGCCACCGCGAAGGACGTCATCCTCGAGATGCTCCGCCGCCTCACGGTCAAGGGCGGCGTCGGCAAGGTCTTCGAGTACACCGGCCCCGGCGTGGAGAGCCTCTCCGTGCCCGAGCGGACCACCATCACCAACATGGGGACGGAACTGGGCGCCACCTCCTCTATCTTCCCGACCGACGAGCGGACCCGCGACTACCTCGCGCGGCAGGACCGCGCCGAGGAGTTCGTCGAGGTCGGCCCGGACGAGGACGCCGAGTACGCCGACCAGGTCACCATCGACCTCTCGGAACTCGAACCCCTCATCGCGGAGCCGTCGATGCCGGACAACGTCGTCCCCGTCAGCGAGGCGGCCGGCACCGAGGTCGACCAGGTCATCATCGGCTCGTGCACCAACGGCGGCTACGAGGACATCCTCCCCGCCGCGAAGATGCTGGAGGGCCGCGAGGTCAACAAGACGACCGAGATGATCGTCGCACCCGGCTCCAAGCAGGCCTCCGAGATGCTGGCCCGCGAGGGCTGGACGGCCGAACTGATGGCGGCCGGCGTGAACTTCTCCGAGGCGACCTGTGGCGCCTGCATCGGCATCGGTCACGTCCCCGCCTCGGACTCGGTCAGCCTGCGGACGTTCAACCGGAACTTCGAGGGGCGCTCCGGCATCGAGGACGACAGCGTCTACCTCTGTTCGCCGGAGGTTGCCACCGCGGCCGCCATCGCGGGCGAGATCGTCGACCCGCGCGACCTGGCCGAGGACCTCGGTGACCTCGAGGCGCCCGGCTTCGAGTTGCCCGAGGCCTACACCGGGTCGAAGGCCGACCTCATCGCGCCCGACGAGGCGCCCGACGACGAACTCGTCAAGGGACCGAACATCGGCGACGTCCCGCTGAAGGACCCCCTCGACCCGCACCTCGAGGGCGAGGCCCTCCTCAAGATGGGGGACAACATCACGACCGACCACATCATCCCCGCCACCTCGGACATCCTGATGTACCGGTCGAACATCCCGAAGCTCTCGGAGTTCACCCTCTCCCGGGTCGACGAGTCCTTCGCCGACCGCGCGCTCGAGGCGGACGGCGGCTTCCTCGTCGCCGGCGAGAACTACGGCCAGGGCTCCTCGCGCGAGCACGCCGCCCTCTGTCCGATGTACCTCGGCGTCGAGGGCGTCCTCGCACAGAGCTTCGCGCGCATCCACAAGGCGAACCTGTTCAACTTCGGCCTCGTCCCGCTGACCATCGACGAGGACGCCTACGAGCGCATCGAGCAGGGTGACGACGTCGAGATCGTCGAGGACGTCGGCGAGGGCGTCCGCTCCGGTCGCGAGGAGTTCACCGTCCGCGTCAACGACGACTGGGAGGCCACCGCGCGCCTCGACGCCTCCGAGCGCGAGCGCGACATCCTCGCCGCCGGCGGCAAACTCCAGTTGACCCGCCAGCAGTACGAGCAGAGCGGGTCCGGCGCCACCCCCGCCGACGACTGAGGCGGCGCGCCCTGCCCGGGGCCGCCACGCTCAAGAGCGGGCTTGCCGTAGCGCCGCCACGGTGACCCACGTCCCGAACGCGGAGACCCCGGCCGGCGTCGACGTCCGACCGGTGGTCAGGGCGGACCTGCTCGCCGTCTTCCAGATCGAGAAGCAGTCGTTCCCCCAGCCCTGGCCCTTCACCGCGTTCGAGCGGTTCCTCGACGAACCCGGTTTTCTCGTCGCCGCCGAGGGCGAGGGCCCGGACACCACCGTCCTGGGCTACGTCGTCGCGGACACCGTCCCGACCCACGGCCGCGACGTCGGCCACGTGAAGGACCTCGCGGTCCACCCGCGACGGCGGGGCGAGGGCCTCGGGCGATCGCTGCTCGCGCGGGCCCTCGCCGTCCTCCGGGACCAGGGCGCGACGACGGTCAAACTCGAGGTCCGGGTCGGCAACGACGCCGCCCGGTCCCTCTACCGGTCGTTCGGCTTCGAGTTCGACCGCCGGGTCGCCCGCTACTACGAGGACGGCGAGGACGCGCTGGTCCTCGTGCGCGACCTGTAGGTACTTTCCGTCTGTGCGACGAACCCCGGCCATGGACTACGCCTGTCCCGTCTGCGAGACGCCCGAGGTGGACGCCGAACACCTCGCGAACCACCTCGCGTTCACCGCACTCCTCGGCGACGACGCCCACGAGTCGTGGCTGGACGACACGGTCCCCGACTGGGGGGAGCGCGACCCCGAGACGCTCGGGCCGGCCGTCGTCGAGCACGCCGACGAGGTGGAGACGCCGGCAGACGAGTCCGCCCACGACCACTCCGCCGGTCGCGAGGACCCCGCCGGTCGTCGCGGGAGCGCACCGGTCGCCGACCGCGGGGCAGAGTTGGGCGACGCCGACCGGGCGGTCCTCCGGGAGGCACGGGAGATGACCGAGCGGATGTACGGCCTCGACGAGGCGGACGCGGACGACCGGGCCGACGAGGCGGGGACGGCCGACGACGAGTAGACCGACTGCGGACGTTCCGTCGACGGTCCGGGCGCTCGAGCGACGCGAGGGCGGGGACCGGCCGTGCGGTGCGGCCGTTCCATCGACGTTTTGGCCGCGGCGCGCCCACGGCCGGGCATGGAGCGCCGTGGACTGTTCGAACCGGCGGACGAATCCGAGGTCGAGACGCAGTACCGGGAACTCGCTGGGGCGGCACAGACGGTCACCCGGGAGGTGGCCCGCACGATGGAGATGGACCGGGAGGAGTACCGCGAACGGGTCACCGGCGAGGTCGTCGAGACGGCCCGTGACGCCCTGTACGCCTCGCTCCTTCGGGTGTACGTCGGCAGCCGCGAGGAGTTCGAGGCGTACTGCGAGGCCCACCCGGACCTCGACCCGCGGGTCGAGGGGAGCGACCACGTCGACAACGTGGCGTTCCACCCCGCGCCGGTCGCCGGCGAGGTGGTCGCCGTCACCTACCAGAACGAGCGCGACGCCGCCGTGGCGGCCCTCCGGCGACAGGCCCACGGGACGGTCTACCGGGACGTGCTCGCCGTTGGGTCCGGGGACGACGCGGCCGACGCCGAGAGCGAGTGACGGAACGACTCAAGGGCCGGGAGCGCGATCCCCGGCCATGAGCGAGTGGCACGTCAGGGAGTCCCGCGTCGAGTACGAGACGGGCTGGTACGCCGGGGGCTACGACGAGGTCGACCAGCCGGACGGCACCGCGAAGCGCTACTACTGGGCGGAACTCGCCCCCGCGGTGGTCGTCGTCGCCCGGGACGGGGAGGCGGTGGTCGTCGTCGAGCAGTACCGCCCGGCCATCCGGCGGCGCTGTCTCGAACTCCCCGCCGGCATCGTGGAGTGGACCGACCGGGACGCACCGGCCCCGGACGAGCGGCGGGGGCACGCCTCGGGCAACGACCCCGGGCCGACGCCGGCCGCCTACGAGCGGGCGGCCCGGCGGGAACTCCGCGAGGAGACGGGCTACGCCGCCGGCGAGGTGACCCACGTCGAGGACGTCTGGTGCTCGACCGGCGTCCTCCGGCACCGCCGGGGATTCGTGGTGGCGCGCGACCTGACGCCCGGCGATCCGGACCCGGACGGCAACGAGTTCATCGACGTGCGCCGCGTCCCGGTCGAGGAGGCGCTCGCCACGGCGCGCGAGGCGCCCGTCAACGACGCCACGCTGGAGGGCCTGTTGCTCGCGCGCGCCGACGGCTACCTGTAGGTTTATCCGCGTCCGGCGCCCAGCGACGCCCATGGACGGCGAGATATCGACCGCGGACCTCGCGGCCCTCCTCCCCGACGGCGCCCGGGTGATCGACGTCCGCGACCGGGCCGCGTTCCGGCGCGGCCACCTGCCCGGAAGCGAGTGCGTCCCCCTCCCGGAACTCGTCGACAGGGCCCCGGAGTTCGCGGGCGCCGAGCGCGTGGTGACGGTCTGTCCGCACGGCGAAGCGAGCGTGCAGGCGGCCCGACTGCTAGCCGCCTACGAGGGACTTGCCGACGCCCGCATCGAGAGCCTCGCCGGCGGTCTGACGGCGTGGCGACGGGACCACGACCTCGTCCGCGGCCGCGAGGGAGACCGGGCGTCGGGTGCGGGCGAACGGGCGGACGGCGACGTCGACGCGCCATTCTGACGGTGGCGCCGCTCGCGGCGGCGAGACGAGTGAGAACGGAGCGGGTCAGGCGACGTTGAATCCCCGGTCGCGGAGGAAGTCCTCGATGCGCCCGGAGTGGTTGCCCTGGAGTTCGATCTGGTCGTCCTCCACGGTCCCGCCACAGGCGAACTTCGACTTGAGTTCCGAGGACAGGCTGTCCAGGTCGACGTCGCGAGGGTCGAACCCCTCGATGATCGTTACCTCCTTCCCGTAGCGGCGCTCGTCGATGCGGATCTGGATCTGCTGGGACTCCTTCGCGACGTCCTCGCAGACGCAGAGTTCCTCGGGCAGCCCGCACGTCGAGCAGATTTCACTCACGGTACCACCGCGGGTCGGCCAGCGCGTGGGTCGTGAGCAGTGCGACAGGGTTGCGTGCTTGCTCGCCGCACAGCGAGCAGATCTCCGACATTACAAGCGTGGGCTACGAAAGCAACCCATTAAACGTTGTCGCCGGCCCGCTCCGCGACGAATTCGGCCGCCAGTTCCCGCGCCTCCTCGGCGAGCGCCGGCGTCACGTGGCCGGCGTGGCGCATCCGCTCGCGGATCTCGCCCACCCGGCGCGCCCGGTCGTCGGCGGCGACGTGGTGGAGGTACTCCGAGACCGTCTCGTCGGCGTAGCGATGGCGCCGCGTCCGTCCGAGCAGGTACTCCACGCGCGACCAGGCCCCCTCGACGACCTCGTCGGGGTCGCCGTCGGGCTGGTAGCGGAGCCAGACGGCCCGCCAGCCCCGTTCGAGGACGCCCGCGCGCCGGAGGACCGCGAGGGCGCCGAGGCCGACGACGGCCCAGACGGCGAGCGTCTCCGGGTCCGGGAGTTCGGGCAGGTCGGCACCGCCGATGGGACCGCGAGACGGGGCGGTGGTCGCGTTCGCGCCGGCCGTCGGTCCGGTCTCCACGCCGGGGTCGCTGTAGTTGAACGACTCGTTCACGGTGGTCGTGGTGACGTTCACCTCGACGTCCCGGAACTGGCGCTCGGCCACGTCGACGCCGACGGCGCCGCTCGACCGGGCCTCCTGGATGCGCTGGCGCTCCGCGGCGCGCCGTGGCTGGGCCGGCGTCGGGTCGAACCGGACCCACCCGTACTCGGGGAAGTAGACCTCGACCCACGCGTGGGAGTCCAGGCCCCGGACGACGTACTCCTCGCCCCCGAGACGGCGGCCCTGCGTGTAGCCGACGACGAAGCGGGCGGGGACGCCCTCCTCGCGGAGCATCGTCACCATGCTCGACGCGTAGTAGGTGCAGTACCCCTGGTCCATCTCGAAGAGGAAGCCGTCGACGATGTTGCCCTCCGGGCGCTCGACGTCGAGCGAGTAGCTCTTCTCGGCCTCGAGGTACTTCTCTATCGCCACGGCCGTCTGGTAGGGCGTCTCGGCGTCGGCGGTCACGCGGTCCGCGAGGTCGCCGACGCGGTCGGGGGTGTCGCCGGGGACCTGGAGGTAGCGCTCCTCGATGGTCGGCGGGTAGTCGGTCCCGGCGTCGTCGAGGTGGGCGACAGAGCGGTTGAGGACGTAGCTCGTGACCGTGACGTTCTCGTCGGGTTGGAGCGTCCGGTTCGGTCGAATCGTGCGCTGGTCGGTCGCGAGGACGCCCACGTCTCCCCGGACCCGGTACGGTTCGGCGGCCGCCGGGAGGACGCCGACGGTGTCGCGGAACCGGTAGCGCTGGACGACGCGGTCGCTGGGCCCCTCCGGCCGGAACAGCGTCCCGGTGACGGGGTCGGTCTGTCCGGTCCGCACCCACGCGGACCCGGTGAACCGGTCGTAAGCCCCGGCCCGCCAGTACTCGGGCTGGGACGCCTGCACCGTGAACCGCACGCGGGGAGAGAGCGTGATCGGACCCTGTATCTCGGCGCGGCGCTCGTCGGCGGTGAGCGAGCCCTCGAGCGTCGTCGTCGCGCCTCCCGTCGTCGGGCCGGACCCGCCGCCACCGCCGGTGGCCTGCGGGACGGCACCGGCCGCGGCCGTGGCCACGATCATGAACGCCAGGCCGATGGCGACCGCCTCGACGCCCTCCCGACCGGCGCCGCGGCGGGCGAGCGTGGCGAACCCGAGCGCCCCGGCGGCGCCGAGCGTGCCCGCGAGCGTCCCGAACAGGGTGCTGTCCCCCGTCAGCACGAAGAAGCCGAGGGTGAGGGCGCCGACCGCGGCGGCGCGGACGTAGGAGCCCCGGACGACGAGGTACGTCGCCAGGAAGGTCGGACCGGGCGTGACCGCGAGCGCCCAGACGCCGGCCCGCGTCAACTGCAGCACGGAGAAGCCGGTGAGCAACGAGACGACGTCCGCGCCGACCTGCTGGAGCGTCCCGGCGTCGAGTGTCGCCGTCGGCACGGCGACGAGGTAGGCGGTCAGTCCGCCGACGAGCATCACCGCGCCCAGCGCCGCCGCGACCCGCACGTCGACGTACCGGCCGAGGAGCACCGCGAGCGAGACGACCGCGACGACGAGCGGAACGAACGCGGCGACGCCGCCGACGACCGTCACGACGTGGAACAGCACCGCGAGGTAGGACCCGACGAGGACCGCGACCGAGACGGCGGCCCCGCCGCGCAGGAGGTCCGGCCACGCGACCCGACCGCCGACCACCGGGAAGGAGACGGTCTCGGTCACGCACTCACCCCCCTGGTCGGCCCACCGGCGTCGTCCGGGGAGTCCGCCCCATCCGTCGCGAGGAGGGCCTCGAAGCGAACGGCGGACCCGTCGGCGAGCACCTCGACCGCGTCGCCTGTCGCGCGCACGACGACGTCGGCGTCTTCGGTCTCCGGGGCCGGGAGCGGCGCGGCCTCGAAGCGTGCGAGGGCGGCGAGCAGTTCGCGGCGATGCCCCTCTCCCCGCGCCGGGACGACCCGACCGTCGGGGGTGACGACGCCGACCGCGAGGCCGGCCTCGAAGAGGTGGACAGCGACGCTGGCGGCGGCCTCGGCGGCCGCGTCGGCGTGGTCGGCGTCGGGGGCGTCCACCCCGACGAGGACTGCGGCACCGCTGGCGGCGCTCCCGTACTCGGTGACGACGAGGTCGCTGGGGTGCTTGGCCGAGGCCTTCCAGTTCACGTCGCGGAGGGCGTCGCCCCGGCGGTACTCGCGGAGGCGTTCGAACTCGCTGCGCTCCTCGGCGACGCTCGTGTACCCCGAGAGGAGACCCGACCGTCCGTGGAGAGCGCGGGTCCGCGGCACCGCGAGGACCGTCGCCGTCGGCCCGGCGGGGAACCGGCGCGCCCAGCACCCGAACGCGTCGTGGACCGTCACTACGGCCGGCCCGAGTTCGTGCCGCCCCCGCGTCCGGAGGTGCGCGTCGTAGGTGAGCGGGCGCCCGTCCGCCACCGCCTCGAAGGCGGCCGCGCCCGTCACGCCCGCCGGGAGGGCGTCCCGGACGGTGACGACGGGGTCGTTCGGGGCCCGCACGCCGAGTTCGACCGGCACGCTCTCCCCGACGGTGCCGAACTCGACCGCGGTTCTGGTCACCGTCGGCGCTTCGACGCGGAGGACGCCCGCGAGGCCGGCGAGGAGGAGCGCGAGACCGGCGACGACGACCACGTCGAGGCTCCGCCGACCGGCGGTCAGCGCCATGCCCGTGGCCGCGAGCACCACCACCAGTACCGCGACGCCCCGACGGGTCGGCCGCGGGAGGTGGCCGACGGCGTCGCTGACCGCCCCGAGGGCGTCCCGTGCCGTCCCGAGAACGGACGCGGGGGCGGCGACGACGGCGTCGGTCGTGGGCGCGGACATGTTACTCGACGGCGACGTCGTCGAGTGCGTCCTCGATGACGCGGGTCGCCGCGCCGGCGCCCGCCGCGTCGCCCTCCTCGGTGCGGACGCGGTGGGCGAGCGTCGGGACGGCCTCGGCCTTCACGTCGTCGGGGACGACGTAGTCGCGGCCGTCGAGGATGGCGCGGCCCTGCGAGGCGCGGAGCAGGCGGATGGCGCCGCGGGGAGAGACCCCCAGCGCCGCGTGCTCCCTGGTGTAGCCGACGAGGCGGGTGACGTAGTTGCGAACCGGCGCCTCGACGGTCACCTTCGCCGCGGTGGCGCGGGCGCGCCGGAGGTCCTCGACGGACGCCACGGGTTCGATGTCGTCGATGGGGTGGCCCCCGACCACCCGCCGGAGCACTTCGCTCTCCTCACGTTCGGTCGGATAGCCCAGTTCGAGTTTCTTCATGAAGCGGTCCACCTCGGCGATGGGCAGGTCGTAGGTCCGGTCCCGCTCGACGGCGTTCTGCGTCGCGATGACGACGAACGGGTCGGGGACGTGCCGGGTGACGCCGTCGACGGTCACCTGGTGTTCCTCCATGGCCTCGAGGAGCGCGGACTGGGTCTTCGGCGGCGCCCGGTTGATCTCGTCGCCGAGGAGGACGTTCGCGAAGACCGGCCCGGGTTGGAACTCGAACTCGTGGCTCTTCTGGTTGAACACGTTCACGCCCGTCACGTCGGAGGGCAGGAGGTCGGGCGTGAACTGCACGCGCTTGAACGACCCGTCGACCGACCGGGCCACCGCGCGGGCGAGGACCGTCTTGCCGACTCCGGGGACGTCCTCGAGGAGGAGGTGGCCGCGGCCAAGCACCGTCGTCACGATGTGTTCGATGACGTCGTGTTTGCCGACGATGACCGTCTCGACGTTCTCGATGAGGTCCGTCGCGAGGCGGTGGGCGTCCTCGACCGGGAGACGGTCGGCTCCGCCCACCCCCGCGTCGCCGGCCGCCGTCGCACTCGGATTCGTGTTCGCGTCTGTCATGAGTTGGCTCGGCGCCGCGCCGCCGTGAAGTGCGCGGGCATAGGGTGTGCGCCGTTATGTGTCTTGCCTAGGCGTCCCACGCCTTGCACGCCCCGCAGACGGGACCCGCCGCGGTCTGCCAGCGCCGCTCGACGACCGCGCCACAGTCCGCACACGGCCCGCCGGCCGGGTCGAACCGGTAGGTCGTGGGCAGCGCCTCGACCCCGTCGTCCCGGTCCGGCGGGGGCGTCTCGTCGGCACCGGAGAGAAAGGTGTCGAGTCGCGTGTTCTCGGACACGACGCACAGGTTGGTCGTCCTCCACCTTGAACCTCCCGACGTCGCCGGACGGGTCGTGTTCGGGGACGCAGTTCACAGCGATGGAGTCGGTGGGAACAGCCGAACGCCCTCGGCTGTCTCGCCCGTTCACGCCACCAAAGACGCCGGATGTCGCGGCGAATCCAACCGGTCAGCTTCGACCCGTCTCTGTACACTGCCGCCGGGCGATGCCGAACGTTGAAGGGACGGCACGCGAAGTTCGTGGCATGGTCTGGCCAATCGACGACGTCGCGGCGCTCGTGGGGTACATCCTGAACGCGGCCACCGCCGACCCGCTCTCGGCCATCCTCGTCGTGATGGGCGCGGTGCTGATGACCGCGGCCGTCGGCTACTTCGGCGCGTTGACCGTCGGCGCCCTCCTCGAGTTGGTCACGCCCGACCGGCCCGGTCGAGAGCATCCGCCGCGAGCGTAATCGCGCGCTCCCGGTCCGGCCCGAGAGGCGACCCGACGACGACGCCGTCCGCGTACGCGAGAATCCGGCCCAGGTCCGCCGCCACCGTCTCGACGGTGCCCGCCACGCAGAACGCGTCGAGCATCCGGTCGGTCACCAGGTCGAACGCCTCGGAGAACGCCCCCGCCTCGATGGCCGCACCGACCGCCGCCGCCCGGTCCGGGTCGACGCCGTGTCGGTCGAGAACCGGACGGGCCGCCCCGGCTGCGATGAACGCGACCGGCGGTCGGGCGGCCTCGCGGGCGGCCGCGTCGTCGGTGGCGACGCTCACGCTGGCGAAGGCGACGAACTCGGGAGCGGCGCGGTCGGCGGGCCGCGCCGCCCGCCCCTCCGCGACGCGGTCGGCGGCCCACGCCACGTCGTCGGGGTGGGCGGCGTTGTAGAGGACGCCGTCGGCGTGCTTGGCCGCCATCCGCACCATGTCGGGGCCCTGCGCGCCGACGTAGACGGGCACGCGGCGCGCCGGGTAGTTGAGGCCGGCGTCCACGGCCGCGAACGTGCCGTCGTGGTCGACCCGTTCGCCCGCCCAGAGGCGGCGGGCCACGCGCATCGTCTCCAGCACCCGGCGGAGCGGCCGGTCGCGGTCCACCCCGAGGTTCCGGAGCGTCGAGCGGTCGCCCGCGCCGAGGCCGAGTATCGCGCGGCCGTCGCTGACCTCGTCGAGGGTCGCCACCTGCGAGGCGAGGCGCACCGGATGCGTGTCGTAGGGGTTGGCGACGCCCGGGCCGAGGCGGACGCCGTCGGTCGCTGCGGCCACGCGGTCGAGAGTCACGACCGGGTCGCGGTTGTTGTAGTGCGAAGAGGTCAAGACGGCGTCGAAGCCGGCGGCCTCGGCGCGTTCGGCGAGGGCGGCGACGCGCTCGACGGGTATCTCGGGAGTGAGTTCGATGCCGTGCATGGGAGCGAAACGGCCCGCCCTGTCGGGCGTCGCGGGCCGCCGTCTCGCGTGGCTACGTCGGGGGGGCTGTTAAGGCCCCGCTTCCGGGCCCGCCGCCGTCCCGATCAGGGCTCGTAGGTCCACTCGCGGAGGGCCTGTCGCACGAAGTCCGTCTCGACGTCCCGGAAGAGGGCGTCCGAGCCGTCGTGGTCGCCGAACGACCAGTCGCGGACGACGACGGCGGGCGTGCCGCCGTCGCCCTCGCCGGAGACGAGGTTGGCCGTCGCCGCGAGTTCGTCCACGACGCACTCGACGGTCACCTCGAGTTCGTGACCGTCGCGGTCGGTCTCGCCGCGCCAGTCCCGCGCGGCGGGGACGCCGGCCCACCCGAGGGCGACGCCCCGCTGGCCGGTCCGGAACGGCCGTCCCGAGGTGTCGGTGACGACGACGGCCACGTCGGCGCCCGTCCGGTCAGCCAGTCCCGCGCGGATGCGCTCGGCGCTCTCGGCCGGTCGCACCGGGAGCAAGAGGAGGTCCGCGCCGCCGGTGTTCGAGCGGTCGATGCCGGCGTTGACCGCGACGTGGCCGAAGGGCGTCTCGGTCAGCAGGAAGGGCGCCTCGAGGAGGACGTCGGTCGACTCCTCGAGGACGGCCTGGGCGAACCGGGGGTCCTTCGACTCGCCGGTGACGGCTTCGAGTCGGTCGGCCACCTCCACGGCCCGTGGTCCGGCGGGGAACGCCGACAGCGAGGCCGTGCGTCCCTCCGCCTTCGAGACGACGGTGCTCGCGACGAGCACCACGTCGCCGTCCTCGAACGCGCCCGCCCCCGCGAGGAGGGCGGCGACGTCGTCGCCGCGACGCACCTCCGGGAGACCGGGCACCGCGAACGCGTGCATCGTGGGGAGTTGCGCGGCGGCGGTAAAAAGCGGGCCGGTCCGCGCCGAAATTCCGGGACGCCAAAGGCTTTGGTCCGGGAGGCGGAACTGGCCGGTGGTATGCAATCCCGTGCGCTAGTCATGGCCGGCCCGGGCGAACTGGAAGAGCGCGAGATAGACATCGGTGACCCCGGCCCCGACGACGTGCTCATCCGCGTCGAGCGGAACGGCATCTGTGGCACCGACGTCCACATGATGGAGGGCGGGATGGACCTCGACTGGCCGGTCGTCCCCGGCCACGAGTTCGTCGGCGTCGTCGAGCAGGTGGGCGAGAACGTCGAGACGGACTCGGCGGGCGAACCCGTCTCGGAGGGCGACGCGGCCACCATCGTCCCGGGCATCTCCTGTGGCGACTGCTGGTACTGCAACAACATGCCGACCCGGCCGCTGGCCTGCAACGACCGCCGCGTCTACGGCTTCCGGAACGTCGAGGACCCGCCCCACGCCCACGGCGGGATGAGCGAGTACGTCGTCGCCGAGCAGGACGCGACGTGGTACACGCTGCCTGAGACGGTCGACACGCCGCTGGGCGCCCTCGTCGAACCGCTCTCGGTCGCCACCCACGCGTTCGAGCGAGCGTTCTCGCCGGGCATCCCCCACGCCCGCGAGGGCTTCGGCATCGGCAAGAGCGTGGCAATCCAGGGCGCGGGCCCCATCGGGTTGCTGACGGCGGCGGCCGCCCGCACCGCCGGCGCCGGGCAGGTCATCATGATCGACCAGATGGCGGACCGCCTCGACCTCTCGCGGGAGTTCGGCGCCACCGACACGGTGAACTTCACCGACTACGAGGACGAGCAGGCCTACTTCGACGCCGTTCACGCGCTCTCGAACGGCGGGAACGGCCCCGACGTCGTCGTCGAGGCGGTGGGCGTCCCGGTCGCCTTCCAGCAGGCCCTCGAGTTGCCGCACAACGCCGGCACCGTCGTCGAGGTGGGTCACTACGCCTACAACGGCGAGACGGAGGTCAACCCGACCCGGGTCGTCCAGAAGGAACTCGACGTCTACGGCAGTCTGGCCTACCCGCCCAACCAGTTCGAGACGGCCATCTCGATGCTCGACCAGACCCAGGACCGGTTCCCCTACGCGGACCTGTTCAACTACGAGGTCGGCTTCGACGACGCCGCCGACGCCTACGAGGCCCAGGGCAGCGGCGAGGCCTTCCGCGCGACCATCCACCCCGGCCTGTAGGCCGTCTCTCAGACCTCGATCATCCCCTTGACGACCGCCGGGTCGTTCCGGACCCGGTCGAAGGCCGCCGTCACGTCCGCGAGCGGGGCCGAGAAGTCGACGATTCCCTCGACGTCGACGGCGCCGTCCGCGAGGAGGTCGATGGCCGCGGGGTAGGTGTTCGCGAAGCGGAACGAACCGTGGACGTCGAGCTGGTTGTCGATGATCGCGTGGGTGTCGAGCGGAATCTCGCCGTCGCCGGCGAGACCGACGAACACGACGGTGCCGCCGCGCCGGACCGCGTCGAGCGTCGACCGGATGGCGGCCGGCGCGCCCGAGGCCTCGATGACGACGTCCGCGCCCGCACCGTCGGTGTGGGCGGCCACCGCCGCGGCCAGGTCCGCCTCGGAGGGATCGAGAACCGCGTCGGCCCCCCGCTCGCTGGCCCGGTCGCGTTTCTCCGGGACGACGTCCGAGACCAGCACGTCGGTCGCGCCGCGGGCGCGGGCCACCTCGGCCGCGAGCATCCCGATGGGGCCGGCGCCGGTGACCAGGACGGCGTCGCCCGGCCCCACGTCGCCGCGGCGACAGGCGTTCAGACAGACCGAGAGCGGTTCACACAGCGCCCCCGCCGCCGTCGAGACCGCCTCGGGGAGTTCGTAGACGTAGTCGGCGGGCCAGGCGACGTACTCGACGAACGCCCCGTCGTCGGGCGGGGTGGCCATGAACTCGACGTCGGGACAGAGATTGTACTCGCCGCGCCGGCAGTGCGCACACCGCCCGCACGGGACGCCCGGTTCGAGGGTGACCCGCGTCCCGGGGTCGAGGTCGACGCCGTCGCCGGGCTCGACGACCTCGCCGGCGCTCTCGTGGCCCAGGACCAACTCGTCCTCCACGACGTAGTCGCCGATGCGGCCGTGTTCGTAGTAGTGGACGTCCGAGCCACAGATGCCGACGTCGCGGACGCGGACGAGCACCTCACCGGGACCCGGGTCCGGTCGGGGGCGCTCCTGCAGTTCGAACGTCTCGACGTCGGTGAGCACTGCCGCGCGCATGTGTCGGAGTTTCCCGGCGCGCTACAAGTGTCTCCCGGACCCGCCGCGTGGCCGGTGGCTATTCGGTGCTGGGGGACGTCACCACGGGCCATGGGAGACGCTCCCCAGCGGACCGAGCGCGCACCGTCGACCGACGAGGGCGACCTGCGGACCGTGGCGTTCCGGATGCGAGAGATACAGCGCCTGCTGAGCATGCGGGTCGAACAGGAGAACAGGCGGCTGGAGGCCGAGGGACTCGAGCCGGTGACCCGGCCACGGTTCCTCCCGGACGCGGACGCCGGCGACCGCGACGTCGGCGAGTGACGGGGTGCGCTACTCGTAGTTGTGGTAGACGGACTTCAACTGGGTGTACTTGAGCGCGCCGTACTTGCCGTCCTCGCCGCCGAGGCCGGACTCCTTCCAGCCGATGTGGTGGCCGTGCCAGGACTCCCCGAGCGTCCGGTTGATGTAGGTCTCGCCGAACTGGAGGTCCTCGGCCACCCGCATCGCCGTCTGGTAGTCGTCGGTGAACAGGTACGACGAGAGGCCGTACCGCGAGTCGTTGGCGTACTCGATGGCCTGGTCGACGTCCTCGACCTCGACGATGGGGCTCACCGGGCCGAACACCTCGTTCTGGATGATGTCCATGTCCTGGGTCACGTCGGTGAGCACCGTCGGCTCGTAGTAGTAGCCGCGGGGGAACTCCCCGACGGGGCGCTCCCCGCCCGTGCGGACCGTCGCGCCCTCCGCGCGGGCGCGGTCGACCGCCGTCGAGGTCTTCTCGAGTTCCGCCGCGCTGACCTGCGGGCCCATCTGGGCGTCGTCGCGGGGGTCGCCTAACCGGACCGACTCCATCGCGTCGACGTACTTGTCGGTGAACGCCTCGGCCACCGAGGACTCGACGTAGATGCGCTCGGCGCAGGTACAGACCTGCCCCGTGTTGGTGATGCGAGCGGTGAGGATGTCCTCGACCGCCTCGTCGATGTCGGCGTCGGCCATCACGATGGCTGGCGCCTTCCCGCCCAGTTCGAGCGAGACAGGGGTGAGGCGCTCGGCGGCCTGCTCCATGATGATCTTCCCGGTCTCACGGCTGCCGGTCATCGTCACGAAGTCGGTCTGCTCGTGGGTGACCATCCGCGAGCCCACCTCGCCGCCGCCGGTCACGAGGTTGAGCACGCCGTCGGGCAGGTCGACCGCCTCGTCGATGATCTCGACCATGCGCATGACCGACAGCGGGGTGACCTCGCTGGGCTTGACGACCATGGTGTTGCCCGTGGCGAGGGCCGGCGCGATCTTCCGGACGGTGACTGCCACCGGGTAGTTCCAGGGCGTGATGGCCGCGACAACGCCGTGGGGGTGGCGCTGGAGGTGGATGCTCTCGCGGCGGGACTCCGAGGGGACGATGTCGCCCTCGATACGGGTCGCCCACTCGGACATGTACTCTGCGAGCGACTGCGAGCCGACGAGTTCGCCCTCGGCCGTGCGGCGGGGCTTGCCCACCTCGTCGACGAGCATCCCGGCGAGTTCGTCCGCGTTGTCCGCGAGGGCGGCGCCGATGTCCCTGACGAGCTGGGCGCGCTCGTGGGCCGGTCGGAGACGCCAGTCGTCCTGTGCGCGACGGGCGGCGCCGAACGCCTCGTCGACCTCCGCGCCCGTGGCGACGGGCACCGCGGCGAGTTCCTCCTCGGTCGTCGGGTTCACGACCGGAATCGTCTCGTCGCCCGCGGGGTCGCGTCGCTCCCCGTCGACGTACAGTGCCGTCGGCATCTGGTCGGTCGGCATGGATTCGGCTTTGCCGGACGACGCCAAAGGTCTTGCCGTCGGTCGGGCCGTGTCGCCCTTGGTCCCTGGGCCCGTACCCCGGACACATGACCGAGGGCGACGCGGACGTGCGGGACGTGCCGGTCGTGACCTGCTTCCTCCGGAACGGGACCGACGTCCTCCTCCTGCGGCGGAGCGAGGCGGTCGGGTCGTACGTCGGCGCGTGGGGTGGCGTCGCCGGTCACGCCGTCGACCGCGAGGGCGCCCCGCGCGACCCCGACGCGGTGGCCCGCGAGGAGATCCGGGAGGAGACCGGTCTCGAGTCGGCGGTCACGCCGGTCCGGCGGGGCGACCCGTTCCCCGTCCAGGACAGTGAGCGGGGGACCCGGTGGCTCGTCCACCCCTACCTCTTCGAGTGCGAGTCGCGGGCCGTCCAGACGGACGAGGAGACGGTCGAGGTCGCGTGGATGCCGCCGACCGAGATCCTGCGCCGCGAGACGGTGCCGGACCTCTGGGCGTCCTACCGCGCCGTGGCGCCCACCGTCGAGACGGTCCGTGCCGACGCCGACCACGGGTCGGCGTACCTCTCGGTGCGGGCACTCGAGGTGCTCCGGGACGCCGCGGCCGAGGCGAGCGAACCCGGACCCGAGGCGGACCTCGCGTCCCTCGCGCGGGCGGTGCGGGCGGCCCGACCCGGGATGGCCGCCGTGACGAACCGGGTCAACCGCGTGATGACCGACGCGGGCGGCGCGGGGGCCGGCCCAGCCGCGGTGGAGCGGGCGGCGACCGCGACCATCGCGGCGGCACTCGCCGCGGACGACCGGGCGGGTGAGAACGCCGCCGCTCGCCTCGACGGGCCGGCGGTCACCCTCTCGCGGTCGGGGACGGTCCGGACGGCGCTCGTGGAGGCGGCGGTGCCCGTCCTCGTCGCGGAGTCCCGGCCCGGCGGCGAGGGCGTGGCCGTCGCCGAGTCGCTCCGGGGGGCAGGCCTGGACGTGACCCTGACCAGCGACGCCGCGGCGCCGGGCGCCGTCCTCGAATGGCCGGGGGCGCCGGCGGGGAGCGGGGAGACGGCCGCCGCGGTCGTCGTCGGCGCCGACGCCGTCCTGCCCGACGGGACCGTCCACAACAAGGTCGGCACCCTGCCGGTGGCGCTTGCCGCCGACCGGGCGGACGTGCCGGTCTACGCCGTCTGCGCTGGCGACAAGGTCTGGCCGGCCGGCGGCGCGGCCGTCGACCACGGCGAGGGCGCGTCCATCTACGAGGGCGACGCGGTGGACGTCCACAATCCCCTGTTCGAGGCGACGCCGGCCGACCTGATCGCGGGCGTGATCACGGAGGAGGGGGTCCTCGACGCCGACGCGGTGGCGGCCCTCGCCGCCGACCACGCCGCGCGCGCCGACTGGGACGACCCCGGGGCGTGAGTCCCGGTCCGACCGGATCTCGCCCGGCGAGAACCGGCCCGGCCACTCAAGAGCGAGCGCACCGTCGACGCGCCCATGCAGTTGGGCATCATCGTGGAGACGAACGACCCCGAGCGCGTCTGGAACGGCTTCCGGTTCGCCACGGCCGCCCTCGACGAGGGCCACGACGTCGAGGCGTTCCTCCTCGGCGACGGCGTCGAGGCGCCGGACCTCGACCACGAGGCGTTCAACCCCCACGGCGTGCTCGCGAAGTTCGCGCGGGACGGCGGGGACTTGTTCGCCTGCGGGACGTGTCTCGACTCCCGGGACCTCGACGCCGGCGAGTTGCGCCCGCGGGCGACGATGGCCGAGTTGGTCCGCATCGTCGAGGACGCCGACCGGGTGGTCACGTTCGGCTGACCGCCGCCGCGGGGTTTTTGAGGGGGTGCTCACTACGCTCCGGTGGCGGCAGTGACGAGGGTTACCCCCACCGAGCCCCGTGTGACGAGGCCACACGACCGAGCCGCCACCTACTTGTCGACGTGCGGAGAGTCCGGCGACATGGACATCGAGACGCTCGGCGTACACGAGTCCGTGTCGGCGGTGTTCCCGCCGACGAAACTCGAAGCGGCGCTCGCGGAGGCGGCCGCGGACAACGGCGTGTCGGTCCGCGTCGTCGACGACGAGGGGGTGGCGGCCTGCGAGGCGGTGGTCACCTTCGCGTACATCGAGGCCTACGACGACCTGGAGTGGGTCCACACGATCCAGGCGGGCTACGACCGCTTCCCGCTCGAGCGGTTCCGGGAGCGTGGCGTGACCCTGACCAACAGCACCGGCATCCACGGCACCACCGTCGGGGAGTCGGCGCTGGCGATGATGCTGGCGCTGGCCCGCCGCCTCCACCGCCACGTCGCGAACCAGCAGGACCGCGAGTGGGTCCGCCTCGACTGGGACGACGCCTTCACCGTCTTCGACGAGCGGTGTTGCGTGGTCGGCCTGGGCACCCTCGGGCGGGGCGTCGCGACCCGCGCGGACGGCGTCGGGATGACCGTCGTCGGCGTGCGGCGCACGCCCGCCGTGCCCCCGACGGTCAGGGAGGTGTACACGCCCGACCGCCTCCTCGAGGCCGTCGCCGACGCCCGGTTCGTCGTGGTCACGACGCCGCTGACCCCCGAGACGGAGGGGCTGATCGACGCCGAGGCGTTCGCGGCGATGCGCGAGGACGCCTACCTCGTCAACGTCGCTCGCGGCGCCGTCGTCGACGAGTCGGCGCTGGTCGACGCCCTCGACGACGGCGAGATAGCGGGCGCGGCGCTGGACGTCTTCGAGGAGGAGCCCCTGCCCGAGGAGTCGCCGCTCTGGGGCCACGAGGACGTCATCGTCTCTCCCCACAACGCCGGGTGGACGGCCGAGTACTACGAGGACGTCGCCCGCCTCGTCCGCGCGAGCGTCCACAACCTCGCGTCCGGCGAGGACCCGGTGAACGTGGTGGTGTGACGGAGCGGCGCCGTGCGGTGCTGTCTTTTCATCGGCGTTTTGCGGGGGTGCGACCAGCGGGAGCACCCCCGAGAAAAGGTCGCGTTTCACGCACGTTTTGACCGGCCGGGCGACGAGACCGCAGGAAGTGCCTGCGAGCCCGATTCCGGCGTGCGGTCTTTTTCATCGAAGTTTTTGCAAGGGGGGCGCGACTGCGGGAAGTGCCTGCGAGCCCGATTCCGGCGTGCGGTCTTTTTCATCGAAGTTTTTGCAAGGGGGGCGCGACTGCGGGAAGTGCCTGCGAGCCCGATTCCGGCGTGCGGTCTTTTTCATCGAAGTTTTTGCAAGGGGGGCGCGACTGCAGGGAGCGCCCCCCGCAGCAAAAAGTTCGGTTAGAAGAACTTGAACAGGTCGTCGCGGCCCGCCTCGTGGAGGTGGTGGCGGACCGCCTCCTCCAGCGCCGAGATGCGGCCCTGCTTGGCGGAGATGGGCGCGACCGTCTCCCCGCGCCACTGCTGCCAGGGCGGCAGGAGGCCGAGGCGGTCGACGACGGCGTCGAGTCGCTCGTCCCGGTCGTCGACCTTGTCCATCTTGTTCACCGCGACGACCGGCGGGATTCCGAGGTCCTCCAGCAGGTAGTACATCTCCACGTCGTAGGGGACGTCGTCACCGGAGTGGCGGTCGATGATGTCGACGGCGGCCTTGCCGTCGAGGACGAGGACGCCGGCGAGCGTGGCGTCGGCGTTGGCCTCGAGGTAGCGGATCACGTCGGTCTTGATCTGCTCGCGGCGCTGCTCGGGGACGCCGGACATGAACCCGAAGCCCGGGAGGTCGGTGAGGACGAAGTCCTCGCTGGCCCAGTCGTAGTGGTTCGGCTCGCGCGTGACGCCCGGCCGCTTGCCGGTCGAGACGTCGTGCCCGGTGAGTCGGCGCATCAGCGTCGACTTGCCCACGTTCGACCGGCCGACGAGGACGACCTCGGCGCCGCGGTCCGGTCGCGTCTCGAACATGCCCGCCGGTAGCCGGTCGACGGGGATAAGCGCCGCGTTCAGGCCGCGGTCGGCCGCAGGGACGCCCCGCCGGGTCGCCGTCGGGTTTTTCACCCCCCCAGGCGTCGGCATCGACGTGCGTCTCGTCCAGGTCACGATTCCGGCCGGCAAGCGGGAGGCCGTCCTCTCGGCACTCGACGACGAGGGCGTCGACTACGTGGTGACCGACGAGACCAGCGGTCGCGAGTACACCGCCGTCGTGACGTTTCCGCTGCCGACGAACGCCGTGGAACCGGTGCTCGAGTCGCTCCGCGAGGCCGGCCTCGACGAGGAGTCCTACACCATCATCCTCGACGCGGAGACGGTGGTCTCGCGACGGTTCGAGGAACTCCAGGAGCGCTACGCCGAGGAGGAGGAGACGGGCAGCGAGGACCGCATCGCCAGGGAGGAGCTGGTGGCGCGGGCTGGCGAGTTGGCGCCGGCGCTCACCACCTACCTCGTGATGACGACGGTGAGCGCGGTCATCGCGACGGCGGGCCTCCTGTTGGACTCGCCGGCCGTCGTCGTCGGGTCGATGGTCATCGCGCCGCTCATCGGCCCGGCGATGGCGACCAGCGTCGGCACCGTGGTCAACGACCGCGAGATGTTCCTCCGGGGGGTGAAACTCCAGGTGCTGGGCTTCGGGCTCGCGATCGTCGCGGCCGGGGTGTTCGCCGCCACCGTCCGGGTCACGGGGCTGGTCCCGCCGGGGACCGACATCACGGCCATCCCGGAGATACGCGAGCGCCTCTCGCCGGACTTCCTCTCGCTCGCGGTGGCCATCGGCGCGGGGACCGCCGGCGTGCTGAGTCTCTCGACCGGGGTCTCGACGGCCCTCGTGGGCGTGATGATCGCCGTCGCGCTCGTGCCGCCGGCGGCGACGGTGGGCATCGGCGCCGCGTGGGGCATGCCGGCGGTCAGCGCCGGCGCGGGCATCCTCGGTCTGGTCAACTGGCTCTCCATCAACCTCGCGGCGCTGGTCGTCCTCTGGATACAGGGCTACCGCCCGGAGGGCTTCTTCGACTTCGGCGAGGCCCGGACGGCGACCATCGAGCGCGTGGGCGTCCTCCTCGCCGCCATCCTCCTCCTCTCCGCGTTCCTCGGCGCGACGACCTACGCGTCCTACCAGACGGGCACGTTCCGCCAGCAGAGCCGCGACGCCACCGACGCGGTGGTCGCCGACTACGACGGGCTCTCGGTCATCGAGTACGACGTCGTCGTCGAGCGTCGGGTCTTCCTCAACCGGCCGACGGAGGTGATCGTCACGGTGGGCCGCCCGCCCGACGGCGGGGAGCAGTTCCCCGGCCTCGCCGGGGACGTCGCGGAGCGAATCCGGGAGCGGACGGGACGGGACGTGACCGTGCAGGTCCGGTTCGTCGAGGTGGCGAGCGCCGGGTGAAACAGTCACTGCACGCTGAGATACGGCTATCTCGGTGCCCGTCGTACTGTGACGCATGCACCGACGCACCCTGACCGTCCTCGCAGTCGCCGTCGTCGCCCTGACGGCCGGCTGTCTCGGCGCCGTCGACGCGGCGCCGACGGCCCTCGACCGACACGCGCCCGTCCAGCAGGTACAGCCGACGCCCGACGCGCGCACGCCCGGCGCCAGCGTCGGCGCGGGCGGCGTCGTGGCCCCCCAGGTCGCGGCCGGCGACGGCGTGCCGACGGTGTCGGTCGACGCCACCGGCACCGCCACCGCGGAACCCAACGCCGCGGTCGTCCGGGTGGCCGTCGAGGCCACCGCCTCGGACGCCAACCGGGCGCGCGAACTCGTCGCCCGCGACGCGAACCGCCTCCGCGACGCCTTCCGGAACGCGGGCGTCGCCGACGCGGACGTCCGGACCACCCAGTACACCGTCGGCCCGGACTACCGCGATCCCCGGGAAACCGACGCGCCCCGTCGCTACCGCGCGATCCACGCCTACGAGGTCCGGACGACGCCCGACCGCGCGGGCCGGATCGTCGACGTGGCCACGAACGCCGGCGCCGACCGGGTCGACGGCGTGTCCTTCACGCTCTCGGCCGAGCGCCAGCGCGAGTTGCGCGCCGAGGCCATCCGCGAGGCCGTCACCGACGGGCGAGCCGACGCCGAGGCGCTCGCGGCCGCCGCCGGCGTCGAACTCGACGGCCTCCAGCACGCCGCGACGGGCGGCAGCGGCGTGATTCCCTACGAGGCGCGGGTCGCTGGCGGCGCCGCGAGCGCCGACACCACCTTCGACCCCGGCCCGGTCCGGGTGACCGCGCACGTCTCGCTCACGTACGCGGTGGCCTAGCGGTCGTCGCGGGCCGTCGGCTGGAGAGACAGCGCCAGTCCGAGGAGGCCGACGACGAGCGCGCCGACCGCGAGGCCGACCACGACGGCAGCCGTCCAGTGCCGGACGCTCGCGACGAGCGCGAGCAGTCCCAACAGGAGGGCGAACCGCTGGAGAGCGGGTCCGGTCACGGTGGGCTCGTCGACGGCGCGCGAGAAGAGCCTATCGCTCGGCGCCGGCTTCCGCCTCGAAGGGCAGTTCCGGTTCGTAGTCGATGGCGTCGACGGCCGCGTCGAGGACCGCGTCGACGTTCTCCCCCTCGGTGACGCTCATGTAGTGGTCGGCGTCCACGTCGGTCGAGTAATCGCTCTTGTTGCAGACGACGAGGACCGGCACGTCGAAGCGCCGGCGCAGGTCGTCCCGCAGGGCGAGCTGGTCCGCGAGCGGGTAGCCACAGCGCTCGGAGGCGTCGACGACGAGGAGGATGACGTCCGCGAGGTGGGTCAGCGCCGAGACGGCCTGCGACTCGATGTCGTTGCGCTCCGCCGCCGGGCGGTCGAGCAGGCCCGGCGTGTCGACGATCTGGTAGCGCAGGTGGTCGCGGTCGAAGTGGCCGACGCGGACCGCCTGCGTCGTGAACGGGTAGGCGGCCGTCTCGTTGCGGGCGTTGGTGACGGCGTTGACGAACGAGGACTTCCCCACGTTCGGGTAGCCGGCGACGACGACAGTGGGGTCGTCGGCCCGGATCTCGGGCAACTCCCGGAGCGCGTCCCGGGCCTGGCCGACGGCGGCGAGGTTGTCGGCGACGGACTCGACGACGTCGGCCATCCGCGCGAAGCCCTGCTTTCGCAGCTTTCGGGCCGTGTCCGGGTCGCCCGGGAGGCGGCCGATGTACTCGCGACCGAGGGCCCGCGACTTGCGGGCGGCCCACTGTATCTCCGAGAGGTCGGTCCGGAGGGCGTCGACGCCCGGGTCGGCCTCGGCGTCGTCGTCGGTGGCGGCGCCCGTGGTGACCGTCCGGCGGGCGACGGCGCCGGCGAGTTCGCCGTAGAACGGGTCGACCTCGTCGAAGTCGGGCCACGAGGTGACGACGTTCTGGAGGTTGTCGTGGAGGACGTTCGACGCGGTGAGCAGCATCGACTCCTGCGCCTCCACGCCCGACTTGGCGCGGCCCGCCCGCGCCGCCCGCGAGAAGGCCTGGTCGAGGAGTTCCTCCGACCGTGGCGTCGTCGGGAGGCGCTCGAATGTCATGAGCCTCGGTAGTAACCGGAGCCGTAAACGGCTTTCTGTGCGCGCGTACCGCGGCGCTTTTCGGCCGCGCCGCCGAAGCGCGACCATGGCACGGGTGAAGTGGCGAGCGGTCGTCTTCGGCGTGGCGGTCGAGGTGTTGGTGCTCTTCGGCGCGGTGCTCGTCCCCCTCGTCGGCCACGCCGCCGTCGGCCTCGCCGGCGGGTTCGTCGGCGGCGTCCTCGCGGGGGGCGGCCCGCGGCCGGGCGCCCGGCACGGCCTCGTCGTCGGCGCGGCCGGGGCGGTGCTCTCGGTGGTCGTCGCCGCAGCGCTCGCCGTCGCCGGGGTGCTCGACGACGTGGTGTTCACCCCGGTCCTCGCCGTGGCTATCGAGCGCGGCGTGGGCGTGCCGGCGCTGACCGTCGCCGGCGCCGTCGCGCTGGTGGCGCTGAGCGGCGTCGCCGGCCTCCTCGGCGGACAGGTCCGGGGGACCCGGGAGTTCCCGGGGCGAAAACAGCCGGGAGAGCCCTAGGGGCGCCGGACCGCGAGTTCGGCGCGGAGGTCCGCGACGTCCAGGTCGTGCATCGCGAGGACGACGAGGAGGTGGTAGACGAGGTCCGCGCTCTCCGCGAGGAGGTCCTCGTCGTCGCCGTCCTTCGCGGCGAGGACGACCTCGGTCGCCTCCTCGCCGAGTTTCTCGAGGACCGCGTTCTCGCCCTTCTCGTGGGTGAACAGCGAGGCGGTGTAGGAGTCCTCGGGCAGCGTCTGCTTGCGGTCCTCGACGACGGCGAACAGGTCGTCGAGTATCGCGTCGACGTCGGCGTCCTCCTCGGTCATACCGACGCCACCTCTCGGATGTCGGCGAAGTCGGCGAACTCCGCGCGCGGTTTCCGACCGTCCTCGAAGACGTCGTCGGCCACCTCGATGGGCGCGTTCGTGCGCGCGGCGATGGCCAGCGAGTCGCTCGGGCGGGCGTCGACCACGGCCCCGGTCCGCGGCGTGTCGACGTGGAGGTCCGCGATGTAGGTGCCGTCCTCGACGGCAGAGACGACGACTCGGGAGACCCGACCGCCGAGTTCCTCGACGACGTCGAGGAGGAGGTCGTGGGTGAGCGGGCGACCGATGTCGACGGCGTCGAGGCCGCGAGCGATGCTCACCGCCTCGTCGAAGCCGATGAAGATGGGGAGGACGGCCTCCTCGCAGTCCTCGCGGTCGCTCTCGTCGTCGGGCGTCAGTAAGACGACCGGGACCGCGCCGTCCGGCGTCCCGGCGACCCGGACGGCGTCGATGCGTGCGTCCATGCACGCCACTCGGCGCCCCAGCGGGAAAAGCCCCGCCGTTGAGCGGCCGCCCGCCGGGCGTCGGTCACGCGAAGACGACGAGGCCGTGGACGCGTGCGTCGTCGGTCAGTTCGGGGTGGAAGGCGGTGCCGACCACCGGTCCCTCCCGGACGGCGACCGGACGGTCGTCCCACGTCGCGAGGACCTCGCAGTCGGGGCCCACGTCGGCGACGGCGGGCGCGCGGATGAACACGGCCGGGAACGGGTCGTCGAGGCCGGCCACGTCGACGGCGGCCTCGAAGCTGTCGCGCTGTCTACCGAAGGCGTTCCGGTCCACCGAACAGTCGAGGAGGTCGAGCGTCGCCACCCGGTCGTCGCGGGCGTCCCGCGAGGCGACGATGAGGCCCGCGCAGGTGGCGAGGACGGGTCGGCCGGCGGCCACGTGAGCGCGAATCTCGTCGTCGATGCCCTCGCGGGCGAGAAGCCGGGAGATGGTCGTCGACTCCCCGCCCGGCAGGAGGAGCGCGTCGCAGTCGGGGACGACCCCGGCGTCGCGCACCTCGCACACCTCGACGTCGGTGCCGTGGGCGGCGGCGGCGCGACGGACCGCCGCGGCGTGTTCGGACACGTCGCCCTGGACGGCGACGACCCCGACGGTGCGGCCCATCGGCGTCAGGCGACGAGGTTCAACACGATGACCAGGACGCCGAAGGTGACGCCGAACCCGACGACCATCTCGGGGGTGAAGGCGAACGCGTTCCGGTCCTCGGCGTCGAAGTACCGGACCAGCCCCGCGCTCGACATCAGCCCGCCGGAGTTCTGACCGCTGCTCATGTTCGCACCTGGGCCGGGCGCGCCACTAAACCTTTCGACCGCGCCCGACGTCGCGGCAAGCGGCGTCGTGTGAGAAACGCTTATCCGGCGAGGTGGGCAAGTCCGGGTAGGCATGACCGTCCGACTCAAGGACTTCTACGCGGACTGGTGTGGGCCGTGCAAGACCCAGGAACCGATTCTGGAAGAGATGGAAGCGGACTGGGCCGACTCGGTCGAGTTCGAGAAGATCGACGTCGACGAGAACCAGGACGTGGCGAACCAGTACCAGGTCCGGTCAATCCCGACCATCGTCGTCGAGAACGACGACGGCGTCGTCCAGCGGTTCGTCGGGGTCACCCAGCGCGAGGACCTCGAGGCTGCGCTCGAAGAGGCCGGGGCGTAACCGACCGTCCCCACCCGGACGCCGAGGACGCCGACAGCGGCCGCGCCGCCGTCGACGCGTCCGTCACCGGAAGGCGACGCCGACGTCGTGGAGGTCGTTCTGCCGCGCGAGGTTGATCAGCAAGGGCGTGATTCCCTCAACTTCCGGGGCGTTGGCGACCGACCCGCCGTCGAGGGCGCGGAGGCCGTCCAGTTCTCCCGCGAGGTCCGCCACCGTGGCCCGCGCGTCGGGGTCGTCCCCGAGGACGACGGTGTCGAGGTCCATCTCGGCGTCGAGGTCCGCGAGCAGTCCCGCTGGCAGCGTGTGGAACGCCCCGACCACCGGGACGTCCGCGGGCGCCGTCCGCGCGACGAGTTCGGTCACGCTGCCCGCGTCGGGCGGCGCGTAGTGGAAGCCGTCCTCGTCGCGGTCCATCCCGACGGCGGGGGAGACGAGTACGGCGTCGCCGAGGCGGTCGGCCACCTCCTCGACCGTGTCCCGGACGTAAAAGGGCGGGACCGCGAGGACGACGACGTCGCCGCGGTCCGCGGCCATCTCGTTGCCGAACCCGCCGAGGTCGGCCTCGACGCCCGCCGCGGCGAGTCGGGACTCGTAGTCGCCGACCCGGTCGCGGGCCTTCTCGGGGTCGCGTGACCCGATCAGTACCTCGTGGCTGGTGTCGCGGGCGAACCGGAGCGCCAGTCCCTCGCCGATGTCGCCGGTGCCGCCGAGCAGGGCGATGCGCATGTCCCTGGTCGTGTGCCCGCGACGCAAAAACCCGTCAGTTTCCGGCCAGCCAGTCGGGGAGGTCGTTCACGCTCTCGAGGACGGCGTCGGCGCCTGCCTCGCGGAACGTCCGCCGGCCCGCGTCGCCGGTCAGGCCGCCGGTGAGGACGCCCACGCCGAGATAGGTCCGCGCCTGGTCGGCGGTCGCGGCGTTGTGCGCCGTGCGCACGTCGTCGAGGGTGTCGCCGACGAAGGCCACGCGGTCGCCGCCGAGGCGGTCCGCGAGGAGGGTGAGCGCCCGCGGGTGGGGCTTGCCCTCGGCCCAGTCGTCCATCGTGAACCGCCGCTCCGCGGGCAGGTCGCCGAACCCGGCCCGCTCGAGGGCGATGGCGGCCTCCGCGGCGGGGCGGCCGGTGAGCACGCCCACCGGGTAGGACGCGAGGGCCTCGCGGGTCGCCGGGGTGACGATGACCGGTTCGTCGTGGACGAACCCGGCCGTCTCGACGGGCGGGTCGCCGCCCTCGATGTCGCGGTAGAGGTCCGCCCCGAGGTAGAGCGCCTGGAAGACGTCGCGGAGGCGGTCCCGGTCCCAGCGCGCGCGGAC
This sequence comes from Halobacteriaceae archaeon, assembly GCA_042216525.1. Taxonomy (GTDB): domain Archaea; phylum Halobacteriota; class Halobacteria; order Halobacteriales; family Halobacteriaceae; genus JBDGTT01. Next base: position 29,829 of record JBDGTT010000027.1, read on the forward strand.
GTCGGCGAGGGCGTCGTCGCCGAGGGCGGCGGCGACGGTGGCCTCGGCGGCGTCGAGGCCGCCGCCCCGGGCCGCGATGGCGTCCGTGTAGCCGTCGAGGTCGGCCCCGTAGCCGGCCTCGCTGGCGAGGACGTACAGGGCGAGGGCGTCCGTGAGGTCCCAGTCGTTGTTGAACCCGCCCGCGTCCTTGAACGCCTGGACGGCCGCCCGGGGCACCGACCGGCCGTAGACCCGGTCGACGCTCTCGACGATGGCGCGACGGTAGGAGTCGGCCACGTCCACGAGCACCCCGTCCACGTCGAGGACCACCGCGTCGACGTCCATGGTCGGGGCGTGCGCGGCGGCGAGCAAAACCGTTGGCATTCGCCCGCGGGCGGGATGTTTATTGCGGACCGTCGTCTACCTCGGTCCATGCGTGTGGACATCGTCCCGGTCGGGGAGGTGCCCGCAAACGTCAAGCGGGAGGCCTCCGCCGGACTCCGCGCCGTCTACGACTGCGAGGTGTCGGTGGCGCCGTCGCAGTCCGTGCCCAGCGGCGCGTACGACAGCCGTCGGGACCAGTACCGCGCGGAGGACTTCATCGACGTGGCCACGCGCGTCTCCGAGGGACAGAAGACGCTCGCGGTCACCAACGAGGACCTCTACTACCGGCGCCGCAACTACGTCTTCGGGCTGGCGTACCTCGACGGCCGGGGCTGTGTCGTCTCCACCCACCGCCTCCAGACGTCCTCCGACGGCGGGTTCTCCGAGAAGCCCGCGCGCGACGTGTTCGCCGACCGCGTCCGCAAGGAGGTCGTCCACGAGATCGGCCACACCCTCGGCCTGGAGCACTGCGACGACCCCCGGTGTGTCATGAACTTCTCGCCGACCGTCCGCGAGGTGGACAAGAAAGAGCAGGCCCTCTGTGGCGCCTGCTCGCGGACCGTCTACTGAGCGGCGCGACCGGGGCCCGCCTACGTGTCCACCTTCCACCAGATGTCGATGACGACGTTCCCGGAGAGTATCGTGCGGCCGATCGACCCGTGGTCGTCCCGGTCTTTGAACGCGTACTCGTTGCCCTGCATGTATCCCCAGACGTGGTCGGCGACGACGGTGCCGTCGTCGTTCCGGGTCACGTAGAAGGTGGCGCTGTCCGCGTCGTCGAAGGAATCGGCGAACGACCAGTTCGACTCCGGCCCGACCGCGAAGCGCTTCCGGAACACGTCCGTGGCCCGCTGTACCGAGTCGAGGGCGACCATCTGTGCGTCGACGTAGAGCGGGTCGCTTTCGGGGTCGGTCTGTCGGAGTATCTCGTGCCACTGCCTGCTGTTCGGGAGGAACGGCGCGTGAGAGGAGGGGCCGGAGACGTCGAATCCGGTGTAGGAGTCGCGGCCGACGTACCACTCGTCGACGGACTCGACCGAGTCGAACCGGATCTCGAGGTCGTCGCGGAAGACGGACGCGGCGTCCGACTCGTCGAACTCCTCGCGCGGGACGGCGAAGGTGGCAGACTCGCTCGTCTCGGCCGTGACCGGGTCGTACTCCACCGCAGACCGGTAGTGGTCGGCGAGGGCGACAATGTACGGGTTGAAGTAGGTACTGTCCCAGTCCTCGACGTCGGTGCCGCGCTCGATGCTGGAGACGATGGCGCTCTCGGGGTCGTCGTAGTCGCGTTCTGAGACGGAACTGTACAGGACGAGGTTCTCGACCTGGGTCATCCCGGCCCAGATGGTGTCGTCGTTCAGCGGCCGAGTTCCGTCAGGGCGCCGGTCGAGGACCAGCCACGTCCCGTGCCCGTCCACGTCGTGTTCGGTCACCGTCTCGCCGGTCCGCTTCCGGAGGGCGTACGCCTGCTCGGCGCCGTAGACCGTCTCGTACTCCTCGATTCCGGAGAAGTCGAACGCGACGTTCGAGAGCAGTCCCAGTCGCGTCAGGTCCGACGGCCACTCCGACGGGTCCGCCTGGAGGCCACCCTCACCTCCGAGGTGGCTGCCGAACAGTTGCTTCGGGTCGACGGCCCGGCGGGTGTAGAGCTCGTAGTTGAGCGACGTCGGCGGGAACCCCGAGATGGAGAGGTCCGGGGAGTCCCAGTCGACGACCGTGGTGGTCGTCGTCGTCTCGAAGAGGGCGCCGTCGCTCGTCGTCGCCGTCGTCGTCTCGGTGCCCAGCGTGGGCGTCGACCCGCCACCGTCCGAGCCACCCGCACATCCCGCGAGGCCGGCCGCGCCGGTTGCGGTGAGACTCGCCAAGAAGGTCCGTCGGTCCATCCTACTGGCAACCTTACAGTCTGCTGGTATGAATGTTCTCAATCCGGCAGCCTGACCGGCCCCGCCGTCGTTCTGCGGGGGTGACCTACTCCCCCAACCCGTGGACGGTGCCCGCCGAGTCACCGACGAGGATGCCGCGCTCGAGTACGGTCGGCGCCGTCGTCAGCGGGTGGGACAGCGACTCCGTGAAGCGGAGGTCACCCGAGGAGAGGGCGAGGGCGACGATGCCCCCCGCTTCGGCGTCGCTGTCGGCGACGCTCACGTACGCCGTGTCGGCCGACGTGGTGACCCCGACCGGCCGGGCGGACAGGGTCGTGGACCACCGCTCGGTCTCGAGGGTACCGCCGACGCGCGTGACGCGTCCATCCTCGAGACAGACGACGATGTCGTCGCCAGCGACCGCCGGCGGAGCGACGGCGCTCACGCCGTCCCACTCGCGCGTCGCGGTCGTCTCCGGTTCGGCGAGGTCGACCCTGACGAGGGCCGGGCCGTCGCCGACGTCCCGGCAGGCGACGTACGCGGAGCGGCCGCGGACCGTGGGCGTCCCGACGGGCGGACTGCGGAGGCTCACCGGGGAGAAGGCACCGTCGGACGTCTGGTGGACGCCGAGGCCGTCGCCGTCCGTCCCAGAGACCCCGTAGCAGAGGTACCCCGCCCGCGAGACGGCCGCCCCGCCCATCGGTCCCACGTGATCGAACGCCTCGTGCAGGTCCGTCCGCCAGTGACTGCTGCCCGACTCGGGGTGGAACGCGGCGACCACCCCGTCCGGGCCGACCGTGACGACGGCGCCCCCGGTGGCGACGGGGGACCCGGCCGACCGCGCGCGTCTGGACCCGTCAGCCTCCCACACGTCGGGCCGCTGTTCCGGGTCGGGGTTCCCGGGGGTCAGCCGAACGCCGCCGTCGCCCAGGTCGGTAGAGACGGCGACGGACCCCATGTAGACGCGCCCGTTCCGTATCAAGGCCCCGGCCCCCGACCAGACCGTCGTGTCCCCCTGGAAGTTGAATCGGAGTTCCCCGCTCGTCGGGTCGAGGGCGTAGAGGTTCAGGTCCGCCGAGTGGGTGGCATCGTGGTCTGGATTGCTGCCCACGACGGCGACGGTACCGTTCCCCACGACGGGTTGGCTGACGCGCCCTTGGCCCGAGGCGAACCGCCAGCCCGGTTCGACACCGCTCGACGGCCCCGAGACGTCCGGAACCGCGTTCGAGCGCTGCGCATCGGCGCCGACCATCGGGAACTGTGGGTCGGCCGCCAGGTCGATAGAGCCCCCCTCCGTCCGGTCGAGGCCCGGGACGGTCTGGGTGAGGATTCGCGCGGCGTCCTGGCTGACCGCGGCGGTCCGCTGGACGCACCCCGCCGTGCCGGCCGCGACGCCGGCGGCGCCGACGCGCAACAGGTCACGGCGCGTCGGCCCGCTCATCGGGACTCCCCGTCGCGAAACGCGGTGGTCGCCGTCGGTGCGCCGCCCGGGGAGCCGATGGGTCCAGCACCGGCGCCCCGACGTGGGAGAGAGGCCGGTCGGAGGAACGCACGTCGTCTCATTCTGTGGCCTGTGATGGTCAGTCCGAACGAGTTATCTCTTTCGCGACCGGTCTCCGAGCACCGTCACTTCCGTATCACGAAACAGATAAGTCGCGTGCGCCGACCCTTCGGGCCACGGATAATGCGACGTCGAGCATTCCTCAGGACCGGGATCGCCGGCACCCTCGTCGGGAGCGCGGGGTGTGTCTCGCGCGTGCAGCGGACCGTCTCGAATCTCACGACCGGGGCCGAAGTCGACCCGGGAGAGACGACGAGCGTCCCGATGTACAAGGGCGACGCCCGCAACAGCGGGTACTTCCCGGACCGGACCGGGCCGCGCGGCGCGCCGTCCGTCCGCTGGACGTTCGACCCCGACACAGATCGACTCTCGCAAGCCGTACTCGCGGGCGAGTTGCTCGCCGTCCAGGGCACCGAGACCCTGCACGTACTCGACGCCGTGACCGGTGGCGTGCAGTGGACGGCCCCGACGGCGCACTACTCGACGAGCGCGCCGGCGTTCAGCGGCGGACGACTGTACGCCCTGGGGCGGGAGGACGGCGTCTCCGTCTACGACCCGGCGGACGGAACGGAACGCTGGACGTACGACGTGGACCCGCCGGCAGGCCCGCTCTCGGTCGCTCAGGGCACGGTGGTCGTCGTCGACGAAGCCGGCGCGCTCACGGGGCTGGCGGCCACCGAGAATCGCACTGTCACGGAAGTGTCGTTCACCGATATCGTCGACGACGCCCGCGTCGACTCGGGCGTGGCTCCGGCAGTCTCCGAGTCGGGCGTCATCTGTTTCCCGGACGCGAGGAACAGCCTGCTCCTCGCCGTCCGAGGGTCGGACCAGGCGAGGGCCGTCGCGCAGTTCGCTTCGGTCCCGTCGGCCTCTCCGGTGGTGTCGGGGGAGACGGCCTACGTGCCCACCCGCAGTATGGGCGGCGACCCCGACCTCCACGCGTTCGACCTCGACGCGGGTGAACTCGCGTGGTCGCGGGACCTGAAGCAGCTATCCGGTGTCCGCCTCTCGCCGGCCATCGCGGACGGGACGCTCGTCCTCGGGTCGGACACCGACGGGTCGATTCTGGTACTCGATGTCTCGATACCGGGCGTGCCCCGCCCACGGTGGGGGGCGACCGTGGACTGGGGGTCGCTCAGCAGTCCCGTCGTCACCGATGACACGGTGTTCGTCGGGGCAGCGCCCACCGACCGTGACGGCGGGAAACTCAGAGCGTTCGACCGCAACACGGGGGAGCAGCGGTGGAAGATGGACGTCCCGGGCGGGGTCGCACGGGCACCTGCAGTCACCGAGAACGCGCTGTATGTCACCACCGAGGACGGCCGACTGCACGCAATCGCCTGACGGACCCGACAGCACTGGGACGACGGTGGGCTTTTCATCCCCCGACGAGACGCCGACCCATGCGAGACGTCACCATCACCGACGTCGAGACGCACATCGTCGCCAACCCCTGGAAGCCGTGGGTGTTCGTCCGGGTCCACACCGACGCCGGGGTGACCGGCCTCGCGGAGGCGACGCTGATGGGCAAGGCCGAGACGGTGGCGGCCGCCGTCGACGAGATGCGCCACCACTTCGTCGGGGAGAGTCCCTTCCAGACCGAGCGCCTCTGGCTGAAGATGTTCCGCGACGAGGCCTACTCGGACAACGTGGTGAACACGACGGTCATCTCAGCCGTCGACACCGCCTGCTGGGACATCAAGGGCAAACTGTTCGACGCGCCGCTGTACGACCTGCTCGGCGGCGCCATGCACGGCCACTCCCTCCGTGCCTACGCCAACGGCTGGTACACCGACGCCGGCGGCACCCCCGAGGGGTTCGCCCGCGCGGCCGAGCGGGTCGTCGACGACGGCTACACGGCGCTGAAGTTCGACCCGTTCGGCACCGCCTGGGAGCGCATGGACCGCGGCGCGATAAACGACGCCGTGGACGTCGTGGCCGCGGTCCGTGAGTCGGTCGGGCCGGACGTGGACGTCCTGATAGAGGGACACGGCCGGTTCACGCCGGGCACGGCCGTCGACGTCGCGCGGGAACTCGAGCCCTACAAGCCCTCCTGGTTCGAGGAGCCCACGCCCGCCGAGAGCGTCGACAGCCTCCGGAAGGTGGCCGAGCGGACGACCATCCCCATCGCGACGGGCGAGCGCCGGATGTCGAAGTACCCGTTCCGCGACCTCCTCCAGACGACCGACGTGGACGTGGTGCAACCGGACATCGCCAACACGGGCGGCGTGACCGAGGTGAAGAAGATCGCCTCCCTCGCGGAGGCCGAGCGCGTGAGCGTCGCCCCGCACAACCCCCAGGGGCCGGTCGCGACGGCCGTCGCCGCCCACGTCGACACGAGCGTCCCGAACTTCACGATACAGGAGGTGTTCGTCGACTACGACGTCGAGTGGGCGGCCGACCTCCTCGCGGACCCGGTGACCGTCGCGGACGGCCGCCTGCAGGTGCCCGAGGGACCGGGCCTGGGCGTCGAACTCGACATGGACGCCGTCCGCGAGCACGAGTACACGGGCGAGAACGTCGACACCATCAACCTCTTCGCGGACGACTGGGAGAGCCGCGCGACCGACCTCGACGAGCGGTGAGCGCCTAGTCGAACGCGTAGTAGTACTCGCCGGCCTGCTTTTGCTTCCGATCGAGTTGGCTGTCCGGCTTGTTGATGCGGGGGCGGCCCGTCCGCTGGTCGCGGCGGAAGGTCACGTCGAGGTTGGCGAGGAAGTCGTTCATCCCGGCGCGCATCTCGACGGGCGGGCCGGCGTGACCGTGGGCGGCGGGGTCGCCGTCGAAGACGAGCAGGCGGTCCGAGACGAGGTCGATGAGGTAGATGTCGTGGTCGATGACCATGACGGTCTTGCCCTGGTTCTCCGCGAACCGGCGGATGGTCCGCGTCGCCAGCACGCGCTGCTCGACGTCGAGGTGCGCCGAGGGCTCGTCGAGCAGGTAGAGGTCGGCGTCCCGCGAGAGCGTGGCCGCGATGGCCACCCGCTGGCGCTCGCCGCCCGAGAGGTCCGGGAGGTGCTGCTCCATGATGCGCTCCAACTGGAGGGGCTGGGCGATCTCGGTGTTCCAGTAGGAGGTGCCGAAGTCGTCGGTGACCGAGGCGAGGAAGGCGTCGACGCGCATCGGCTGGTCGGCCTCGACGTACTGGGGCTTGTAGGCGATGTCGAGGTGCAGGTCCAGCTCGGCCCCGTCGGGGGCGAGTTGCCCGGCGAGGAGTTTCGCGAACGTGGACTTCCCGATGCCGTTCGGGCCGACGACGCCCAGCACCTCGTTGTGGCGTATCTCCCCGCCCTCGACGTCGAGGCTGAACTCGCCCTCGCCGTAGGACTTCGACACCCCGGGGTAGGAGATCAGCGTGTCGGCCGCGCCCACCGACCGCGGGGCGTGCTGCTCGAACTCGATGGCCTCCCGGCGGATGCGGACGTTCTCGTTGTCGAGGTAGCCCTCGAGGTACTCGTTGATGCCCTTGCGGACGGACTTGGGCTGGGTGATGACGCCGTACGCACCGGGTTCGCCGTAGGCGAGGTGCAGCGAGTCCGCGAGGAGGTCCAGGACGGCGAGGTCGTGTTCGACGACCAGCACCGCGCGGTCCTCGTCGGCGAGTTCGCGCACGAGGCGGGCCGCGGTCACGCGCTGGTCGATGTCGAGGTACGGCGTGAGCTCGTCCACGAAGTAGAAGTCGGCCTCGCGGCAGAGCGTCGCCGCGAGCGCCACCCGCTGGAGTTCGCCGCCGGACAGCGAGTCGATGGACTGGTCGAGCACCGCGCGGATGTCGAGGCGGTCGACGACCTGCTCCAAGACGTCCCGCTCGTCGGTCCGCTCGAGGAGCGCGCGGGTCTCGCCGTCGAACTGCTCGGGGATCTGGTCGACGTACTGGGGCTTGCGCGCCACGCGCACGCCCCCCTCCTGGACGGCCTCGAGGTAGTCCTGGAGTTCCGTGCCGCGGTAGGCCTCGAGCACGGCCGCCCAGCCCGGCGGGTCGGCGAACCGGCCGAGGTTTGGCTCGAGTTCGTCCGCGAGGACCTTGACGGCCGTGGACTTCCCGATGCCGTTCGGTCCGAGCAGGCCGGTCACCTTCCCGGGTTCGGGCACCGGGAGGCCGTAGAGCGCGAAGGCGTTCTCGCCGTAGCGGTGGACGGGGTCCTCCGAGAGCTCCGTGGGCAGGTTGATGATCTCGATGGCGTCGAAGGGGCACTTCTCGACGCAGATGCCACAGGTCTCGCCGAGGCAGATCTCCTCGCTGATGCGGACCTGGTCGGGGTTGCCCTCGTACGGTTCGTCCTCGTCGTAGTGGTCGCCCCGGGTGACGATGCAGTCCTTGCCGGTGCGGTTCGGCGGGCAGAAGTTCGCGCACTCGTAGTTGCAGCGGTCGGGCTGACACCTGTCGAGGTCCACGACCGCGATGCTGTCCTCGGCCATCTCAGGCGGCCGTCGAACTCGTCAGCAGGATGCCCCACGTCACGAACCAGAGCGCGAAGCCCATGAACGCGACGTAGAGGACGTCCTTCGCGGAGAAGCCCTGTACGTCGATGCCCACCGCCCGCATCGCGCCGACGCCGACGAAGAGGGCGGCCCCCAGCGCGACCACCCCCACCGGGTCGGACGGACTGCTGGCGAGGAGCCACGAGATGACGCCGGCCACGACGCCGGCGAGCGTGGTGATGGTGGTGACAGTGACGCCCCGCCGGTGGGACGACATGCCCTCCGCCGTCTCGGTTGCCATACCAGCCGTTGCGGGGCGCGCACTCAACAGCGTTTCGCTCCGGCGACGGCGACGGGGTAGGTTTATACCGGCTCGGCGGGACGACGCGCCCATGACACGGGAGGAACTCGCGGACCTGCCGCCCAGCGCGAAACTCGTGTACAAGGTCCTCGAGTACCACGGTCCGATGACGCAGAAACAGCTCGTCGAAGAGTCGATGCTCGCCGCCCGCACGGTCCGGTACGCCCTCGACAGACTCGACGACCGCGACTTCGTGGACGAGGGCGTCTACGTCGCGGACGCCCGACAGCGGCTCTACGAGGTGACCGCCGGCTGCGAGTGCGAGTGCGGGGCCCAGGCCTAGTGGGGGACGACGGTGATGGTCCGCTCGCCGTCGATGGCGAGTTCGAGTTCCTCCGCGATGGCGCTGCCGCGGGAGACCTGGATCTCGCCGCCCCGCCCGACGGTGGCGGTGAAGAGGTACTCGCCGTCCGCGCGCACCTCGACGGTGTCGCCCGACCGCGCCTCCGAGAGGGGGATGGTGACGTGCCGGGACGTGATCTCGGGCGTGACCACCTCGCCCGCGTGTGACTCGGCGCCCCCGCCGCCGCTCGGCCGGTCGGCGAGCGTCCGCACGTCGATGTCGATGCCGAGGCGGTTCTCGACGTCGCTGATGCGGCCGCCCCCCTTCCCGATGACGTAGGAGATGTCGTCCTGCGAGACGTAGACGACGGCGGTGTCGCCGCTCTTCAACTCGACCTCGACCGGACCGCGGGCGAGCGACTGGATCTCCCGCTCGATCTCCCCCTTTGCGAGGCGGTCGACCCCCGACTCGGCGGGAGCGTCGTCGCCGGCGAGGGGAACCGTGACGACCTGCCGGTTGAAGGTGTATATCTCGTAGGCCGGTCGCCCGGTGGCGAAGTCGCGGACGAGGATGACCGGGCGCGCGAGGTCCTCCTCCATCAGGCCCTCGGGCACCTTCACCTCGGTCGTCACGTCGTAGACCGTCTCGACCTCGCCGGCCTCGATGTAGACCACGGTGTCGACGATCTGGGGGATGAGGCCCAGTTCGACCCGGCCGATGAGGCGCTGGAGGGCGTCGATGCCCCGGGTGGCGTGGACGACGCCCACCATGCCGACGCCCGCGAGGCGCATGTCGCCGAACACCTCGAAGTCGTCGGTCTTGCGCACCTCGTCGTAGATGGTGTAGTCGGGGCGGACCATCAGCAGCGAGTCGGCCGTCTTCGCCATCGACCCGCCGAGGGCCGTGTACTGGGTGATGTCGGGGCCGACCTGCAGGTCCCGGGGCTTCTCCATCGTCTTGACCGCGAACTCCGAGTCCGCGAGGAACTCCGCAACGGCCTGCGCGAACGTGGACTTGCCGGCGCCGGGCGACCCGGCGATGAGGACGCCGCGCTGGCGCTCGAGCAGTCGCTCGCGCAACTCGTCGGCGTGCTCGTAGTCGTCGAGGTCGGTCTTGACGATGGGGCGGACCGCCGTGATCTCGAGCGCGTCGCTGAACGGTGGGCGGGCCACGGCGATGCGGTACTCGCGGAACTGGACGATGGTCATGCCCGGTTCGTCGAGTTCGACGAAGGCGTCCGGGCTGGCGCGGGCGCCCTCCTCGACGTCGCGGGCGTACCCCCGCAACTCGTCCTCGGTCGCGGGGTCGTCCCGGATGGGTCCGTAGTGCATGTCCCCGATGTCGCCGCGCTTGGCCATCGGCGGGACGCCGACGGTGAGGTGGACGCTCATCGTCGAGTCGTCGAAGAACGCCTCCACGTCGAGGTGGTCGACGTCCCGTCCCCGCGGATCGACGTACTCGACGTCGAGGCCCTTCGCGCGGGCCACCTCGGCCTGCACGTCGTCGCTGGTCAACAGCGTCGCGCCGTGAGCGGCCGCCAAATCGCGGATGACCGCGTCGAGTTCGCCCTCGGCGGCGGCGCCCGCCTGGTCGGCGCTCGGGCGCGTCCCGACGTACTCGACCGTCGCGCGGCCCTCGTCGGCCGCCTCGACGAGGCGCTGGAGTTCCTCGAGTCCCTCCCACCCCGTCGTGCGGCCGTCGTTGGCCTGCGCTTCGAGTTCCGCGACCACGGCCTCGGGGACGTACACCGTCGCGCCCTCGTAGGTGCCGTCGGCCACTCGCTCGGAGACGCGGCCGTCGACGACGGCGCTGGTGTCGGGGACGACCTTCATACGACGTGGTGGGAGTGGAACACGCATAAGGGTGTTCAACCCGGGAAGAGAGAGTCGGCGGGTAGTCGGCCATTAGTTAACTCCGGGTGCGGTGACGTGTCCGCTATGTACCGCGTGCTGCTCCCAATCGACGACGACGAGGACCGGGCCCGCGCACAGGCCGAGGCGGTGGCGGCCCTGCCGTCCCCGGAGGAGGTCGAAGCGGTCGTCATGCACGTCTTCCCGGGCGAGGAAGCGGCCGAGAAGACCGCCGCGACGCAGACACAGTCCGGGCGAACCGCCGAGTCGATCCTCAGGGACGCCGGCGTCCGCGTCGAGACCGAGAGCAGGTGGGGCGACCCCGCGGCGGCCATCGTCGACGCGGCGAGAGAACGCGACGCCGACGTCATCGTCCTCGGGGGCCGCAAGCGGTCCGCGCTGGGGTCGGCGCTGTTCGGGAGCGTGAGTCAGGCGGTCACCCTCGAGTCCGACCGGCCGGTGACGGTGACCGGGTCCGCCGGGGACTAGCCCGTCCCGACGGCCGCGCGCAACCGTCCAGGTGGGACGCCGACCCACGCGACGCTGACGCCGGCGAAGAGGGCCGCGGCGACCACGACGCCCGGGGGCATGTCGCCGACGAGCGCCCACGCGAGGAAGAACGCGTGGAACGCGAGCGGGATCCGGTGGACGCCGAGTGCCGGCACGGGCGCGGCGTGCCGGGTCACGACCCAGACGGCGCCGACGACGAGGCCGCCGAGGACGAGCAGTCGGTGGGCGGGGGTGGGCGCGACGTACCGCGTCCAGAACTCGAGGAGGGCGACCAGCACCGCGGGCGCCGCGAGCGGGGCGAGGACGGCGAGCCACCGCCACCGGTCGTGGAGGAGCGTCCACAGGCCGGCGTAGAGGACCGCGACCCAGAACCAGCCGTACATGTTCCCCAGCGGCACGCCGAACCAGAGCGGGTTCGGCGTCAACCACCGCCAGAAGTCCAATCGGACGGCGACGGCGTCCATCGCGAAGTCGACGTGGAGGGCGAAGAGGCCGACGAACGCGGGGAGGACGGACCGGGCGTGGTTCCGGCCGAGTCGCCACCCGGCGTAGAGGATGGCGCCCCAGCAGACGCCGATGACGACCGGGACGTCCCCGACCACCAGCAGGTAGTGCGCGGTCGGGTAGCGGTACGCGTCGAAGAACGCGAGGGTCGCCTGTTCGAGCAGGACGCCGTAGCCCACCGCGGGCAGGTAGAACAGCAGTCGGTCGGCGTCCCCCCACGCGTCGCGGAGGGCGATGGCGGTCACGAGGACCGTCAGGCCGAGGAACAGCCGGTGTGCCAGCATGTCTCGCGGGACAGTCAGGTCGTCGGGAGTAAAGTCTCCCGGTGACTGGACGGGCGCTCCCCGACCGTCCACCGCTTAAGTCCGGCCGGCCCCGTGTGGGGGCATGGACGACGCACCCGTCGCGGCGCTCGCCCGCGAACTCGTCGCCGTCCCCAGCCACGAGGACGAGAGGGCGGCGGGCGACCGCATCGAGTCCTGGCTCCGGGAACGCACCGACGCGGCCGTAACCCGCGACGACGCCGGCAACGTCGTCGCCCGCCACGGGAGCGGGCGGTCGCTGGCGCTGGTCGGCCACCACGACGTGGTGCCCCCGGCTGACGAGCAACTCGCGGACGGCGAGTACGTCACCGAGGTCCGGGACGGCCGCTTGTACGGCCGGGGCAGCGCAGACATGAAGGGCGCGGTGGCGGCCATGCTCGTCGCCTTCGCGGCGGTCTGCGAGGACGGCCACGACGGGGAACTCGTGCTCGCCTCCTTCGCCGGCGAGGAGCAGGGCGGCGTGGGCGCCCAGGCGGCCATCGCGGACGGCTTCGCGCCCGACTACGCCGTCGTGGGCGAGGGGTCGACGGGCTACTCGGCGGCGGGCGTCACCGACGTCGCCGTCGCCCACCGGGGGCGGCGGGGGTCGACGCTGGTCGCCCGCGGGACGAGCGCCCACGCGAGCGAACCCGAGCGGGGCGACAACGCTGTCTACCGCGCCTGCGACGCCGTCGCCGCCGTCCGGGACCTCGACGCGCCGGCGACGACGGTCCTCGGTCACGACCTCCGGGGGAGCGTCGCCGTCACCGGCATCGAGGGCGGCACCGCGTGGAACGTCGTGCCCGAGCGCTGTGCGGTGACCGTCGACGAGCGCACGGTCCCCGGGGAGCGCGCACCGCTTGCCGACGTCACCGGCGACGGGGTCGAGGTCCGCGTCGACCAGGACCTGCCGCCGATGGCCTGCTCGGACGCGGCGTTCGCGGACGTAGTCCGGGACGCCGCCGCCGCCAATCAGGACGACCCGCCGGAACAGGTCGTCAAGCCCCACGCCACCGACGCGGGGTGGCTCGCGGACGCGGGCACCGCCTGCGTCGTCTGCGGGCCGGCGGAACCGGGCGAGGCCCACACCGCGACCGAGAGCGTCTCGCTCGCCGTCCTGGAGCGGTGTCGACGGATCTACGGCGACGTGGCGCGGTCGGTGCCCTAGCTGGGCACGGACCCGACCCGCCCGGGCGCGGTGACGGCGCTCGACCGGCCCCCGGGGCGGGCATTGATGGCCGCCGGGCCCCACTGGGGCCCATGGACGACGACGCACCCGCTCCCTACCGCGAGTTGCTCGACCGCTACGACCGGGTCGCCAACCTCGACGCCACGGGGGAACTGCTCTCCTGGGACCAGCAGGTGACGATGCCGGCCGGGGGGACGCCGGCCCGGTCGAGACAGCTCTCGGCCGTCTCCTCGGCCGCCCACGAGTACCTCGTCGACGACGCGACCGGCCGCCTCCTCGACGAGGCCGAGGCCGCCGACCTGAGCGACCGCCAGGCAGCCGCCGTGCGGGAGATTCGCCGCCGGTACGACCGGGCCGCGAGCGTCCCGACGTCGCTGGTCGAGCGCGTCTCCGAAGCGGCGAGCGAGGCCCTGCCGACGTGGCGTGACGCGAGAGCCGACGACGACTTCGCGGCGTTCGCGCCCGCGCTCGAGGAACTGGTCGAGTTGAAGCGGGAGTACGCCGCCCACGTCGACCCCGAGCGCGAGCCCTACGAGGTGCTGTTCGAGGAGTACGAGCCCTACCTCGGCCTGGACACCGCCGAGCGGATCCTCGCGGAACTCCGCGACGGACTGGGTCCCCTCGTGGACGCGGTGCGTGCGAGCGACGTCACCCTCGCGTCGCCGTTCGACGGGACCTACCCCGAGGCGGACCAGGAGGCGGCGTGCCGGGCGCTGCTGGACCACCTCGGCTACGACTGGTCGCGGGGCCGCCTCGACGCCTCGGACCACCCCTTCTCGACGGGCACGCCCTTCGACGCCCGCGTGACCACCCGGTACGACGAGTCGGACCCGCTGGAGGCGCTGACGAGCGTCGGCCACGAGTTCGGCCACGCGGCCTACACGCTCGGACTCCCGCAGGCCGACTACGGGACGCCGCTCGGACAGGCGCGGAACCTCACCGTCCACGAGTCCCAGTCCCGGTTCTGGGAGAACCACGTCGTCGGCACCGAACCGTTCTGGGAGGGGTTCGCACCGACGCTGGCCGACGAACTCGGCGCCGAGGCGGCCCCGCGGGCCGTCTACGAGGCGGTCAACCGCGTTCGGCCGGACAACCGCATCCGGGTCGAGGCGGACGAACTCACCTACCACATGCACGTCGTCCTCCGGTTCGAGATAGAGCGGGCCCTGATCGCCGGCGAGATGGACGTCCGCGACGTGCCGGCGGCGTGGAACGACAAGATGGACGCCTACCTCGGCGTGCGTCCGGAGACGGACGCCGAGGGCTGCCTGCAGGACATCCACTGGAGCCACGGCTCGTTCGGCTACTTCCCCACCTACTCCCTCGGGAGCGTCCTCGCCGCGCAACTCGACGCCAGCCTCCGCGCGGACCTCGACGTCGACCGCCTCGCGCGCGAAGGAGAGTTCGGCGCACTCGGGGAGTGGCTCCGGGAGCGCGTCCATCGGCACGGGCGACGGTACACGACCCCGGACCTCGTCGAGACGGCGACGGGCGAGTCGCTCACCGCCTCGCACTTCCTCGACCACGCCGAGCGCCGGTACGGCGCCCTCTACGGGTTCTGACGGACGCCACCAGGTCTCGTCCGGACGGTACCGTGATGGTGCGCCTGAAGATATATATGGGAGTGTGCCATACAGTACCATGTATGGCGACCGCACCCGATCCCGACTCCGTTGTTGACGACTTCCTCGCAACGAACGGCCACGACGAATCCCGCACGTGGGATCGGAGCTACAACAAGCTACAGTGTCCGGAGTGTGGCGGACTCCACGACCGGGCGGCCGCCGAGTGCTCGGTCTGCGGGTGGTCCCCGACGACCTGACGACGACGGGCCGGGCCATCGACCGGGCGACGTCGACGAGCGCCGCCGCCGGTCTCCGTTGACCGCGGGTCCGCCGCCGCCCGTTGGCGGCGCCGAGCGGAGATAGCCGTACAGTTCCGCCGGGGCCGGTGGAACTATTATGTATAATAGACAACTCGCCCCTGCCATATGCCCGAGTGCCAGAACTGCGGTTCTTTCGTGACGGAGGCGTACGCGCGGGTGTTCACGCCGGACGGCGTCGACGACCCGCGCGTCTGCCCGAACTGCGAGGACAAGATTCGGGACGGGGCATCGATTCGGGAAGCACGGTCGACGCGACGCACCTGATCCGACCGGCGACCGAAGACACACCACTTATAGGTCCGTGGTTCCTGTACGTTCGCAATGAGTCAACCGGAGCCGACGGTCACCCGGCTATTCGGCGGGCCGGGAAGCGGGAAGACGACGGCCCTCCTCGACAGGGTGGACGAGATCCTCGACCGAGACGGAGTGACCGTCGACGACGTGCTGGTCGTCTCCTACACGCGGGCCGCCGCGACCGAGGTCCGCGAGCGCCTCGCCGAGCGGTTGGACGTGAGTCCGCGGTCGCTGAAGGGGAACGTCTGCACGATGCACGCGAAGGCGTACGAACTGCTGAACCTCTCTCGCAGCGACGTGGTCGACGAGGACCACAAGGAGGAGTTCTGCGAGGAGTACGGCATCGAGTACGAGGACGAGTACGCCTCCGCGGGACGGCGGACGGCCCGCTCGACGGCGCTCGGCAACAAGATCATCGCGACCAGCCAGTGGCTCCAGCGAACGCGCCGTGACGTCGCGGACTGGTACGACGTGCCCTTCCAGTGGGACGTCGAGACCGTCAGGCTCCCGCCCGACGAGGACCCACACTCCCAGACCGGCAACAAGTACACGCCGACGTGGCCCAGTTCCGACGACCGTGTCGACGTGCCGGAGGCCATCCGGGCGTGGCGGTCCTACACCGGGGAGAAGGGGCTCGTCGGCTTCGCGGACATGCTCGAACGGACCAAGCAGCGGTCGCTGGTCCCGCAAGTCGACTACCTGGTCATCGACGAGTTCCAGGACATCACGAAGCTCCAGTACGACGTCTACGAGGAGTGGAAGCCCCACATGGAGCAGACGCTCATCGCGGGCGACGACGACCAGGTGGTCTACGCCTGGCAGGGCGCGGACCCGAAACTCCTCCTCGAGGAGGGTGGCGAGGACGTCATCCTCGACACCTCCTACCGGCTTCCCTCGAAGATCCTCTCGGTCGTCCAGCGGGAGATCGCCCACATCGACGAGCGACAGGAGAAGAACCTCTCGCCCCGCACCGAGGGCGGGTCGGTCGAGGCCGTCGAGAACCCCTCGATGCTCGACCTGTTGCGCAACGTCCGCCACACCGTCCAGACGAACGACGGGTCGATCATGGTGCTGTTCCGGGCGCGCTACCAGATGTTCCAGTTCATCGACGAGTTCATCGGCGAGGGCATCCCCTTCCAGGTCCTGACCGACCAGCGGATGTGGACCGACCGCCTCCAGGGCTACGTCGCGGCCGTCGAGGCCCTGGCCGCGGACGAGGACGTCACCGCCCTGCAGGCCCGCCGCCTCGCCGACATGCTCCAGGAGTCCGCGTTCGGCACCAACGACCGGGGCGAGTTCCGCGACGCCATCGAGGCCCGCGAGGAGGCGGCCGACACAGACGACATCACCGAGGTGTACTTCGGCCCGGACGAGGTGCAGTCCCACGTCCCCTTCGTCCCCGGCCCGGGGTCGGCGGCCGACATGCTCCGCAAGGTGACGCGGTTCCAGCGCAAGTCCGTGGACGCCTACTTCGCGGGCGACTACCGCGGGATGGAGCCCGACCGGGTCCGCCTGGGCACCATCCACTCCGCGAAGGGCCGGGAGGCCGACCACGTCTTCCTCGCGACGGACCTCACCGAGAAGGTGGTCGAGCAGATGTCGGCCACCTCCGGGGAGTTCGAGATGGGCGTCGGGTCGGTGCCGCTGTTGACCGACAACGAACGCCGCGTCTTCTACGTCGGGATGTCGCGGGCCCGCGAGCGCCTCGTCCTCCTCCAGAACCTCGTTACCGGCGCCCCGACGCTCCCCCTCGACGTCCTCCTCTACAACGAGCCGACGGGCAAGGCGTTCGAGGAGGCGCTCGAACCCGAGGCCGACGTCACCGTCCACTAGATGCGCGCGCCGCCGACGCGCTATGGCTTCCTGAGCGAGGCGCTGGCGGCCGCGGACGCCGCGGCCTACGTCCACGTCGGGGACCGACGGGACCCGACGCTCCGCTATCTCGCGCGCGTCTCCGGCCCGCCCGGACGCGTCGCCTTCGTCTACGTCGACGGGACGGCGACGCTCCTCGTCCCCGAGGCGGGCGTCCGGCGCGCGCGCCGGGAGTTCGCGGGCGACGCCGTCGAACCCGTCTCGGCGTTCGACGCGCGCGACCCGGGGGTGGCCGCGGCGGGCCTCCTCGACCGCGCCGGCGTCGCTGGCACGGTGCTGAGTCCCCGACACGTCCCGCACGACGCGGCGCTGTACGTCGAGGGCGACCGCCGGACGGTGACCGCCTCGGACGCGGTGGCGACGCGGCGGGAACGGAAGTCCGAAGCGGCACTCGAGGCCACCGCGGCGGTGGGGGAGGCCGCGGCGGTCGGACTGGACGCGGCGGCGGCGGCGCTGGCTGACGCGACTCGCGAACGCGACGGGCGACTGCACGCCGACGGGGCGCCCCTGACCACCGAGCGACTGCGCCGCACCGTGGACGCGGCCCTCGCCGGCGAGGGGGTCGCCGGCGCCGGCAACACCGTCGTGGCGGCAGGGCGAGCGGCGACCGACCCGCAGTTCGCGGGCGACGTCCCCGTCGAGGTGGGCGACCCGGTCGTCGTCGACGTGACCCCGCGGGGCCCCCACGGCCACCACGCCCGCCTCGCGCGGACGTTCCTCGTCGACAGCGACGGCGGGTGGGACCGGCGCGCCGAGGTCGCGGTCCGGGCCGCCGTCGCGGCGGGGACGAACGCCGTCGACCCCGGCGAGGCGGCCCGCGTCGTCCGCCAGGAGGTGCGGGCGGAGGTGCGCGCCCACGGGTTCGCCACCGACCGCGAGGGCGTCGGCTTCGACGGCGACGCCGGCGGGGGCGTAGGCCTCGCGCCGCGGGAGCGCCCGGCCCTCGACGGCGGCGCGACCCTCGCGGCGGGGCACGTCCTCGCCGTCGCGGCGGGCGTGTGCGACCCGCGAGAGGGCGGCGTCCGCCGCGCCGACACCGTCGCGGTCACCGACGACGGCGTGCGGTCGCTGACCGACTACGACCCGTCGCGCTCGCCGTAGTCCTCCCCCTCCGAGGGGTCGGCGGCGACCGCACCGACGAGTCGCTGGAGGGCGGCGACCGGCAGGTCGGTGGGCGTCGTCACCACCCGCTCGGCGACGACCATCAGCGCGGCGACGCCGAGGAGCGCCCACCCGACGGGGTCGCCCCGGAGGACCGCCTCGGTCCCGTAGACGGCGAGTGGGACGGCGAAGGCGGCGGTCACGGCGAGGCCGACCAGATCGAGGATGCCCATGTCCGGTGGAGGGGCGAGCGCGACTAAAGCGTCGCGTCCCGCGGACGGTACGTTCTTGCCGCCGGCACGGGTACGGGCGGCCATGTTCACGGGCATCGTCGAGGAGACGGGCGTCGTCCGAGACGCGACGGCCACGGCGGGCGGGCGCCGACTCCGGGTCGGCACCGACGCCGTCGGGGGGTTCCAGGAGGGGCAGTCCATCAGCGTCAGCGGCGTCTGTCTCACCGTCGAGCGGTACGGCGCGGACTGGTTCGAGGTCTTCCTGGCGGCCGAGACGGTCGAGCGGACCTACCTCGGCGACCTCGCGGCGGGCGACCCCGTGAACGTCGAACGCGCGATGCCCGCCGACGGCCGGTTCGACGGGCACCTCGTCCAGGGCCACGTCGACGGCACGACGACCGTCGCGGCGGTCGAGTCGGTCGGCGACGACTGGCGGTACGCGTTCGCGCTCCCGGACGGTCTCGCCCGGTACGTCGTCGAGAAGGGGTCGATTGCGCTCGACGGGGTCAGCCTCACCGTCGCGGCCGTCGACGCGGAGGCCGGGACGTTCGACGTCGCGGTCATCCCGACCACGCACGAGGCGACGACCCTCGGGGCGAAGTCGCCTGGCGACCCGGTCCACGTCGAGGTGGACGTCGTCGCGAAGTACGTCGAGGCGCTCTGCTAGGCCCCCCAGTCGAAGGGGTCGCCCCCGCCGTCCCGGGGCGGGTCGTCGTCCGCGTCTCGACCCCGTGTCGAGTCGGACGCCGGGTCGTCACCGCCGTCCGCGCCACCGGCGTCGGCGATGGCGGCCCGCCGGTCCCACTCGAACTCGGTCCGGTCGACGGCGTCGTCGTCACGCGTCCGGGAGAGGCGGTCGGCGCCCGTCTCGTGGTAGGTCTCGCGGTAGCGGGCCACCTTCCGGTAGAGGACGTAACCGAAGAGGCCGTCGTAGACGAGGACGAAGCCGAGGAAGAGGACGCCGTCGCCGACGTGCTCCAGCACCGGGAACAGCGCGCGGAAGACCGACAGCGAGGAGACGCTGACGTTGTAGGTGGCGTGGATGAGGGCGGCGACCAGCAGGCCCTTGACGACGATGGGGCCCCGGTTCTCGGGGTTGAACTTCGCGAGGCCCAGGTAGTAGCCCGCGAACCCGGAGTAGATGACGTGGCCCGGCCCCGCGAAGGAGCGGACTGCCGCGATCTGGATGGTGCTGACGGCGAGGGCGCCCCCGACGCCCGAGGCGGTCACGAACTCCCGGGTGATGTAGAGGGCGTTCTCGATGGTGGCGAAACCCAGTCCGGCCATCGCGCCGTAGACCGCCCCGTCGACGACGGTGGCGAAGGCGGGGCGCCGGAAGGCGTACAGGCGGATCGCCAGCCACTTCACCGTCTCCTCGACCGGACCGACCGCCAGGTAGAAGAAGAGGACGAGTCCCACCGGCGTCCCGAGGCGCCGGAAGGCGGGTTCGACGGCGCTGTTGAACTCGGCGGCGAACCCCGCGAAGAGGATGCCCAGGAGGAAGGTGACCACGAGGGGGCGGAGGGGTTCCTTCCGCGTGACGTCGGCCCGCCAGAGGAGCGCGGCCAGTCCGAGCGCGGGCGCCACCGAGAGGACGATGTAGGCGCCGAGCGCGGGCGCGGACAGCGACGCGACGACGGTCAGCGCCACCTGCGTGAGGACGATCGCAAGAGCCAGGAGGACGACGAGGGCACGGGTGCCGCCCACCACGGCCCGGTAGAGCAGCGTCGCGACCCCGTCGAGGACCGAGCGACGCTCCCACGTCACGACGCCGTAGAGGTCGCGAGAGCCGTCCGAGACGCGCTGGATGGGGTCCCGTCGCCGACTCATTGCACGGGGTTTGGCCCCGCCGCCCTTAGTGGCTTCTGTCGCCCGGGGACGCCACGCTCAAGCCCCCGGGACCCGGACGGGGGGGCATGAGACGCGACGCGACCCGCCGGAGGGAGACGAGCGGATGACGCGCGTGAGGGTCCGCGGCATCTACGCGACGGCGCTGACCGCCCGCCTCCACGAGGCCCACGAGGTGGTGCAGGCCTCACCGCCGATACGCCGGCGCTTCGACGCCGACTTCGCGGCCCGCGAACACGACGTCCGCGTCGAGACGACCGACGACCGACAGGGCGTCGAGGTGTCGGGGTCGTCGGACGCCGTGGCGGCGGTCCGGGCGTCGCTGGCCGACGTGGGCCGCGACGCCCTCTCGTGGACCGACCCGGTGGCCCGCGGCGCAGTTCTCGACGCCGTCGTCGACCGGGCCGGCGGCCGCGGGGCGGTCCTCGACGTCGGGGTGGGGGAGGCCTACCTCCCCTACGCGAACGCGGCGGACCGCGTCGAGGAGGGAGACGCGCTCCGCGTGCAGGTGCGAGAGCCCGCCCCCCCGTGGGCCGACGGGCGGGCCGTGGTCGACACGGCGGTCCGAATCCCGGGCGGCCTCGCGGAACTCGTCCACGGCGTCGAGTCCGCCGTCGCCGGGACGCCGGACGGGACGTCGGAGCACGAACTGGTCCGCCTGACCGAACTGCTCGACGTGGAGGTGCCCGAGACGTGGGGCGTGGCGTGGGGGCCGGACGCCGAGTCCGCCGGGATGGACGCGCTCGAGGGCGCGCTCCGGCGGGCGGTCGAGCGGAGTCGGGCGGTCGGGGCGGCGCTGTCCGACCCGGTCGGCGACCCGGGACCGGTGGCGACCCCCGAGTCGACGGCCTGGGTCTGGTTCGGCCGCGAGTCTCGGTTCGCCCTGGACGAGGAGCGCCGCGAGGTGGTGCCGACGATGGGGGGCCACCACCGCATCAAGGCCGGGGGAGGGGCCGCGAGCGACGCGGTGGACTTCGTGGAGCGACTCTGCGACGTCGGGTCGTTCCCCTTCGACGCCGTCACCGCGCAGTTCGGCCCGGACGTGGGCGACGTCGTCGCCATCGAGCACGGCAAGCCCGAGGGCAACCTCGTGACGCTGGGCCGGGGCGAGGTGACCGACCGCGACCCCGAGTCGGAGACGATAACGGTCGAGCGCCGGATGACCGGCGGTGGCACCTACGACGCGCTGGACGTCCCCCGGACGGAGGGGGACGTCGCGGTGACGAAGTTCCGGGAGGGACGGTGGTGGTACCCCACGGTCTACCGCGACGAGTCGGGGACCGTCAAGGGGACCTACCTCAACGTCTCGACGCCGGTCGAGCTGTTCCCCGACGCCGTTCGGTACGTCGACCTGCACGTCGACGTCATCAAGCACGCGGACGGGACGGTGGACGTGGTGGACCGCGACGAACTGCAGGCGGCGGCCGACGCCGGCCACGTCGACCAGGGCCTGGCCGACCGCGCCGTCGACGTCGCCGAGCGGGTGGCCGGCGGCCTCCGGAACTGACCGACCCGTGCCGACCGCCTAGAAGTGGGCGTCCTGGCCGTGCGCGCTCGACTCGCCGCGGCCGCCCCGCCCGCCCTCGTTGCGGTCGATGCCCATGAACGACTCCGCGCGCTCGACGTCCCAGTCGGCCGACCCGTCGTCGCCGGTGCGGACGACGACGTCGTCGACGGCGTCGAACTCCGCGGCGAGGTCGACCTTGACGCGCTGGGTCGTCCGCGAGGAGATGCCACACCCGGCGCAGGCGCCGCCGAGTTCGACGACGACCCTGCCGGCGTCCGGGTCTGCCTCCTGGACGGCGCTCGTCCCGCCGTGCATCTCGATGATCGGCATCTGTCCCGCGAGCCACGTCTCGACCCGCTCTCTGAGGTCCCCGTCGTCGGCGCTGGCGGTCATGGTCCGGACTACGGACTGCACGCACGGAAATGTTCGGATTGGGTCGCGTCAGCGCAGGGAGGCGTCCCCGGTCCCGCGGGTGAGAGCGCTCGCGACGGCGCCTCGCAACACCACGTCGTCACCGAGCGTCGTCAACTGGACGTCGGGGACGTTGTTGAACACGGCGTCGGCGAGTCGCTCCCGGACCGGGTCGAGGACGAGGTCCGGGTTGTTGAGCGCGACGGCCCCGCCGACGTAGACGACGAGTGGCGCGTAGGCCTGTGCGAGGTTCGTGACGCCGACGGCGTTCCACCGCGCCACGCGGGCCACCACCTCGTCCGCGAGGGGGTCCTCCCCGGCGGCGTCGAACACGTCAGCCGCGGAGAACGACGGGTCCTCGAGCGGCAGCACCGTCGGGGTGCCGTCGTGGAGGTCCCGGGCGTACCCGGGGACGTTCTCGCCGGAGCAGTAGGCCTCCCAGTGACCGTCGCGGCCACAGCCACAGGTGCGCCGCCCCTCGGGGTCGACGACCATGTGGCCCACCTCGCCGGCGTTGCCGTCCCACCCCGAGAGGACGTGCCCGTCGACGCAGACGCCGGCGCCGATGCCCGAGGAGATGGTGAGATAGACCATGTCGTCGGGGTTGCGGTCGTGGTGGAACCGCTCGCCGATGACGCCGGCGTTAGTGTCGTTGTGGAGGTAGACCCGGTCGGTGCCGACGAGTTCGCTCACCGGTCCGACCAGCGGGATGGTGCCGACGTCGTCGGGGAGGTTCGCGGGCGAGTCGATCGCGCCCTCGGCGAGGTCCAGCGGACCGATGCTCCCGATGCCGGCGGCGACCACCTCCTCGGGGTCGACCCCCGCCTCGGCGCAGGCCGCGCGGAGGACCGCGAGGACCGCCTCGGTCACGGCGATGCCGGTCGGCCCCTGCGGGGTGGCCCGGCGGGACGTCGCGAGGATGTCGCCCGCCTCGTCCGCGACGGCGGCGCGGACGTTCGTCGCCCCGAGGTCGACTCCGGCGTAGTACGCCATCACCCGAGAGGCGGGTCCCGCGGGCACTTCAACCCATCAGTTCGTGTTGTCGCTCGGAAGCTTGGGAATGAGCCACGCGAGGAGGGCGTCCTGACTCCGGGTCTGGAGCCAGACGGTCCCAGGGCCGGTGAACTCACAGACCAGGCCCTCGCCGCTGAACAGCGTCGACTTCAGGCCGCCGACCCGGCGGACGTCGAACTCGGCCGTCTCCTCGAACGCCACGATGTGGCCCGTGTCCACGGTGTAGCGCTCGCCGGCGTCGAGTTCCACCTCGTCGATGGCGCCGTAACTGGAGAGGAACGTCCGGCCGGTCCCGGAGAGTTCGAGGAGGAACAGGCCCTCGCCCCCGAAGAAGGTGCGCCCCCCGCCGAACTTCGTGTCGACGTCGACGGTCGGTTCGGCCGCGAGGTACGACCCCGACTGCACGTACAGGCGCTCGTTCTCGAGGGTGCGTTCGACGACGTCACCCGCGAGCGCCGGGGCGAGCGTCACGTGACCGGCCTCGCGGGCCTCGAAGGTGTTGACGAAGAAGGACTCGCCGCCGAGGACCGAGCGCTTCAGCGACCCGAGGATGCCGCCGCTGGCTTCCGTGGTCACCTCCACCGTGGGGGACATGCTGACCATCGCGCCGGCCTCCGCGGTGAGGGACTCGCCGGCGTCGAGGTCGACGTCGAGCAGGGCGAACGACGGACGGTGTCGGACTGTCGCGTCCATGTCCGGACCGAGGACGGGCGACGGGAAATAGGTGGGCCTCCGCCGGCGAGCGCGTGGTCGTCACTGGACGTGACGGGCGTACCCGGGGCCGCCAGCGGCCCTAGTTCATGTCGCCGCGGACGTACAGCACCGGACAGGGCGAGGAGAGCAGGACCTCCTGGCCCGTGGAGCCGAAGACGGCCTTTCCGGTGGGCGAGCGGCGGCGGCCGCCGATGACGAGGCGGTCCGCGCCGACCCGTTCCGCGAGGGAGATGATGGCCTCCGCGTGGGGACCCACCTCGCCGCGGACTTCGTACTCGACGCCGGCGTCCTGGAGGACGTCGACGATGGTCCGGACGGTGTTGTGCCGGCGCGCCACCTCGTCCGGCGTGATCTCCTCGCCCTCGCGGACGTCGAGTTGGTCGAGCGTGCTCGCGTACTCCTCCTCGGTGAAGACGTGAGACACGACGACGGTCGCGTCCGTCGCTGTCGCTTCGTCGATGACCGTGGTGGCCAACTTCTCTGCACGCTCGTCGTCGCTCGGCCCGACGGCGAGCAGGATGGTTTCCAACGCCATGGCGTGGGGTACTCGGGCATCCCTCAAAAAAGACACGTGTGTTTTCACCCTTCGGGCGGTAGGCGAGCGTATGCTCACACCGGACCTGAGCGGTCGGACCGCGCTGGTGACCGGGGCCGCCGGTGGCCTCGGTCGCGCGCTCTGTCTCGCAGTGGCCGCCCGTGGCGCCAGCGTGGCCGTCCACTACCACACGAGTGCCGAGGCGGCCGCCGCGACGGCCGCCGACGCCCGCGAGGCCGGCGCCCCCCGTGCGACGACGGTGCAGGGTGACGTGACCGACGCCGACGCCGTGGACGCGTTCTTCGACGACGCGGAGGCCGCCCTGGGGCGCGTCGACGTCCTCGTGAACAACGTGGGGGACTTCGCCCCCGCGCACTGGACGGACATCGACCCCGAGACGTGGCGCCGGGTCGTCGAGACGAACTTCACGGGGACCTACCTCTGCACGCGCCGGGCGCTCCCGGCGATGCGCGAGGCCGGGGACGGCCGCGTCGTCAACGTCGGCTACGCGTCCAGCGAGAAGGGACTGGTCTCGCCGAAGAACTTCCCGTACTTCGCAGCGAAGGCCGGCGTGCTGATGTTCACGCGGATGGTCGCCGCCGACACGACAGACGACGGCGTCACCGTCAACGCCGTCTCGCCCTACGTCGTCGAGAACTCCGACGAGTTCCCCGACGAACTCCCGCGGGGCCGCCCGGCCGCGTTCGAGGACGTGGCGCAGGCCGTCCTCTTCTTCCTCCACCCCGACAGCGACTACGTCAGCGGCGAGAACGTCGAAGTCGACGGCGGGTGGCTGCCGGAACGGGTGTGAGCGCTGTCGTGCGGTGACGGTGGGATCGTTCCAGCGGCGGTTCGTGGCCGTCGAACCGCGTGCGACGGCCGAAACCGCCGAGTTAGGAAGTTGGGCAGAGACCGGCGCCGTCGTTCCACGGGATCTGACCCTGGGTTTCGATGGTCTCCGGGTCGAGATTCTCGAAGACGTGGCCGGCCGCCCCCAGCGGGCCGACCTGGTCGAACAGCGGTGGATTGGACGGGCCGGGAGGGGACTCGGGGTCGAATCCCGGGCCGAAGTCGGTGTCGGTCACGTCACCGACGACGACGCGCATGACCATCCCCAACTCCTCGTGTGGCCCACAGTAGACGTCGTAGACCCCGGGCGTCTCGAAGCGGTAGTACCACGAGACGTCGACGCCCATCATCGGAGACGAGAACGGGACCGCCGCCTCGGGGATCCGTCGCTGGCGGCCGACGACCGGGGAGTAGGCCGTGATGGTGTGGTCGCCCGCGATGTGCCCCGTCGGTCCCTGGTCGGTGATCTCGAAGTCCGAGTCGCCCTGCCATAAGACGACGTCGCCCGGTTCGACGTGGAGGCCGACCGGGTCGAAGTGGAACGGACCACACTCCTCCACCGGCGGGAGGTGGATCATCGCCGCGACCGTGTGGTCCGGTTTGCGGGGGAAAGACGTGGGGTCTATCCAGTCAGGGAGGTCCGTGTACCCGAGGTACGGGTGGATCCGGGGAAGCTGTGGGGGGCCGAGTGGGCGCGACCCCGGTGGGGGGCCGCGTCCGCCCGATTCCTGTGGGGGGCCGCGACCGCGACCCCGGGCAGCGACGGTGTCACTGCCGAGAACCGTGGCCGCGGACCCGAGTCCGAGGAGTTTCAACAGTGTGCGCCTGTCCACACCGTGGTTCTTCACGACCTCGACGAGTTCCGCGTCCGTGAGGTCCAGGTCGTCGACGGAAGGTTTGTCGGTCATACCGTGTCTGGCCTCGCATCGGTCGAACGTCGTGGCTTCGACCGTCCGGAGCTACCGTCCGGAACAGCATGGTAATTTATTATATACCCCCGGATTATCCGGGCCATAACCGGCCCGACGGGTGACAGGCGTCGAGACGGGGGCGACCCGAGGCGGACAGTCGGCGGCGGTCACGGAGCGGACACACAGCCCCGAGAACGGGTGCAGAACCTGTCCGTCAGCGGTGCCGTCGCAGTGCGGCCTTTTCATCGACGTTTTGACCGCCCGCGCTCCGCGCGAGCGGCGAAAAGGTCGACCGACAGGGTTTCACGCCCGCGGTCCCACCAACTCCGTAGATGCCGAAAGAGTACATCGAGGTTCGGGGGGCCGAGGAGCACAACCTGCAGGACCTCGACGTGCGCATCCCGCGCGAGGAGTTCAACGTCGTCACCGGGCTCTCGGGGTCGGGGAAGTCCTCGCTGGCCTTCGAGACGGTCTACGCGGAGGGACAGCGCCGGTACATCGAGTCGCTGTCGGCCTACGCGCGGAACTTCCTCGGACAGATGGACAAGCCACAGGTCGAGTCCGTCGAGGGACTCAGTCCGGCCATCTCCATCGACCAGAAGAACGCGGCGAACAACCCCCGTTCGACGGTGGGCACGGTCACCGAACTCCACGACTACCTCCGGTTGCTCTACGCCCGGGTGGGCGACCCCCACTGCCCAGAGTGTGGCCGCGAGGTGGGCGAGCAGAGCGCCCAGCAGATGGTGCGGCGCATCCTCGCGCTGCCCGAGGGGACGAAGGCGAAACTCTGTGCGCCGGTCGTCCGCGACCAGAAGGGGGCCTTCGAGGACCGCTTCGAGGACCTGGTGAGCGAGGGGTACTCCCGGGTCGAGGTCGACGGCGAGGCCTACGACCTGGCCTTCGAGACGCCCGACCTGGACGAGAACTACGACCACACCGTCGACGTAGTCGTCGACCGCGTGACGGTCAGCGACGACGCGCGCTCGCGCATCACCGACAGCGTGGAGACGGCCCTCGAGGAGGCCGACGGCGTCCTGAAGGTCGTCCTCCCGGACCCGCCGGCGGGCGTCGAACTCGGCGGCGCGACGGCGCGGTCGACCGGCGATCTCGCGGCCGACGACGACGCCGACCGCCTCGTCGTCGAGTTCTCGGAGGCGCTGGCCTGCACGCACTGTGGCATCGACATCTCGGAGATAGAGACGCGTAGCTTCTCGTTCAACTCGCCCCACGGGGCCTGCCCGGAGTGCGAGGGCATCGGCGAGACCAAGGAGGTCAGCGAGGACCTCGTCGTGCAGGACCCGACCAAGCCCCTGAAGGACGTCTTCGAGGCGTGGTCGTACAACCGGTCCTACTACCGGACGCGACTGGACGCCGTCGCCGCCCACTTCGGCGTGTCGGTCGAGACGCCGTTCGCCGAGTTGGACCCCGACGTCCAGGCGGCCTTCCTCTATGGGACCGACGGGGACGTCCTCTTCGAGCGCCAGACCAAGAACGGCACCCGACGGAAGGAGAAACCGTTCGAGGGCGTCATCCCGAACCTGGAGCGCCGCTACGTCGAGACCGAGTCGCAGGGCACCCGCGAGCACATCGAGGACTACATGAGCGTCACGACGTGCCCGGCCTGCGAGGGGACGCGCCTGAAGCCCGAGTCGCGGGCCGTCCTCGTCGACGGCACGGCCATCACGGAGGTCAACCGGATGAGCATCGGGGACGCCCTCGCCCACTTCGAGGGTCTCGAGGACCGCCTCGACGACCGGGAGCGAACCATCGCCGCGGAGATACTCAAGGAGATCCGGGCCCGCCTCGGGTTCATGTGCGAGGTGGGACTGGACTACCTCACGCTCGACCGCGAGGCGTCGACGCTCTCGGGCGGCGAGAGCCAGCGCATCCGCCTCGCGACCCAGATCGGGTCGGGCCTCGTCGGAGTCCTGTACGTCCTCGACGAACCGTCCATCGGCCTCCACCAGCGGGACAACGACCGCCTGCTGAACACCTTAGAGGAACTCCGCGACCTGGGCAACACACTGCTCGTCGTCGAGCACGACGAGGAGACGATGCGCCGGGCGGACACCGTCATCGACATGGGGCCCGGTCCCGGTCGCCGGGGCGGCGAGGTGGTCGTGAAAGGCGACGTCGAGGAGGTGATGACCTGCGAGGAGTCGCTGACCGGCGACTACCTCGCCGGGCGCAAGCGGATACCCGTCCCCGAGGAGCGACGGTCCTTCGACGCGGCGCTGACGGTCCGGGGCGCGCGCCAGCACAACCTCGCGGACCTCGACGTCGACGTCCCGGTCGGCGCGTTCACGGCCATCACGGGCGTCTCTGGGTCGGGCAAGTCCACGCTGATGCACGAGGTGCTCTACAAGGGGCTGGTCCGGCGGATGAACGACAACGCGGTCGAACCGGGCGACCACGACGACATCGAGGGCGTCGACGAGATAGAGACGGTCCGGCTCATCGACCAGTCGCCCATCGGCCGCACACCGCGGTCGAACCCGGCGACCTACACCAACGTCTTCGACTACGTGCGCGAACTGTTCGCGGAGACGAAACTCGCCCGCCAGCGCGGCTACGAGAAGGGGCGCTTCTCCTTCAACGTCAAGGGCGGGCGCTGCGAGGCCTGCGGCGGACAGGGCACCGTCAAGATAGAGATGAACTTCCTCTCGGACGTCTACGTCCCCTGCGAGGAGTGTGGCGGCGCCCGCTACAACGACGAGACGCTGGAGGTCACCTACAAGGACGAGACCATCGCGGACGTCCTCGACATGAGCGTCGCCGACGCCCGCGAGTTCTTCGACCACGACGACCGCATCCGCCGGCGCCTCCAGTTGCTCGAGGACGTCGGCCTCGGCTACATGAAACTCGGGCAGCCCTCGACGACGCTCTCCGGCGGCGAGGCCCAGCGCGTCAAACTCGCGGAGGAACTCGGCAAGCGCGACTCCGGCGACACGCTCTACCTGCTGGACGAACCCACGACCGGGCTCCACTCCGCGGACGAGCGGAAACTCATCGACGTCCTCCACCGTCTCGTCGACCGGGGGAACAGCGTGGTCGTCATCGAGCACGAACTCGACCTCGTGAAGAACGCCGACCACGTCATCGACCTCGGGCCGGAGGGCGGAGAGCGTGGTGGCGAGGTGGTCGCGACGGGCACGCCCGAGGAACTGGCCCGCGAGGAGGGGAGCCACACCGGCCGGTACCTCCGCGACCTCCTGCCCGCCGTGGACCTCGAGGGGCCGCGGGCGGACCGGACCGACCGGCCGGCGTCGGGCGCGACGGGCGACGACTGAGCGCGGCGACCGGCGCGTGGACGCGCCCGACCGGGACGGCACGCTTAAGTCACTCGTGGGGACAGTCCCGTAGCGAATGCAGCGACAGGGCGTGACCCGGCGACAGGTCATCGGTCTGGCCGGCGCGGTCGGCGCCACCGGTCTCGCGGGGTGCGTCGGGGGGTCGAGCGACGTCCCGGACCGCGCGGACGTCGTCGCCGGTCCGGGCGGCGCGAACCGGTTCGACCCGGAGGAACTGACGGTCTCGACCGGCGAGACGGTGGTCTGGTACTTCGCCAGCATCGGCCACAACGTCTCCTGCCGGCCGGGAGACGACGGCCACGTCGAACTCCCCGAGGGAGCCGACCCGTTCGCGTCGTACGGCCCCGACGAGAGCACCCAGACGACCGTCTCGCGCGGCGAGACCTACGAGCACACCTTCGAGACGCCGGGGACCTACGTCTACGTCTGCGTGCCGCACGTCGACCGGGGGATGGTCGGCCGCGTGGTCGTCGAGTGACCGGGCCACCGCTTTTTGCCCCGGGACGCCAACGGCGCGTATGCACTACCTCGCGCTCCGGAACGAACTCCTCGTCGTCGAGACGGGGTCGCCGGACGCGGCCACTCGGACGGGGGCGGTCCCCGCCACCGTGCAGGCGCGACATCGCGGCCACGACTTCGAGTGCGTCGCGGCCCACCCGGACGCGCCGGAGCGAGCGTTCGCGGGCACGTTCGAGGACGGCCTCCGCCGGACAACGACCGCTGGCGACGACTGGGAGCGGGTGGGCGGGAGCACCATCGCGAGCGACGCCGTCCTCTCGGTGACGGTCGACCCCCACGACCCGGCGACGGTCTACGCGGGGACCGAACCGAGCGCCGTCTACCGGTCGCGCGACGGCGGCGAGACGTGGGCCGCCCTCGACGGCCTGACCGAGTTGCCCTCCGCGTCGCGGTGGTCGTTCCCGCCCCGCCCGCATACCCACCACGTCCGCTGGATTTCGGTGGCGCCCGCCGACCCGGACCGCCTGTACGTCGGCGTCGAGGCCGGCGCCTTCCCCCGGTCGACCGACGGCGGCGAGACGTGGCTCGACCACGCGGAGGGCGCCCGCCGCGACGTCCACGCCATCGCGACCCACCCCGACGCGCCTGACCGGGTGTACGTCGCGGGCGGCGACGGCTACGCGGAGTCCGATGACGACGGCGAGACGTGGCGCCACCCCCAGACCGGGCTGGACCACCGCTACGTCTGGAGCGTCGCCGTCGACCCGGCGGACCCCGACCGGGTGGTCGTCTCGGCGGCCCGCGGCGCCCGGTCGGCCCACTCCCGGCCGGGCGAGGCCTACGTCTACCGGCGGGAGGCCGGGGCGTCGTGGGCGCGGTGTTCGGGACTGCCGACGGGCGAGGGGGTCCTCAGGCCCGTCCTCGCCGCGGGACGCGATGCGGGCGCGGTGTGCGCGGCGAGCAATCGGGGCCTGTTCCGGTCGGCCGACGCCGGCGAGACGTGGGCGCGGGTCGACGTCCCGTGGCCCGACCGGTTCGTGGCGCAGGCGCCACGCGGCCTCGCAGTCGCGTAGCGCTCACGGCCCGGGCGGGGGCCCGACGCCGAGGCGGGCGCGCAGGGCGTACTCGGCGCCGCCCGCCAGGAGCGCGAGCGCCAGCACCGCGAACCACCCCACCGCGTAGCCGGTGACCGGCGTGAACGCGACGCCCATCGCCGCTCCCGTGGCCGCGAGGTCGGCGAGGTACTCGAGCGTCAGACCGGTGGCGACGGCGAACAGGCCGACGGCCACGGCGATTGGCGAGAGCAGGCGGGCGCGCAGGGCGAGCAGGGTGACGACGAACCCGAGGAGGGCGGTGCCGGCGGCGGTCCAGCCGACGAACGCGACGCCGAACAGGGTCTGGAGGCCCCACGAGAACCCCAGCGCCGTCCGGGTGCCGAGGACGACCAGCACCGTGACCGCCCCGGCCGTGGTCGACCGCCAGACGGCGCCCGGCGTGAACAGCCACGAGACGCGGTCGGGCCGCCGGAGCGCGAACTCCGCGCTCGCGGCGACGCAGAAGACGACGGTGACGACGAGGAGGTCGGCGAAGGGCTCCAGGACCGTCGCGTGCCCGTCCGGACCGCGGCCGAACAGGGGGAACAGCGCAGCCATCGGCAGCCACACGAGCAGTCCCGCGACGGCGAGGCGCACGTCCCCGCGGAGGGACAGCGCCGTCGCCGCGCCGAGGACGGCGAGCGTGGCGACGAGCGAGAGGACGGAACCGCTCGCCGGGGCCGTGAGGAGCGGGTCGACCCGGTAGCCGACGGCGGCGAGGTACGCGAGGACGGCCCCCGAACCGAGGACGGCGCCGGCGAGCGCATCGCGCGACGGACGGTCCATGCGTGGACGTGTCGGCGACCCTGCTTGAGTGCTGGGGCTCAACCGTGAGGGGCCACGTCTGCCGGGCCGGGATAGAAGATACTTGAGTCAGCGCGCGCAATCCGGCGGTATGCACGACTTCGTCGTGGTGGGTGCCGGCCCCGCGGGGTCGCGGTTCGCGCGCCGCGCCGCCGACCGCGGCCGCGACGTCGTGGTCTTCGAGCAGGGCGCCGTGGGCGAACCGCTGGCCTGCTCGGGCCACGTCAGCCTCGACGTCTGGGAGTTCGTCCCCGAGGACGCCCGCGAGCGCCTCCGTCAGAACGAGATACGCGGCGCCCGCTTCCACGTCGGCGGGCCCGGGAGCGACGCCTACCCCTTCTACAAGGACCGCCCCGTCTCGAACGCCGTCGACCGCGTCGGCCTGGACCGCGTGCTGGCCGACGCCGCCCGCGACGCCGGCGCGACCGTCCGCGAGCGCCACACCGTCACCGGCGTCGAGGAACGAGCAGACGGCGTCACGGTGACCGTCTCGGGGCCGGACGGGACCCGAACCGTCGAGTCGCGGATGGTCGCCGGGTGTGACGGCCCCCGGTCGCGGGTGCGCCGGGCGGTCGGCCTGCCCGACCCGGACGAGTTCCTCCACGGCGTCCTCGGGTTCGATCCCGACCCCGACCACGGCGACTTCGTGGACGTCCACCTGACCGTTCCCGGCTTTTTCGCGTGGCGCATCCCCCGGGGCGAGGCGGGCGTCGAGTACGGCCTCGCCGCGTCGCCCGGCGCAGACGTCGCCGGACGCTTCGACGCACTCCTCGACGGCTACGGGGTCGACGTCGACCGGCGGTGTTCGGGCGCCATCCCGGTCGGCCCGGCCGAGCGCGTGACGGCGGAGCGGACGTTCCTCGTCGGAGACGCCGCGGGACAGACCAAGCCGTTCACCGGCGGGGGCATCCGGTACGGGATGACCGCGGCGGACGTGGCGGCGCGCACCGTCGACCCCGCGAAACCGACGACGCTGGCGGCCTACGAGCGGGGGTGGCGGGCCGAACTCGGGCGAGAGATTCGGCTGGGGGCGCTCGTCCGCCGGGCCTACGACCTCCCCGAACCGGTCCAGCGCGTCGGCCTGCGCGCGTTCAGCGGCGAGATCGGCGTCCACATGGACCGCCCGACGTCGCTGTTCTCCGGCGACCAACTGCGGGCGATGCTCCCGGGGGGCCGGTGAGCGCCGCAGACCGCCACAGACACTAAGAGTCGTCCGCCCGCCATCCCCGCTATGGGAGACGAGACGGAGGCCGTCGAGGCGGCGCTCGACGCGTCGGACGACCGCGACCTCTACGAGGTGTCCGAGTGGGAGGTGCGGTCTGCCCTCGACCGCCTCGCGGTGTGGGTCTACGCCGCGCTCGCGGTCCTCACGCGGGTGGTCGTCGTCGGCCTGGCGCTCGCCATCCTCGCCGCAATCGTGGCGCTGGGCGGCCTGGGCGTGGTGTTCCAGCACCCCGCAATCGGGCTGTTGGCCCTCCTGTCGGCCGTCCCGGCCCTCGGCCTCGCGGGGTACGTCTGGTACTCCGACACCGCGAGTCGCGAACCGCTCGGGATGCTCGTCGCCACGTTCCTCCTCGGGGTGCTGTTCGCGAACTTCGCGGCGGTCATCAACACGCTGGCCGAGGGGCCGGTCACGGCGATTCCGGTCGTCGGCACCGTCGTCTACTTCTACGTCGTCGTCGGTCCGGTGGAGGAGTCGGTCAAGCAACTCGCGGTGCGCCTCCACGCGTACCGCCACGCCTCGTTCACAGCCGTCGTCGACGGTGCGGTCTACGGCGCGATGGCCGGCCTCGGGTTCGCCACCATCGAGAACGCCCTCTACGTCTCGCGGGGAGTCCTGCAGGCGGCCAACGCCACCACCGACCCGGGAGCCCTCGTCGGTGCGGCCGCCGGCACCGCCGCGGTCCGGGCGCTCGCGGGGCCGGGTCACGTCCTCTACTCGGCGTACGCCGGCTACTACCTGGGCCTCGCGAAGTTCAACCCCGAGAACCGGGGCCCCATCGTCGTCAAGGGCCTGCTGGTCGCCGCGTTCGTCCACGCGACCTACAACACCCTCTCGGGCGTCGGGTCGGCCCTCGTGGCGACGGCGCTCGGCGTCCCCTACGCTGTCGGCCTGTTCGCGTTCATCGTCGTCTACGACGGGGTCTTCGGCTACGCGCTCTACCGGAAGATCGACCGCTACCGGCGGGTCCACGGGGCGGTGACGGCCGACGACGACCGGGGAACGGACGGCGAGTCGGGTGCGTCGGCGGACGCCGGAACCGGAGGGACCGCCCGAGAGACGGACGCCGCCACCGGGGCGGACGGCCCCGTGGCCGAGGACGGCGCGAGCGACGACGAGAACTAGTACGACGGCAGGCGCGCCGACTCGCCGCTGCCAGCGACGAACGGCAGGTCTGCCCGTTCGGCGGGGACCCGGTCTCCGTCGTCGGCCGCGACGGCCAGGACCGTCGCGTCGCTGTCGAACGACACCAGCGCGAGGGCCGCGGGCGCGTCCAGCGTCGGACACCGCGCGGCGCGAAGCACCGTGCCCACGGCCTCGTCGCCGTCGTAGACCGCCGCGCCGGCCGCCGGCACGCCGTCGGGCCGGAGGCCGACCGTCCGCTGCGGAGGGTGCCCCCGGTTCTCCACCGTCGCGAGGACCTCCTGGCCGACGAAACAGCCCTTCGAGAAGTCGACGGCGTTGCGCAGACCGAGCGACGTGGGCAGGGTGCCGCGCAGGTCCGCGGAGAGCGGCGTCCCCGCCTCGAGCGTGAGCGTCGCCCACGTGTGGGTGCCGAAGGGCGCGGCGTTCAGCCCCCGGTTGAGCAGCGTGTCGAAGACGTCGGGCGCGTCGTCGGCGGTACAGACCACCTCGTAGCCCTCCTCGCCTGGCGGGTCGTCGGTCCGGACGACCGTCACGCCCCGGTCGTCCATCCGCCCGCGGACGAACGAGAGGCGGTCGTCGGGCGCCGCCGCGCCGTTGAGGACGCTCGCCACCTTCTCGGTCGCGTTCGGCCCGTGGACGCCGAAGACGCCGAACTCGGCGGTCGCGTCCCGGACCGTCACGTCCTGGACGAAGGTCTTCTCGGCCCAGTCGGCCGCCAAGTCGGCGGCGCGGTCCGGGGGCGTGAACAGGAGGAGGCGGTCGCCGGTCGCGTAGACGTAGCAGTCGAACTCGACGCGGCCACGGGGGTCGAGCAGGCAAGCGTACGCTCCCTCGCCGTCGGCGCGAGGCACGGCGTTCGAGAGCGAGTCGTCGACGAACTCCACGCGGTCCTCGCCGGCGACTGTCACGACGCCGTACGCCGCCTCGGTGACGCCGACGCCGTTGCGAACCGCGCGGTGGGCGCTGTCGGGGCGACCGTAGTGTGCGGGCACGGTCCCGTCCGCGAAGACGGCGCCGAGGTCCTCCTGTGTCGCACGGACCACTGACATGCCCGTGCGTCGGGGTGCGGTCGCCATACCCCTGACGGTGTCAGGGCCCCATGGCCGTCACCGGCGAAAGCGGGCGACGATGCGATCGAGCCACGACATCGACGCCGGTTCGGGTTCGCCCTCCTCGACGACGCGGTCGGCCACCTTGATGACGGTCCGGTCGCCGTCCCGTTCGGCGGCGATGAGCGCGTCCTCGTTCAACTCGGAGAGTGCCGTCTCCAGTTCGTCGATCTCGACGTCGACCCTGGCGCGCAACTCCAGCACGGTCAACCCCTCGTCCCGTCGGTCGACCAGCGCGTCGAGAATCGCCGCCTGCGTCTCCCCCCGGCGACGATACTGGCGCTTTGCCCTCATCATCGCACCCTACGGGCCGAACCCGTTTGTACGTATCCCCCTGCAGGCCGTGCCCTTTTTGTCTCTGCCCGGGCAGGTGGTTGCCAATGGGTCTCACCTGTTCGCTGCTCGGCCACGACTTCGGGGACGCGGCGACCGAACGCGAGCGCGAGGAGCGCGGCGACGAGGTGGTGGTCATCGAACGCGAGGTGCGCGAGTGCCGCCGGTGCGGGACGGAGACGGTGGTGAGCGAGAACACCGAGGTGCGGTCGGTCGTCCCCCGCGAGGAGGTGGGCGGCGACGACGCGGCCGCCGAGCCGGACGAGGCGACGCCGGACGAGGCGGCAGTCGCCGACGCCGACGCCGAGGACGACCAGGAGCCCCCGACGGGCGACGACGCGGTCATCCTCGACGACGAGGAGGGAGCCACTGACCGCAGACCGGGCGAGTGGCCGGACGCGAGCGACACCCGGGTCGACGACCCGGACGATGGGCCGATTCCCGACGCGAGCGAGGTGCGCGGCGACGCCGGCACCGACGCAGACGACGGTCCCGCGACGACGACCGGTGCGGCGGCCGACGATCCGGCCACTGCACCCGGAGCGCCCGACGACGGATCAACGACTGCACCCGGAGCGGCCGACGACGGATCAGCGACTGCAACCGGAGC
>JBDGTT010000027.1:66397-67566 GCA_042216525.1 Halobacteriaceae archaeon
CCGACGACGGATCAGCGACTGCAACCGGAGCGGCCGACGACCACGCAGCCGAGGCGGCCGACGCGTCGCCGGGCGCGAGCGGCGACGACGAGGCGGTGGACGTGCCGCCGGGGGAACGCGAGGACGTCGAACTCATGGAGGCCGGGGGCGCGAGCGACGCGCCGGGCGCCGACACCGGTGCCGACGAGGACGGGCGGGCGAGCGGGGCTGACGACGGACGGGCGAGCGGAGCCGACGGCGTCGGGCACGCGAGCGAAGCCAACGCCGGCAGCGAGGGGCGGCCGAACCTCGGGAGCGGCCCCGGCCACGAGTGGCCCGGGGGCGCAGGGGCGACCTCCGAGCCCGAGGAGTCTGCCGCGCCGGACCGCGAGTGGCCCGACCCCGGCACCGACGCCGGGGCGACGACGGGGGTTGGCGACGCCGAGTACGTCGGCCGCCCGGAGCGGGAGACGCCGGACGACGCCGGGTTCGTCGCCGCGACGGACGAGTCCACGGGCGACGGCACCGAGTTCGTCTGCCCGAACTGCGGGTACACCCAGCAGGTGGCGCGGACCTCCCTCCGCGCGGGCGACATCTGCCCGTCCTGTCAGAAGGGCTACCTCGGAGAGCGCTGAGCGGCCGACTCCGCGCAGACGGACGCGAAACGCACATACGTCCCCCTGTCGTTGGCAGGACCATGAAGGAGTACAAGATGCGCCGAGGGGAGCATCTCGAGGACCGCATCCCCGACCTGGAGGCGACAGTCGAGGAGTACTTCGGCCCGGTCGCCGGCACCGAGGAGTACGAGGGCGTCGAGATGTACGTCGTCGAGGAGCCGACGAACCCGGCCTTCGAGCGGGTGTACGTGGGCGCCGCCACCTACAGCGGGAAGAAGGACCGCCTCGCGGTCCACTTCGAGGAGCGGGACGCCGAAGAGATCCTCGCGGCCGGCGAGGCCGACGCGGCGGCGGAGGCGGTCAGTCTCAAGAACGAGTTTCTGCTGGAGGCGACGGGGCGCGACGCGAAGTCCCGTCGGGAGTCCATGAAGCGGTCGGTGGAGGACGACGAGACGCCGGACGACGTCTCCTAGAGCTTCTCGCGGCTGATCTTCACGCCGGTCGGGGTGAGGATGAGTTGGTCGTCGCCCTTCTGGACGATGTCGCCGTCGACCTCGCGGGCGACCTGCCGGA
>JBDGTT010000020.1:0-56098 GCA_042216525.1 Halobacteriaceae archaeon
CGACGACGCCGTGAACTGGCGCGGCGTGGGCGTCGCGGCCCTCGCCGTCGCCGTCGTGTTCGCGCTGGCGGTCGGGGGGCTGTGGGTCCTCGGCCAGCAGCGGGTGACGGCCACGACCGACAGCACCTACGAGTACCGGGTGAGCCTCTCGACGGACCGGAGCCTCGAGAACGCGACGTTCTACGTCCCCGCACCGACCGACGACGGGGCGGCGAACCTGACCGGGCGGTTCGTCGCCGACGTCACCTACGACCGCGACACCCCGGCCATCCAGGGGTACGACCCGGATCCCGCGCCGGTGAACTTCACCTACGCGACGGTCGAGACCGACCACGGGCGGATGCTCGCCGTCTCCGCGGACCGCGTGACCGTCTCGCGGGTCTACTACCGGGAGGTCGAGAACGAGACGATGGGCTGGCGAGAGCGCATCGACCCCGCGGACTACGACCCCGCGGACCCGTCGATGGGCGTCCGTGACGACGGGTCGTTCACCTTCACGGTGACCGTCGCCGCCGACGAGGAGGTCGAGACCGCCGACCCAGAGGGCGCGGCACCGCTGCTCGTCCCGCAGTACGACCGCACGAGCGTGGCCTGTGACTACGGGCTCACCGACGCCCACCGGTGTTACAGCTACGAGAGCCGCGTCTACGCGCGCTACGACGCCGCCCCGGACGCCACCGTCTACGTCCGCACCGACCTCTCGGGCCGCAACGAGTGGTTCTCGGGCGGGTGGACGGGCAACGAGTACCGCCAGGACGCCGCGGTCGAACTCCGGGGCCCGGGGACGGGATGGTACGTCGCGCCGGGCAGCCTCGAGGTCGGGTCCGGCCGCTACCGCTCCTGAGGAATGCCCCACCAACCTATACGGCCCCCGGGACCCAGCCGTCGCCATGGACGAGACCATCCACGACCTGCTCGCGGCCCACGACCACGAGGAACTCCGGGCGGTCCACGACGCCGCCGCCGGTCTCCGCGGGTTCGTCGCCATCCACGACACGACGCTCGGTCCCGCGGCGGGCGGGACCCGGCGGTACGCCTTCGCCTCCGAGCGCGCGGCCGCCGAGGACGCGTTGCGCCTCTCGCGGGCGATGACCTACAAGTACGCCCTCGCGGGCGTGAACATGGGCGGCGGGAAGGCCGTCCTCTGGGTCGACGAGGACGACGAGCCACGGGAGGACCTGTACCGGGCCTACGGCCGCGCCGTCGAGGACTACGGCGGCCGGTTCGTCACCGGCGGCGACGTCGGCACCGGCGAGCGCGAACTCCGGTGGGTCGCCATGGAGACCGAGAACGTCGTGGGCCTGCCCGAGCAGTTCGACCACCCGCCGGACTATCACGGCGGCGGGCGGGGCGTCCTCCGGGCGATGGAGGCCTGCGCGGACCTGACCTACGGCGACCGGGACGTCGGCGAGTTGCACGTCGCGGTCCAGGGCGTCGGCGAGATGGGGGCGAGTCTGGTCCGCTACCTCGTCGACCGGGGGGCCGAGGTCACCGTGGCGGACCCGGACGAGGCGGCCGTCGAGCGCGTCGTCGCGAGACACGGGGTCGAGACGGTGGCGCCCGGAGACGTCTACGACGTGGACTGCGACGTGTTCGCGCCCTGCGCCCTCGGCGGCGCGATCGACGACGACACCGTCGACCGCCTGCGGTGTGACGTGGTCTGTGGCGCCGCGAACAACCAGTTGGCCGAGCCACGCCACGACCGCGCGCTCCACGAGCGGGACGTCCTCTACGCGCCGGACTACCTCGCGAACGCCGGGCGCACCATCGACGACACCGACCTGCTCCGGCCCGGCGGGTACACCCACGACCGGGCGGCGGCCATGGTCGACGGCATCTACGACACGATGCGTCGGGTGGGTCGGCGGGCCGCCGCGGCCGACCGGCCCACCGGCGAGGTGGCCGACGAGATGGCCGAGGAGCGCATCGAGCGGGTGGCCGCGATGCGCGGGCGGCGGGAGTCGCGGACGCCCGCCTGGTGAGGGCGGCCCGACCCCCCGGTTATATGCCGGCTGACCCCGACGGTGGCGCATGACACGGAGTCTGGACGGCGCGCGCGCACTCGTGACGGGAGCGGCCTCGGGCATCGGCCGGGCCTCCGCGACGGCACTCGCCGACGCGGGCGCGGACGTTGCGGTGGCAGACGTCGACGAGGACGGCCTCGCGGAGACGGCGGCGACAATCGAAGCCGCCGGCCGCCAGGCGGTGGCACTGCCGACGGACGTCCGCGACGACGACGCGGTGGCCGCGATGGTCGCGGACGCCGTCGACGCCCTCGGCGGCCTCGACGTGGTCCACTCGAACGCCGGCCTCGGGCGACAGATACCCATCCACGAGATGCCGACCGAGGCCTACCGGCAGATGATGGACGTCAACTGCGACGGGATGTTCTTCACGACGCGGGAGGCGTTGCCACACCTGATGGAGAGCGAGGGGACGCTGCTGTTCACGGGGAGCATGGCCGGACAGTACCCCCGCCCGAAGCACCCGATGTACGCGGCGACGAAGTACTGGACCCGCGGGTTCGCCCTGTCGGTGCTCGGCGCCTACGGCGACCGGGGCGTCGGCGTGACGGTCCTCAACCCGACGGAGGCCCGCACCGAGTTCGGTAGCGAGGACGGCGCGCCCCTCTCCGAGGAACTCGGACCGGACGAGGGGATGGAGCCCGAGACGGTCGGCGAGGCGGTCGTCTTCGCGGCGTCCCAGGACCCGCCGAACGCGGCGGTGAGCATCGACATCTACGACCGCGGCAAGCTGAGTCACTTCTGACGGCGTCGAGAGGGGAGTGGGAAAGTCGGGCGCGTGGGGGAGGATGGGAACGCTGGATGTTGGACGCGCCCAGGGACGAGTCCCGCCGGACGGCCCATAAATCTACGTCAGACGATCGGACGACGCGGCGGTGACGGCGCCAGAAGCGATATTCGCGAGCCACCCGTACTCCTCGACATGAACCGTCGTCAGGTGCTGGGTGCGCTCGCGACCGGGGCCGCGGCGTCGCTCGCCGGCTGTTCCGGCGCGGCCGGCGCCGTCGCCCCGCCGGTGTTGCCCACGGACGAACTCGAGGCGGGCGGCTGGGAGCAGACTGATTCCGAAGAGGGGACCATCTTCCGGGAGCGCATCGGCCCGATTCGGGTCGTCGGCACCCACCACACGCTCAGCTTCGAGGACGTCGCCCTCCGCCGGTCGGTCCGCGAGAAGACCCTCGGCGCCATCGACAGCACGCTCGCCATGCTCTCCGCGACGCACGTTGACTTCAGTCCGGACCTCAACAACCTCCCCGCGAACGTGGGGCGCAAGGAGGTCCTGGAGGCGACGGAGGACGCCGCCCGAGACCAGTTCGTCGCGCAGATGGAGGACGCGGGACTCGCGGACGTCCAGCAGACCGGGACGGGGACGATGGCCGTCGACACCGGGGAGACGGCCAGCACCACGACGTACGGCGCGACGTTCCCGGTCGAGGACTTCGGCTTCGACGTGGCCGAGGGCGCGCGGGTGACCGTCCCCGGCGGCGCGGTGGCCGTCGAGGGCCTGCTCGCGGTGTGGAACCACGGCGACTACGTCCTCGTCGCGGGCGGGGCCGCGCCCGCCGAGAGCTTCGAGCGACACGTCACCGAGGACCTCTCCGACGCCATCACCGTGACGGTCGACGTCGAGTTGGGGCTGACGCCCGACGCGTACCGCGAGGAGATCCGGCGCATCGTCCAGGGGGTCCGCTGACCGTGCCCGCGACGTGGGCCGACCTCTTCGAGCGCGCGCCCGACGGCGTGACCGTCGCGGACGTCCGCGAGGCCCTCGCGGCCCACCGGCGGGGAGAGCCCGCGGCGGGGGGTGGCGACGGTGAGCGGGAGTGACGCCGAGCGCGCGACGCGGGTGGTCGCGGACGCCGACGTCCTCGCCGCCGACCTCCTCGTCGGGGGCACGGCCCGGGAGGCCATCGACGCCGTGCGCGCCCACTCGTGGCTGACGCTCGTCGCGAGCGAGTCGCTGCTCGACGACGCGGCGGCCGTCGTCCGGCGCCTGGCCGACCCCTCGCTGGCCGCCGACTGGCGGGCCGCGGCGGCGGCCCTGACCGAACGGGTCGACCACCCCGCGGGCGACCACCCAGCACTGGCCTGCGCCTACCGCGGCGAGGCGGCCCACGTGCTCACCTTCGACGACGGACTGACCGGCGCGCGGGCCAACGCCGCCCTCCAGGGGCGGATGCAGGTGAGCGTCACGACGCCGGACGCGTTCGTCCACCTGTTCGACCCCGCCGCCGTCCACGAGGCGACCGGTCGGGGCGCCTACGAGGGCCCGGACCGTGACCCGCGCGCCTAGGGCAGGACGCCCTCGACGGCGGTGGCCACCTCGCGAAAGCGGGCGAGCGGCGCCCCGTCCATCGTCACGAAGACCCCGTCGCCGTCGTCGAGGACCCGGGTGACGTAGCCGGCCTCGAACGCCCTGATGGTGAAGCGGTAGTCGCCGAGTTCGGACCCCGCGTAGGCGGTGCGAGCGGCGAACCCCTCGCGCTCCGCCTCGACGAACGACTGCAGGTCGGCGTCCCGCGAGAGGTCCGCCCGGAGGTAGACCTGCTCGTAGGACTCCCGCGAGAGGTAGGTCACGCTCCGGAGACTGTCACCGGCGGCGGTTCGACACGCGCGGACGAGTTCCTCGCGGTCTACGGCCTCGGGTACCACGTCGGGCATCGGTCCACGTTACCAAGGGCCAGGGGAGACAAAAGCGGTTCGACCCTCCCGACCGTTCCGGACCCGCAACCGCGCGGGACGGACGCTCAGCGCTCTGCGAGCCAGTCGGCGAGTTTCGCCAGCGCCCGGCCGCGGTGGGAGAGGGCGTTCTTCCGCTGGGTCGACATCTCCGCGAACGTGGTGCCGTCGTGCTCGAAGATGGGGTCGTAGCCGAACCCGCCCTCCCCCCGGGGGGCGACGACGTGGCCCCGGACGGCGCCCTCGAACGTCTCGGTGACGTCGGCGTCCGCGAACGCGACGACGCACCGGAAGGCCGCCCCGTGGTCGTCCTCGGGTTCGGTCAGGCGCCACAGTCGGTCGACGCCGACCGTGTCCTCCACGTAGGAACTGTACGGCCCGGGGAAGCCGTCGAACGCGTCGACGAACAGGCCCGCGTCGTCGACGACGACCGGGGCGTCGCCGCCGGCGGCTGCGAACGCTTCCCGGGCCCCCCGGGCGGCGATGGCCGCGAGGTCGTCGCTCTGTA
This sequence comes from Halobacteriaceae archaeon, assembly GCA_042216525.1. Lineage (GTDB taxonomy): Archaea > Halobacteriota > Halobacteria > Halobacteriales > Halobacteriaceae > JBDGTT01. The sequence continues at coordinate 5,212 of JBDGTT010000020.1, forward strand.
TCTCGGCGTAGTCGTAGTCGAACTGCTCGACCGTCCAGCGACCCGCGAGGTACTCGGTCGCCTCGCGGACCTTGCCGGGGTTGGTCGTCACGAAGCGGAGCCGGGACATACGGAACCTGCGGACGGCGCGGTGAAAAGGGTGCGGTTAGTCGTCGACGACGACTTCGACGGGTTCGCCGCCGTCGCCCTCGTCGGCGGCCGCCCCCCGGTTGCGCTCGCTCCAGAAGAGGACGCCCGCCACCGCGAGCACGAGCCAGGACCGCCAGTTCGCGAGGTTCAGCGTGTAGCCGATGCCGAAGGGCTTCTCGACGAGCATCCCCTCGCCCGGCTGCCAGTAGGAGGCGAGCAGGCGGGAGAGCTTCGGCCGCTCGAAGTTGTACGGGATGCCGAGCAGTTCACCCGACGCCGGACGGCTGGAGTCAGACATGTCCGGGATTACGACCGGCCGGCCTAAATCAGTTCCCCCCGCCCGCGTAGCGTCCACGGCCTTCGACGCTCGCGAGGTGGTCGACCACCGCGGGGTCGCCGGCCGCGCGGTAGGCCGCCACGGCCGCCGCGACGAGTCGGTCGGCGTCGTCGGCGGTCCCCCGGAGGCTCTGCGCGAGGACGTGGAGGTCCATCGCGTAGTCCTCGACGTCGTCGGAGTGGTAGCCGAGGCCGAAGTCGATGAGGTAGACCCGGTCCTCGGCGGGGGCGACCCGCGCGTTCCGCGTCGTCGGGTCGCCGTGGACGAAGCCCGCGTCGTGGAGCGCCGCGAGGTGGGCGGCCACGGTCCGCACCCGGTCGGCGTCGACGGCGTCCCGCAGGTCCGCCTCGCCCACGCGCTCCAGGGTCAGCGTGGTCTCGGGGACGTCGACGTCGAGGACCACGGGCGTCGGCACGCCCGCCCGCCGGGCGTCGCTCGTGAGGCGCGCCTCGACCACGGTCCGGTCGCGGCGGACCTGCCTGTCCAGGGCGGGGTGGCGGTAGTCCCGCGGCTGGCGCGTCTTGACCACCCGGTCGGCCTCGACGGCGACGAGGGCTTCGGCCCCCCGGATGGTGTCGGCCCGGCCCGGACGCTCGGCCTCGGGCCCGCGCCAGGTCACGGCCACCTCGTCGGGCCGGAAGTCCGGGTCGACCGCCGACTCGGCGACGGGCACCGTCTCGCCCGCCGCGTACATCTTCGCGCCCAGGAGCGCGATCATCCCCGCGTTGTCGCCGAGGTAGGCCGCCTCGGGCGCGTAGAAGTCCGCGCCCCGGGCCGCACACATCTCCGAGAGCATCTCCCGGAGGCGGGCGTTCTGCCCGACGCCGCCGCCGAGGACCAGTTCGTCCCGCCCCGTCAGCGCGAGGGCGCGCTCCGACACCTCGGTCAGCATCGCGAACACCGTCTCCTGGAGCCCGCGGCAGACGTCCTCGACGGGGACCCCGTCGTCGACGGCCTCCTGGGCGGCGCTGGAGATGCCCGAGAAGGAGAAGTCCATCCCCTTCACCACGTAGGGCAACTCGACGTACTCGCCCTCCGCGGCGGCGGATTCCACCTTCGGGCCGCCGGGGTGGGACCAGCCCACGTGCCGGGTGAACTTGTCGATGGCGTTGCCGACGCCGGCGTCCATCGTCTCCCCGAGGACGCGGTACCGGCCGTCGCGGTAGGCGAGGACGTGGGCGTTGGCGCCGCTGGCGTTCAGACAGACCGGAGCGGAGAAGCCCGCGAAGTGGCGGCCCACCTCGAGGTGGGCGACCATGTGGTTGACGCCCACGAGAGGCACGTCGAGGGTGAGCGCCAGCGCGCGGGCGGCGCTGGCGACGATGCGCAGACACGGCCCCAGGCCCGGGCCCCGCGAGAACGCGACGGCGTCTATCGGGCCCGCCGCCGCGTCGAGGACCGACTCGACGACGGCGGGGACGGCCTGTCGCATGTGCTCGGCGGCCTCGCGCGGGTGGATGCCGCCGCTCTCCGGCTGGTAGGGGTCGGTCTCGAGGGCGGTGACGGCGTACCGGTCAGCGTCGAAGACGGCGGCAGAGGCCGCCCACGCGGTGCCCTCGACGCCGAGGACGCGCATTCACTCCCACTCGGTGTACCCGCACTTGCCGCAGTGCTTGCGGTCGCCGTGGTCCGCGAGGAACGTGTTGCCACAGCGCGGACACCGCTCCTTGACCGCCTCGCCGTCATCGTAGTACTCGTTGACCGGCATCCGTCAGGCCTCCTCGCCCTCGGTCTCGGCGTCGGTCTCGGCGTCCGCGTCCTCGCCGTCGACCGCGATCTTGTTCCGCTCGAGCATGTACTCCTGTTCGACCTCGCGGGCGTCTGCGGGCGACTCGTAGACCTTCGCGTAGCCGATCGTCTTGCGCATGCCGAACTTCGTGTCGAGTTCGTGGACGACGACCTCCTCGCTGTCCTTGTCGAGTGCCGCCGCGAGACTGTCGCGAACCGACAGACGGGAGGGAGTTGCCTCGTCGTGGACGACCTCGAACTGCACGTCCGTTCGATGGAGCAAGGGGTTCTCGTCCTCGTCCAGGATTTCGATGTCCATGGTCAGTTGTCCGTAGAATGGCCCAAAACGGCTAAAAGGATTTCGAAGCCTCCGGGAGCGTCTCCCGGAGCGCCGGCGTCGTCTCGAGGCGGCCGAACAGCTCGCGCACGCGGCCGCGGACAGCGGCGTCGACGTCGATCCGGACCATGCCCTCGCCCGGTTGGCCGTAGACGACCACGGCGCCCTCGGGCGCCAGGAGGACCGCCGGGAGTACCGCGAGGTCCTCCTCGCCCTCGACTTCCACGACGTGCGGGGCGTCGTCGTCGACGGCGGCCCGGAGGGCGTCGATCAACTCCGCCGAGAGCGTCCCCGGGTCGTTCGGAACGCCCGTCGTGGTGTCGGCGTCCGCGTCGGCCAGCGTGGCCGCCACCGCCTCCTCGACGGTCTCCCGCTCTGTCCGGTGGTCGACGACCGCGGCGTCCGGTGGGCGTCCCGCCGCCAGGAAGTGGTGAGTCACGACGTCGCCCACCGCGAGCACCGCCGTCGGGGCGACGCCCTCGAGCAGCGACGCGACGTCCGGGAAGACCGGGCCGAACGGCTCCTTGAGGGCGTCGCGGGCGTCCGCGGGGAGGGTCGCGACGGTCGTCTGCCGGGACACGGGTCAGCGGACCTTCAGCGCGTACGTCCCGGGCTCCGTGACCTCCATCTTCGCGGCGATCTCGGACTGCTCGGGGTGGATGACGATGACGTAGCCAGCCCAGTCCTCGGTCAGACTCGACGACCCGCAGGAGGGACAGGCGTCCGCGTCGGGGTCGACCACGCGGTGGCACTCGCGACAGACCAGGCGCTTGCTGGCCATCTACGTGCCCTCCGCGTCGGCGGCCTGCTTCTCGCGCTCCTCCTGGAGCCAGCCGTGCTTGCCGAGGCCGACCTGCTTGGCGGTGAGACCGATCTTCGAGTCCCGGGGATTGCGCTCGTCGATGGACTTGGTGACGATGCGGGCCCGGACGGCGTCGCCCACGCCGAGGGTGCGGTTCGACTCGCGGGAGGCCAGCATCTGGTTCGCGTCGTCGTAGGCGAGGTACTCGTCCGATATCTGGGAGACGTGGAGCAGGCCGTCGACGGGTCCGATGCCGACGAACGCCCCGAAGTTCACCACCTCCACCACCTCGCCGTCGACGACTTCCTGCATCTGGGGGTCGAACGTGACGGCGTCGAACTCGGCCTCGTAGTAGACCCCGGGCCGGTTCGGGAGGACCGCGCCGTCCCCGATGTCGTGAACTTCGGTGACCGTCACGATGCTGCCGACGTCCTCGTCCATCCGCCCCTCGAGTTTGTCCTGGAGGAGACGCTTCACCCGCGCGGGGGTGACGTCCGCCAGGAACTGGGGCGGCACTTCGACCGTGTCTTTCAGCCTGACTCGCTTGTACATGCTACGGGAGTGTTCGTTGGAGTTTGTTCCGGCCCCTTAAATGAATTACCGGAACGCCGCACGCGAGCAGGCGTTCGCGGAGGGGGGCGTCGTTCGTGACGACGGCGTCGACCTCGCCTCGCGTCGCGAGACCGACCAGGGCGTCGTCGCCGTACGATTCGGGTTCGGGATGCTCGACGGAGCCACACCGGTCAGCGAGGTCGCGGCCGACGCGAGCGGCCCGCGCGGCCTCGCCACTGCTTGCGGCGAGACGGCCGAGTTCCGCGCGCACCGCGGCGGGAACGACGGGCTCGTAGTCGCCGAGGACGCGGTCGAGTTCGTCGAAGACGCGGACGTCCGCCTCGACCGGCATCATGAGTGCGCTTGCGTCGAGCGCGACCCTCATACGAGCGTTCCCACGCCGATGAGGCGCCACCGGGCACCGACGCGGCGGTTGATGGCGATCTTCGCGCCCTCGGCCGCACAGACCGGTCGCTTGAGGGCCACCTCGCACTCGCCCTCGCGGGCGCTGGTGACCGACCCGACGGTGGTGGCGGTCCCGACCGTGAGCATCAGCGGCTCGCCGGTCGATATCTGCTCGACGGGCTGGTCCCCGTCCTTCCCGACGACGCGGTCGAGGAGGTCCACGGACATCGTGAACGTCTCCCTGGTTGGCGGGAGCGCGCCGGGCGTGCCGGCGACCTGGCCGGCGAGAGCGTCGCCCTTCGTCAGCGAGGGGTCGAGCCCCGTGCCGACGCCGAGCAGACCGCCCGGACCCACCTCGTCGAGGTCGGTGCCGCCCGAGCGCAGCGACCGGATGGTCGTCTCGATGGGGCGCCACTCGGACTGGCCCCCCTCCTCGACCTCCCGGCCGGGCTTGAGCTGGATCTCGTCGTCGACGTGCAGCCGGCCCGAGACCAGCGACCCGCCGAGGACGCCGCCGACGAGGTCCGCGGGCGCGGTGCCCGGGCGGTTGATGTCGAACGACCGCGCGACGAACATCTCGGGGTCGGCCTCGGGGTCCCGCTCCGGCGTCGGAATCTCCTCCTCGATGGCCTGGATGAGGAGGTCGAGGTTGACCTCCTGTTCGGCGCTCACGGGGACGATGGGCGCGCCCTCCGCGACGGTGCCCTCGACGAACTCCTGTATCTGCTGGTAGTTCCGGGCGGCCCGGTCGCGGTCGACGAGGTCGACCTTGTTCTGCGCGACGACGATGTTGTCGATGCCGATGATGTCGAGGGCCATCAGGTGCTCCTCGGTCTGTGCCTGGGGGACGTCCTCCGTGGCGCTCACCACGAGCACCGCGCCGTCCATCAGCGCGGCGCCCGAGAGCATCGTCGCCATCAGCGTCTCGTGTCCCGGCGCGTCGACGAACGACACCGTCCGGAGCACCTCGCTCTCGGAGCCGTCGGGACAGGTCTCCTCGACCGTGTAACACTCCGGGGGCTCCACCCCCGGGCACGTCCGGAACGTCGCGTCCGCGTACCCGAGTCTGATGGAGATACCCCGCTTCATCTCCTCGGAGTGCTGGTCGGTCCACTGACCCGAGAGCGCGCGAACCAGGGTCGTCTTCCCGTGGTCCACGTGCCCGACGAGGCCGATGTTCACCTCCGGTTGTGCTGTGCCTGCCATCGCAGTAATCTTACCCGTCCTTCGCCCCGAGCGGTCCATAAACCCACCGTTCTGGGCGCCCCGGCGGGGCGCTTATGCCGCCGACGGCCCGAGGACGTGTGTGCGAGAGTTCGCGTTCGAGGTCCGGCTCTGCGCTCACCTCGAGGAGGCGTACCCTGTCGTCGCCCGCCAGCTCGGCGCCAGCGTGGGCGCCGGCGGGGCCCGCCGGGTGATGGACCTCGTCCTCGTCGAGGCCGGCCCCGAGTTCGACGACCGGGTCCGGCTCTCCGCGTCGACGATTCCGCCCGCCGCCGTCGAGAGCGACGTCGGCGTCGGGCGCTGGCGCCGCGTGACCGACGCCCTCGACGGCCCGCCCGAGCGGTGTCGCCGCGTGGCCGAACGCGCCGCCGACGTCGGCTTCTTCGAACTCGCGCGACGCGGCGGTCACGCCGTCGCCCGGCGCGCCGCGAGCTACCCCGACTGGGTCGGTCGCCTGGTCGGCGTCGAGAACAAGCCCGACCTCGCCGACCCGGGCGACCTCTACACGCAACTCCGGAAGGACGTCTCGCTGGGTCTGTTCGACGCCGTCGTCCTCGCCACCGAGAGCCACGTGACCCGGGCGCACCTCAACCGCCTCCCCGCGGAGGTGGGCGTCTGGCGGGTCGCGTTCGACGACGAGGACCCCGTGACCGTCGTCCGGGAACCCGCGCCGCTCGACGCCGCCGGGCCGGGCCTGCAGGTCGTCGAGCGCCACCCCGGCCGGACCGACGTCAGACCGGTGTCGCCGGGGCGGAAGGCCGCGAAGCGCCGCGCCGTCGCCGAGCGCGCCTACGGCAAGGGCTGGCGGACCTACGCGCTCCCCGCCTGCGAGAACGCCAGACGGGCCGGCGCCGCTGGCACCGATTCGCTCCCGGGCTGTGCCCACTACGACCGCGTCGTCGACCCCGCGTCCGAGTGTGGGCCGGACTGCCCGGGGTTCGCGGCGGGGGACCCGCCCGCGGTCGACGCCGACGCCGAGCGGGCCGCGCGGACGCCCTGGGACCCCGACCCGCCGGGTGCCGCCCGCCGGCAGGCCGGCCTCGACGCCTTCCGCGGCGAGGACAAGCGGTAAGACCGGCGGCCCCGACGTCCGCCCGTGCAGACCCTCGTCCGCTACGCGCTGGCGGCGGCGGCCGGCCTCGCCGTCGCCGGCGCCCTCGCGGCGGTCGCGACCCCCTCGCCGGTCCTGCTAGTCGGCGTCGTCGAGAGCTACGCCGTCGCGGTGGCGCTCTCGCTCGCCCACCCGGACGTGCTGTGGGGCCGCGAGTACGGCGGCGCGGCGTCGGCCGTCTTCGCCGGGGCGACGACGTTCGGCGTCCTCTCGCTGGCCGAAGGCCTCGGCGTCGACTTCAACCTCGGCGCGGCCGTCCTGGGGTTCGGGCTCGCGTGGACCGGTCTCGCCGCCGGCGTCGCGATGGTCCGCCGCGCGTAGGAGACACCGACGGGCTTACGGCGGGGCGGCCTGTCGGCTCTGCCATGGACCGCGAGACGCGCCGCCGCGCCGCCCTCGGCGTCCTCGTCGTCACGGGCGCGGTCGGCGTCCTCTACGGCGTGTACGTGCAGTGGCTCGTGCTCTCGCTCGTCGGCGGGACGCTCGCGGTCGGCGTCGGACTCTACGCGTGGCGCGGCCCGCGGTATCTCGTCTGGACCTTCTACCTGACCGGCGGCCTCGCCCTCGTCGCCGCGCCGACCGCCCGCGACGCGATGCTGGCCCTCGCGCTGGCGATACTCGGCGCCGTGTCGCTGTTCCGGGGCCGCCAGTACCACCGCGCCCTGCGTCGGCGCCGGTCGGAGACTCAGAGGTCGTAGCGCTCGCCGTCGACGGCGAGCGGGTCCGCGAACGCCTCGTCGGCGTCGTAGTAGTGGGAGGTGTGGACCAGGCGGGTCCGCGCGGCGTCCAGGTCGTCGGCCAGGGCCGTCGCGCCCTCCCGGGTCATGTGTTTCGTCCCGAACGTGTAGGGGACGCCGTCGTGGTAGTCTGCGCCACCCGCCGGGTGGTGTGCGCAGACCGACGCCGGGACGATGGCGTCCGCGAGGAGGAGGTCCGCGTCCGCCAGGGCCGCGCGCGAGGCCGGCGAGAGGCCGTAGGCGGTGTCGCCTGTCAGCGCGAGGGTGGCGGACCCGTCGCGGACGACGACGCCGTAACAGACCAGCGGGGGGTGGACGACGGGGACGAGTTCCACCTCGAACCCGCAGGCTGAGAAGGGGTCGCGCGGCGTCTCCGGCACCACCGAGACGCGGTCGAGGTAGTCGTAGCGGCGGGCCACCGTCTCCGCCACGCTCTCGCCCGCCGCCGGGTCGGCCTCGTTCGCGGCGTGGACGTCGAGATGATCGACCAGGCGGTAGACGTTCCCCAGGCCGTCGAGGTGGTCGAAGTGGACGTGCGTGACGACTGCCTCGTCCGGAAGCGCGACGCCCTCCCGGAGGAACTGGTGGCGGAAGTCCGGGCTGGCGTCGATCAGGAGGACCTCGCCGGTGTCGTCGTTGCGGACGTGGACCGAGAAGCGGGTCCGCTCGACGCCCAGGTCGCGGGCGCGCGCACAGGTCGCACAGTCACACCCGGGCGTGGGCGTCCCGGTGGTGTCGCCGGTCCCGAGGAGCGTGACGCGCATCGGCGGCTACTCGCCCGGCGCGGCCGCCGGTTCGTCGACGCCGTCGCCGGCGTGGTCCCCGTGGTCGTGGTCCGCGTGGTCGTGGTCGTCCTCGGTCGGGAGGTCGTCCATCGTGTCCAGGCGCTTGAGGTTGTCGCGCTCCTCGAAGTCCTCGACGGCGTCGGCCAGGTCGGCCTGCGTCAGGGTCTGTCGGTCCTCGACGAGGGCATCGAGGACGGCCTCGCGCAGGACGAGACGGAGGTCGCTCCCCGTGAGTCCCGCAGTCTCGGCCGCGACGGCCTCGGGGTCGAACTCCGCGATGTCCATCTCCCGGGTGATGACCCGGAGGATGTCGGCGCGCATCCGCTCGTTCGGCTTCGGGAAGTTCAGGATCTCGTCGAAGCGTCGCCACGCCGCCGCGTCGAGTTGGTCGGGGTGGTTGGTCGCGCCGATGAGGAGGACGTCGTCCTCGATGAGGCTCACCTCGTCGATGGACTTGAGCAGTGTGTTGACCGCGCGCTTGATGGCCGCGTGCTCGTCCGAGTCCCGGGTCTTGGCGACGAAGTCGAACTCGTCGATGAACAGGATGCAGGGCGAGAGGCGCTTTGCCACCTCGAAGACCTTCTCGACGTTCTTGGCCGTCTCGCCGAGGTACTGGCTGGTGATCATCGACAGCTTCACCTCGACGAACGGCAGGTCCAGGTCGTGGGCGAGGCCCCGGGCGGTGGAGGTCTTGCCCGTCCCCGGCGGGCCGACGAACAGCAGTTTGCCGATCTCGCGCAGGCCGATGGTCGCGAGGTAGTCGCGGTGCTCGATGGCCTTCGCGATCTTCTGTATCTCTGCCTCCTGCTCCTCGGTCAGCACGAGGTCGTCGAGGGTCATCCGCACCTCCTCGGGGGCCCGCACCTCGACGAGGTCCAACATCTCCTCGTCGTCCTCGTCGAAGTACTCCGCGAGGAGGCCGTCGATCCACGCGCGGTCCGCCTCGACCGGGCGGTTCGCCTCGCGGGCCGCCGCGTAGTCGATGCCCTCGGGGGCGTCCGCGCGGTCCTCGAAGACGTGCGCCAGCGCCGGGTTCGACTGGACGCGCTCGGCGTCGACCCGGTCGAGGTACCACGACTCCGCCATCCCGTCGTCGACGAGTTTGAGCGTGTTCGAGAACGTGTCCCGGTCCGTGAACATCAGTCCGGACACCGCCTCCCAGGGTTCGCCGACGCCCGTCGCCTCGCGGGCCGCGCGCTCGGTGGCCGAGAGCGGCCTGTCGAGGCCGTCCTCGCCCCAGAGCGCGCCGCGAATCTCGGGTGGCAGGTCGTTCGGGTCGAGGTCGGGTGTCCGGTCGTAGACGCGCGTCGTGAGGAGAAATTCCACGACGGCGACTGCCGCGTCGCTCATCGTTCAGAGTTGTGACCGGCGGGGTAAAAGCGCGTCGTCCGCCGGACTCACTCGCCGGCCGCCCCCGACCGGACGAAGAAGACGACGGGCCGCCCGTGGAGGTAGCCCTGTCGTTCGGTCCGGTCGTAGCCCTCGAGTTGAGGGGCGACGTCGGCGGCGGTCTGGTCGACGTTCGCGCCCGCACCGAGGGCGACGACCACGGGCGGCTTCTCGGCGTCGTCCATCCGCGCGAGGGTCTCCGCGTCCGTCGTCGAGGTCACCTCGGCGCCGTAGCTGTCGAGGTACCACGGCAGCGGCAGGCGCGCGAACCACCCCGACGGCGGGTCCTCGCCCGCGGCCCACGTCTCGTTCGCGGAGTAGAACTCGTGGCCGTAGAAGAGGACGTCCGGCCCGCCGGCGTGCTCGCGACTCACCCGCCGGATGGTCGCGAGTTCCGACTGCATCTCGCCGGACGGCTGAGCGTACTGGACCAGAGGGTTGTCCGGCGACTGGGGCGCCCGGTATGTGGTGTCGTAGGCGACACCCGCGGTCAGCGCCGCCGGCGCGACGAGGAGGACGGCGGCCGCGCCGACGGCCACCCGGTCCCCCGAGTCGAGCGCCGACCGGGCCGCGTCGACGACGAGGCCGAGACCGACGGCCGCCGGCACCGCGAGGGGGACGATGGCGTGGACGTTCGACCACGCCGCGGAGATGTCGATGATGAGCGGGTAGCCCACGACGCTCGCCGCGCCCCAGTAGAAGGCGAAGGCCACCAGCGGTCGCGGCGGGCCGTCGCCGTACCGCGTCACGAGAAAGCCCACGACGGCGAAGACGCTCACGGGGAGGGCCGCCCGCCACTGGACGTCGACGAAGTGGCCGAGGAAGGGCAGGTAGGGGTGGTCGCGGAGGCCGTGGGAGGCCCAGGTCCGGGAGAATTTGTCCACGGTGCCGACCGTCGCCGCGTCGACGACGCCCGGGAGCCTGGTCGGGTGGGTCAGCGCCACGTAGAGGTCCGGCAGCGGTGCGTAGAAGGCCACGACGACGGCGGCGCCCGCGACGACGGCCCCGAGGAGGTGGCGCCGCCACGACCACAGCGTCCGAAGCGGGGGCCTGACCGTCCCCCAGACGGCGGCGACCGGCGCCTCGCCGGCCGCCCGGGCCCGCAGGACGCGGTGGTCCGCGACGAGGACCAGCGCCCCGGCCCACGCGATGAGGTAGACGAGGGCGTTCTCCTTCGTCGTCAGCGCGAGGGCGTACGCGACGGCGACGCCGTAGGTGTAGCGAGGGTCGCCCGTGTCGACGGCGCGGACGGCGAACCCGACCGCAGCGAGGGCGAAGGCGGCGAGGAGGACGTCGTTGCGCATGAACCGAGAGTAGTAGAGCAGGACCGGGTTGGCCGCGAGGAACAGGCCCGCTCCGATCACCTCGACGTCGCGCAGGCGCGACCGGAAGAGCAGGGCGACCAGGGGGAGCAGGCCGCCGACGACTGCGACCGCGAGGCGCATCGTGAAGTCCGAGGGGCCCAGCACCGAGAAGAGGACGCCCTCGACGTGCGGGAGGAACGGGCCGTGGATGATGGCGCGGTACTCCCAGCGGCCCGTCTGCATGTAGTGGAGGATCCACGAGGCGACGCGGCCCTCGTCCTGGTGGGCGACGCGCCACCCCAGCGCCCAGAGGCGGGCGAGGAGGCCCGCCGCTGTCACGAGGAGGAGCGCGGGGACCGGCCGAGTCAGCGCGCGCGCGGACCGACGCATACCGCCCGGTAGCGGGGACGGTGATAAACACTTTCTGGACCGGGACGAGCGGCCCGGGCCGCTGACGGGACCGACGGGGCCGCCGGGACGCGCCGGCCGTGGGGATTTATGCCGGTTCGCGGACGCCACCCGACATGGCAACCGACACCACGCCCACGCCGGTCGTCGCCGCGGCGCACCGGACCCCGCAGGGGACAGACGGCGGGGCCTTCGCGGACACGCGGAGCGAGGACCTCTCTATCCCCCTCGTGGAGCACGTCCTCGACGAGACGGGACTGGCGCCCGACCTCGTCGACGACCTGATGTGGGGCTGCGCCCAGCAGCGGGGCGAACAGGACAACAACCTCGCGCGGGTCATCGCGCTGCTCTCCTCGCTCGGCGAGGAGACGCCCGCGACGACTATCAACCGGTGGTGTGCCTCGTCGATGCAGTCGCTGATGAGCGCCGCCGACGCCGTCCGGGCCGGGCAGCGCCGGTGCGTGCTGGCCGGCGGGGTCGAGAACATGTCTCGCGTGCCGATGGACGGGACGATGCAGGACCTCCACCCGGGGCTCGCGGAGCGGTACAACGTCGCGGACCTCTCGATGGGGATGACCGCCGAGACGGTCGCCTCGGAGTTCGACGTCTCCAGGGAGGCCCAGGACGAGTACGCACTGCGCAGTCACCGGCGTGCCGCCGAGGCGACCGAGTCGGGCCGGTTCGACGACGAGATCGTCCCCGTCGAGACCGACGACGAGATCGTCGAGGCCGACGAGGGCATCCGCCCTGACACCTCGCTGGAGAAACTCGCCGCCCTCCCGCCGGCGTTCACCGGCGACGGAACGGTCACCGCCGGCAACGCCTCCCAGATCAGCGACGGCGCGGCCGCGCTCCTCGTCACGAGCGATGACTTCGCCGCCGAGTACGGCCTCGACGTCCTCGCGCGCGTCGGCGACCACGAGGTGGCCGGCGTCGACCCGACGATCATGGGCACGGGCCCGGTGCCCGCGACCCGGGGGCTGCTGGAGCGCACGGGCGAGTCCGTCGACGCGTTCGACCTCGTGGAGTTGAACGAGGCCTTCGCCTCGCAGACCCTGTACTGCCGGGACGAACTCGGAATCGATCCGGAGCGGTTCAACGTCAACGGCGGCGCCATCGCCATCGGGCACCCCCTCGGCGCCTCGGGGGCGCGCCTGCCCGTGACGCTCCTCCACGAGATGGCGAAGCGCGACGCCGAGACGGGACTGGCCACGCTCTGCGTCGGGTTCGGACAGGGCGCGGCGATCACGTTCTCGCGGGACTGAGAGGAGGGTGTGTCGCGGTTCGGTGCGGTCTTTTCATCGACGTTTTGCGGGGGTCGAGCGGAGCGAGACCCCCGAGAAAAGGTCGGTGGGTGACGTCCCCCGGCCCGGGTGGACGGGTCGTCCCTCCCGGCGGGGGGCGCGGGCAGTCTCCGCCAGCGTGGGCGGAGTGACGCGAGCGTGACCGAGGAGCCGGTGCGCACGGTTTTCGGTCTCGCCGTCGAGGTGTGTCTATGGGAGAACGAGATCCCGAGAGAGGGCGCCTGTCTCCGCGACAGCGGCTGACGGCGGAGTACATGCAGATGGCAGGGCGTCGGAGTAACGTCCACGGACTCGTCGAGGTCGACGTCACCGACGTCAGAGAGCGGATCCGACGGATCGAGGCAGAGACCGGCGCGGACCTCTCGTTCACGGCCTTCGTCGTCTCCTGTCTGGCTGCGACCGTGGCGGAGCAGCCACACGTCCAGCGGTACCGCGACTGGCGGGGCAGGATACACGAGTTCGCCGACGTGGACGTGAACGTCCTCGTCGAGCGGGAGGTCGACGGCGAGCGGATCGGTGTGCCCACCGTCGTCCGCGCGGCGGACCGGCGGACGGTCCGATCGATCCACGACGAGATCCGACGCGCCCAGACGGACACGTCGACCCGGCCCGGGCCCGGGGTCGCCACACTCGCCAGCCGCCTTCCGGGAGTCCTCCGCAGACAGGTCTGGCGCCTCCCGCGGTGGTTCCCCGAACGGTGGGTGGACCTCGCCGGGACCGTCGCCGTCACCTCCGTCGGGATGTTCGGCACGGGAAACGGCTGGGCGATCAGCCCCACGAACTACACCCTCCAACTCACCGTCGGCGGCATCGGGACCAGACCGCGACTGGTCGACGGCGAACTCCGGTCTCGGGAGTACCTGAGCCTCACCGTCACCGTCGACCACGACGTCGTGGACGGCGCGCCGGCCGCCCGGTTCGTCCAGCGTCTGACCGAACACCTGGAAGCCGGGACCGGCCTCGACGCCGCGTCCGCCGGGTGAGCGCTCTCCGGGCCACGCCCCCTCGTCGCTCGGGGAGAGGGGACGCAACAGCGGCCGCTCGCCCTCCACAGCGCGTCCAGCGGTGGATCGATGAGCGCCTCAGCGTCGGCTCCGGGACGTGGCGTCGAAAGAACTGAGTCGGTAGCGCGTCGTCCGGAGACGACGACTAGAACTCGGAGTTAGTTGCGGACGACGTTCGTCGCGCGGGGGCCCTTGGGGGCCTGTTCGATGTCGAAGTCGACGTCCTGTCCTTCTTCGAGGTCCGGGCCGCCGACGTCCTCCATGTGGAAGAAAACGTCCTCGTCCGCGTCCTCAGTCGAGATGAAACCGTAGCCGCCAGTGTCGTTGAAGAAATCAACCTTGCCGTTTGCCATTGCAACTGAACATGATCGGGCTGTGCGGTTAAGGGTTCCGTATCTGTTTTCGAATTTCGCCGACGAACTCGACGAATGTCTATTTCTCACGGGAGACGGCCACGCGTAGGCCGGGGCGACGGTTCTGCGCGGTTCCGCTAGGCGGTACGGCACGTCGGCCGGTCGTTTCCGTCGGATCGGCAGTTCCCGCGTGCGGTGGGCGGCCACGACGTGCTCGCACCCGATCCGATGGAGTCGTGACCGGTCAGCAGGCGATAGATTTACCACGGCTCGGGGGAGCGACTCTCACATGCGACGGCGGCAGGTACTGGTCACGCTGCTGACCGCTCTCCCCGCCGGCTGTCTCCGGCTCAGCGAGGCGAACGCCGGGAGCGGCGGGCAGACGGGCTCGAAGACGAGCGCCTCCGACCCTGCCGCAGACGGCGGCTTCGAGATCCGGTACGCCGACGAGAACGGAACGCTCCGGCCGCTGATCGACCAGTCCGACGTCGTGGACGCAGGAGCCCCCCAGCGGGCGGAAAACGGAGGAGCCTACCGCGTCAACGTGGCCCTCACCGAGGAGGCGGCACGGCGATTCGTGACCACGATGGACGACGTCGGCGCCTTCGAGCGCCCACAGGAGCACCCGATATTCACGTACTTCGACGGGAGGGAGGTCCACAGCTTCGTGCTCTCACGAGACCTGATACAGAGCATGCAGCGTGGCGAGTTCCAGAAGGACCCGCGGTTCGTGATCACCGTCACGGACGAGGCGACCGCCCGGAACCTGAGTCGCAGTCTGCGGGACTGAGGCGGTCGGGTCGCACCGACCCGGGCCGGGTACGGCCAGCGACGACGGGGACGGACCGGCCGTCCGAACCAGCGCGGTTCCGTGCGGTTGCTGTGCGGTCTTCCAATCGACGGGGGCGCCCGCCCGCGAACCGTGCGGACGGCGAAACGGTGATCAGGGGTGGCAGAACCGCATCGCCTCGCGGACGGCGCTCTTGTCCCCGATGACGGTGATGCGATCGCCCTCCTGGAGGGTGAAGTCGTCGGCCGGCACCGTTATCTCGCCGTCGCGGGCCACGAGGGCGATGAGGACGGACTTGGGCAGTTCCGGGCCCACCTCGGCGATGGTGCGCCCGATGATGTGGTCCGCGGTCACCTCCACCTCCTGGACGTCGCCGGAGCGGCCGATCTCGGTCATCCAGTTGGCCATCGCCGGGCGCTCGATGACGTTGTCGATTGCCCACGCGGTCGCCTGCGTCGAGGAGATGGTCCGGACGCCGAGGTCCTCGAAGGCGTCGACGTTGTCGGGGTTGTTCGCGCGGGCGATGACCGTCTCGACGTCGAACTTCGACTTCGCCAGTTGGGCGACCAGCAGGTTCACGTCGTCGTCACCCGTCGCCGCGACGACGATCTTGGCGTTCTCGCCGCCGGCCGAGCGCAACTCGTCCGTGTCGGTGCCGTCGCCGATGTGGACGGTGAAGCCCTCGTTTCGGGCCCGCTCGACGACGGCCTCGTCCTGTTCGACGATGACGACGTTCTCGCCCCGATCCTCCAGCCGCGTCGCGAGTGCGCGGCCGACCTTACCGCCGCCGATGATGAGTACGCGCATGGGTATCACGTCGAGGTACTCCGCGAGCTGTCGCGCCAGTCCCGCCTCGAAGACGACCGTCGCGAGGATGACGAGGAAGACGGTGCCGACGAGGACGTCCGCCTGCCGGGTGAGGCCGACCTCGGGCGAGCGCAACTGGATGGCGAACAGGGTCGCCACCGACGCGGGGATGATTCCCCGCGGACCGACGAAAGACATGAACAGTTTCTCGCCGGTGGTGAACCGCGACCCGGCCGACAGGAAGACCAGCACCGGTCTGACGACCACCGCCACCGCCAGCACGACGGCGATGCCGCCGAGTCCGAGCGAGATGAGCGTCCCGAACTCGAGGAGGGCCGCCAGCGCGATGAAGACGAAGGAGAGGACGAGCAAGGTGATGTCGCCCTTGAACGCCGAGATGTCCGCCTCGTAGGGCACGTCGAGGTTGCCGAGAACGATGCCCGCCGTCGCGGCGGCCGCGATGCCCGCCTCCGGCTTGAGCCCCTCCGCGCCGGCGTAGGCCACCAGCGCCCCCGCGAGGACGAGCAGTCGGGCGTTCTGCGGGGCGTTGCCTGGCGAGAGGTCCACGTACCGCAGCGCGTAGAAGACCAGCGCCGCGACGAGGACGCCGACGAGCAGTCCGGTGCCCAGGCGCGTGACGAACAGTTCCAGCAGGACGCCCGGGTCCGTCGTGCCGGCGAGGATGGCCTCGTAGATGACCACCGCGAGGACGGCGGCGGTCACGTCGTTGACGATGCCCTCCGTCTCGAGGGCGGCTTCGACCCGGTCGCGAACGGGGACGACCTGCAAGATGGGCGCGATGACCGTGGGGCCGGTCGCGACGAGGAGCGCCCCCACGAGGAAGGAGATGCCCCAGTCCGCGCCGGCGACGAACAGGCGCACCGCGGCGGCCGTACCGAAGAACGCCACGACGGCGCCGACGGTGACGAGGCGGAGCGTCGCCGTCGGCGCCTCCCGGATGGTGTCCAGTCGGATGTGGAAGGCGCCCTCGAAGACGATGATGGCCACCGAGAGGCCGACGATGGCCGAGAGGGCGCCCCCGAAGGACGCGGGGCGGACGACGCCCAGCACCTCCGGTCCGAGGACGATGCCGGCGAGGATGAGGAAAACGACGCTCGGCACCCTGAAGCGGTCCGAGAGCACCTGCGCGACGACGCCGATGCCGATGATGGCGGCGACGAGCGTGATCAGTCCCGCCGAACCGGTCGCCATCTGGACACCTCCATGGCCCGTGAGACGGCGGGCCGTCCCTAAAACCGTCCGGTTACGGCGATTCGTCGTACGGCTCGTCTGCCAGCGACGACCACCGGTCGAGGATGGCGCGCCGGCGCTTCTTCAGCGTCGGGGTCAACAGCCCGTTCTCCTCGGTGAACGGGTCGGGGACGAGGCGCACCGCCTTGATCCGCTCGTGGCGCTCGAAGCCCTCGTTCGCGGCCGTCACGGCGGCCCAGACCCGCTCGCGGACCCGGTCGTCGGCCGCGAGACCGGGGTCGTCGGCCGGCAGGTCCACCCCCTCACGGTCGGCCCACTCGCGGACGCCCTCGGGGTCGGGCACCACCAACGCCGCGACGAACTTGCGCCCGTCGCCGTAGACCAGACACTGGTCCACCACGGCGTCCATCGCGACGACGTCCTCGAGTGGGCCCGGCGCCACGTTCTTCCCCGTCGAGAGCGTGAGGAGTTCCTTCGCCCGCTCGACGAACCGCAGGTAGCCGTCGGGCCGTCGCTCCACGACGTCGCCGGTCCGGAACCAGCCGTCGGCGGTGACCGCGGCGGCGGTCTCCTCGGGGCGGTCCCAGTAGCCGTCGAACACGTTGGGCCCGCGGACGAGGAGTTCGCCCACCGGCCCCGCGGCGTCCGCTGCCGCGTCCGGGGCGACCGACTCGTCGAGGCGCACCTCGCAGTCGAGGACGGGGGGCCCGACGGTCCCCACGCGCGGGGCCTCGGGCGGGTTGACCGCCACCACCGGCGACGTCTCGGTGAGCCCGTACCCCTCGAGGACCGGCAGGCCCATCCCGTGGAACAGCGCGCAGAGGTCGGGATTGAGGCTGCCGCCGCCGCTGATGAGGAAGTCGATTCGCCCGCCCAGTCCCGCCCTGACGCGGCGGAAGACGAGCGCGTCGGCGAGGCGGTGCTCGAGGGCGAACAGCGGTCCGGACCCCTCGTCCCGCCCGGCGCGTCGGGCGACGGAGGCGGCCCACCCGAACAGTCGCTCCCCCAACGGGGCGTCGGCGGCCTCGCGGCGGACGGCCTCGTGGAGTCGCTCGTAGACCCGGGGGACGCTCGTCCCGCAGGTCGGTCGGACCGCCCGGAAGTCATCGCGGAGCGTGTCGGTCGACTCGGCGTAGGCCACCTCGGCGCCGGCCGCGACCATCAGGAAGTGGCCCGCGAGGCGCTCGAAGACGTGCGAGAGCGGGAGATAGGAGAGCGTCCGCGTGTCCGCGTCGACGGTCGGGACGTCCGGCGATCGGTCGGGCCGGGGGCCGAACCGGCGGAAGCACTGGTTGACGTTCGCGCGGAGATTCCGGTGGGTGAGCGGGACGCCCTTCGGGGCGCCGGTCGTCCCCGAGGTGTAGATGATCGTCGCGAGGTCCGCGGGCGAGCGAGCGTCGAGCCACCCCTCGTAGGTCGCCGCGTCGAAGGCGGCCGCGCCGCGGTCGTGGACGGCGGCGAGCGAGTGGACCGGCACCGGGGGGTCCGCCGGCGGGTCGACCGCGTCCAACGTGACGACGAACTCGAGGTCCACGCCGTCCGCGTCGGCGGCCGAGAGCGCGCGCGCGAGTTCCGAGTCGCCGGCCACGACGGCACCGGACGCGCCGGCATCGGCGAGCAGCGTCGCCACGCCGCGCTCCGAGGTGGTGGGGTAGACGGTCGCGACCACGGCGCCCGCGGCGAGGAGCGCGAAGTCACACTGTGCCCACTCGGCCCGCGTGTGCGAGAACAGCGCCACCCGGTCGTCGGGACCCACCCCGAGGTCACGGAAGCCCGCCGCGAGCGCGTGGACCACGTCGCGGTAGTCCGCGTAGGTGAGCGAGCGGAACGAGTCCGGGTCGGGCGCCGGGAGGACCGCGGGGACGAGCGCCCGGTCGAGATACCCGCCCTTGTAGGTCTGGGCGGGCCGGTCCGCGTGCCGGTCGGCGGCGTCCTCGAACAGGCGGGCGAGCGTGGTGTCAGCGAGCGCCGGGTGGTCGAACGCCCGCTCGGCCGCGCTGTGTCCCATGTCCCCAACTCAGACCGGAGACGTGTCAAGGTATCGCAGGACCCCACGGACGTTCATGGCCGTCTCGGCGCGGGCCTTCCGGTCGCCCCACGCGGCGGCCGCCGGGAGGTCCCCGCCGGTCACGCGGTCGACGACGGCCGCGTCGTCGTCGAGGGCCGCGCGAGCCTCGCGCACGGCCGCCACGAACGCCTGGAGTGTCTCGCGGTAGTCGTCGAGGACACCGCTCACGTCGTCGGGCCCCGGGCCGAAGTGGGTGAACAGGAGGTGAGACGGGTCGAGGCCGCGGATGGTCTCGACGTCCGCGAGGGCCTGTTCGAGGTCGAACTGCGGCGGCGGTGTCGTGGGCACGACGTCGTCGACGGGCGGCACCCAGATGCCGGCGGCGTCGCCGGTGAACACAGCGTCGTCGCGGTCGTCGTGGTAGACGACCTGGTGGGGGGCGTGCCCGGGCACGTGGTGGGCGGTGAGCGTCCGGTCACCCAGCGAGACGGCGTCGCCGTCGGTCACCTCGACCACCCGGTCGGCCGGGACGGGCGCCGGGTCGGCGTAGTACTGCCACTGGTCGCCCACGGCCCGCTTGGTGCCCGCGACGAGGCGCGACGGGTCGACGAGGTGGCGCGCGCCGGCCTCGTGGACGTAGACGTCGGCGTTCGGGCACCGCGAGGCGAGGAGACCGGCGCCCCCAGCGTGGTCGAGGTGGACGTGGGTGAGGAGGATGGCGCCCAGGTCTGCCGGCGCCACCCCGGCGACGTCGAGCAGGTCGAGCACGCGCTCGACGTTCGCACCCATGCCGGTCTCGACGAGGGCCGGGCGCGCCGCGTCGACGAGGTAGACCCCGCCGTAGAAGGGTACGTCGAACGCCCCGTTGTCGAGGTAG
The DNA here is from genome assembly GCA_042216525.1 of Halobacteriaceae archaeon. Taxonomy (GTDB): domain Archaea; phylum Halobacteriota; class Halobacteria; order Halobacteriales; family Halobacteriaceae; genus JBDGTT01. Next base: position 24,815 of record JBDGTT010000020.1, read on the forward strand.
AACAGGTCGGTACACGCGTCTATCTCGAAGACGTCGCCCACGGCCATGTGGCTACCAGCAGACCCACGGACAAGGCCGTGCCGGTTCCAGGCGGCGGAGCGACACGGTTTTGCCGGGGCCGGGCGAACCGGGGCCAAATGCTGGGCAGGCAGTTCGTCCGCGAGAACCCCGACGTTGTCCGCGACGCCCTCCGGACGAAGGGCGTCGACGACGTCGACCTCGAGTACCTCCTCGATGTCGACCAGGAGTGGCGCGAGTTGAAGGCTCGCGGCGACGAACTCCGGCACGAGCGCAACGAGGTGTCGAGTCGCATCGGCGAACTCAAGCAGGCCGGCGAGGACGAGGCCGCAGAGGAGGCCATCGAGCGCTCGCAGGCGCTGAAGGCCGACCTCGAGGCCGTCGAGGACCGCGCCGACGAACTCGAGGACGAACTCGAGGACCTCCTCCTCCAGGTCCCGAACGTCCCCCACGAGAGCGTCCCCGTCGGCGAGGGCGAGGCCGACAACGTCGAGCGCTACCGGCGGGGGTTCGACGACCTGCGCGAGTTGCCCGACGAGGTGGTCCCCCACTACGACCTCGGCGAGGACCTGGACGTCCTCGACTTCGAGCGCGGGGCGAAGGTCACCGGCGGCGGCTTCCAGTTCGTCAAGGGCGAGGGCGCGCGCCTGGAGATGGGGCTCGTCCAGTTCATGCTCGACGTCCACCGCGAGCAGGGATACACGGACGTCATCCCGCCCATCCCGGTCAACAGCGCGTCGATGCGCGGGACCGGCCAGCTCCCCAAGTTCGACGAGGACGCCTACCGCGTCGGCGCGCGCCAGGACGACCCCATCGCCGAGGACGACCTCTGGTTGCTGCCGACGGCGGAGGTGCCGGTCACGAACATGTACCGCGACGAGATACTCCTCGACGACGACCTCCCGCTGAAACACCAGGCGTACACGCCGAACTTCCGGCGCGAGGCCGGGGAGCACGGCACCGAGACGCGCGGCTACGTGCGCGTCCACCAGTTCAACAAGGTCGAACTCGTCAACTTCGTCCGCCCCGAGGAGAGCTACGACCGTCTCGAGGGCCTGCTGTCGGAGGCCGAGGCCGTCCTCGACCGACTCGGCCTCCCCTACCGGGTGCTGACGATGTGCACGGGGGACATGGGCTTCACGCAGGCCAAGAAGTACGACATCGAGGTGTGGGCGCCCGCGGACGACATGCCCGACGGCCCCGAGGAGGGGGGCCGGTGGCTCGAAGTCTCCTCGGTCTCGAACTTCGAGGACTTCCAGGCGCGCCGGGCCGGCTTGCGCTTCCGCCCGGAGCGACACGAGTCCGCGGCGTACCTCCACACCCTCAACGGGTCGGGGCTGGCGGTGCCGCGCGTGCTGGTCGCCATCATGGAGTACTACCAGAACCCGGACGGCACCGTCACGGTGCCCGAGGCCCTGCGGCCGTACGTGGGCGTCGACCACATCGAGGGCGGAACGCCCGTCGGCGAGGCGGCGGTCGGCGCCGGCCGACGCGAGTAGCGCGCCCGCCCGTCACCCGTCCGGCGACCGGGTGTAGGTCCGCAGCGACTCGAGGCGACCGTCCGCGACGGTGAACACGTCGACGAACGCGAACCAGGGCGAACCGTCGGCGTGGCGGAGTCGCCCCTCCACCGCGACGCCGTCCCCGCCCTCGTAGACGGCGTCGACGTCGTGGCTGGTGTCGGTCTCCGGGCGCTGGTCGCGCATGAACCGGACGAACCGGTCGGCGCCGTCGAGGGTCCGGTCCCCCCGCTCCTGGCGGAAGTCGTCGGCCAGCAGCGACCGCAACGTTCCGTACTCGCCGTCGTCGAGGGCACGGTAGTAGCGTCGCGCGAGCCCTGCCCGGTCCGCGGACGCGGCGTCGCCGTCCATGGGCGGACGTAGTGTGGCGCCGGCATAAGCGACGTGCCCGGCGCCCCGGCGGGACAGGCGGGGCCCGAGCGGCTTTTCCCGGCCGGGGGCCTACCGCCGGCGTGGACCTCCACGTCCGGTACGAGGGCGACGACGACCCCGCGAAGTGCACGGCGCGGAAACTCGCGCGGTTCGACCTCGCCGCTCTCCACGAGAGCGCGCGCGCGACGCCCCGGGGACTGGTGCTCGACCCGCACGCGGAGCGGGCGCTCTCGCCGGCTGACGACCCCGAGCGACTGGTCGCCCTCGACGCCTCCTGGGAGACGGCCGACGCCGAGCGGTTCCGCCTCGACGGCCCCCACCGGGCGCTGCCCTTCCTCGTCGCGGCCAACCCGGTCAACTACGGCCGGCCCTTCCGCCTGACGACGGTGGAGGCGTTCGCGGCCGCCCTCGCTATCCTCGGCGACCGGGCACACGCCGAGCGACTCCTCTCGAAGTTCCGGTGGGGCCACACCTTCCTCGAACTCAACGACGAACCCCTCCGTCGGTACGCCGACTGCGCGGACTCGACGGAAGTCGTCGCCGTCCAGCAGTCCTACCTCGACGCCGAAAACTAAACCCTTAACCGGCGGCGCGCCGAACGCGGGCGTATGCCTGCCCCGAAGGACATCGAGGACCGCCTCCTCGGGTCGCTCATCTGCATGCGCTGTAACGCCCGCAACCCCGAACGCGCGACGCGGTGCCGGAAGTGTGGCTACGAGCACCTGCGTCCGAAGGCCCGCGAACGGCGCTCCGCCTGACCGGCCACCCGCTCACTCGGGGTACTTCGGTTCGCGGCGCTTTGCTCGCCCGAGCGCACGCTCCACGACGGCGCGGACGTCGCCGTGGAAGGTCCCGCCGTGGCCCGCGTACATGTCTTCGACCTCCGTCCCCATCCGGTCCAGCAGCGTCCCCAGGCTGTCGATGAGCGTCTCCCGGTCCGCCCCCGGGATGTCGGTGCGACCGAAGCTGCCGTCCGCGAAGGCCCCGTCGTCGTGGACGACGACGTCGCCGCTGAACAGCGTCCGCTCGCCCAGGAGGGCGACGTGGTCGGTGGCGTGGCCCGGCGTGTAGACCGCCTGGAGGGTTTCGTCGCCGACGCGCAGGTCGTCCCCGTCGGCGAGGGCCTGCGTGCGGTGGGGGTGGTCGGCGTGGGCGTACACCGCCGGGTCGAAGGCCTCGACGACCGCGTCGAGTTGCTCGACGTGGTCGTGGTGCTGGTGGGTGAGGACGACCGCGTCCACGTCGTCGACGTACTCGCGGACGACGTCAACGACGCCCGGCATCGCTCCCGCGTCGACGAGGGTCGGCCGGTCGCCCGTCGCGAGGTAGGCGTTGCAGGTGAACTGCTCGGCGTCCGCGGTGACCGTGTAGACCGCCATGTCGGGGCCGTGGGTCGGAACCCGCTTAAACCAGTCGCCGGCACGGGATTTTTACGGCCGACTCCCGTAGGTCCACTCGTATGGGCTTCGGGAGCTACGACGAGACCGAACAGGAGAACCAGGAGTTCGACGCGGAGGACATCGACGACGAGTCCGTCGACGACCGGAACGAACACGAGGGCGACGTCCGGTTCGAGTTCGGCGAGTCGAACGACGAACTGCTGAACCGCCTCGAGGACATCAAGGAGAAGTGAAGCCCGGCGCCCGGGCCCTCGGCGTCGCCGAGTCCTACCGCGGCGACCGGAGCACGCTCGCCGGCGCCGTCGTCCGGGCCAGTCGGGTCGTCGACGGGTTCGCGTTCGCGTCCTGTGCCGTCGGCGGCACGGACGCCACCGGGGCGGTCGTCGACCTGTTTCGCTCGCTCGACCGCGAGGACGTCCGGTACGTCGTCGTCGCCGGCGTCGCACTCGCGTGGTACAACCTCCTCGACCTGCGGGCCATCCACGACGCGGTCGACCGCCCCGTGATCTCCGTCACCTTCGAGGAGAGCGACGGTCTCGAGACGGCCATCCGCGAGGCGTTCGACGGCGACGACCGGGACGCGCGCCTCGCGACCTACCGGGCGTTGCCGCCCCGCGAGGCGCTCTCCGTGAACGACGAGTCCGTCTTCGTCCGCGCCGTCGGCTGTCGGTCCGGCGAGGCACGCGACGTCGTCCGCGCGTACACGCCCGCTGGCGGGCGCCCCGAACCGGTCCGCGTGGCGCGTCTCGCCGCCCGGGCGGCCGACGCGTGGCACAGCGGTTAACTCCGGGCCGCGCCCATCGACCCACATGACCGAGGAGGGCCGGATGGAGGGACTCGACGTGGTGGCCTGCGAGCGGTGTCCGCGACTGGTCGAGGCGCGGTCGCGCATCGTCAACGGCGTGGGCCCCGCCGACGCCGCCATCCTCTTCGTGGGCGAGGCGCCCGGTGCCACCGAGGACGAGCAGGGCGAACCGTTCGTGGGGCGGAGCGGCGGGGTCCTCGACGAGGCCCTCGGGGAGTACGGCCTCGCCCGCCGGGACGTCCGCATCACCAACTGCGTGCGGTGTCGCCCGCCGGAGAACCGCGACCCGCGGGCCGCCGAGCGCGCGAACTGCCGGTCCTACCTGGACCGGGAGGTGGCAGCCGTCGACCCGGACCTGGTCGTCGCCCTCGGGAAGGTGCCCGCCGAACACCTCCTCGACCGCGACGTGGCGGTCACCTCGGAGGCCGGCACCGTCGAGGAGGCGGCCTTCGGTGACGGGTCGTGGCCGGTCCTGGTCTGTCTCCACCCGGCCGCGACGCTGTACGACCGCTCCCAGCGGTCCACGTTCCGGGAGACCGTCGGCCGGGCCGCCGCGTTCGTGGGCGCGACCGACGGGGGGCAGTCCCGCATCGACGAGTTCTGACCGGCCGACCCGCCGGAGGAAGCGGGGAACCGAGACAGTTGTGGTGCGGTCGGCACCAGTGTTACACCCGCGAGCGACGCGAGGCGCCGCGCGCCCCGGAACGAGCGAGCGGCATGTGTAGTCCAGTTGTTTCGAGGGGGGCTCGCGCGGGACGCGAACCCGACGACGAGAAACGTGGGTCCGCACCTACTCGGTCGGGTAGTCTCGTCGCCGGCGCTCGATGCGGCGCCGCTCCTTCAGGAGGTCCGGTTGCGCGTACACGAGGTCGGTCATCGTGACGATACCCACGAGGTCGACGCCGTCGAGGACGGGGAGTTTCTTCACGTCGTGGTCGCGCATCAGCGCGACGGCCTTCCGGGTGGTCGCGTCCGCGGTCACGGTGACGACGAACCCCTCCACGACGCGGTCGACGGGAACCTCCCCGAGCGGTCGGCCGGCCCGGACGGCCGCGTCCAGCGCGTCCGACTCGGTGACGACGCCCGTCGGCGCGCCCGCCGCGCAGACGACGACGCTCCCGACGCGGTTCCGGAGCATCGCCACCGCCGCGTCCCGGAGCGTCGCGTCGGACGGGAGGGTGACGAGGTCGGTCGACATCACCTCGCGGACGAGCATACCCTGGGGTGGCGCGCCCGCCCCTTGGTCGTTTCTCTCGGGGGTGGCACGCAACACTCACGGCCGTGGGCGGTGAGGACGAGGCATGGCCGTCAGCGACCGCGGTGACGGCGTCGTCGTCCGCTACCCGGAACCGGGCGCCGTCGACGCCCTCCTGGGACTCCCGCTGTTCTACCACGTCGTCTCGCTGGTCACGCCCGTCCTCGTCGCGGAACTCGAACCGGTCGTCCCCGGACTGGTCCCTGAACCGGGGACGACGTTCGCCGCGCTCGTCGTCTGGGTCGTCGTCGCCGCGACGCTCGTCTCGGTCGCCACCGACCGCCGCCCCGTCTCCGTCCACCGGTTCGCGGACCGGGCGGCCCTCGTCGATTACCTCGACCGGCGCCGACCCTCGGGCGTGCGCCTCGCGGTGACCGCCGCTGGGGCCGCCCTCGGCGGCGGCGTGGCGTGGCTCACCTACCCGCGGTTCGTCGCGGCGCTGCTCCGGGTCGTCCGCGTTCTCGCCCTCCTCTGGACGCCGGCGACGGCGGCGCTGTCCGTCGGCGACGTCCTCTGGCTGGTCGTCTTCTCGCTCGGATTCGCCCTGTTCACCGCGACCGCGGACCGCCTCCTCGTCGGCGCGGCGCGAGTCGCCCTCGCGCGACGGTACGGCCCGGCGGCAGACTGAAGGCGACGGCGGGCCGACTCACGACCTCGAATGCGCGCGGTCTCCTCGATGCGGGCTCGCCGCCTGGTCCGCCTCCTGCAGGTCGGCGTCCTCGTCGTCCTGCTCTGGTCGGTGAGCACCCGGAACGTCCGGGTGGCGACGAACGCCCTCCTCGGCCTGGTGGTGACGCTCCTGCCGGGCGCGCTCACCCGCGACGTCCGGGAGACGCTCGAACCGGGCCTGTCGACGTGGGTGGCGTCGGTGGTCTTCCTCCACGCCCTCGGGATGGTCACCCTCTACGAGTCCGTCTGGTGGTGGGACCACCTCACGCACGCGCTCTCCTCGGCGCTCGTGGCCGTCGCCGGCTACGTCACCGTCCGGACGGTGCAAGCCTCGACGCCGTCGCTGTCCGTGCCCCGCCGGCTGGTCGCCGTCTTCGTCGTCCTCGTCACCCTGGCCATCGGCGTCGGGTGGGAACTGCTGGAGTTCGGCGGCCGGTGGGTGGCCGCCACGGTCGGGACCGACCCCGTCCTCGTCCAGTACGGCGTGAGCGACACGATGCTCGACCTCGTCTTCGACGTCCTCGGCGCCCTCGTGGCCGCGGCGCTGGTCACGCCGCGCGCGGACGCCCTCGTCGACCGACTCGTCGACGCGCTGGAGGCCCGTCCCGGTCGGTGACCCGTCGAGTCACGCCCGCGGGCCGGCATCGAATCGCTCCGGCAGGCGGGCCGCGACGGGCCCCGGCAGGCGTCGGGCGAGCGCGCTCCAGAGGTCGGCGAGCGGTCGCCTGAGCGCGGCGTACCCGAGCGAGAGAGCGAGGAGGGCGGCGAGTCCGAGCCGGATCGGTTCGAGGCCACCGACGACGCCGAGCAGCGTCGGGGCCGCCGCGAGGGCGGCGAGGGCGGCGTCCTCGGGCGCGCCGTCGTAGCGGACCCACCGCCTGGGGCGCAGCCACCGCCCGTGGACGTGGCTGTAGACCGCCCGCTCGGAGGTCCGCTCCCACGGTCGGAGTTCGAGGCCGCCGCCGAGCGCGTCCATCGCGGCGTGGAGGGCTGCGCCGGCGACGAGGGCCGCCGGGACGGACAGGGCCGGCGCGAGGGTCGTGCCGGCGACGAGGACGGCCGCGACACCGAGGCCGGCCACGGGGAAGTGCAGCGTCCGTCGGTGGCCCGCGTAGAGGTCCAGGTCCGGGAGGAGGCCGCCGACGCCGCCCGCGAGGACCGCCGCGGTCCCTGCGTCGCCGTTCCCCGCGACCAGGGCGCCAGCGAGCAGTCCCACGAAGACGTGGGTGGTGGCCATCATCGGTCTCCGGTAGGGCGTCGGGCCGCTTAGGTCCCTCGCTCGGGCCGAGGCCACCGCCCACCCGGGTCAGGCGTGTGGCTCGGGCGCGAGGAGGACGGCGCCGGCACCGAGGAGGGCGAGGGCGGCGGCGAAGACGAACGCGGCGGTCCAGGACACCGAGGCGACCAGGAAACCAGCGACGACCGGCGCGGAGAGCGAACCGATGGTGCTGACCGTGGTCAGCACGGCGAGCGCCGTCCCCTCGGTGCCGTCGGCGGCGAGTTCCGCCGCGTAGACGTAGAAGATGCCGATGCCGGACTGGACGGTCACGCCCGCGACGAGGAGGAGCGCGGCGAACGCGAGGGTGACGCTGACGCCGCTGAGGGCCCACATCACGGGCAGCGTGACGAGCAGCGAGGCGACGACGACCGGGCGCCGTCGCCGGTCGAGGTGGTCGGAGAGCCAGCCGCCGCCCGGCCGGGCGATGATGCCTCCGACGGGGACCATCGCGCTCGCCGCGCCCGCGAGCGCCGGGCCGATGCCGAGTTGCTCGATGCCGTAGGTCGGCATCCACGAGTTGAGGAAGACGAACAGGGAGTACGCGGAGAAGCTCGCGACGGCGACGGCGAGCACCCCGCGGTTGCGCACGGCGACGGCGAAGTCCCCGAGCGAGAGTTGCGCCTCGGCGCGCACGGCGCCCTCGGTCGCCGCGTAGAGGATGGGCAAGCCGAGGACGGCGGCCAGGGGGTAGAGGACGAAGACGGCCTGCCAGCCGACGACGTCGGCGACGTGCGGGCCGAGGAACTGGGCGACGGCGACGCCGACGGGTGCGGACGCGGCGAAGATGGAGGTGCCGATGGCCCGCGAGTCGGCCGGGAACACCCGGTTGACGATGTTCGTGCTCGTCGTCCAGAGGAAGGCGCCGAGGCCGCCGCCGACGACCCGGCTGACGAGCAGCGTCGGGTAGGAGGGCGCGAGGCCGCCGGCGAAGCCGGCGAGGACGAACACCGCGACGGCGACCGCGACCAGCGCCCGGTTGTCGTAGCGGTCGGTGAGGATGCCGCCCGGCATCTGGACGAGCGCCCACCCGAGGAAGACGGCGCTGATGGCCAGCCCCGCCGCCGGCTTGTCGATGGCGTAGGCGTCGACCAGTCGCGGGACGAGGCTCGCTGGCGCGATGATGTAGGCGTTGAACGACGCGCCGAAGAGGACACAGCCCGCGAGGACGGTCCAGTGGCGGTGCCCGGTCGTGGACGTCACGCTCCGCCAATCACGGACGTAGCATAAAAGCGATGCGACCCGCGTGCGGTCGCAAAACCCTTTGACCGGCGGCGCACAGGTGGGGTATGGACGAGCGACGTGAACTCCTCGAGTTGCTCCTCGAGAACGCCCGGTACTCGGTTGGCGACCTCGCGCGACAGACCGACCTCTCGGAGGCGGACGTCGAGCGACACGTCGCCGCACTCGAGGAGGCGGGCGTCGTCCGCGGCTACCAGGCCGTCGTGGACTGGGACCGCACCGACGAGGACCACGTCGAGGCCGAGGTCCAGTTGAACGTCGAACTCGACCGCGAGACGGGCTACGGCGAGATAGCGGGCCGCATCGCGCGGTATCCCGCGGTGTCCTCGCTCCGACTGGTCAGCGGCGACTACGACTTCTCCGTCTGGGTCGAGGGCGAGGACATGCACGACGTCTCGCAGTTCGTCTCCGAGCAGATCGCGCCCATCCCGGAGGTCACCCAGACGGTCACGCACTTCGTGATGGACGTATACAAGGACCGCGGCATCGAGTTCGACGACCACGACGAGGACGACCGGCTCTCCGTCTCGCCATGAAGGTCGCCGAGCGCGTCGCCTCGGTCCCACCCTCGGGCATCCGCCGGTTCTTCGAACTCGCCGAGGAGCAGGACGACGTCATCTCGCTGGGCGTCGGCGAACCGGACTTCTCGGCGCCGTGGGCCGCCCGGACGGCCGCCATCGATTCGCTGGAGCGCGGAAAGACCGCCTACACCGCCAACCGCGGCAGGCGCGACCTCCGCGAGGCCATCGCGGCCCACGTCGAGCGCTACGACCTCACCTACGACCCCGACGAGGAGGTCCTGGTCACCACGGGCGTCAGCGAGGGGATGGACCTCGCGATGCGCGCGCTGATCGACCCCGGCGACGTCGTGGCCGTCGCGGAACCGACCTACGTCTCCTACCCGCCGACGGTTCGGTTCGCCGGCGGCGAAGTGCGCCGGGTGCCGACCCGCGCCGACGAGGAGTTCCGCCTCACCTACGACGCCCTCGAGCGAGCGGGCGCGGACGCCGCCGACGCCCTGGTCTACTGCTACCCGAACAACCCGACCGGCGCCGTCATGCCCGAGTCAGAACTCCGCGAGGTGGCGGCGTTCGCCCGCGAACACGACCTGACGGTCCTCGCGGACGAGGTGTACGCCGCGCTCACCTACGACGGCGAGCACACCTCCATCGCCACCCTGCCCGGGATGCGCGAGCGGACGGTCGTGTTCAACGGCTTCTCGAAGGCCTACGCGATGACCGGCCTGCGCCTGGGCTACGCGATGGGCCCGCCCGAGGCGGTCGGCGCGATGAACCGCGTCCACCAGTACACCATGCTCTCGGCGCCGACCACCGCCCAGTACGCCGCCATCGAGGCCCTGCGGTCCTGTGACGACGCGGTGGCCGAGATGCGCGCCCAGTACGACCGCCGGCGGCGGTTCGTCCTCTCCCGGTTCGAGGAGATGGGCCTGGACTGCTTCGAGGCCCGCGGCGCCTTCTACGTCTTCCCCGAGGTGCCGGGCGACGACGAGGCCTTCGCGGAGGGCCTCCTCGAGGCCGAGAACGTCGCGGCCGTCCCGGGGCGGGTGTTCGGCGAGGGCGGCGAGGGCCACCTCCGGGTCTCCTACGCGACCGGCCTGGAGGACCTGCGCGAGGCGATGGCCCGCATCGAGCGCTTCCTCGCGACGCGCTGACGGCCCGGGACCGGGACCCGGCGGCCTCTGCCGGTTCGCGGAAACTTCTTTCCAGCGGGCTACCTTCACCGTGGTATGCTCGACCGCTCGGAGTACGACCTGTTCATCGACGGCCGGTTCACCCCCGCCTCCGGCGAGGAGACCATCACGACCGTCGACCCGGCGACCGAGGAACCGCTCGCCGAAGTCGCGGCCGCCACGGCCGCGGACGTCGACCGGGCCGTCGCGGCGGGTCGCGACACCTTCGCGGCGTGGCGCGACGTCCCCGGCGAGGAGCGGTACCGCCACCTGCTCGACGTGGCCCGCGTGATCCGGAACCACGCCGACGAACTCGCCCGCCTCGAGTGCCTGGACAACGGCAAGCCCCTCTCGCAGGCCCGGGGAGACGTCCTCTCGACGGCCCGCTACTTCGAGTACTACGCGGGCATCGCCGACAAGGTCCACGGCGAGTCCATCCCCCTCGACCGCGACCACGTCGACTACACCATCCGGGAGCCCCTGGGGACGGTCGGCGTCATCGTGCCGTGGAACTTCCCGCTGAACATCCTCGGGCGCTCGGTGTCGGTGGCGCTCGCCACGGGCAACACCGCCGTCGTCAAGCCCGCCGAGCAGACGCCGCTCTCGGCGCTCCGGTTCGCGGAACTCGTCGCCGCGGAGACCGAGCTCCCCGACGGCGCCGTCAACGTCGTCCCGGGCTACGGCGACCCGGCGGGCGCGGCGCTCTCGGGCCACCCGGACGTCGACGGCGTCTCCTTCACGGGGTCGGTCGTCACCGGCATCGAGGTGGCCAAGCAGGCCGTCGACAACGTCACCCCGGTCCACCTCGAACTCGGCGGGAAGTCCCCGAACGTTGTCTTCCCCGACGCGGACCTCGAGGACGCGGTGGCGAACGCCATCACCGCCATCTTCACCACCGGCGCGGGCCAGGTCTGCTCGGCCGGGTCCCGACTGCTGGTCCACGAGGACGTCCACGACGAGGTGCTCTCCCGTCTGGTCGAGCGCACCGCCGAACTGTCCATCGGTCCGGGCGTCGACGACCCCGACGTGGGGCCGCTGAACTCGCGGGCCCAGTTCGAGAAGGTCACCCGATACATCGACGTCGGCCGCGAGGAAGTGGGCGACCCCGTCCTCGGCGGCGAGGCCCTCGACCGGCCGGGCTACTTCGTCGAACCGACTATCTTCGACGGCGTGGACACCCGCACGCGCATCGCCCAGGAGGAGATATTCGGGCCCGTCCTCACCGTCACCACCTTCGCGGACGAGGCGGAGGCCATCGAACTCGCCAACGACGTCGACTACGGCCTCGTCGCGGGCGTCTTCACGGGCGACGTGGGGCGGGCCCACCGCTTCGCCCGCGAGGTCCAGGCGGGGCAGGTGTTCGTCAACGAGTGGTTCCCCGGCGGCGAGGAGACGCCCTTCGGCGGCTACAAGCAGAGCGGCTTCGGCCGCGAGAAGGGCCTGGCCGCCGTCGACGAGTTCACGCAGACCAAGAACGTCTGCGCGAACGTCAGTGCCGAGGGATCGACGCTCGGTCGCTGACTGCGCCAGCCTTATCTCCCCCTCCCGCGAGGGTGACGGCGTGACCTACGACATCGCGCTCATCCCGGGCGACGGCATCGGCACCGAAGTCGTCGACGCGACGGTTCCCCTGGTCGAACAGGTGGCCGAGGACCACGGCTTCGAGGTGGCGACCACCCGCTTCGACTGGGGCTGTGAGCGATATCTCGACGAGGGGGCGATGATGCCCGACGACGGCATCGACCGCCTCGCCGCACACGACGCCATCCTCCTGGGCGCCGTCGGCCACCCCGACGTGCCCGACCACGAGTCGCTGCGGGGGCTGATGCTCCCCATCCGGAAGTCGTTCAACCAGCAGGTCTGCAAGCGCCCCTCGACGCTGTACGAGGGCATCCAGAGCCCGCTCCGGGGGCAGGAGGCCGGCGACATCGACCTCGTGGTCTACCGGGAGAACACCGAGGGCGAGTACGCGGACGTCGGCGGCCGCGAGCACCGCGGCTTCGACCACGAACTGGCGGTCCAGACGGCCGTGTTCACCCGGCAGGGCACCGAGGACGTCGTGCGGGCGGCCTTCGAGGCGGCGACCGAGCGCTCCGGCCACCTCACCAACGTCACGAAGTCGAACGCGCAGGCCTACGGCATGGTCTTCTGGGACGACGTCGTCCGGGAGGTCAGCGAGGACTACCCCGACGTCGAGGTCGAACGCCTCCTCGTCGACGCCGCCTCGATGGACCTGGTGCGGCGTCCGGACGAGTTCGACGTCGTCGTCGCCTCGAACCTGTTCGGCGACATCCTCACCGACGTCGCGGCCATCGTGACGGGGTCGATGGGGCTGGCGCCGTCCGCGAACGTCAACGTCGAGGGGGCGTACCCGTCGATGTTCGAACCGGTCCACGGGTCGGCGCCCGACATCATGGGCCAGGGCGTCGCGAACCCGCTGGCGACGGTGTTCTCCGCGGCCATGCTGCTCGACCACGTCGGCGAGAGCGCGGCCGGGGCGGCCCTGCAGGCCGCCGCGGAGGCCCAACTCGCAGACCCCGACGCCCCGCGGACGCCCGACCTGGGCGGGGACGCCGGGACCGACGACGTCGTCGCGGACCTGGCCGACAGACTGTGAGGCGGTCGCCGCGGACCCGGTCGTCAGACTGTGAGGCGGTCGCCGCGGACCCGGTCGACAGACTGCGACCGGCCGCCGCTCGGTAGACGTCTACAGGACGTCAACCGGGGGCGAGCCGAGTTCGTAGCCCTCAACCGTGCCGTCCGGGCGGACCCGGAAGACGACCGCGGGCTTGTGGCCCACCGCGGGCGCCTCGCCGCGGACCTGCGCCCACGCGTCGTCCGGGAACGAGGTGCAGTCGACGAACAGCGTGACGCCGCCGCCGTGTTCCTCGAGTTGGCCCGCGGTCTTCGTCGCGGCAGTCTCGCGGACGGCGGCGGCGGGCGTGCCGGCGCGGCGGTCCGCGGGCGGGAGCGGGCGGGTCACCTCGACGAGCGACCCGCCGGGGTCGGCCCGGAAGTCGATGCTGTGACCCGTGGTCACGGCTATCTCGGGGGTCACCTCGTAGCCCGCCTCGTGGAGCAGGTGGGCCGCGTCGAACTCGCCCATGGTCGCGGCCATCCGCGTCTCGTCGAGGTACTCGGAGGTGCCGAGTTTGCTCGCCATGACGTAGCGGTAGTCGTCGAGGGCGCCCGTCCGGAGGACCGACTCGTAGAAGGTCAGGGCCTCGTCGGCGGACGCGTCGGGGAAGCCGGCGGCGTGGTCGCGGAAGAACGCGCGGGTGGTCTCGCGGCCGTCCTTCGAGCAGAAGACGGGCAGGAAGAACCACGAGACGTGGGGGTACGGTTCGAGCCAGGGGTCGGCGTCGTGGAGACCGGCGAGCAGTTCGCGCTGGGCCCACCGGGCGACGGGGTAGGGCACCTCCTCGAAGGTGTACTTCTCCGTGCGCCAGAGCGCGCTGGGCGTCTCGGTGTTGCCCAGCCAGTAGGCCTCCTCGTCGGTCCAGCAGAACAGCGCGAGGCTGCCGTCGTCCATGTCGAACCGGACGGCTTCCCAGTCCGGCGGCGGAGCGAACCACGGGTCGCCTATCGTCGCCCCCAGGTTGGCGTCGAGGTCCGCGTAGAGGGCGTCGCGGACGCGGCCCTCGTGCCACTGCCGGGGAGAGTGCCGGAACCGGAGGGGTTTCGCCACGCCCGTCGGTAGTCGACCACCCCGGATAGGCCTTCCGCCCGCCACGCAGCGTCGAACGTTTCGACGGGTTTATCCGGGTACTGGCCGTCAGACCCGCGTAGTAACTATGGCGGACAAGCCGAACTCCATGTACCGGGCCATCGACAAGCCCTCGTACACGCGGCGCGAGTACATCACCGGCATCCCGGGCTCACAGATCGCCCAGCACAACATGGGCGACCTCCAGGCCGACCAGGACGACTACCCCGTCCAGATGAGTCTCGTCCCCCAGGAGACCGGGCAGATTCGACACACTGCGCTCGAGTCCTCGCGGCTGTCGGCGAACCGACACCTCATCGCGAAACTCGGCGAGGGCAACTACAAGATGATCCTCCGCCGGTTCCCCCACCAGGTGCTCCGGGAGAACAAGCAGGCGACGGGAGCGGGCGCGGACCGCGTCTCGGACGGCATGCGCCAGGCCTTCGGCACCCCCGTGGGGACCGCGGCCCGCGTGCAGGCCGGCGAACCGCTGTTCACCCTCTGGTGTGACGTCGCGGACGCCGACGTCGGCAAGGAGGCCTTCCGCCGCGCGTACAACAAGATCGCCCCTCCGAGTCGCATCGTCGTCGAACGCGGCGAGGACCTGCTGAACCGGTAACTTTTCTCCGTCCGTCGCCCCCTACGCGGTATGCTCAGGCTGGCGGTGACGACCCGGGCCGAGTCCTTCGGGCGCATGCGAGACCCGCTCGCCGACCGCGGCGTCGAACTCGTCCACGTCGACCCGCGCGGGGAGGCCACGCCCCTCTCCGAACCGTCGGTCCCTGACGTCGACGTCGGGTTCGTCTACCCGTCGCGGCTGATGGAGGGGGCGGTCCTCGACGCCGCGCTCTCGGTCCCGTGGGTCAACGGTCGCGACGCCGTGTTGACCTCGCGGAACAAGGCCGGCGTCCTCGCCCGCCTCGCCGCCGCGGACGTCCCGGTGCCCGAGACGGTCCACCTCTCTCACCCGGTCTCCGACGCCGACCTCCGGGCGGCCTTCGAGCGGGTGGGCGCGCCCGCCGTCGTCAAACCAAACTCGGCGACGCGCGGGGTCGGCGTCACGCGGGCGTCCGATCTCGACTCGCTGCGAGGGGTCGCGGACTACCTCGACCTCGTCCACGACTTCCGGGCGACCGGCGACAAGTCCGCACTCCTGCAGGCGTTCGTCCCCGACGCCACCGACTACCGGGTGATGGTCGTCGACGGTGCGTACGCCGGCGCCGTCGAGCGGCGCGGCGAGGGCTGGACGCACAACGTCCACCGCGGCGCGCGGGCCCAGGCGGCGGACCCCGGTTCGGCGGTCCGCGAAGTGGCCGAGCGCGCGGCCGCGGTGCTGGACGTCCGGTATCTCGGGGTCGACGTCCTGGTCGGTCCGGACGGACCCGTCGTCACGGAGACCAACGCCCGTCCGACGGTGGACGACGCCGACAAGTACGTCCCCGACTTCTACGACCGCCTCGCCGGTCTCGTCCGGTCTGTCACTCGAGCGTGATGTCCGCCGAGTCGTCTGCCGCGGGGAACGTGACCTCGAGGATCCCGTTGTTGAACGTCGCGGAGGCCGCGTCCTCGTCGACGCGGACCGGCAGTCGGATGCGCTCGTCGTACTCGCGGTGGTCCGAGGCGGCCGAGATGGTCAGGACCTCGCCGTCGCACTTGAGCGTGAGGTGCTCCTTCTCGACGCCGGGCAGGTCGGCCACGACCCGCACCACGTCGCCGTCCTCGTAGACGTCGACGTGCGTGTCCGTGGCGAACCCGGTGGGGTCCTCGCCCTCGAACTCCGCGCCCACGACGTCGTTCATCATGCGCTCTATCTCGCGGAAGAACTCGTCGAACGGGTCCTCTCGGTCGTCGTCTCTCATCCCTGTGAGCGGTCGTACGCGCACCGTGGAAAAAAGGCTTCTGGGGCCACCGGCGAAAGCGCTTTCGGGGCGGGCGCCGCCAGTTGGGACATGAGTCTCCGCGACGCCGCCGAGACGGCGGTCCGGGAGTGCATGGGCCTCCAACCGGGCGAGACGTGCGTGGTCGTGACCGACGACGAACGCCTCGCCATCGGCGAGGCCCTCTACGACGTCGCGAGCGACGTCACCGACGATCCGCTCCTCCTGCGCTACCCGCCCGGCGAGCAACACGGCGCCGAACCGTCCGACGCCGTCGCCGCGGCGATGCGCGAGGCCGACGTCGTCCTCGCGCCGACGACCAAGAGCCTGAGTCACACGCGGGCGCGCAGTCGCGCGACCGACGCCGGTGCGCGTGCCGCCACGCTCCCGGGCATCACCGAGGAGGTGTTCCTGACCGGCCTGGCCGCCAACTACGACGCCATCCGCGAGGCGTGCGAGGCGGTCCACGAGCAGGTCCGCGACGCCGAGGAGATCCGCGTCACGACGGCCGCCGGCACCGACGTCACGATCCGGCCCGGCGACCGCGAGTGGCGACTCGACACCGGCGTCGTCCACGAGGCCGGGGGCTTCTCGAACCTGCCCGCGGGCGAGGTGTTCGTCAGCCCCGAGACGGCCGACGGCACCTACGTCGTCGACGGGACGATGATGCCCCACGGCCGCCTCGACGGTCGGGAACTGACCTTCGCGGTCGAGGACGGCTACGTGACCGACGTCTCGGACGCGCAGATCCGCGACCAGATCGAGGCCGCCGCCGAGGAAGTGGGCCGGGACGCCTACAACCTCGCGGAACTGGGCATCGGCACGAACGTCGCCGTCGAGACGCTGGTCGGGTCGGTTCTCCTCGACGAGAAGGCCGCGGGCACCGTCCACCTCGCCATCGGCGACGACGCGGGGTTCGGCGGCGACACCGACGCCCCGCTACACCTCGACGGGATCCTCCTCGACCCGACGGTGTACGCCGACGGCGAGGCGGTCGCCCTGCCCGAGTAGCGCCCCAGCACGCGCGTTCATCGGGTTTTTACGGCGCCGACGCGTCCGGTCGGCCATGGAAGCCACAGAGCGCGTGGCGGTCGCCTGTCCGGGCTGTTCGCCGGACGAGCAGACCGTCCACGAAGTCCTCGCGAGCGGCGGCGGCCGGGCGACCGTCCGCTGTACGGCGTGTGGGCACGTCCACAAGGAACCGCTGCCCGACGACGACCGGGTCGAACGCGACGTCGTCGTCTCGCAGGACGGCGAGTCCTTCTCGGCGACGGTCGACGTTCCGCCCGAGGAGTCGCTGGCCCGCGGCGAGGAGTTCGTCCTCGAGACAGACGCGGGCATCTTCGAGGTGCGCATCACCGACCTGCAACTCGGGACCGAACGGCACGCCGAGGCGGCCCGCGGCGAGGAGGTCGACACCATCTTCACCCGCGCGGTCGGCAACGTCAGCGTCGACGTGACCGTCAACCCGTCGGACGGCGGCGCGGAGTCTCGGAACGTCACGGCCTACCTGCCCGGCGACTACGAGTTCACCGTCGGGGCCGAGGAGGCGGTCGGCGACGAGCGGTTCCGCGTCATCGGGTTGCTCGTCAGGGACGACGCGGTCGGCTACGACCGCCGGAAGTACGACCACGACGGCGACGCGGCGCCCGCGAAGGACCTCGCCCGGGTCTACGGCGTCGACGAGACGAGCGACGCCTGGTCGGCCTGGTGAGGGAGAGACGCGCTATTGAAGGGGCCCGGCGTCCAACGCCGACCATGGACCCCCCGACGCTCCGCGACGACATGGTCGAGGGGCTCCGCCACGAGTCCAAGGGCGTCCTCCGGAGCGACCGCCTCGCGCTGGCGATGGGCGAGGTGGACCGCCACGAGTTCCTCGACGTGGACCCCTCGCGGGCCTACCTCGACCGGGCGTTCTCCCACCGGGGGACGACGGTCCTCGCGCCCGCCACCGTCGCGCGCCTGCTGGAGGCCCTCTCGCCGTCGCCCGACGACGAGGTGCTGGTCGTCGGCGCCGGCGTGGGCTACACGGCGGCGGTCCTCGCGGAACTCGTCGGGGCCCGCCGCGTGCACGCGGTCGACATCACCCGGGACGTCGTGTACGACGCCCGCCACAACCTCGCCCGCGCCGGCTACGAGGACGTCCTCGTGGACTGTCGCGACGGGGCGCAGGGACTGCCCGGCTACGCCCCCTTCGACCGCGTCCTCGTCGAGGCGGCGGCGGTCGGGCCCCCGGCGGCGCTCGTCCGGCAACTCGCCCCCGGCGGGCGCCTCGTGATGCCTCGCGGGACCGTCGACCAGACGCTCGTGGCCGTCGAGCCGACGGCGAACGGCGGTCACGAGGTGGCCGCGGAGTTCGGCCCCGCGGGCTTCAAGCCGCTGCTCGTCGAGGGCGAACAGCACGGCGCCGTCGAGCGGAACCGGACCGCCCGCGAAGACCGCGAGTTCGCGGAGATGGGCTACTTCGCCCGCAAGGGCTGGGAGTACGACTGGATCGACTGGGACGCCCAGTCCTAGCGGCGGAGGACGAGCAGTTCCGTGTTCCGGCGCTCGTCGACGTACTGGGAGCCCGCCGGCGGTTTCACCTCCACTTCGAGGGTCCCCTCGCGCTGATTCGCCGCCAGTCGCGGGTCGAGTCGGACCGTGGCGTGGCCGTCCGTCCCCGTCTCCGCGGTCTTCGGCCCGTCGACCGTCGCCGTCCCGCTCCGGACGATGACCGTCGCGCCGGCGACGGGGTCGCCGCTGGCCTCGACGACGGCCACGTCGACGTTCCGCTCGCGGGTGTGCAACACGTCCGGTGAGGGGCGCGCGTTCAGCTCCGTCACCGCCAGTCCGCCCAGCCCCGAGACCATGTTCAGCATGACGCTCAGGCTCGCGAGGCCGACGATGAAGGCGATGACGAGTCTGACCGGCAGCCCCTCGATGGCTCGCTCGTCCGCTCTGAATCGCTCGAACATCACGGTCGGGGCTGGCCTCGGCATCGCACCTAAACCCCGGGACGCGGGTTTATCAGTCGTGACGGGACCACGACCGCCATGGACTGCGTGTTCGGGCGGCGGAGCGGCGGGGGCGCGTCGGGCCGACTCGGGCGGTTCCTCGCGCGGGACGGGAGCGACGGCGGGTCGGTGGGCGTGGACTTCGAGCGCTCCCACGCGGCCCTGGTGGTCGGGAAGCGCGGCGCGGGCAAGTCACACACGCTGGGCGTCCTCGCGGCCGAACTGGCGGCGACCGACGGCGTCGACCCGGTCGTCGTCGACCCGATGGGCTCGCTCGCACCCGCAGACCTCCCGGTGTCGGTCCCCCGGGTGCCGGCGCGTGCGCTCCCGCCCCGGGCGTGGTGTGGGCTGCTCGACCTCGACCCCGAGTCGGCGGCCGGGGCGCTCCTGTGGCGCGCGGCGTCGGCCGCCGAGTCGCTCGACGGCATGCGCGCGTTCGCGGCGGACGCCGCGGCCGCCGACGCCGCGCGGCGCGCCGTCTGCAACCACCTCGACATGGCGGCCGGGTGGGACCTCTTCGGGCCGCCGGACGGTGCGTCGGGGACGGACGTGACGGGCCCGGGCGCCCGCGTCGTCGACTGCTCCGGGCTGGCGCCCGCGCCCCTCTCGGCGGCGTGTCACGCCGTGGCCACGGCGGCGTTCGAGCGGTCCGCGAACGGCGGCCCGCGGCCGTGGCTCCTGGTCGACGAGGCGGCGGTGCCGGCCCGCGGGGTCGCACGCGAGGCCATCCGGCGCCTGTTCACCCGCGGACGCCACGCCGACCTGAGCGTGGTCCTCGCCACCCAGCGACCGGGGGCGCTCCCGGAGGTGGCCGCCTCGCAGGCCGACCTCGTCGTCGCGCACCGCCTCTCCTCGGGCGCGGACGTCGCGGCCCTCGAACGCGCACGGCCGGCAGCCTTCGACGGGTCGCTCGCCGACCGCCTCCCCCGGCGGCCCGGCGCGGCCCTGGTCGTCGACGACGCGACCGAACGGGTGGCTCGCGTCAGCGTGCGTTCCCGGACCGCCGCGGATCGATGCGAGTGACGACCGTCCTCGGGGGCCGGCTACGACCGGCCGAGCGCGAGGACGGTCCCGAACCCGAGGACGAGACAGCCGACCAGGCCGGCGAACGCGGCGGCGTAGTCCGCCCGCTGTGCCACGACGCCCACGTACGCCGGGCCGAGGCTCCCGAGGCCCGTGTAGACGGTCTTGAGCGCGCCGAAGTCACCGCCCATGCTCTCGGCGGGGAAGAGGTCCATCGCGTAGGCCTGCATCGCGGGCGGGAACGCGCGTATCCCAACGGCGTAGACGACGACGCCAGCGACGACCGTCGGCCGTCCCGGAGCGAGGAGGACGCCGGCGAGACCCGCCGCGGCGACGGCGAGGGCGGCGGCCGCGACTGCGGTCCGCGCGACCCGGTCGGCCAGGCCGCCGGCCACGGGACTGACCACGGTGCCGACGACGAACAGGAGGCCGAAGGCGGCGCTCGCGAGCGGCGCGGAGAAGCCGGCCTCGGCCTGCAGCAGCGTCGGGAGGAAGCTCAGCCCGGCCTGCGCCGCGAACGCGAACAGCGCGTAGGCGGCCAGCAGTCGACGCACGCGGGAGACGCCGAGGACGCGTCGGCCGGTCTCCCGCACGTCGAGTGACGCCCCGGCGAGGACGTAGCCCTCCTCGCTCCAGCGGTGCAAGAGCAGGCCGACGCCGACGAGCAGCCCCGCCGTCGGGAGGAACGCGGCCCGCCACGTGGCCACGTGGAGGACGAGGACGGCGAGGGCGGCGGCGCCGGCGCCACCGACCGTTCCCGCCGCGGCGTTCACCCCGAAGGCCTGGCTCCGCCGCGCAACGAACAGGTCCGAGAGCAGCGCCCGCGTCGGCACGAAGTAGAGGCCGGAGCCGACGCCGACGAACCCGAGGGCGACGAGAAAGCTCGGGTAGCCACCCGCGACGGCGAGCAGGGCGAACCCGGCGGCCGAACAGCCCAGGGCCGCGACGAGAACCGTGGTCCGCGAGAGGGCGTCGGCCAGCGACCCGCCGGGATACTGGGTGAGGGCGTACGTCCCCCAGAGCACCGAGAGGGCCACCCCTGTCTCGGCCGGCGCGAGCGAGAGGTCCGCCGCGATGGCGGTGAGCAGCGGCGGGACGGCCTCCCGACCGAGGCGGATCGCGAGCCACCCCAGCGACAGCGCTATCGAGAGGCGCCCGGCGTATCCGGCGAACAAGCGCTCCCGTGACGGCTCGACGGTCACGTGGACGGCGTGGCTCGCGTCCCGGTAAGCCGTTGCGGTCCGCGACGACCGCGTCGCGCGGCCGCTACCGGCGGAGCCACCAGTAGCCCGCGGCGAGCACGACGGCCACGACGACGACGGCACCGACGAACGTCGCCACCTGACTGGGCGCGCCCGTCTCGGTGGACACCCGGACGGGGACGAGCGTGGGGCCGACCCGGACCGTCTCGTCGCCGGGGGCGTCGGCGGTGACGTTGACCGGGACGGCGTGCGTGCTGTCGACGGCGTCCTCGTCGACGGTCACCTCGAACGCGAGCGTCGCCGTCTCGCCGGGGTCGAGGCGGCCGACGTAGGACTCGGGGGCGACGCTCTCGAACGGCGGCGTCGGGCGGATGCGGGCGTGCAGGTCGGTCAGCGTCTCGTTCCCGCGGTTGGTCACGCGGACGACCAGGCGGTTGTCCGTGTCAGGCGCGAACGTCGCGTTGACGGGCGCGAACGTCAGGCGGTCACGCGCGGGAGCGACCGGTCGCTGGACGCCCAGGCGGTCGCTGACCTTCCGGTCGCCGTCGGCGTCGGCGTACCTGACCCGCACCGAGAAGGCCTGCGGCGACGGGTCGACGCCCCGCGGGACGGCCACGTCCACCGAGAACGCCCCGGCCTCGCCCGACGCGAGGTCACCCACGGGGACGACGGGGTCGGGGACGAGCGCGCTCCCGTCGCTCTCGACGACGACGACCGCGTCGCGGGCCGTCCGCGGCCCCTCGTTGACGACCGTGCCCCGGAGGGTGCCCTCCCGGTCGACGCGGAGGTCCGACCCGACGTCGCGAACGGCGAAGTCGAGGTCGGGGGCGACGTCGACGCCGACGCTCGCGGGCGGGGCGGTGGCGGTCCCCCCGTCGGTCGTGTCGTAGCGGACGGTCGCGGACAGGGCGTAGGTGCGGGCCGCGGCGGTGCGGTTGGTGACGACGGTGTAGGTGAGCGCCCGCGTCTCGCCCGGCGCCCACCGGCCGACGTACCTGCTCGCGGCCGGGCCCCCGTCGACCAGCACCGCGGGGCTGTCGGACGCGAGACCGACCACGGCGTCGGTCACCGGCGCGTCGCCGTCGTTTCGCATCCGGACCGTGGCGGTGCCGACGTCGCCCACGCTGACGTCGCTCTCGACGCCGACGACGGTGAACCGCCGGCCGGCCGCCGGCGAGAGGCGGGTCCGCAGGGGGTCGGGCGTCACGGGTCGCCCGCGGTCGTCCTCGAAGGCGGGCCGGACCTCGACGGCGTAGGACTGCCGGCGGGCGCTCGCGGCCGCGGTGACGCCGTAGGCGACGGTGCGACGCTCGCCCGGGGCCCACCGCCCGAGGTAGCGCGTCGCCGTGCCGTCGCTGCCGAGGACGAGGGCGTCGTCCCGCGTGGCGAGGGTCAATCGGGTCGCCCGCGCGGCGTCGTTCCCGACGTTCTCGACGGTCACCGAAGCCACGCCGGCCCCGCCGGGGCGCACGTCGGTCCCGGCCGAGACGACGCGGAACGAGGCGCGGCGGACCACCTCGACGGTGACCCGGAGGTCCACGGTGCGCTCGCTGCGGTAGACCACGCCCGTCCGCTCGTCGACGTAGTGGGGGTGCGAGTAGGTCACCTCGATGGGGAGGCGGTAGCGCCCGGGCGAGGCGTTGGCGCTCACCGAGACGGGCACCTCGACGGTCCGGGTCGCCCCGTCGGCGATGGTCCCGACGGCCTGCGTCGCCGTCTCGACGCTGAGCGGGGC
The DNA here is from genome assembly GCA_042216525.1 of Halobacteriaceae archaeon. Lineage (GTDB taxonomy): Archaea > Halobacteriota > Halobacteria > Halobacteriales > Halobacteriaceae > JBDGTT01. The sequence continues at coordinate 47,601 of JBDGTT010000020.1, forward strand.
CGACCCCGCACCGACCTCGACCCGGGTGGCCTGCGCCGCGGTGACCTGCTGGTTCAGCGATGCCTGCGAGGACGCCATGTCGAGGTCGCCGTCGTTGGTCACCTGGACGGCGAGGGTCGCCTCCTCGCCCGCGACCACCTCGTCGTCGGGCAGCGTGGCCGAGAGGTCGGGCGACCCCCGGGCGTCGGCCGCCGCGGGCGCGGGGAGGACCGTCGGGGCGAGCAGTCCGACGAGGACGAGCGCCACCGCGAGACGCCGCCGGGTCACCGCGGCCACCCCCGGGTGGTCCGGGCCGGGCGGCGGAAACGGTCGGTCTCGGGGCGGCGCGTCGTCGGTGTGAGGGTGTCTGTCGCGGTCATATGTCTGAGTTCTCGAATATCGTCTGGCTGACGGTCACGACGGCGAAGGCGGCGGCGAGGAGGATGGCCGCACCGGCGAGGTCGTACTGCTCGTCCACGAGGATGGAGACGGGGTCGTAGTACCGGGTGGGGCTCAGGGCGCCCAGCCACTCGTAGTCGGTGTCGGCGGTCACGGCCTCGAGGACGAACAGCACGAAGACGGCGGCGATGCCGCCGCGCTGGGCGAGGTCCCCGCGGCGCACGAGCACGGACAAAAACAGGCCGACGCTCCCGCAGACCAGCAGGTACGGGACCGAGAGGGCGTGGACGGCCACGAGGTCGAACAGGTCGATGGACTCCCCGACGGCGAGGAGGCCGCCGTAGACGAACAGCGGCATGGTGAGGTTGAGGACGACGATTGGCGTCAAAAGCGAGAGGTACTTCTCGACGAGCACCCGCGACCGGGACACGGGCGTCGCGAGCACCATGTCGAGGCGTCCGCTCTCCGCGTCGCCGGCGATGGTCCCTCCGGCGAGGTACGCGGCGTACAGGCCCATGAGGAGCAACCAGAGGAACTGGTAGAGTTCGGTCGAGAGGAACCCCTCGACGGTGGTGTAGGACCCGCCGACGAACCCCTCGCGGATGGCCGGGGGCAGGTTCTGGATGGCCGCCTCGAAGTCGGCCGCGGCGGCCTGAATCGACGGGTAGATGCCGACGATGAGCAGGGCGAACAGGCCCAGGAGGACGGCGAGCGCCATCGTCCCCCGGAGACGGCGGCGCGACTCGTACTTGAGCACCTCGAACATCAGGTTCCTCCGTTGACGTACATGGGTAGTGGGGTGGGTGGACTCGCTCAGCCGTAGAAGTGCATGAACACGTCCTCGATTGGCGGTTCCTCGACGTCGAGGTCGACGATGTCGAAGTCGGCGAGGTGGTCGAGCAGGTCGTTGTAGTCACCGGTGAAGGTGAACTGCGACTCCCGACCGACTTGCTCTAAGTCGACGACGCCGTCGAGGTCGAGCGCCGCGGGGTCGAGCGGGTCGGCGGTGTGGACCCGGACGCGCTTCCCGCCGCGTTCGAGGAGCGAGTCGATGTCCTCGAGGGCGGCGAGCGACCCCTCGCGGATGATGCCGACGCGGTCACACACCCGTCGCACCTCCCCGAGGACGTGCGAGGAGAAGAAGACGGTGAGGCCGTCGTCGCGCTCCTCGCGGAGGAAGCGGTTGAACGCCTCCTGCTTGAGCGGGTCCAGCCCGGACGTCGGTTCGTCCATCACGACCAGGGTCGGGTCGTGCATGAACGCCTGGACGATGCCGAGCATCTGCTTGTTCCCCGTCGAGTACTCCCGTATCTTCCGGGAGAGCGGGGGGTCGAACAGTTCGAGCAGTTCCTCGCGGCGGGCGTCGCCCTTGAGCGAGGCCTGGAAGTCGAGGTAGGCCTCGCCGGTCACGCCGCCGTCGAACCCCGGGTCGCTCGGGAGGTAGCCCACCTCCTGCTTCGCCTCGACGAGGGCGTCCTCGTCGCGGACGTCGCTCCCGAGGACCGTCGCGGTCCCCGACGTCGGCGACTGGAACCCCATGAGCGTCCGGATGGTGGTGGTCTTGCCCGCGCCGTTCGGGCCGAGGTAGCCGAATATCTCGCCCGCCTCGACGCTGAACGAGAGGTCGTCGTTCGCGACGACGTCGCCGTAGCGCTTGGTGAGGCCTGCCACCTCGATGGCAGCCATACCGTCTCTTTCAGTTCACGGACAGATAGCCGTTGTGCCGGTTCCCACGCCGCGGCATCGCCAGCCCGCGTCCGGGTCCGACCGCTCTCTGCGGTCGTGTGCCGTCCGGTCACAGCTTTACGTGCCCAGGGGGCCTACCGTCGGACATGTCGGACCCGACTGTCGTCGTCGGCGGTGACGCCGCGGGGATGAGCGCGGCGAGCAAACTCGCGCGAGAGGCTCCGGACCGGGAGGTCGTCGTCTTCGAGAAGGGCGAGTACGTCTCCTACGCGGCCTGCGGGATGCCCTACTACGTGAAAGGCGACGTCCAGGAGTTCGAGGACCTGCTGCAGGTCTCCCCCGAGACGTTCCGCGAGGAGCGGGGCATCGACCTCCGCCTCCACCACGAGGTCACCGCAATCGACCCCGACGCCCGGACCGTCACCGTGGCGGGGCCCGAGGGCGCGTTCGACCAGTCCTATAGCGACCTCCTCGTCGCCACCGGTGCGCACGCGGTCGAGCCCCCCTTCGAGAGGCTGGACCTCGACGGCGTCTACACCGTCCACGACCTCGACGACGCCAGGGCCATCCGAGCCGACGTCGAGGCGGACGCTCCGGACGCCGTCGCCGTCGTCGGCGGGGGCTACGTCGGCATCGAGATGGCGGAGGCGCTCGCCGCCCGGGGGGCGACGGTCCACCTCTTCGAGATGCTAGAGCACGTCCTCCAGCCGTTCGGGACCGAGGCGGCCGAGGTGGTCGAGGACCACCTCCGGGAGCAGGGCGTCTCGTTGCATCTCGACACCCCCGTCGACGGCTTCGCCGGCGATGACCGCGTCACGGGCGTCCTCACGCCCGAAGGGACGGTCGACGTCGGCCTCGCCGTCGTGGGCGTGGGCGTCGCGCCCACCACCGACCTCGCGGCGGAGGCGGGGATCGAACTCGGCGAGACCGGCGCCGTCGCCGTCGACGCGTACGGCCGGACGAACCGGGACGGCGTCTACGCGGCCGGGGACTGCGCCGAGGCGCGCCACGTCGTCACCGGGGACTCCGACTACGTCCCACTGGCGCTGACCGCCAATCGGGCGGGCCGGGCCATCGGTCAGACGCTGGCCGGCGACCCCACGCCGGTGGGCGACATCGCGGGCACCGCGGCGGTGAAGGCCTTCGACCTCGAGGTGGCCCGGACCGGCGTCCTCGACGCGGACAGGGCGCGCGAGGCCGGGTTCGACCCCGTCTCGGTCACCATCACCGCGGGGTCGCGGGCCCACTACTACCCCGGCGCCGAGGAACTCCAGGTGACGCTGGTCGCGGACCGCGACACCGAGCGCGTCCTGGGTGCCAGCGCCGTCGGCCGCGACGCCGTCCCCAAGCGGATCGACACCGTCGCCGCGGTGCTCCACGCCGAGATGGGCGTCCACGACCTGGAGTACCTCGACCTCTCGTACGCACCGCCGTTCAGCCCCGTCTGGGACCCCGTGCTCACCGCGGCGAAGGTGCTCGGCGGGAAACTCGACTGACCCGGCCGACGGGCGGGCGGGTCAGCGACCCCGGAAGTGGGCGACGGCGGCCCCGGCAACGCCGTCGATGGCGAACCCGGCGACGCGGAAGGCGGCGGCGTACCCGCTCATCAGCACCAGCGAGAGGCCGCCGGTGGTTCCCGCGGGCAGGCCGAGGCCCGCGACGACCAGGAAGCCCGCGAAGACGGCCACGCCGCCGACGGCGCCGAACAGCAGGGCGACGGTTCCGTAGTCCGCGGGGACGTCGGCGCCGGCGCCGGCCCAGTAGCCGAGGAGGAACGTGCCGACGGGGGAGAGGAGGAAGGACAGGGCGTTCGCGGCGGCCATGTACAGGCCGACGGTCCGGACGTCGACGTCGAGGAGGGCGGGGAGGAACTGTCCGCTGGCGGCGAGGGCCCCGACCAGGAGGCCGAGGAGGGCGACCACGAGCGCGAGGGGGCGACTGCGGCGCATACCGCCACCCTGGGCGGACGCGTCGGTAAGTCTTGTCCTCGGGCGCCGTGCCTCGGCCTATCGCGCGACCGAGACTTCGTCGGCCATCTCCTCCGTCTCCCCGTTCGGGTCCTCCTCCGCGAAGACCAGGTACTGCAACGCGGTGCGGATGTCGTACCGCGCCTCCGGGTCGTCCGTCTCCGCGAGGGCTGCTTGGAGCGCGTGGCGCGCCTCGTGTACGTACTCGGAGTTCATCCGGTGTCTTGGCTCTCACGAGGGTTTTCTTTCAGATTAATTTTTGGGCCATTTTATTGCCCATCGGGGCTGGCAGAGGCGCCCGTGGTGGCCCGGTTTGGTCGCCGCGTTCGGGGTGCCCGCGGCGGGATGTGAACCCGATGGTCAACGCTCGCTCTCGCTCGCTGCGCGCGACTGCCGGGGTTCAAATCCCTGCGGGACGGTTCGTCGCGGACGGCTCGCTCGTCGCGTCCGCTCCTCGCTCGCAGGTCCGCGGCAGAAGACGCCCGAGGCGGGATTTGAACCCGCGTCACGACCGTGACAGGGTCGTATGATGGGCCACTACACCACCCGGGCCGAACGCACCTACGGCTACCCGGGTGACGTTCTTAAGACTTTCCAAACGGCGGGGCGGCGCCGGGGCGGCCCCGCCAGTTGGAAAAGCATAAATGGCCCCGTGCGCAATGTGGCTGTAGTATCTCGTGAGAGCAGTTCTCCTCGCAGGTAGGAGTCCGACCCACCAACCATGGTTGACGTGAGCCAACACGAACTCGTCCCCGACCACACCGTCCTCGACGAACCGGCCGTCGAGGAGGTGCTGGCGGAGTACGACATCGACAGAACGGAGCTCCCAAAGATCGACGTGACCGACCCCGCGCTGCCGTCGGCGGCAGAACCGGGGGACGTCGTGGAAGTCGTACGGGAGTCGAGAACGACAGACCAAGCAGTCGTCTACCGACTCGTCATCGAATGATGCAGATCGAAGACCGCCGACAGCTGTCCCGGGCGTACTTCTCGAAGGAACGACTCGCAGCGCACCACTTCCGGTCGTTCAACGCGTTCCTCGAACGCGGGATGCAGCGCGTCGTCGACGAGAAGGAGACCATCGACACCGACATCGGCGACAAGGAAGGCGAGGAACCCGTCTGGGTGGAACTCGGAGACGTGCGCGTCGTCACGCCCCGGGTCCGGGAGGCCGACGGCTCCGAGGAACTCCTCTACCCGCAGGAGGCCCGCCTCCGGAACATCACCTACGCCGCGCCGGTGTTCATGGAGATGAGCATCGTCCGCGGCGGCGAGGAGGAGCCCGAAGAGGTGCTCGACACCACCGAGACCAAGGTGGGCCGGATGCCCATCATGGTCGGGTCGAGCAAGTGCAACATCGTCGACTTCACCGAGGAGGAACTCATCGACATCGGAGAGGACCCGGCGGACCCCGGCGGCTACTTCATCGTCAACGGCTCCGAGCGGGTGTTGATGACCAGCGAGGACCTCGCGCCGAACAAGATCCTCGCCGAGTACGACACCCGCTACGGCGACGAGATCCAGGTCGCGAAGACCTTCTCGCAGCGCCGTGGCTACCGGGCGCTGGTCCTGGTCGAGCGGACCCGCGACGGCCTGCTGGAGGTCTCCTTCCCCTCGGTCTCGGGGAGCGTGAACTTCGTCACGCTGGTCCGGGCGCTCGGCCTCGAGTCCGACGAGGAGATCGTCCACCGCGTCTCGGACGACCCCGAGATCGTGAAGTTCATGCTGGAGAATCTGGAGGAAGCCGACGTCCAGACCGAGGAGGAGGCCATCGAGACGCTGGGCAAACTCGTCGCGCGCGGCCAGGGCAAGAACTACCAGCTCAAGCGCGCGAACTACGTCATCGACCGCTACCTGCTCCCGCACCTCCACCAGGAGGGCGTCGACGAGGAGGAGGTCCGCATCAACAAGGCCTACTACCTCTGTCGGATGGCGGAGGCCTGCTTCGAACTCGCGCTCGGACGTCGCCAGCCCGACGACAAGGACCACTACGCCAACAAGCGCCTGAAGGTCAGCGGCGACCTGATGAAGGACCTCTTCCGGACGGCGCTGAACAAGCTGGCCCGCGACGTGAAGTACCAGCTCGAACGCGCGAACATGCGCAACCGGAACCTCACCGTCAACACGGTCGTCCGCTCGGACGTGCTGACGGAGCGACTCGAACACCCCATCGCCACCGGGAACTGGGTCGGCGGCCGCTCGGGCGTCTCCCAGCTCGTCGACCGCACCGACCACATGGGCGTCCTCTCGCACCTGCGTCGGCTCCGCTCGCCGCTCTCGCGGAGCCAGCCTCACTTCGAGGCGCGCGACCTGCACGCGACCCAGTGGGGTCGCATCTGCCCCTCGGAGACGCCGGAGGGCCCGAACTGCGGCCTCGTGAAGAACTTCGCACAGGCGATGGAACTCTCGCAGAACGTCGAGGACGAGCAGACGCTCAAGCGCGAACTCGCCTCGATGGGCGTCAAGGGAATCCCCGGCATCAGCACGCCCGACCACCCCACAACAGCGGACGACTAACATCATGAGCCAGGAGCGCCAAGCCAAAGTCTACGTCAACGGGAGCCTCGTCGGAACACACCCCGACCCGTACGAACTCGCCGCACACGTCCGCGACGCCCGCCGTCGCGGCGACGTCAGCGAGATGGTCAACGTGTCGGTGAAAGAGCGGACGCGGGAGGTCATCATCAACGCCGACGCGGGTCGGGCCCGCCGCCCCCTGCTGGTCGTCGAGGACGGCGACCCCCTCGTCACCGAGGAGGAACTCGCCGGCGTCGAGCGGGGCGACCTCGAGTTCGAGGACCTCGTCGAGGCCGGCAAGATCGAGTTCATCGACGCCGAGGAGGAAGAGGACATCCTCGTCGCCGTCGACGAGGACGAACTCACCGAGGACCACACGCACCTCGAGATCGACCCCCAACTCATCTTCGGCATCGGCGCCGGGATGATCCCCTATCCGGAGCACAACGCCTCGCCGCGCATCACGATGGGTGCGGGGATGATGAAGCAGTCTCTCGGGATGCCCGCGGCCAACTACCGCATCCGCCCGGACACCCGGGCCCACCTGATGCACTACCCGCAGGCCGCGATGGTCAACACCCAGACCACCGAGCAGATCGGCTACGACGACCGGCCGGCGGGGCAGAACTTCGTCGTCGCCGTGATGTCCTACGAGGGGTTCAACATCGAGGACGCCCTCGTGATGAACAAGGGGTCGGTCGAGCGCGCCCTCGCCCGCTCGCACTTCTTCCGCACCTACGAGGGCGAGGAGCGCCGCTACCCCGGCGGCCAGGAGGACCGCTTCGAGATCCCCTCCCAGGACGTGCGGGGCGCCCGCGGCGAGGACGCCTACACCCACCTCGACGAGGACGGCCTCGTCAACCCCGAGACGGTCGTCGACGAGAACTCCGTCCTCCTCGGGAAGACCAGCCCGCCCCGATTCCTCGAGGAACCGGACGAGATGGGCGGCCTCTCCCCGCAGAAGCGCCGCGAGACGAGCGTGACGATGCGCTCGGGCGAGGACGGCGTGGTCGACACGGTCACGCTGATGGAGGGCGAGGACGGCTCCAAACTCGCCAAGGTCTCCGTGCGGGACGAGCGCGTCCCCGAACTCGGTGACAAGTTCGCGTCGCGGCACGGTCAGAAGGGCGTGGTCGGCCACCTCGCGCCCCAGGAGGACATGCCCTTCACGCAGGAGGGCGTCGTCCCGGACCTCGTCGTCAACCCCCACGCGCTGCCCTCCCGGATGACCGTCGGCCACGTCCTCGAGATGCTCGGGGGCAAGGTCGGGTCCATGCGCGGCGAGTCCGTGGACGGGACCGCCTTCACCGGCGAGGACGAGGACGAACTCCGCTCGACGCTGGAGGAGTACGGCTTCGAGTCCAGCGGCAAGGAGGTCATGTACTCCGGCGTGAGCGGAGAGAAGATCGAGGCCGAGATCTTCGTCGGGACCATCTTCTACCACAAGCTCTACCACATGGTCTCGAACAAGATCCACGCCCGTTCGAAGGGGCCGGTGCAGGTGCTGACCCGCCAGCCCACCGAGGGGCGCGCCCGCGAGGGCGGCCTCCGCGTCGGGGAGATGGAGCGCGACGTGCTCATCGGACACGGCGCGGCGATGGCGCTCAAGGAGCGCCTCCTCGACGAGTCCGACCGCGAGTTCGTCCACGTCTGTGGCCAGTGTGGCATGACCGCCGTGGAGAACGTCGACCAGCGCCGCGTCTACTGTCCGAACTGCGGCGAGGAGACCGACGTCCACGAGATCGAGATGAGCTACGCCTTCAAGCTCCTGCTCGACGAGATGAAGGCGCTGGGAATCGCCCCGCGCCTCGAACTGGAGGACGCCGTATAACATGAGCACGAGCCAGTCACCCAAGGAGATCGGCGAGATTCACTTCGGGCTGATGGACCCCGAAGAGTACCGCGAGATGAGCGCCACGAAGGTCATCACGGCCGACACCTACGACGACG
>JBDGTT010000014.1:0-6098 GCA_042216525.1 Halobacteriaceae archaeon
AGTTACGGAGACACTTCCGAGGCGCGCGCGTCGGTGGCGCGGATCTGCGCGGTCTCGGCGTCGACGGCGCCGGCGGCCGCCCCACCCGCGACCCCGACGCCGCGGGACGCGACCGACCCGGCCTAGTGGCCCTGCACGCCCCACTGGATGTTGGACCAGAGCCGCTCCCAGACGTAGTAGAGCGTGGTCTTGGCGACCGCCGCCGAGAGACCGATCTTCGCGGAGGCCCCGAACTGCCCCGTGTAGAGGAAGGCGATGGCGAAGACCAGCGAGGTGGCGAACAGCCGGTAGGTCCCCGCCTTCACGAGCGAGCGGCGGCGGCTCTCCATCGGCTCACTCCACGTAGCCGAGTTCCCGCAGTTTCCGCCCGATGTCGCGAGCCTCCGCGTCCGAGATGGTCCCCTCCGTCTCCATCTCGCGCAACACGAGGTGCTTGACGAACTCCTTGACCGACCCGAAGGGCTCGTCTTCGATGTAGGCCTCGACGTCCTCGACGAACTCCTTCTTCAGGGAAATCGTCGTGTAGTCCGTCATCGGCTCACCGTTCCGGCGCCAGCCTGATAAGCCTTAATTAGATGTAATTAACTGTCCGCGCCGTCGCGGCAGTTGCCCGCGGTCGGTTCCACAAACCACTTGTCCGCGACGGGACACGACTCCGCCAGGACGTCCCTCCACCCCGACTGACGGTCGGTCCTCGTGGCGCTCGGGACGGCGGGTCTGGTCACGCGCGCCTACGAGGCGTTCGCGACGACGTCGGCCGGGTTCACCGCCGTCTACCCGGCCGCGGACGCCCGCTGACGCCGGGGTCGCCACTCACCGCAGTTCCTCGACGTCCTCGCGGGTGTGGGTGGCCTCGAGTCCGAGGGCCCGCCCGACGGGCGCGAGGGCAGACGCCGCGAGGCGCTGGACCCGGACGGGCGCGACGGTCGGGTACAGTTGCGCCGGGTATGCGTCGATGAGGACCAGCGTCTGGAGCAGTCCCGGGAAGCCGTCTTCGTCGGTCTTCCCGGCTTGTGCGAGCGCGTAGACCGTCTCCGCCCAGGCCTCCGTCTGGAGGGCCGGTCGGCGCTCCCAGACGAGGCGGGCGGGCCGGTCGGTCGGGTTCCAGTGGCGGTGTGGGACGTCTGCCGGGAGGACGACGTCCTCGCCCGCCTGGAGCGTCCGCTCGGTCCCCGCCCACGCCACCCGGAGTTCGCCGGACACGACCGCTAGCCGCTCCTCCTGTTCTGGGTGGACGTGCTCGAAGTCGCTGTCTATCCCCCACCGCTCGTGCGGCAGGTCGACGGCACTCGCCGCCGCATCGGACCGCGGGTACAGGGTGCTCTCCAGGCGGACGAACTCCCCGCCGGTCTCCTCGGCGCTCTGTCGTACCACGTGCGGGTCGGTCTCGGTCAAGTCGATGGACTCCCCCGTCACGCCCGGAACTGTCGGAACGCGGCACCGTAACTGTTTGTCCGACGCGGCGGTGTGTCGCCGCGCGCGCCGCTATCGCGAGCCACCAACGCTTTTGTCTCTCCTCGCCGGGCATCCTGGGAATGGCGGACCCAGACCTCCCCGCCCGCGTCGAGCGTGCGCTCGCGACGTTCAACGAAGGCGACCTGGACGGCCACATGGACCTGTTCGCCCCCGGCGGGACCTTCCGGGACCCCGTCCTCGACGACCCGGTGTCGGGGGACGCCCACCGCGCGTACCTCCACGACGTCTACGAGGCCTTCCCGGACATCCACCAGGAGGCAGAGCGCGCCGTCACCGGGGACGGGCGGGTCGCGTTCGAGTCGACGTTCACGGGGACCCACGAGGGCCCCATCGAGGGCATCCCGCCGACGGGAGCGTCGGTCTCCGTCCCGCTGGCGTCCGTGGTTGAGTTCACCGACGACGGCATCACCGACTGGCGGGACTACTGGGACCAGTCGACCTTCCGGGCCCAACTCGGCCTCACGTTCCCCGACGTCGTCGCGCTCCTCCCGCGATTGGCGGCCGCCAGACTCCGCGGGACGTGACCGGGACGGCGACGCCACCGCTCACCTGCGCCCGGAGCGTGCGGCACGGACCTCCGACCCGTCCCTGATCAGGTCGGTGCAGTGCGGACACACCCTGACCGTCGGCTCTCCCGGCGGCGCGAACACCCGGACGTACCGGTCTGTCACCGGCGACCCGCAGTTGCCACACGCTCTCATGTGTGCGCGTTTGTCGCGGACGACGAAGAACGGCCGTCCCGAATCCCGCACGGCGAGAACGGCCCCCGTCACTCCACGACCGTCGGGGCGTCGACGCCGAGGCCGGGGGGAACGAGGAGGACGACCAGCACCACCGCCGTCGCGACGACGAGCACCCCCGACTCGCCGACCACCGACGTCGACAGCGGCCCGGCGGCGAACGCGTCGAAGGGGCCCTGGACCACTGCGTTCACGCCGCGTGCCCGAAGATGGCCGGCCAGACGCTGCCCGTCTCGAGCGTCCACGCGGTCCAGAGCGCCGTCAGCGCCACGGCGAGGACGACGAACAGCGCCGCCGAGAGCGCCGGGTTCGCCCCCGCGGCGTACTGACCCGTCAGGATGGCCGGGACGTGCCAGAGGCCCCAGACGACCCCCCCGGTCAGGACGGGGACCGGAATCCCGGCGTCGATCATCCGCGGGAGCATGTAGCCTCGCCACCCGATCTCCTCGCCCGCCGCGGAGAGGACGCCGACGACCGTCCCGACCGTCACCGCGAACAGCAGTTCGGCGCCGAACGCGAGCAGCGGCCGACCCGCGTCGGCGGGCGGGGCGAACGAGACGACGCCGGTCGCCCAGGCGAGGCCGTACGCGACGCCCCCGACGGCGACCGGGGACAGGACCGCGAGGGCGACCCGCTTTACCACCCGCCGTCGCCGCAGTGCAAAGGACAGGTCGTCGAACCCATCCCCGGTGGCGACCCGCGTGATGACCGACGCGAGCGCCGGCACCCACATGAGCGCGAGGACGTACACGGGCAGGTCCCTGATGGAGGCTCCGGACCGGACGATGAGGGAGAGGAGCGGCGCCGACCCCACCACGACCAGGCCGAGGAAGAGCGCGAGTCCCCGGCGAGCGTCGTCCGCGGGCCTCCCCGTGGGTCCCGGTTCGCTGGCGGTCGAGTGCATGGGCGACTGTACGCCGCCGGGTGGGGTAACTCCCGACGGCGGTTCTCGGCGTGCGGGAGCGGTCTGTCGACGGAGCGGCGGGCCGGTCGCGGTGGCGGTCGTTCAGGTCCGCCACTGGCCAGAACACGCTGCTCGATGCCACTGTCGGATCGGTTCTGTGAGCGCTCTGACTCGCTCACTCCTCGTTCCGAACCGCCCGGAGCGCGTGGCCACACGCGCCACACCGGTAGGTCTCCGGATTCTCGACGAGTTTCGAGCGCCGGTATCGCGGCAGCCGGCTACCACAGCCGTCGCAGACGACCCAGTACGTCGGCTCGGCGAACCGGTCGCAGTGCACCGTGGTCTCCAGTTCGTCCGCGAGTCGGCGAAAGTCGGCACCGTGCCCCGCGTCGGACTGTTCGTTGAGCAGGTGGACGTGAGCGAGTTCGTGTCGGACGGTCGCGGCCGCCGCCTCCCACCCCTGGGTCTCGAAGTGCTCCCACGTGAGCCGGACCGTCTCGGGGTCCCCGTCCCGGTGCTCGACGACGCCCGCTCGCCGCTTGGCGCGCGTGCTGACCTCCCACGACAACGCACTCACGTCGACCGACAGTCCGAACCGGCGCACGATCTCCCTCGCGTAGACCTTACAGACCGCCAGGAACTCCTCCCGGGAGCAGTCCGGGGAGACGTGGTGCCGTTCCGTCACCGACTCGATGTCCGACATTCGTGAACGCGTCCCGACGGGTAGTGACGGGGCCTGCGTGATAACGTCTCGGGGGCGGGCGCGTCGAGGGTGCCACCAGCACCGCTGGCGGAATCCGACTATCGAGTCGGACGTGCGGACGGCGGGACCCCGTTCCGTGCGACGACTCGACGGGTCGCCCCGCACGCACCGCTCGGGAGGGCGCTATTCGGAAACGGCGGGCGTTCTGGTGGAGACGGCACCCGATTTCGGGCGCGCTCGACCGGACCGCTCGTGCGCAACCTGGCCGCGTCGGACCGAGAACAACGGCGGGCAACGAACCCGGGCGAGCAGGCGTTACGATTCGGACGACGCTTCGATCCGGTCGGCGATGGCCTGGAGGTCCCCCTTCCGGAACGTGGCGTCGTCCGCCCTCTCCGGTGACGCCGCGCCGCCGACCTGCGCCCGGATCTCCCGGCACATCCGCGCCGTGGACGGCCGGTCCGCTCCGTCGACGTCGACTCCGAGGCACGCACAGATCGCCCGTAGCTCCTCTTTCGTGAACGACGCCTCGACCTCTCGCTCGAAGCGACCCGTCGCCACCCGAATCGCGTTCCGAATCTCGTGGACGGTCGGACTCACGCGGCGTACGTCTCCCGTCGACACCCTCACGGTTCCCACTCGGTCGCACCGAGACGACGTAGACGAACGAGATACCGAGAACGCGGAGAAACGGAGTGGACCAACGCGGATTTGAACCGCGAACCTCCACCTTATCAGAGTGGCGCTCTACCTAATTGAGCTATTGGTCCTCGTCGGCACCACGTGGATACTGGAGTCGTCCGTTTAAGCGTTTCCGTTCACGGGTCGCGCCGGTCGTCGTCTTCCACTTCGAAGTCGACGTCGTAGACGTCGGCGTCGCCGCCCCCGGCGCCGCCCACGTCGTCTGCGGCGCCAGAGGGGAAGCCGAACGTGTAGACGTTGCCGCTGACGAACCCGCCCGTCTTCCGGTCGAGGTAGGGGCCGAGCACGAACCGCTTCAGGCCAGACCGGACGAGATACCGCGTCGGCGGGACGACCAGCACGAACCCGAGCGCGTCGGTCACCAGCCCCGGGGTGAGGAGGAACGCCCCCGCCACGAGGAGGAGTGCGCCGTCGAGCAACTGGTCGGTCGGCTCCTCCCCCCCCGCGGCCTTCTCCTGGAGGGCGCGGAGCGTGTGTCGCCCCTCCGCCCGCACGAACAGCATGCCGAGCAGGGCGGTCAGCACCACCAGCGCCACCGTCGCCGGCCAGCCGAGGGCGTCGGCGACGACGACGAGCAACAGGGCGTCGAGGAGGGGCACCAGCAGGAGGCCGGCGACCAGCCACCGGGTCCGGACCATACCCGGTCTTGGAGAGCGCGCCCTAAAAGGTTGCCCGGACGCCGGTCGGGGAACGACACCCTTTCGGCCGCCCGGCCCGACCCCGGGGCATGGACGACGCCGCCGACCGGACCACCGTCGCCTGGCGGCCGTGGGGGCCGGCGGCCTTCGAGGAGGCCGCCGACAGGGACGCGCCGCTGTTGCTCTCGGTCACCGCCCACTGGTGTGGTCCCTGCCGCCGGATGGACGCGACGACGTACGCCGAACCGTCCCTCGCCGCGAACGTCCACGACGCGTTCGTCCCCGTCCGCGTGGACGCCGACCGCCAGCCCCGGGTCCGCGAGCGGTACAACGCCGGCGGCTTCCCGTCGACCGTGTTTCTGACGCCCGGGGGGCGGGTCCTCGCCGGCGGCACGGTCCTCGACGCGGACACGATGCGGACGGTGCTGGGTCGCGTCCGCGAGCAGTGGGGGGCCGCCGGCGAGGACGCCGGTCGCGTCCCGCGCGCCATCCGCGACCAGTCCCCGCCCGCCGGGCCGGTCACGGCGGAGATAGAGCAGTACGTCGCCGGCCAGCTCTCCGCGAAGTACGACGGCGCGAACGCGGGGTGGGGGACCGACGCCAAGTTCCCCCTCCCGGCGACGGTGTCCTTCGCCCTCAAGCGCGAGCGACGGCAGGCACTCGACAGCCTGGACGCCGTCGCGCGCGCCCTCGAGGACGACGCCGGCGGCTTCTGGCGGTACGCCCACGGCCGTGACTGGTCGGACCCCCAGCGGGAGAAACTCCTCGACACGAACGCGGCGCTCCTGGGCGCGTACGCCGACGCCTACCTGTACACCGGCGCGGACCGCTACCGCGAGGTGGCCGAGCGCACGCTCGAGTACCTCGTCGGAAGGCTGTGGACCGGCGACGGCTTCGGCGGGAGTCAGGCGCCCGCCGGCGCGGACAGCGCGCCC
>JBDGTT010000014.1:6198-46993 GCA_042216525.1 Halobacteriaceae archaeon
GCGCCCGCCGGCGCGGACAGCGCGCCCTCCGTGGACCCCCCGGTGGACGAGACGGTCTTCGCGGACCGAAACGCCCTCGCCGCCGACGCCCTCTGTCGGCTGTTCGCCTACACGGACGACGAGCGGGCGCGCCGGTACGCAGAGCGCACACTCGACGCCGTCGCGGACCGCTGTGCGGACGGCGTCGTCTCCCACTTCGACGGCGACGCGAGTCCGACGCACCTGCTCGCGGACCAGGCCCGCGTGGCGGGGGCCTACACCACGGCCGCGCAGGTGCTCGACCCCGCGTACGTCGAGTCGGCGCGGGCGGTGGCGGACGCCACGGTCGAGACGCTCCGCGACGGCGAGACGGGCGCGTTCCTCGACGGGGTGCCGTCGGGCCCGGGCCTGCTCGACCGACCCCTGCGTCCGCTCGACGACAACGCGGCCATGGCGGACGCCCTCGTCGACCTCGCGGCGCTGACCGGCGAGGACCGATACCGCAAGGTCGCGAAGGCGGCCCTCGGCGCGTTCGCGGGGGCGGCCGACCGGATGGGCGTCGAGGTGGCGGCCTACGCGACGGCGGCGGCCCGGGTCGTCGACCCGCCGCTGACCGTGGCCGTGGCCGACGCCCCGGGGAGCGACCTGCACCGCGCGGCCCTCCGGGTGGCCGACCACGAGAAGGTCGTCGTGCCGGCGGCCCACGAGAGCCCGGCCTTCGACCATCCCCGGGGGACCGCGTTCGTCCATCGCCCCGACGGCGTGGCCGGGCCGGCCGACGGCCCCGCGGACCTCGTCGCCCTCGTCTCGAAGACGGCCGAGTGAGGGCCCGTCCCGGGTCGCTGCGCCGCGGCCGCGCCGCCGGACGAGTGAACCTCCGGTGCGTTTTTCCGGGCCCGGCCCGAGGTCCAGGCATGGCGACCCTCCAGGACCTGGGGCTCTCGGAGTACGAGGCCCGGACGTACCGGTCCCTGCTCGACGTCGGTCCGACAACCGCCAAGGAGTTGTCGGCCGCGAGCGACGTCCCGATGGGACGCATCTACGACGTGCTCAACGCCCTCGAGACGCAGAACCTCGTCCGGTCACAGACGGCGTCGCGACCGAAGAAGTACGTCGCGGTCGAACCCGAGACGGCGCTGGACCGACTGCTGACCGAGCGGAAGCGCGACCTGCGGGAACGGGCCGACCAGTACGAGTCGACGGTGGAGACGCTCAAGCGCGACCTGCACGCGGGCGTGGTCGCCGGCGACGGCTTCTGGACGGCCGCACTCGGGCCGGAGGACTCGCTGGAACTCTACATCGAGCGACTCGACGCCGCGCAGGAGCGCATCGTCGGCGTCGCGGGGGTGCCGGCCGCGGCGTTCGACCTCGCGGCGGTCGGCGACCGGGTCGCGGACCGGGTGGAGGCGGCCCTCGACCGGGGCGTCACCGCGACGGTGCTCGTCGCGCGGGACCTCGTCGAGAGCGTCCCCGAGCAGACGACCACGCGGTTCACCGACGACCTCGCCGCGCGCGAGGGCTTCGAGGTCCGCGTCACCGAGGACGTCGGCGGGACGTTCACCGTCGTCGACGGCGTCGAGGTCTGCATCGAGGTTCCCCACCCCCTCGACGCGGACCAGCCGTTCGCGATGATCAACCTGAAGGACCCCTCCTTCGCCGCCGACGTCCGCGCGGAGTTCGAACCCCGCTGGGACACCGCGACGGTCCTACGTCCCTAGTTCGGTCCGCAGCGTCCCCACCTCGGCGACCCGTTCGGCGTGGGCGTTGTGCTGGTGGATGGACTCGTCGTTCGACTGGCGCATCGTGACGACGGCGTCGTCGGGCAACGCCGGGAACTCGTCGACGACGCCGTCTGCCATCGCCCTGACGCAGTCCTCGACGAACCGCGCGTGCAGGTGGGCCCGGTAGGTCATGTGGTCCTCGTCGGGGCGCTTGGCCATGTTGTAGATGCGCGCGCTCATGGCGTCGCGGGCCACCTCCACGAGGTCGCGGAGGTCGACCTCCGGGTCGCCCTGCGTCTCGACGGTGAGCGTGGCGTGGCCCCGCTGGGAGTGGCCGGCCTGGGGCACCTCCGCGAGGAACTCCCGGACCGCGTCCTCCTCGACGTCGAGGTCCCGGAGTTTCTCCGCCGCTCGCCCCTCCATCATCCCCTGCGAGCAGGGACAGACCGTCATCCCGGTGACGCGGACGCCGACCTCCTCGCGGGTCGGTTCGCCCTCCCGGGCGGTCGCGCTGGCGATGATCTCGACCGTCGACTGGGTCGGGCGGTCGCTCTCCGGCGTGCGCTCGTGGGTGAGGTAGTCCGCCTCCATCCGGACCGTCGCAGTCGTCGTGTACTCGTGTTTCTGCAGGAGTCGCTCGGCGGCGTCGCCACAGACCTCCTCGACGCGGTAGGCCGACCGGCTCACGGCCTCCTCCAGCGTCTCGTCGATGGTCTCCATGTTCCGGCTCATGTCGATGCCCTTGCGCCGGCCGGGCAGGTCGACGAACACCTCGAACTCCGCCGTCAGGACGACGGGACGGTCCGCTCGGCCGACGCGGACCAGTTTCTCGACGCCGGTGACGCCGACCTGGCCGAGGCCCACGCGAACGTCCGGTTCGCCGGCCTGCACGTCCGGCAACTGCCTTGACATTCGGAGGAGCGTACGGGCACCGGCCGATTAGACCTTTCCATACTACTCGAGTTTCCCCAGCGCCTGGAAGAACTCGACCGGCGGGCCCGCGACCCGGGCCGGTTCCGCGGCCAGTTCGACGGTCACCTGCGTCGGCGGCGTCACCGTCCGCTCGACCGACCCGTCGACGGCGACGTGGGCGCGCGGCGCGTCGTCGACGCGCAGCGTCACGCCGTCGTCCTGTCCGACGACCAGCGACGGCGTCGCCTCCGTCGGCGCCATGGCGGTCACGGCGAGAGCGGACACGCCGGGGTAGACCAGCGGGCCCCCCTCGCTGAGGTTGTAGGCCGTGCTGCCCGTCGGCGTCGCCACGAGGACCCCGTCCGCGTGGGTGCCGGTGTACAGCGACCCGTCGACGCGCACCTCGACGCTGCAGCCCTGCCCCCGACCGCGCTGTGGGCCCTGGACGACCACCTCGTTAAGTCCCGGCGAGAGCGACCAGCCCGGTCCCGAGGCGACCACCCGCGGCACCGGTCGCGAGCGCACGTCGCCCCGCGTCTCGAAGCGGTCTACCTCCCGACCGACGGCGGCCACCGCCTCCTCGGGCGCGACGGCGTTCAGGAAGCCGACCTCCCCGAGGTTCACTCCGAGGACGGGCGTCGTCTCGGCGTTGCGCGCCGCGTAGAGGAACGTCCCGTCGCCGCCGATGCTCACGACGAGGTCACACCGGCCGAACTCCTCGGTCGGGGTCCCCTCGGCGTCGAGCATCGCCGCCGTCTCCTCGTCGTACCACCGCTCGACGCCCCGCTCGGCGAGCATCTCCCCGACGTCCGCGGCGAGGTACGCGGCGCGACTGTTCGACAGTTGGGCGACGATGCCGACGCGCATGTCCCCCGACACGCCCCCCCGCGGGAAAAATGCCGCGAGGTGGCGTCGCCCGGCGGTGACCGGCCCGCCCTCGACGTGTCGGACGAAAGGACTTTGCGGTGACCGCGCGTCGGTGCGGGTATGGCTGTCCTCGCCGTGGGGCCGGTGGTCGCTCGTGGCTGACGAGGACGACCGCGAGACGCCGGCGGAGGGCGACGACGAGGACTGGTTCGAGCGAGCGCTCCGGGGCGAGGAGGCCGCGACGGACACGGGGGAGGAGGCGCCCGACCCGTCGGTCGACGAGTCCGGTGGGGCCGACGAGACCGAGTCGGCGTTCGGGTTCGGCGCGGACTCCGGTGCGGACTTCGGCGCGGACTCCGGGGGAGAGGCGCCCGCCTTCGAAGGGGTCGACGCGGGCGGGGAAGCCGCCGACGAGTTCGGGTTCGGGAACATGCCCGGCGCGGGCGATGCGGGCGGGGGGGCCGGGTTCGAGGAGGAGGAGTTCGAGTCCGCCATCCCGCGCATCGACGTCGGCATCGAGGGCCTCGACGAGATGATACAGGGCGGCGTCCCGGAGCGGTCGCTGCTGGTGGTCCTGGGCGGCGCCGGCACCGGGAAGACCACGTTCGGCCTCCAGTTCCTCGAGGAGGCGCTCCGGAACGACGAGAAGGCCGTGTTCATCACGCTGGAGGAGACCCGCGACCGCATCGTCACCAGCGCCTCGGAGAAGGGCTGGCCCTTCGAGGAGTACCTCGCGGAGGACCGACTGGCCATCGTCGACCTCGACCCCGTCGAGATGGCCAACTCGCTGACGAGCATCCGGAACGAACTCCCGCGCCTCGTCCAGGAGTTCGGCGCCAGCCGACTCGTCCTCGACTCCGTCTCCCTGCTCGAGATGATGTACGACGACCAGGCGACCCGGCGGACCGAGGTGTTCGACTTCACCCAGTCGCTGAAGCGGGCGGGCGTCACGACGCTGCTCACCAGCGAAGCGAGCGAGTCGTCGGCCTTCGCCTCCCGGCACGGCATCATCGAGTACCTGACCGACGCCGTCGTCGTCCTCCGGTACGTCCGCCCGGAGGACTTCCGGGAGACCCGCCTGGCCGTCGAGATCACGAAGATCCGCGACGCCAACCACTCCCGGGAGACCAAACCCTACGAGATAACGAGCCAGGGCATCAACGTCTACCGGCAGGCAAACATCTTCTGACCGCGGACCCGCGTCCGCCCGGCGACGGACGTCCAGACCGTCCCGGCCCCGTTCAGGCCGCCGCCTCGTGGTCGTCGACGGGGCGCAGGCCGGTCACCTCGACCCGGGTCCCCTCCGTCTCGCTGGTCGTCACCGCGACGGACCAGCCGTGGGCCTCCGCGATGGTCTCGACGATGGCGAGTCCCAGTCCGGTCCCCTCCTCGTCGGTCGTGAACCCCCGCTCGAAGACCGAGTCTCGCTCGTCCTCGGGGATGCCCGGCCCGTCGTCCGCGACGTAGCACCCTCGGCCGTCGTCGAAGGCGCCGACGCGCACGGTCACGTCCGCGCCACCGTGTTCGACCGCGTTCCGGTAGAGGTTCTCGAACAGTTCGCACAGGCGGGCCTCGTCGGCCAGCACCGTCGTCTCTCCGGGATAGGTCACCTGGAGGGCGGCGTCGTCGGTCGCCACCTGGGTCCAGGCCCGGGACGCCACCGCGGCGACCGACGTGGGTTCGGGGTCGTCGATGGCCTGTCCCTGTCGAGCCAGCGACAGGAGGTCCTCGACGAGACCGTCCATCCGGTCGAGGGCGTCCGCCGCCGCTTCGAGGGCCGCCTCGCGCTCTTCGGGCCCCTCCTCGCGGGCGACGTCGACGTTGCCGGTCGCGATGCTCAGGGGGTTCCGGATGTCGTGGCTGATGACGCTCGCGAACGCCTCGAGGCGGCGGTTCTGCAGTTCGAGTTTGCGCTGGTTCTCCGCGCGCTCGACGGCGTACCGCAGCGACCGGACCAGGACCTCGCCGTCGATGGCGCCCTTCCTGAGGTAGTCCTGGGCGCCCTTCTGGATGGCCCGCACGGCCGTCTCCTGGTTCTCGAGGCCCGTCAGGACGACGACCGGCACCCCGTCGGCGGCCGGGAGCGCCCGTTCGAGCGTCTCGATGCCCCGGCTCCCCGGGAGACCGAGGTCGAGCAACACGACGTCGACGCCGCCCGCCTCGAGTCTGTCGAGCGCATCGGGGAGCGCCTCCACGTGGGTGAGGTCGTACGACGCCGCCAGCAGCGTCGTGTCCGCGTCGCGCAGTCGCTTCTCGATGAGGTTCGCGTCGCCGGGGTTGTCCTCGACCAGGAGGACCCGGAGCGGCCGGGGGCTGTAGTCCGACATCCCTCAGTTGGGTGGGAACCTGACCAGCGAGAACCAGAACCCCTCGATGCGCTGCACGACGTCGATGAAGCCGTCGAAGGAAACGGGCTTTGTCAGGTAGGCGTTGGCGTGCTTATCGTAGGTCTTGACGACGTCCTCCTCGGCGCTGGAACTGGTCAGCACCACCACCGGGAGGCGGCGGAGGTCGGGGTCCGCCTTCACCGCCTCGAGCACCTCCTCGCCGGTCATCTTCGGGAGTTTCAGGTCGAGCAGCACGATGTCCGGACGCGGCGCGTCCGCGTACTCGCCCTCCTGGCGGAGGAACTCCATCGCGGTCTCGCCGTCGTTGACCACGTGGAGGTCGTTGGCCAGTTTCGCCGTCTCGAACGCCTT
This sequence comes from Halobacteriaceae archaeon, assembly GCA_042216525.1. Lineage (GTDB taxonomy): Archaea > Halobacteriota > Halobacteria > Halobacteriales > Halobacteriaceae > JBDGTT01. The sequence goes on from JBDGTT010000014.1 coordinate 12,377, forward strand.
CCGCGTCAGTTTCACGTCGCCGGGGTTGTCCTCGACGAGGAGGATGTCGGCCGGTCGTGGCTGCCCTCGCTCGCTCATGTGTCTCTCCGCCCCTGTTTCGGCAGAGAGAAGAAGAATGTTGACCCTTCGCCCTCGGTAGACTCGATCCACATCTCGCCGCCGTGGCCCGCGACGATTCGCTTGCAGATGGCCAGGCCGATGCCCGTCCCCTCGTCGTCGTCGTTCCGCTCGCCGCGGGTGAACACCTCGAAGATGCGCTCCTGCTGGTCTGCTGGGACACCGACGCCCTCGTCCTCGACGGCGACGACGTGGCGGTCTGCCTCCTCGGTCACCGAGACGTGTATCCGCGGCGGTCCGTCGCCGGCGTAGTCGATGGCGTTCGCGATCAGGTTCTGGAGGAGCTGGCGCAACTGGTCCGGGTCGGCCCGGACCGTCCCCAACTCCTCGGCGGTCACCTCGGCGTCCGTCTCCTCGATTCGCATCGCCAGGTCCGCGACGACCTCCTCGAGGATCCGCTCGGCGTCCGTCTCGACCGGGTCGCGTCCGCGACTCTCGACCCGCGAGAACGTCAGGAGGTCGTCGATGAGCCGCTGCATCCGGTGGGCGCCGTCGACGGCGAAGTCGATGTACTCGATGGCCTCGGCGTCGAGGTCCTCGCTGTACTCCGTCTCGAGCAGGTCGAGGTAGCTCGATATCATCCGGAGCGGCTCCTGCAGGTCGTGTGAGGCCACGTACGCGAACTGCTCGAGTTCCTCGTTGGACCGCTCGAGGTCGGCGACGGTCTCCTCGAGTTCCCGCCGGTAGGCGTCGAGTTGCTCGGTCCGCGCCTTGCGCTCGCTGACGTCGCGGAAGATGCCGAACGTCAGCCGGCGGTCCCCAACGTCGGTGACCCGCGCGTTTATCTCGACCGGCACGCGCTCCCCGTCGCCCCGCGTCGCGTACACCCAGTCCCCGTCTTCGAACCGGGAGACGGCGGACTCTCCCTCCCCGACGTGGCGCGCGAAGAGGGCGCGGTACCGCTCGGCCTCGTCGGCCGGGTGGAGCGTCGACTGGTGGGCGCCGAGCAGCGCCGACCGCTCCCGGCCGAACAGGTCCGTCGCGCGCTCGTTCACCTCGACGATCTCGCCCGTCTCCGCGTCGGCGGCGACGATGGCGTCCGGCGCCGTCTCCAGCAGGCTCTCGTAGCGCTCCTGGGACCGCTCGAGGGCCTCCTCGCGACGCTTGCGCTCGGTGACGTCCCGGGTGAACCCGACGACGCGGGAGACCTCGCCCTCGTCGTCGACGACCGGTTGGCCGGCCGCCCACACCCACCGGTAGTCCGCCTCGGGGTTCACCCGGAACTCCACGTCGGCCTCCTCGCCCGCCGACAGCGTCGCCATCGCCGCCGCGACGCGCTCGCGGTCCTCGGGGTGGATCCGGTCGAACATGCTCTCCGGGTCCGCCTCGAGCGTCTCGACGTCGGCGCCCCAGACCTTCTCGTAGGCGGGGTTGACGAACAGCGTCTCCTCCCAGTCGGCGTCGAACATCCAGAGCACGTCGGGCGTGTGCTCGGTCAACTGGGTCAGGAGGCGCTCGCGCTCCCGGACGGTCTCCTGTGCCCGCTTCCGCTCGGTCACGTCCTGGACGACGCCGTCGATGTAGTCCGTCCCGTCGGCCCGCTCGTGGCGCATCGCGGTCACGGACCCCCAGAAGGAGTCCCCGTCGAGCGTCCGGAGCGGCAGTTCGTACTCGCGGACGACCCCCGTCGACTCGATGCGGTCGACGAACTCGTCCCGGTCCGTCTCGTCGACGTAGAACTCGCGGACCCGGCGGTCCGACAGCGCCTCGAACGACGACGCCCCCAGCATCGCCTCCATCGCGGAGTTCGCGTCGACGAACCGACCGGTCACCGTCGTCCGGAACACCCCGACCGGTATCTCCCGGAGAATGTCGTGGTCGACGGGGGAGGACGGTCCCGTCTCCCGTCTGTCGCTCGCGTCCATGCGACTGACTGTCTCGGACGCGACCAAAAACCTGCGGGTGCGCGCCGGCCTACCGGACGATGGTGACCGGGACCGTCGCCCGGCGGGCGACCGACTCCGCGACGCTCCCGAGGAGGATCCGGGAGACGCCGGACCGGCCGTGGCTCCCCATGACGATCTGGTCTGCGCTCTCGTCGGCGTAGTCGACGATGGTCCGCGCCGGCCGGCCCACCTCGACGACCCGCTCCAGGTCCACGCCGTGCCGGTCGGCGACCTCCTGGGCGTCGTCGAAGAGGGCCTGCGCGGACGCTTTGGCCTGGTCGAACCAGTCCTCCGCGACGCCGAACCCGGTCGCGTCGGCGCTGTAGCCCGCCTCTATCGGGTCGATGACGCGGATGACCGTTATCTCGGCGTTCGGGAACTCCGAGAGCGCGAACTCGAGGGCCTCCCAGGCCTGTTCGGACTCGTCGAGCGGGACCAGGATGCGTTTCATGCCGGCGAGGACGCGGCCCGCCCCCATGAAACCCCTACCTCCCGTGCCGGGTGACACACTTCGACAGGCCCGTCACCTCGACCGGTTCGGAGTTGTCCGGCGAGTAGACGACCATCTGCCCCCGCTCCATGTAGGGCACCTTGCCCTCCAGGTCCGGGGGGATGTTGACGCTCCGGATGGCGTCCTCGTCGCCGAGGTTGAGCACCACCTTCGTGTTCACCTGCTTGAACACGGGGTCGGCGACGTCCTGAGGGTCCTGCGTGACGAGGAAGAGGCCGAGTCGCTCCTTGCGCCCCTGCTTGGCCGCCTCGGTGAACTTCCCGATGACCTTCCTGGCCTGCACGCTGTCGGCGTCCGTCAGGAAGTTGTGCGCCTCGTCCATCCCGAGGACCAGCGGCGTCTCCTTGATGCGCTCGTGGTCCGGGTCGTTCGAGAGCTTCTGGTCGATGAGGAGGCTCGCCAGGGCGAGCACCACCGTCGTCGTCGCCCGCGAGTCGTTCAGGTGGTAGGTCGGCACCACCGTCAGTCCGCCGGGGCGGACGAACTCGTGGACCAGCTCCGTGACGGGCCGGGCGTCCCGGTCGAAGACGTGGCCGAACCCCCGGACGCGCCGGGTGAGGGCGTCGTAGGTGGCTTCGTGGACCCGGCCGGCCTCGTGGAGTTCCTCCCTGAGCGCCGGGTCGTCGACGAACCGGAGGAACGCGTCGTAGGTGCCGTCCTCGCCGTGCGCGTCGAAGAAGCGCGGCAGGAGTTCCCCGACCAGCGCCGGGTACTGGTTCTCGTTGAGGCCGCTCCCGGCGACGAGCCACGGGTTCTGTCGGACCAGCGAGAACGGGAGGGTGAACTCGACTTGCTCGGCGCGGTGGTCCGCGCTGGCGTAGGTGGCGCCGCCCACCTTCGGGACGAACGCCACGGTGTCCTCGTGCCCGCCGTGGGCGACGCCCTGGCGCTCCCAGCGACGCCGGTCCGCGTCCGTGACCGCCGGGTTGTCGTCGTGCATCTGGGCGTACTCGTCCTGCGGGTCGAACTGGACTACCGCGGCCTCGGGTTCGCGGCTCCCTCTGTCCATCTCGTAGGTCCGCCCGAGCAGCTGGCGGATGACGTTCTTCGCCGCGTGGGTCTTGCCCGATCCGGTCCCGCCCGCGACGAGGACGTGCCGGAACACGAGGGGGTCGCCGCCGCCGTACTCGTCGCGGAGGCGGTAGTCGATGGTCGGCGGGTCCGCCGCCGTCCGGACCTTCTGTCCGCCCACCGAGAGGTGCCCCACGAACACGCCGTCGGCCGGGAGGTTCAGCCCCGTCCGTATCTCGTCGCGGTCGGCGGCCTGGCGCACCACCGTCTCGGGCTTGGGCACCCGGTCGGGCATCCGCCGCTTCAACTCCTCGCCGTCCGCGTAGACGACGGCCACCGGCGACAGCGACGCGATGAACTTGTAGTCCCGCTCGTCGAAGTCGTCGGCGGCCATCGCGCGGCGGGCGTGGATCTCCGTCGCGTCGTCGTTCTCGTAGGCCTGGACGTACTCCAGCCCCTCGATGCGACAGAACAGGCGCTCCCCGTCCGGGTAGGGCGCGACGAGGTAGGTGCCCAATCGGACCGCCGAGCGGTTCCCCGCGGTCACGTACATCCGCAGGCGGGTCTCGCGCTCGTCTTCGTGGACGCTCAGCCCCTCCGAGACGGCGAGCGTGCCGACGCCCACGTCCCGCGGCGGGTCGTCGAGGGCCGGGCGGCGGAACTCGCCGTCGTCTGTCTCGTCGTCGGCCGGCGCGTCGTCCTCGTCGTCGCCGGGGTCGAAGTTCGCGAAGTCCCCGAGGTCGCTCATGTCCGTGGGTGCGCCCCGCGGGCTATAACCGTTGTCCCCGCCAGGCCAGGTAGACCACGCCCGCCGCGAGGACGAGCGCGCCCCCCGCGAAGAAGAGCAGGCCAGGCGGCAGGCCGGCGACCGCCTCGGCGGACCGCGCGTACTCCGCGGACGCGATGGACGCCGACGGGGCGGCCGCGTCCCCGCCCGCAGCGGTCCCGCCCCCGAGCGCACGCCCGATGCCGGCGAGGCCGTCGCCGACGGCGTACTGGACGAGGAGGCTCGCGGCGAGGAGGACGGCGACGCCGCCGACGAACCGGCCGAGGGCCTCTCGGACCGTCGACTTCGTCGCCTCGTCCGCGCCGGCGAACACCACGATGGGGCCGCCGCTGGCGCCGTAGACCTTCATCTCGGACCCCCGCGAGGAGTACCACGTGTCGACCACCTCGACGAGGTCCGCCTCGCGGAGGTTCTCCACGTGGTAGCGGACGTTCTGGATGGACGTGTCGAGCGTCTCGGCCAGGTCGCTCGCCGTCGCGGGATCCGCCGAGACGGCGGCGTACAGGCGCCGCGAGGTCCGGGAGGACAGCGCCGCGAACACCTCGTCGGCGTCCTCGGCGTCGACGTCGAGCACCTGCGGGTCGGGGGACCGGGTCGGCACCTCCGAGCGGATGGAGAACAGGCTCACGCGCCCCACCTCGCGCCACGAACGCGTCGCATGCCCGGACGTACCCGAGGCACGACGATACGGCTTTCGGACGCTGAAACGGCGGTTTGACCCTCGCGAGACGGGCTTAAATGTCCCTCGCACCTACCCCCGGGTGATGTTACTGGTGCGTGGCACGGCCGCCGGGACGACGCTCACCGGCACGCTCTACGAGCCGGGCGAGGACCCGCCGCAGTTCCGCGGGGCCCCGGACGATGGCACCCCCTTCGTCTGGGTCTGCGACGAGTTCTACGAGGTGGACAGCGGCGGCCTCGTCCAGCGTCTGGACGGCGAGGAGATCCGGGTCGCCTTCGAGTCGCCGATGCCCCGCGGCTTCGAGACGCGCGAGGCCGCCCTCGCCGCCGCCCGAGAGCACGTCCGGACGCAGTTCGTCCGCGTCGGCGTCCCCGCCGACGCCGTCGCCGTCGAGGTGGTCGACGTGCGCGAGGACGCGGCGGGCGAGCCCGCAGGTCCGCCCGACGGCGACGACTACAGCACGTAGCCGTCGAACCGGCGCGCGGCCCCGGCGAACGCGACGGCCCCGCCGAGCGCCGCCAGCCCCGTGCCGAGGAGGACGCCGCCAGCCGTGACTGCGCCCGCCGGGAGGCCGGTCGCGCCGGCGACGGCGTCGGCGACGACCGACACCTGCGCGACGACGGCCGGCGCGAACGCGACGACCACGAGCACCGAGTAGAGCCCGAAGGCGTAGATGCTCGGCACGACGGCCTGCCGCGAGCGGGTGAGGCGGGCGGCCTCGAACCGGGGGAACGCGGTGCCGGCACCGGCCGCGAGCGCGCTCGTCGCGACGGGCAAGACGAGCGCGGCGACCCCGGTGGCGAGCACGCCGAGGGGGGAGAGGGGACTCGCCACGCCCGCCGCGACGGTCGCCAGGAGGGTCACCGGTCCGCCGACGAGGGCGCCGGCGACGACGAGGCCGCCGACGAAGCGTCGCCCGTCGACCGGCGTGGTCAGCGTCACCGGCAGCACGGCGCCCTCGTCGCCGAAGGGGTTGAGCGCGAACGCCGCGCCCGTCGCCCACGCCCCGTAGAGGGCGACGAGCACCGGGAACGACGGCGGCACCCGCCCGGTGGTGACGGCCTCGCTCAGCGGCTGGACGAACATGAACAGCGGGTAGACGACGTAGAGGAGCTTCAGCGGGGCGCGACGCGCCCGGAGCCAGGCCTTCCGGGCGACCCACGCGGTCGGCCGCGAGGTGACGCGGGCCAGCGCGCCCCCCGCGGCGGCGACGCGCGCGCTCTCGTGTTCGGTCCCCGGTTCGGCCCGCGCCGCGTCCGCGTACCAGTAGGCCTCGGCGGCCCGGCCCGTTGCCGCGACGGCAGCGACGACTACCACCGGCGTCCCGACGACTGCGGCCGCGGCCGCGGCCCCGTCCGCGCCGACGGCGAGCGGTGCGAGCGCGAGGTCGGCGTACCACGCGACGGGTGACGCCCGGGCCGCGGCCACCACCGGGTCCACGACGGAACCGATGGTGTTCGTCGTCAGCAGTCCCATGTAGGCCAGAAACAGCGCGAGGCCGAGCACCGTCTTGTACCGCGCGAACAGCTCCGAGCGCACGAGCAGCGCCGCGACCGCAAGGCCCGCGGCGAAGCCGACGGCGACGCTCCCCGTCACCGAGCCGAGGAGGGCGAGCAGGGCCGCCGGCGCGACGAGCGGCGACCCCGTTCCCGCCGCCAGGGCGCCGGCTCCCGCCAGCGCCGGGAGCGTGACGTAGGCGAGCACGCCCCCGTACTCGGTGAGCAACAGCCCCCCCGCGACGTCGACGTGCGAGACGGTCGTCAGCAGGCCGTCCGCCGCGTCCGGCCGGCCGCCCTGCGAGACGGTCCGGAAGGCCACGATCCCGGCGGCGCCAACCCAGACGGCCGCCGCGACGTACCGGGCGCCGGCCATCACGGCGTCGAGTTCGCCGCCGACGAGCGCCTGGCCGCCGAAGTAGCCGCCGACGCCGACGGCGAGGGTGAAGACCAGTCCCATCACGCCCGTGAAGCCGAGGGCGAGCACCTTCGCGGCGCCGTCGGTCGCGTTCCGGAGCTTCCGGCGCCACTGCACCCGGGCGACGAGGGCGGCGTGTCCAGGGTCCGGCAGCGCCCGGGTCACGTCGACTCCTCCGGCGCGAGGGCGTCCCGTTCCGCGGTGACGTCGAGGAACGCCTCCTCGAGCGTGCGCTCCTCGCCCGTCTCGGCCCGCCGCTTCAGTTCGGCCGGCGCGCCCTCCGCGACGAGGCGCCCGTCCGAGAGGACGCCCACCTCGTCCGCCAGTTCGTCGACCACGGGGAGGATGTGGGTCGAGAGGAACACCGTCGTCTCCTCCGCGGCGAGGGTCGCCACTGTGTCCCGGACGGTGCGGGCGGCCCGCGGGTCGAGGCCGCTCGTCGGTTCGTCGAGGAAGAGCACGGCCGGGTCGTGGAGGATGGCCTGCACGATGCCGGTCTTCTGTTTCATCCCCTTGGAGTAGGTCTCGATGCGTCGGTCGGCGTCGGCCGCGAGGTCGAACCTGTCGAGCAGGTCGGCGATGCGCTCGGTGGCCGCGGCCTCGGGGACGTCTCGCAGGCCGGCCACGTACTCGAGTTGCTCGCGGCCGGTGAGTTCGTCGTGGAGCGGCGGCTCCTCCGGCAGGTAGCCGAGGTGCTCGACGACGGCCGGGCGGTCCTCGACCGGGTGACCGGCGACCCGTGCCGTCCCGGACGTGGGGCGGGTCAGCGTCGTCAGCATCCGCATCGTGGTGGTCTTGCCGGCGCCGTTCGGGCCGAGGAAGCCGTAGACCACGCCCGTCTCGATGGCGAGGTCCAGGTCCGCGACGGCCGTGGCGCCGTCGTACCGCTTCGAGAGGGCGTCCGTCTCGATGGCGAAGGAACCGGTGGACATGGCCCGAGTTCGTCGCCCCGGAACCATAGATGTTGGTCGCCCGGGCCGCCACCGCGGCGTCAGTCGACGCCGGACCAGCGCTCGTCGTCGTACGTGCGGTCCTCGCGGCTCCCGAGGCCGTCCTCGAGTCGACGCACCAGCGACGCCGTCTCGCCGCGGTCGATGCCCGCGAGGCCGTCAGCCCGCTGGACCGACTCGGGCGGCCCCTCGTAGGCCGCCACGTCGCGGAGGACGTGGCGGCGCACCCGCTCCCGGACCGACGGGTCGGCGGCGAACGCGTAGGGGAGTTCGACCTTGAACGCGAGGTCCGTCCGCGCGTCGTGGACGACGAAGAAACAGACCTCGTAGGCGTCGGCCGGCAGCGAGCGCTCGACGCCGGGGTCGCCCAGCCGCGAGAACGCCCGGTCGGCGCCGAGGCGGGAGACGAACCAGTTCGTCCACGTGAGGTGGCCGGCGCGCGCACCCGGTTCGGCGTCGGCGCCCAGCACCTGGGCGAACAGGGCCATGTCTGTCGCCCACGGCGCGTGGGTCCGCCCCGCGAGCGACCGGACCAGCGCCCGCGAGCGCGCCCCCTTCACGAACCCGACGAGGGGGATGTCCCGCTCGACGAACCGCTCGACGAGGCCCACGTAGTTCTCGAGGACCGTCGCGACGAGGGGCTCCTCGACGCCGAGGTCCGCGAGGCCGCCGCGGCCGTCCGCCCACTTCACGAGCTGCTTGGGGTACAGCGGCCCGTCGAGGACGAGGACCTCCTCGACGTCGTCGGCGTGGCGGTGGGCGTGGGCGCTCTCCGCGAGGTAGAGGGCCAGCCAGTGGACCGTCTTCGCGTTCGCCCGGTCGAGTGCGACCTGCACGGTCCGCAGGCGGACGTACCCCTCGTCGCGGTGGTCCCAGTCGGTGGCGGTGTCGACGGTGTCGTCGCTGGTGTGGGTGCCGACGACGATGGAGCGCGAGCGGTGCAAGTCGAGGTCGGTCGGCGTCGCGCTCATCGCGGCCTGTGCCACGTCGATGGTCAGGCCGTTGCGGAACAGGCGCTCGTTGACCGTCCCGGCGTCGAGGCCGTGGACGACGCCGAACGCCGGGTCCTGGAGGCCGACCGTCTCGGCGTCCGCGCGGTAGCGCTCCCGCCCGTCCAGCGGTTCGAGGACGGCGTCCCCGTCGACGACGAGCGGGTCGAGGAAGCTCTCCCAGACCCGCTCGGCGGCGTCGGTCTGCTCTCGCTCGTCGACGCCGCGACTGATGCGCCGCGCGAGGCGGGCGATGCCGTCGATGTGGACCCGCTCGAGCGTCATCCCCGGGTCGAACGCTCCCGGGGGTGAAAAATCCCGCTCTCCGAGGCGAAACACACGTGGGCCCTCCGCCCGACGGGCGGGTATGGACGTCGCGCTCGTCATTCTCGACGGTTGGGGGCTCGCGCCGCCCGACCAGGAGGGCCGTGACGCCGTCGGCGCCGCGGACACCCCGACGTTCGACCGCCTGCGCGATGCCGGCGCGTCCGGCACGCTCACGACTCACGGCCGGGACGTGGGGCTCCCGAACGGCCAGATGGGTAACAGCGAGGTCGGCCACCTCACCATCGGCGCCGGCCGGGTCGTCCTCCAGGAGTACACCCGCATCAGCGACGCCATCGAGGCCGGCGAACTCGCAGCCAACGAGGCGATCTCCGGGGCCGTCGAGTACGTCCGCGAGACGGGCGGGCGCCTCCACCTCCTCGGTCTCGTCTCCGACGGCGGCGTCCACGCCGACCAGGACCACGTCCACGCGCTGATCGACCTCGCGGCCGACACGGGCGTCGAGGCGGTCACGCACGCGTTCACCGACGGCCGAGACACCGCGCCGACGAGCGGCGCGGGCTTCCTCGCGGACCTCGAGGCCGCGGCCGACGCCGCGGGGACCGGTCACCCCGCCACCGTCTCGGGCCGGTACTACGCGATGGACCGCGACCGGAACTGGGAGCGCACGCGCCGGGCCTACGACGCCATCGCGAACCGCGACGCCGACCACGAGGCGCCGTCGGCCGTCGCGGCCGTGGAACGGTCGTACGAGCGGGGCGACACCGACGAGTTCGTCGAACCCACCCTCGTCGAGGGCGGCCCGGCGCTCTCGGACGGCGACGCCGCGGTCTTCGCGAACTTCCGAGCGGACCGCGCCCGCCAGTTGACGCGGCTGCTCGCCGACCTCGACCCCGAGTGGCCCTTCGCGACCGACCCGCCCGACGTCCACCTCGTCACGATGACCCAGTACGACGAGACGTTCGAATTGCCGGTCGCGTTCCCGCCGCGCAGGCCCGAGAACGTCCTCGGGGCCGTCCTCGAGGCCGCCGGGAAGACCCAGTTGCGCATCGCCGAGTCCGAGAAGTACGCCCACGTCACCTACTTCCTCAACGGCGGCCGCGAGGTCGAGTTCGAGGGCGAGATGCGGCGCATCGTCGACTCGCCCGACGTGCCGACCTACGACCTGCAACCCGAGATGAGCGCCCCCGCGGTGACCGACGCGGCCGTCGACGTCGTCGAGACCGAGGACCCCGACGCGATGGTCCTGAACTACGCCAACCCGGACATGGTCGGCCACACCGGTGACTTCGACGCCGCCGTCGCGGCCGTCGAGGCCGTGGACGCGCACCTCGACCGCCTCGTGGGGACGCTGCAGGCGGCCGGCGCGCACGTCGCCGTCACGGCGGACCACGGCAACGCCGACGACATGGGCACGCCCGAGGCGCCACACACCGCGCACACGTTCAACCCGGTGCCGTTCGTCGCCCTCGCGCCCGACGGCACCGACGGCGGCCGGTCCGTCCGGTCGGAGGGCAGTCTGGCCGACGTGGCGCCGACGCTCCTCGCGCGGATGGGCCTCGACGCCCCGCCCGAGATGACCGGCGCGGACCTCCTCGAGTAGTCACCTCTCGGGGCCGTCGTCGCGGGTGTCGCGCCTGGCCCGCCGCTCCGCGTCGCCGCGGTCGGTTCGGTCGCGACGGTCGTGTTCGTGCTCGACCAGCGCCCAGACCAGGAGCGCCCCGCCGACACCGAGCGTCACCACGAGCGACACGAGGAGGGCGGCGTTCGCGGCAGCGGCCTGCAGTGGGCCCATGTCGGGACGTTCGCCGCCCCGGAGTTATGCGTTCCGCCCGTCGTAGACGACCGCTCCCCCGACCACCGTCAGCGCGACGTCGACGTCGCGGACGTCCGAGGCCGTCCACGGCGACCCGTCGAGGGCGACCAGGTCCGCGTCCCGCCCCGGGGCGACGGTCCCGCGGCGGTCCTCGGCGAACCCGGCGTACGCCCCGCCCCCGGTGTAGGCGCGCAGGGCCGCGGTCACGTCGAGTCGCTGGGCGTCGGTCGGCGCGGTGACGGCGTGGTGAACGCCGACCAGCGGCGAGAGGGGCATGCAGTCGCTCCCGAAGGCCAGGCGGACGCCGGCGTCGCGGGCCGCGGTGAGGCGGTTCGTCCGGTCGCGGCGGGCCGACCCGAGGCGCCGCTCGTAGAGGCCGCCGTCGCCGGCCCAGCGGTGGAAGTTCGGCTGCATCGACGCCACGACGCCGCGCTCGGCCATGCGGGCGAGGTGGTCGTCGGTGGCGAGTTCTGCGTGCTCGACGCGGTGGCGCTCGCCGGGGGCCGCCTCGAACGCGTCGAGGGTGGCCTCGACGGCGGCGTCCCCGATGGCGTGGGCGGCGACCTGGAGACCCTCGCCGGCGGCCCGGTCGACGACCGCCCGGAGGTCCGCCGGCGGCGTCACCCACTCGCCGCGGGTGTCGACGTCGTCGTAGGGGTCGCGCAAGCGAGCGGTGTGGCTGGCGATGCTGCCGTCGACGAACACCTTGACGGCGCCCGTCTCGACCCGCTCGCTCCCGTGGTTGGTCGCCAGGCCCGCCCCGGTGACGGCGTCGAGGTGACTCGCCGCGTACTGGAGGCGGACCCGCACCGCGAGGTCGCCGTCCCGGTCCATCGACCGGTAGACCGCCGGCGCCCGGGTGCGCGTCACGACGTCGTGGACGCCGGTGACGCCCCGCCGGACGGCGACGCGCTGGGCCGTCGCGACGAGGGCGCGCGTCGCCTCGCGGTCGGGTTCGGTCGCCGCGAACAGGCGGTCGACGTCGGCCTCGACGAGGCGTCCGTCGTCGGCGTCGACGTCGAGTGCGTCGAGGGCCGCCGCGTTCACGGCCGCGCCGTGGAGGTCCTCGGTGACGGCGGCCGTCGGCCCGTCGAACGCGTCGAGGGCCGCGCGGTCCACCGGGAGGTCCGGGTCGAGGCTGAACCCCAGTCGCCAGTCGGCCGCCGTCGCGTCCGGCGGGGCCCCCGCCGTGCGCAGGCGGTCGAGGACGCCCTCGACCGACTCCACCCCCCGGAGGTCGGCGCGTCGCTCGTACCGCCCGACCATCGGGAGGTGGGTGTGCGCGTCGACGAACCCCGGGATGACGACCCGCCCGTCCAGGTCGAGGACCCGCGTCTCCACGCCGACGAGGAAGCCCACCTCGTAGTCGGACCCGACGCGGACAACCCGGCCGTCGCGGACCGCGACGGCCTCGGCCGTCCGGTCCGACCCGTCCAGCGCGTGGACCTCGCCCCCGCGGAGGACGAGGTCAGCCGGTCCACTCATGGTGGGTCAGGCGGCGGCGACCGCGATAAAAGAACGGGTCGACCGTTCAGAGACGGCCGGACGCGCGGCGGGTCATGAAGGCGGTCACCGCGTAGGCCGCGGCGAGGGCGAGCACCTGCACGACGACGGCGTAGGCGTCGCCGACGACGGCGAGGACGACCACCGACCCCGCGGCGGCGGCGACGACGGCCACCCAGAAGACGAGGACGGCGAACCCCATGAGGCGGAGGCTGACGTCGTAACGGTCGACGACGTTCGCCACCGGGAGGCCGACGAGCGCGGTCACGAGGACGACCAGCAACTGGGTGAGCACGTCCGGCGGGGCGAACAGCGACACCGCCGGGAACAGGAGAACGACGGTGACGACGACGGCGACGGCCGCGCGGGCGAGACGAGTCCACTGCACGTCGAGGACTGGGCGTGCCCGGCGCTTCTGTCTTGTGGAGGCACCGGCGCGCCATCGGCGAGGCACCACGGGGCCGCGGAACGAGCGAGCGGCCGTTTTCCACCGGTTTCTGGCGGCGGGGGTCGGTGGCGGTCGGCACCAGCACCCGCGAGCGAACGGAGCGAGCGAGCGGCCTTTTTCCACCGGTTATTGGCGGAGGGGGTCGCACGGCGACCCCCACCGCGAAAAAGTGGATGGGAAACGAGTAAGCGGCGGGCCCACGACGAGACGCCCATGACCGAGACGGACCCGGGGGCGCTGGCCGACCGCGTCGCGGCCGGCGAGTTGCGCCTCTACGAACTCGAGGACCACGCCGACGCGGAGACGGCGGCGGCGGCCCGGCGTCGCCTCCTCGAACGCGAGACCGGCGCGGACATGGACGCGGTGGGCCGGTCGTCGCTCCCGGCGGCGGCGGCCGAGTCGAACGTGGAGAACTTCCTCGGCGCAGCGCAGGTGCCGGTCGGCGTGGCCGGGCCCCTGCGCGTGCGCGGCGGCGCCGCCGACGGGGAGTTCTACCTGCCGCTGGCGACCACGGAGGGCGCCCTCGTCGCGAGCGTCAACCGCGGCGTCGGCGCCATCGGGGCGGCGGGCGGCGCCACGGCGCGGGTGCTCAAGTCCGCGATGACGCGGGCGCCCGTGTTCCGCGTCGCGGACGTCGCCGAGGCCGAAGCGGTCGTCTCCTGGGTGTGCGCGCACCGCGACGCCATCGCCGACGCCGCGGAGGCGACGACCAGCCACGGCGAACTGCGCGACGTGACCCCCTACGTCGTCGGCGACAACGTCTTCCTGCGGTTCGCCTACGACACCAAGGACGCGATGGGCATGAACATGGCAACCATCGCCACGCGCGCCGCCGCGGACGTCGTCGAGGCGGAGACGTCGGCCGAACTCGTCGCCCTCTCGGGCAACCTCTGCACGGACAAGAAGCCCGCCGCTATCAACGCCGTCGAGGGCCGTGGACGGTCGGTCACGGCGGACGTGACGGTCCCGCGCGAGGTGGTCGCGGACCGCTTCGACACGACCCCGGAGGCCATCGCGGCCGTCAACCGCCGGAAGAACTTCGTCGGATCGGCGAAGGCCGCGAGCCTCGGGTTCAACGCCCACGCCGCGAACGTCGTCGCAGCCGCCTTCCTCGCCACCGGGCAGGACGCCGCGCAGGTCGTCGAGGGCGCGAACGCCATCACCACTGCCCACGTCGCGGACGGCGACCTCTACGCCAGCGTCTCCTTCGCCTCGCTGGAGGTGGGGACGGTCGGCGGCGGAACCGGCCTCCCCACCCAGTCGGCGCTGCTCGACGTCCTCGGGGTGGCCGGCGGCGGCGACCCCCCGGGGTCGAACGCCGACGCGCTCGCGGAGATCATCGCCGCGGGCGCGCTGGGCGGCGAACTCTCGCTGCTGGCGGCGCTGGGCTCTCGCCACCTCGCCAGCGCCCACGAGGAACACGGCCGCTGACAGTTTTACTTTCACCCGACGCGTGGCTCGATTTTACCGCCCTGCGCCGCCGAGGGTCGGTGCTGGCCGTCGCCAGCGTGATCCGATGGCACCCGACTCGACAGACCCCGCCGCCTCGACGCTCGTCCTCCGACTGCTCCGGGCGCTGCGACTCCTGCTCTCGGTCGTCCTGCTCGCCCTCGGTCTCTGGCGGGCCCTACAGTAGCCGGTAGGTGCCGTCGCGTTCGGTGGCCTCGCCCGCGTCGACGAGGCGGTCGAGCACCGTCCGCGCCTTCGCCGCGGGGACGCCCCGGTCGACGGCGTACGCGACGACGGCGTCGGCCGTCGGCGCGTCGAGTTCTTCGACGGCCGCCCGCACCGTCTCGGGGTGACTCCGGGCGGGGCCGTCGTCGCTCTCAGCGGCGTCGCGGACGGCGTCGGGGTCGAGACCGGACCCGGCGAGGTACTCGTCGTCGCCGACGCCGGCCTCGTCGAGACGACGGTCCATCTCGCCGTAGTCCTCGAGGTTCGCGAAGGCGTCGCCGTGACCGCTGCGCTCGGCCAGCATCGCGGCGCGGGCCTGCTTGGCCGCGTCGGCGCTCTCGGCGGTGTGGAACTTCTTCAGGGCGTCGTACCGCCGACGCGTCCCACACCGCGGACACCGCGTCGTCTCGGGGTGGTCCTCGACGACCCACAGCGCCGAGCAGTTCGAACAGCCGACGACGGCGTACATGAGCGGTCGGTCGGACCCGCGGAGATTGAGTCTGGCGGTCGCCGCCGGGCAACGCTTACGTGTCCCGGTGCGGAGGGGGGACCATGGACACGCGCTTCGTCTCGGACGCGGAATCGCACGAAATCGCCGACGGCGTCGTGCTGACGCCGCTGGTCTTCGGGGAGCGGATGAGCGTCCAGCACGTCCGGGTCGAACCCGGCGGCCGGGTCCCGGAACACGACCACCCCCACGAGCAGACCGGCTACGTGACCCGCGGCGAACTCGTCTTCGAGAGCGGCAGCGAGGAACAGACGCTCTCCGAGGGCGCGTCCTACGCGATTCCGGGCGACCAGCCACACGCGGTCGAGAACCGCACCGAGGAGACGGCCGTGGCGATCGACGTGTTCAGTCCGCCGCGAGAAGACTCCCCCTGGGACTGACTCCCCGCGAGCAGACTCAGGCGCGCGACTCGATCTCCTCGACGACGGCCTCGGCGAACTCGCTGGTGGCGAGTTTCTCGCCGCCCTCGATCTGTCGCTCCAGGTCGTAGGTGACGCGTCCGTCGGCGATGGTCGCCTCGACGGCGTCCCGGACGAGGTCGGCGGCGTCGTTCCAGCCGAGGTACTCGAGCATGATGCGCCCCGAGAGGATCATCGCGGTCGGGTTGACCTTGTCCTGGCCGGCGTACTTCGGCGCGGACCCGTGGACGGGTTCGGCGAGCATGCGCCCGTCGCCGATGTTGGCGCCCGGCGCGATGCCGAGACCGCCGATCTGGGCGCCACACGCGTCGGAGAGGTAGTCGCCGTTGAGGTTCGGCAGCGCCAGCACGTCGTACTGGTCCGTGCGGGTGAGGATCTGCTGGAGCATGTTGTCCGCGATGCGGTCGTTGACGACCACGGCGTCCTCCGGCGGTTCGCCGTCGCGCTCCTCCCAGAGGGTGTCCTCGGTGATGACCTCGTCGCCGTACTCCTCCTCGGCGACCTCGTAGCCCCAGTCGCGGAACGCGCCCTCGGTGAACTTCATGATGTTGCCCTTGTGGACCAGCGTCACCGAGTCGCGGTCGTTCTCGAGCGCGTAGTCGATGGCCTTCCGGACGAGTCGTTTCGTGCCGAACTCCGAGATGGGCTTGACGCCGATGCCGACCGGGCCGTCGTGGATGACGCCGGTCTGGCCCATCTCGTCCTCGACGAACTCGCGGACCTGTTCGACCTCGTCCGTGCCGGCCTCCCACTCGATGCCGGCGTAGACGTCCTCGGTGTTCTCCCGGAAGGAGATCATGTCCATCTCCTCGGGGGCCTTCACCGGCGACGGGACGCCCTCCAGCCAGTACGTCGGGCGCATGTTGGTGTAGAGGTCGAGTTTCTTCCGGAGGGCGACGTTGAGGCTCCGGAAGCCCGACCCGACGGGCGTCGTGAGGGGGCCCTTGATGGCGACGCGGAACTGCCGGATGGCGTCGACGGTGTCGTCAGGGAGGTTCTCGTCGTACATGTCCCGGGCGGACTGGCCGGCGTACAGGCGCATCCACGAGATGGAGCGACCCGTCGCCTCGGCCGCGGCGTCGAGGACCGTCTGTGCCGCCGGCGCGACGTCCTCCCCGATGCCGTCTCCGTAGATGATGGGGATGATGGGGTTCGCGGGCACGTCGAGTTCGTCCTCGTCGGCGTCGACGACCTCGATAGCTTCGCCGTCTTCGGGAACCGTCACGTTGTCGAAGCTCATACTCGAAGGCGTTGCGGCACCTCGTAAAATGACTTTTGATTCGTCCGTGACTTATCGACGTTCGTCGAGACGACCGTTCAGGTAGCCCACCGTCCACGCCCGGCCGCGGTGTTCCCAGTCGGAGTCGCCCTCGAGGTGCGGGGTGTGGTCCGGGATCATCAGCCCCGCGTACCCCACCTCCTCGAGGAGGTCCAACATCGTCCCGGTGTCGTAGTTCCCCTCGTCGAGCCAGTCCTCGTGGAACGCGGGGACCGTCCCGGTCACGTCCCGGAAGTGGACGTAGCCGATCTGGTCGCGGCCGCCGAAGTGCCGAATCGTCCGGGGCAGGTCCTCGCCCATCTCCGACCAGCAGCCAAGGCAGAACTCCAGGGCGTGGCTCCCCTTGGGCCCCAGTTCCATCGCCCGGTCGAAGTTCTCGAAGTTCCGGAACAGCTGTGGGACCCCGCCGAGCGTCTCCACCGGCGGGTCGTTCGGGTGCAGGCACATCGTGACGCCGTGCTCGGCGGCCACCGGGAGGATCCGCTCGGCGAAGCGCTCGTAGTCGGCCCACATCTCGGCCTCGGTGTACTCGCGGTCGTGTGTGAGTTCGTCGTCGGCGTCGGCCGCGTCGAAGGCGGTGCTGGTCGCGCCGCCCCGCACCTCGGCCTCGCCGGTGCGCCAGACGCCCGACGGCATCCAGTGGTAGCCGAGGTAAGGGATGCCCGCCTTCCCGACGTTCGCCACCGTCTCGGCCAGTCGGTCGAGTTGCGCCTCGGCGTCGGGGCCACCGAGCATCACGTCGTCGTAGAAGGAGATGGGCAGGTTCTCGACGGCGTGGAGTCGCAGGCCCGCGTCCGCAACGGTGTCCCGGAGCGCCTCGAGCGACGACAGCGACCACGGTGCCTCGGCCTCGAGGGGCATCCGCTCGGCGTCCGGCATGTGCGGGTAGTCCGGGTCGAGCTGGTACATGTTCAACAGGACGTCCTCGACGCCGAGCTGCCGGCAGTACCGCAGTCGCTCGGGCGTCGGTTCCATGAACTGACCGAGTCCGACCCGCATCGGGAGGTCGGCTTCCTGGTCGGCTGGCGTGGCCATGCGGGTCGGTGGTGGCCCCGCGGCATAAATGGGATGTGCGCTCCCCTCGACTCCCCTCCATGGACGTGGAGCTCTCCGGGCGGACGGCGCTGGTGACCGGCGCCGCGAGCGGCATCGGTCGACGCGTCGCGACGCGACTCGCGGACGTCGGCGCCGCGGTGGCCGTGGCCGACCGGCGCGAGGCGCCCAAGACGGGCGAGCACTACGACCGGGACCTCTCGACGCCGACCGCCGACCTGATCCGGGAGAGGGACGGCACGGCGCGGTTCTACGAGACCGACGTGTCCGCCCCCGAGGAGGTGGCTGCGCTGGTCGCGGCCGTCGCCGACGACTTCGGCGGCCTCGACGTCCTCGTGAACAACGCGGGAATCCTGGTCCCGGGCGACTCGCAGTCGGCGTCGGTCGCGGACTTCGAACGCGTCGTCGCCGTGAACCTCACCGGCCAGTTCCTGACCGCCCGGCACGCGGTCCCGCACCTCCGGGCGTCGCCGGCCGGCCGCGTCGTGAACGTGAGTTCGATCAACGCACACTTCGGGGGCGCCGGGCCGGCCTACGCGGCGACGAAGGCGGGCGTCGTCAACCTCACCCGGGACCTCGCGGTCGAACTGGCCGACGACGGCGTCACCGCGAACTGCGTGCTCCCCGGCGTGATCGAGACGC
Organism: Halobacteriaceae archaeon; assembly: GCA_042216525.1. Classification (GTDB taxonomy): domain Archaea; phylum Halobacteriota; class Halobacteria; order Halobacteriales; family Halobacteriaceae; genus JBDGTT01. The sequence goes on from JBDGTT010000014.1 coordinate 30,851, forward strand.
CGATGCAGGACCTCAACGACGCCGAGACGCGGGCGCGGGAGCGCGAGAAGACGCCGCTCGACCGCCTGGGCCGGCCCGCGGACGTCGCGGCGGCCGTCGCCTTCTTCGCGAGCGACGACGCGGCGTGGGTGACCGGCGCCGAACTCGCCGTCGACGGCGGCTACCTCGCGGCCGGCCACTGAGCGCGTCTCAGTGCGCCTCGTCCAGCGCCCGCCGCGCCTCGTAGCAGGCGTTGACGACGTGGTAATCGGCCTTCACCCGCGGCGTGAGGTTCACGTCGTCGGCCACGGCGTTCGACGGCTCGAGCACCCGGTACCAGATTCCGAGCGCGTCGGAGACGAACTGCTCGCGGGCGTGGGTCCAGACACGGTCGTACCAGGTCAGGAAGGCGTCGTCGCCGGTCCGCTCGTAGAGGACGGCCGCGGCCGCGAGCGTCTCGGCGGCCACCCAGAAGTACTTGCGCTCGTTGATGACCTCGCCCTCGCGGTCGAAGGAGTAGTAGAGCCCGCCCCGGTCGTCGTCCCAGCAGGTCTCGACCGCCGTCTCGAAGAGGTGGCGCGCCCGGTCGACCAGCCAATCGGCGTCCACGTGGCGGTCGAGCATCCCCAGCAGTTTCGCCCACTCGGTCTGGTGGCCCACGAGGTAGCCCCACGGCCGGAAGAGGTCGTCCAGGTCGTCCCGGTTGTACGTCCAGTCGTGCTCCCAGTCGGCGGTGTAGTGCTCCCAGACGAGGCCGTCGCCGGCGTCGGCCAGGTCCCGGGCGACGCCCTCGGCCACGGCGAGCGACCGGTCGCGGAAGGCCGACTCGCCGGTCGCCTCGTGCGCGGCGAGGAACGCCTCGCAGGTGTGCATGTTGGCGTTCTGCCCGCGGTAGGCCTCGCAGTCGCCCCAGTCGCGGTCGCAGGTCGGTCGGTAGAGGCCGTTCGGGTCGCGGAACCGCTCGTCGAGGACGTCGGCGGCCGCGGTCACGGCGTCCGCGTCGGCGGCGGACACGCCGGCACGGAGTGCCGTCGCCTCCGCGACCAGTGCGAAGGCGTGCCCGTAGCAGTACTTGCGACCGTCCGCGATGCCGTCGTCGTCCAGCAGCCACAGGTAGCCGCCGTGGGCGTCGTCTCGGTGGGCCGACCGCAGGAAGGAGAGGCCGTGGGCCGCCGCCCCGTCGCAGTAATCCGGGCCGTCGAGCAGTCGGCCGACGGCGAAGTCGAAGACGAACCGGGCCGTCCCGACGAGGTGGTGGTGCTCGTCGTCGTAGACGGTCCCGTCGACGTCGCTGAATCCGTGGACGTAGCCGCCGTCCTCGGCGACACAGTCCGGGTAGTAGAACGCCAGCACGTCGAGTGCGTGCGCCCTGAGCCACGCGGGGTCGCGGTGCGCGTCGTCCATGGGCCCCGTCTGTGCCGGGGCGGTTTGGCAGTTGTGGTCGACCCAAAATACGTACACGTTTGCCGGCGTCAGACACCCTATGCGTGGCCAGACGACCCCGCTGGCGACCACCTCCCTCCACTCGGCCCCCGTGTCGAACGTCGTCGTCGACGCCGCCGAAGCCGCCGGCGCCGCACCCCTGGACCGGTCCCAGCGACTCTACGATCACGTCGACCCGGACGCCCTGGAGACGGTCGTTCGCTCGGGCGACGACTCCCTCCTCGTCAGCTTCGAGGCGTGGGGGCTGCGCTTCTCGTCCACGGGGACGGTTCGCTCGCCGTCTACGACCCCGACGACTGGTGGGATACAGTTTAGTCGGTGCCCTCTGAGGTGGCGCTCATGTCCGAACCGACTGTCGGCTTCGTTGGACTCGGCATCATGGGCGAACCGATGGCGAAGAACCTCGTCGACGCCGGCTACGAGGTGGTCGGCTACAACCGCTCGCGGGACCCCATGGACCGCCTCGCGGCCCACGGCGGGGACACCGCCGACTCCCCGGCGGACGTGGGAGAGCGCTGTGACGTCGTCATCACCTGCCTGCCCGACACCGCGGTCGTCGAGGCGGTCGTCCGCGACGACGAGGACGCGATCGCCGTCGGTCTCTCCGGCGGCGAGACGGTCGTGGACATGTCGACCATCTCCCCGACGGCGACCGAGCGGCTGGCCGAGGACCTGGCTGCCGTGGACGTCGACATGCTCGACGCGCCCATCAGCGGCGGCGAGGAGGGCGCCGTCGAGGGGACCCTCTCCATCATGGTCGGCGGCGACGAGGACGTCTTCGATGCCGTCCACCCGCTCTTCGAGGTGATGGGCGAGACCGTGACGCTCACCGGTCCGCACGGCGCCGGCCAGACGACGAAGGCGTGCAACCAGATCGTCGTCTCCGCGCAGATGGAGGCGGTGGGCGAGGCCCTCGTCTTCGCCCAGAAGGCCGGCGCTGACCTCCAGGCCGTCGTCGACGCCATCTCCGGCGGCGCCGCCGGCTGCTGGGCGCTCGACAACCGCGCCGAGCGGATGATCCGCGGGAACTTCGAGCCCGGCTTCTTCGCCTCCTACCAGTACAAGGACCTCCGCATCGCGACCGACGCCGGCGAGGCCTTCGGCGCGCCGATGCCCGCCACGCAGGTCATCCACGAGAACTACAAGGCCATGGAGGAACTCGGGATGGCCCGCGACGACAACTCCGGCGTGATGCAGGTCCTCGAACGCCTCGCGGACGCCGAGGCGCGCGTCGACGAGTAGGACCCGTCCCGGACAGGTTTAAGCGGCGGCCCGCGGTAGGGCGACTATGGCCGAGCTGTCGAGCGACGCACGCGAGAACTACCGCGAGGCCGGACGGATCCTCGCACAGGTACTGGACGAGGCCGCGGACCGCGTCGAGGTCGGCGCGTCCCTCCTCGACGTGGCCGAGTTCGCCGAGGACCGGGTCCGCGAACTCGGCGGGGAACCCGCCTTCCCCTGCAACATCAGCGTGAACGAGGAGGCGTCCCACGCGACGCCCGGCCCCGGAGACGACGCCACCTTCGGGGAAGACGTGGTCTGTCTCGACGTCGGCGTCCACGTCGAGGGCTACATCGCGGACGCCGCCCGGACGGTCGACCTCTCGGGGACGCCGGAGCTAGTGGAGGCGGCCGAGGCGGCGCTCGAGGCCGCGATCGACGCCGTCGAACCGGGCGCACACACCGGCGAGATCGGCGCCCGCGTCGGCGAGACCATCGACGAGTACGGCTACAACCCCATCGTCAACCTGACGGGACACGGCCTCGCGCGGTACGACGCGCACACCGGGCCGAACGTCCCGAACCGCGGCACCCGGAGCGGCGTCGAACTGGAGGTGGGGGACGTCGTCGCCATCGAACCGTTCGCCACCACGGGGTCGGGCAAGGTGACCGAGGGCGGAACGGCCGAGATATACTCCGTCGTCGAGGACCGGCGCGTCCGCGACCGGTCGGCGCGCCAACTCCTCGAGGAGGTCCAGGAGACCTATCGCGAACTGCCGTTCGCGCGGCGGTGGCTCGAGGGCACTCGCACGGAGATGTCGCTGCGTCGGCTGACTCGGGCGGGGGCGTGCCGGTCGTACCCGGTGCTGAAAGAGGACGCGGGCGAACTCGTCAGCCAGGCCGAACACACGCTCGTCGTCACCGAGGAGGGCTGTGACGTCACGACGCGCTAGGCGTTGTTCATGCGCTGGTTCTTCGTCTCGCCACAGACGGAGCACTCGGTGATGCGGTAGGGCTCCCGCGAGAACTCCGCGTTGTCGGACTTGGTGCTCTCGGTCACCAGGCGGACGCTGACGGTGTGGCGCGTCTGCCGGCCACAGGCCTCGCAGTGTTCCGTGAATTCGTGTTTGACGGGTTGTTTACTCGCCATTGGACGCTCTGCCCTACGGGGCCATCATATTTAAAACGACACTCAAATCAGTTGTAATTTACCCGGATTTGGCCCACTTTTCCGGGATTTGCGGACACGTTCGGCCCCGTGGTCTGACGGGCGACAGACGGGCCCGCACACAGGTGACGGCCCGTGGAGGTTAAACCGGACGCGTCCGTCGGTCGCCCCATGGAGCAGGTCTTCGCCCCGTGGCGAATCGAGTGGGTCGAACGCGACGACCACGACGACGAGGGGTGCGTGTTCTGTGACCTCCCCGACGACGGTGACGACCGGGACGCGCGAATCGTCGCCCGCTCCGAGTACGCCTACGTGTTGCTCAACAACTATCCCTACAACCCCGGCCACGCCATGGTCGTCCCCTACGGCCACGGCGGCGACTACGCCGCCCTCGACGACGCGGAGTTGCTCGACCACGCCAGACTCAAGCAGCGAACGTTCCGGGCGCTCCGGGCCGCCCTCGACCCGGACGCCTTCAACGCGGGCCTGAACCTCGGCGGCGGCCCGAGCGGCGGGTCGGTCGACGACCACCTCCACACCCACGTCGTGCCGCGGTGGGCGGGCGACACCAACTTCATGCCGGTCGTCTCGGACACGAAGGTCATCGTCGAAGCGCTCGCGAACACCTACGACCGCCTCCACGACGCGTTCGCCGCCCTCGACGGCGCGACGGTCCCCGACGAGGGCGCCGTCAGGTTCTGACTCGTTCCGGAGACCGATAGCTTGAGGGTGGCGGGGGTGAACCCTCCTCGCATGTCCCTCATCACCGCGCTCGTCGGCGGCGCCGTCGTGGGCGTCCGCCACGCCGTCGAGGCGGACCACGTCGCGGCGGTGGCGACCCTCGTCGAGGGGGAACGGCGTCCGGGGGTCGTCGGGGCCTCCTGGGGCGTCGGGCACTCGCTGCCGATACTCGGACTCGGCCTCCTGTTCGTCGTCCTCGGCGTCGAGGTCCCGACCGCGGTCACGCGCTTCTTCGAGGCGCTCGTGGGCGTCGTCCTCGTCGTCCTCGGTGGGCGGATGCTGGCCGGCAGCGTCGGCCTCGAGGCCCACTCGCACGGAGACGGCCACTCACACGCGGAGGGCTACGCTCACGGGGACGCCCACTCGCACGGAGACGGTCACTCACACGGAGAGGGCTACGCTCACGGGGACGACCACTCCCACGGAGACGGCCACTCGCACGGCGACGGCCACTCGCACGATCACTCACGCGACGAGACCGACCGCGGCGTCCACACGCACGCCCGGTTCGGCGGCCTCTCGCTGGGCCTCTCGCACGCCCACGTCGACGACGCGGGGTTCGCGATGGGCGTCGTCCACGGGTTCGCGGGGAGCGGCGCGCTGGTCGTGTTGCTCGTCTCGACGGCGCCCTCGGTGTCACAGGCCGTCGCGTTCCTCGCGGCCTTCAGCGCGCTCTCCATCCTCACGATGGCCGTCGTCTCGGCCGCCTGGGAGCGCACGCTCGGTTCCCGGTTCGACACCTACCTCGAGGCCGCGGCGGGCGGCGTCGCGACGGTGGTCGGTCTCGTCCTCCTCGCGGAGCAGTTCTTCGGCGTCGCCGTCCTATAGGGGCGTCCCGAACGCGTAGACGGTGGCGTGGTCGGTGACCTCGACGTCGACGACGTCGCCGAGTTCGAGTCCCCGGTCCTCGGCGTCCCGGACGACCACCTGTCGGTAGGCCTCGTCGTAGCCCACCAGGGACTCGTCGGTGCCGTCCTCGACGAGGAGGACCGAGCGCTCCGTGCCGACCATCGCCTCGTGGGCCGCGCCCACCACCTCCATCTTCGCCTCCGTCATCGCCTTCGAGCGGTCTTTCTTCGTCTGCCCGCCCAGGCCCTTCATCTCGGCGGCGTCCGTTCCGGGCCGCTTCGAGAAACGGGTGACGTTCACCTTCTCCGGGCGCACCTCGCGGAGGAGCGCCATCGACTGGGCGTGGTCCTCGTCTGTCTCCGTGGGGAAGCCCACGATGAAGTCCGTCGCGAGCGTCCACTCGTCGAGTCGCGAGTCGAAGGCCTCGACCACCTCGAGGAACTCTCGGACCTGGTGCTGGCGGCGCATGTCCCCGAGGACGTCGTCGCTCCCGGACTGGACGGGGACGTGCAGGAAGTCGTAGAGCTTCTCGTTTCGGGCGAAGACGTCGGCCAGTTCCTCGCGGACGCCGTGGACGCCCTTCGGGTTGGCCATGCCGACCCGAATCCGGAACTCGCCGTCGATGGCGCAGATGCGGTCCAGCAGTTCGGGCAGTTTGCGCTCGCCGGTGTCCCAGCCGTAGACGCCCGTGTCCTGCCCGGTGACGCGTATCTCCCGCGCTCCGGCGTGGACCAGCGCCCGGGCCTTCTCGACGTTCTCGGCGACGGGGGGGCTGTCGATCGTCCCCGTCGCGTGCTTTGTGATGCAGTACGAGCAGTCGCTCGTACAGCCCCGTGCGATGGGGAGGATGCCGACGACGCCGTCGAGGACGGGTTCGGCGTCCGGCGTCGTCGTCGGACACTCGCCGTTCAGCACCGCTTCGGGCACCTCGTCCCAGTGGCAGACCCGGGCGTCGACGCCCGCCTCGCGGAACTGCTCGCCCTGCGCGAGGGCCATACAGCCCGTGACGACGAGGTCAGCCGTCTCCCGGTCCAGTTCCTCGGCCCGGCGGAGCATGTTGCGCTCCGTCTTCTCGACGACGGTACAGGTGTTGAGGATGGCCACGTCCGCCTCCGACAGGGGGGCGGGGTGGTGGCCGGCGTCGCGGAGGCGCCGCTCTATCTCGCGGCTCTCCCCCCGGTTGGCCGTGCACCCGTACGTCTCGATGTGATACCGGGCCATCGACGCCTGGTTGGGGACGCGACGGCAAAAGGTCGGTGTTTCGCGGTCCGGCCCGGCTCAGGTCGGCCGCCTGCCCCCGGTCTCGCGCTCGCCGTCGTCGCCGCCCAGCGTGTCGATGCCGAGCAGGGAGTAGACGAGACAGAACCGGGTGTACCCCGTGACGAGCAACACCGCGCCGACGACGACGCCTGCGACGGCGAGCGCGGTGGTCCCGCTCGACAGGGCGCCGAACGTCCCGCCGAAGGCCGCGAGGGCGACGACCACCAGGACGGCGCCGACTGCGAGGCGAACGATGCGATCCGCGTCTCCGACTGTTCGGTCCATGTGCATCTACTGGGGCGCGGGGGAGGTAAAGCTGTTGCCGGTCGGCACTCGGCGGGACAACCGTTTTGCGTCGCGGCGTCGACGGTGGCGGCGTGGACCGTCGCCCCCGCGTCTCCGCGGTGGAACTGGCCGTGTTCGTCTCCGGGGTGACGAGCATCGGCCTCGAGATACTGGCCGGGCGCGTCGTCGCCCCGGCCTTCGGGTCGTCCATCTACGTCTGGGGCTCGGTCATCGGCGTGACCCTCGCCGCCCTCGGCGTCGGCTACCACTTCGGCGGCCGACGAGCGCAGGGCCGCGCCTCCCGGCGCCGCATCGCCGCGGTCTGCCTGCTCTCGGCGCTCTCGGTCGCCGTCCTCCTCCTCGCGGGCGAGGCCGTCCTGCGGGCGGCCGACGCCCTCTCCGTGCCGCCTCGCCTCGCGCCGCTCCTGCCGGTCGCCGTCCTGTTCGGCCCGCCGGTCTTCTGTCTGGGCTTCGTCAGTCCCTACGCAGCCGAAATCTCCGCCGCGGAATCGACCGGCGCCGCCGCGGGCCGCGTGTACGCGGTTGGGACGGCCGGCAGCCTCGTGGGCGCCTTCGGCACCACGTTCGTCCTCGTCCCGGCGCTCTCCGTGGCGACCGTCGAGGTCGGCTTCGGCCTCCTCCTCGCCGGGACGGCGCTCCTCCTCGCGGTCCGCGGCGAGGCACCGGGGACCGCCCCGGGCGCTGCGGCCGTCGCCCTCGTCCTCGTCGCGGCGTTCGCGGTCCACGGCGCCGGCTTCGGGACGCCGGGGACCACCGTCTACGAGACGGAGACGGCCTACCAGCACCTCTCGGTGGTCGACGACGGCGGCGTCCGGACGCTCTACCTCGACGGCCAGCCACAGAGCGCGACCTACGTCGACGGCCGCGAGGGATACGTCTTCACCTACTCGCGGTACCTCCACCTCCCGATGCTCCTGACCGAGGACGTCGACCGGGTGCTGTTCGTCGGCGGCGGCGGCTTCTCATCGCCGAAGCGCTACCTCCGCGAGTACCCGAACGTCTCCGTCGACGTCGTGGAACTGGACCCGGCGGTCGTCCGCGCCGCCCGCGAGTACTTCGCCGTCCCGGACTCGCCCCGCCTCTCGGTCCACGTTGGCGACGGCCGCGAGTTCCTCGAGCGGACGAACCGGACCTACGACGTCGTCGTCCTCGACGCCTACCGGAAGGACCGCGTTCCCTTCCACCTGACGACGGCGGACTTCTTCGGCCTCGTCGCGGACCGCCTCGACGACGACGGCGTCCTCGTGGCGAACGTCATCGCCGCGCGCACCGGACCGGCGTCGGCGTTCTACCGCGCCGAGTTCGCCACCATGGAGACGGCGTTCCCCCACGTCGCCGCGTTCCCGACCAGCGACCGGTCGGGCCTCCAGAACGTCGAACTCCTCGCGGCGAAGCGCCCGTTCTCGCGGTCGCTGCTCTCCGAGCGCGCCCGGCAGCGGTCGGTGGGCGTCTCGCTGTTCGGTGCGGTCGAGCGCTACCGCGACGACGTCCCCACCGACGACGTGCCGGTCCTCCGCGACGACCGGGCGCCGGTCGAGCACCTGCTCGACCCCCAACTGGGGCGGCGCTACGTCGTCGAGCGGACCAACGAGACGGTCGGGTGAGTCGCCTCGCCACCGGAAGGCTTTACGGGCCGCCACGCGGCCACGAAACATGGTCCTGCCCGCCGGAACCGAACTGCCGCCGGCGCCCTACCTCGCGGTGGCCGTCGCCGGTCTCGCCGTCGCGGGCTGGCTCCTCGCCCGCGTCCGACCGCCGGTCGACGACCGGACCGTCCTCGCGTTCGCGCCGTGGATGGTCGCCGGCGCCTTCGGCTACGTCGCCTACCAGGTGGGGACCGTCCCGGCCGCCGTCGCGCCACTCACCGGGTCCCCGACCGTCTACGCGAGCACGTTCACGCTGGCCGCCCTCGTCTGGGTGGCCGCACGGCGGTGGAGCGCGCGCCCGCTGTCCGTCCTCGGCGCTGCGGGCGCCGTGGTCGCCACCGTCCCCGGCCTCGCGGCCGTCGGTCGCGGCCTCGCGACGGGCGCCGTCGACGCCGGTCCGTCGCTCGCGGCGCTGGTCGTCGCCGCGCTCCTCGCGGGGGCGACCTGGTGGACGCTCGGCCGCGTCAGACCGCGCGCGACGGCCGTGACCGGTGCCGCAGGCGCCCTCACGGTCTTCGGACACGCACTCGACGGCGTGTCGACGGCCGTCGGCGTCGACGTCCTCGGGTTCGGCGAGCGGACGCCGATATCGCGCGTGGTCATCGAGTTCGCCCGCGCGCTCCCGTCCGGTGAGGTCCTCGGGGGCGGGTGGCTGTTCGTCCTCGTGAAACTCGGCGTCGCCGCCGTCGTGGTCGCCCTGTTCGTCGACTACGTCCGCGAGCGACCGCGCGAGGGCTACCTGCTCCTCGGCGTCGTCGCCGCCGTCGGCCTCGGGCCCGGGGCGCACAACCTCCTCCTGTTCGCCGTCACCTCGCCGTGAGGGCCGGCGTCACGACCGTCACCGGGGCGGGGAGAACGACCGCGTCTGGTTCCGGGGGAGCGGTCGCCCGAGCGCTGTTCCATGGCACGTGGGTCGGACCGACGCGTGCGGCCCTCGACCGCTCTCCCGCGCGGAGGAGTCGTCGCGGGGCGGTGAAGTAACCGGCGCCGATCTTCCGTCCGTGCGAACGCCCCCCGGACGGCGGCCGCGCGCCCGTGACCGCGTGGCGGTGACGCCGCGCCGCTCTCGTGACGCCGGCGCGGGAGCGCCGCCATTTATGCGCTCCTCCGCGAAGGCGGGAGCGTGACCGCACAACCGCACCTCCGCGTCGAAGCGGGAGACGTGGCCGACGTCGTGTTGCTGCCCGGCGACCCCGACCGGGTGGACCGGATCGTCGAGCACTGTGACGGCGAGGGCGAGGTCCTCGCGGAGAACCGCGAGTACCGCGTCGTGAACGCCACCCACGAGGGACGGCCCGTCACCGTCTGCTCGACGGGCATCGGGTCGCCCTCCGCGGCCATCGCCGTCGAGGAACTCGCGGCCGTCGGCGCCGAGACGCTGGTCCGCGTCGGGACGACCGGCGCGCTCCAGCGAGACGTCGACGTCGGCGACATGGTCGTCGCGACGGGCGCCGCCAAGGACGAGGGGACGACGGGGCGCTACGAGTCGGACACGGTCCCGGCGGTGCCCGACCACGACGTGGTCTCGGCACTGGTCGACGCCGCCGCGGCCCGCGAGGAGGCCGTCCACGTCGGGCCCGTTGCCACCGACGACGCGTTCTACGCCGAGACAGACGCCTACGTCGCGGACTGGGAGGCCGCGGGCCTGCTCTGCGTGGAGATGGAGGCCGCGGCCATCTTCACGCTTGCCCGCCGGAAGGGCCTGCGGTCGGGCGCCATCTGCACCGTCGACGGCAACCTCGTCACCGGCACGCAGAAGGGCGCGTCCGACGAGGGCGAACTCCCGCCGAAGGCCCGGGACAACGTCGCCCGCGCCATCGACATCGCTCTCGCGGCCGCGGCGGTCCTGTAGGCGAAAGACGGAAACCCGGGTCACCCGAACGCAGGGGCATGCTCGACCCAGTCCGCCGCCGGGTGAGCGCCGCAGCCAGGCGCGCCCGACGCGTCGAGCGCCGGGAACTCCGGGAGTTCCGGCGGTGGATCGAGCGCACGGACAACCTCATCCACCTCACCGTGTTGCTCGTCGTCCCGGTGCTGGTCGGGGCGGTGACCTACGTCTCGAACGCCGTGGCGCAGCTGTCGTTTCTGCTGTTCCCGCCGCTGGCCTCCGGGACTTACACGCTGTTCTCCGACCCGGAGGGCCGGTACTCCTCCCCCGTTCGGTTCGTCACGGGGATGACTATCGGCGCGCTCAGCGGGTGGGTCGCCCTGGAGGTGGCGGCGCTCGTCTACCGGACCCCGCCCGGCAGCCTCGAGGTGGAGGCCGGCGCGGCCGCGCTGGGCATCCTCCTGACGAGCGCCGTCACGTGGGCGCTGGGGGTCGAACTCCCGACGGCCTTCTCCACGGCGCTGCTCGTCCTCGTCATCGGCATCGACCAGTTCGAGTACGTCGCCGGCGTCTTCCTCTCGTCGACGCTCGTCGCCCTCGTGTTCGTCGCGTGGCGGGAGCAGTTCTACGAGGAGCGCGCCCGCTACCTCTACCGGACCACCGGGGCCGACGACCACGTCCTCGTCCCGATGCGGGGCCGGTCGGCCCGACAGACGGCGATGTTCGCCGCCCGCCTCGCCGCGCCCCACGACGCGGGCAAGGTCGTCCTCTTCGACGTCGTTCCGGGCGCCGAGGGGACGGACGTGCGCGCGGACGGCGGCCTGGCGGCCGACCTCGGGAGCGCCGACGCCGCCGAGCGTCTCGAGGCCCACGCCGACCGCATCGAGACGGAGGTCGGCGTCCCCTGCGAGGTGGTGGTGGCCGCCGGCGACCCAGACGACGCCCGCCTCGCGCTCCGGGTGGCCGCGGAGTCGAACTGCGACCTGGTGGTGACGCCGTACGAGACCGAACAGGGGTCGCTCACGACGTTCGTCCGTGACCTCTTCCGGGCCGACATCGACGTCGTGGCCTTCCGGTCGGCCACCGGCCGCACGCGGTGGCGGCGGGTCATGGTGGCCGTGGCCGCCGCGGGCGACGTCGCCCACGCCATGGTCGACTACGCCCAGCGGCTCGCCGGCCCCACCGGGTCGATGAGCGTCTGCACCTGCATCGACGCAGAGCGAGAGCGCCGTCGCGCGGAGACCACGCTCGCGAACCTCGTCGAGACCGTCGACGCGCGCTGTGAGACGCGCATCTCGCGCGCCACGGTCGAGGCGTTCATCGCGCGCAACCAGACCAGCTACGACCTCGTCGTCGTCGGCGCGTCGACCAACCGGAGCGCCGCCTCCCGGTTCATCTCGCGGCCCACCTTCGAGCGCATCACCGACCTCGAGACGGACGTCGCCGTCGTCCACGTCGGGTAGCCCGTCACTCCTCTCCGTCCTCGCCCGTCGCCTCGTCGAGCACCCGGTCGGCGATGTCCTCGACGCCCTCCGTGCCGAGGGCGGACTGGACGAGCAGTCGACCGCCGATGCTCGCCGGGCTGATGACCGCGTCGGCGCCGGCACGCCGGAGCTTCGTCACGTTCTCGCGGTCGGTGGCCGCGGCGACGATGTGCACCTCGCGGTTGAGTTGGCGCGCGGTCAGCACCGAGAGCGCGTCGTCCGCGTCGGAGTTCGTGGCCGCGAGGACGGCCCGGGCCCGGTCGATGCCCGCCCGCTCCAGGGTGGCCTCGTCGGTCGGGTCCGCGACGAGGACGTCGACGCCCCGGTCGTCGAGGGCCGCCGCCGCCGACTGGTCGGGCGTGACGACGAGGAACTGCGACCGGCCAGCGAGTTCGTCCAGAATCGGTTCGGTGAGGTCGCCGTACCCGAGGACGATGACGTGGCCCTCGAGGAGTTCGAGTTCTGTCTGTGTCATGCGTCCGAGTGCGTCAGTCAGGCGCGCCTGGATGGCCGGCGTCAACAGCGACCCCGCCGCGACGGCGAAGCCGATGGTCCCGACGACGACCAGCGAGACGGAGAAGGCCCGTGCGACGGGCGATCCGGGCACGGGGGTCACGTCGCCGTAGCCGACCGTCGTCGCGGTGACGAGCGTGTAGTAGAGGGCGTCGAGCGGGGTGGTGACGTTGCCGAACTCCGCGCGCAGGGCGTAGGTGCCGACCGTGCCGTAGACGAGGACGCCGACGAGCAGCGTCGCGGCCGTGCGCTGGCCGTCCGGCAGGTCGAGCGTCCGGCTGAACGCCGCCCGGTTCAGCGCCACGACCGGGAGCGCGACCAGCGAGACGACGACCAGCGGGGCAGAGAGCTGACTCGCCTGTGCGATGCCCTGCAGGGCGGTGACCGGCAGGAGGACGAGCGCGAGGTACCACGCCGACCGCAGGCGCCGCCGGAAGCCCAACGTCGCCGCGAGCAGGGTGAAGCCGGTGAACGCGCCGGTCAGCGCGACGAGTTGCTGGACCGACTCGGGGACGAACTGCGCGACGGGTTCGAAGACGAAGGCGGTGCCGAGGCTCGCGTTCGCCACCCCGGTCACGAGCGAGAGGACGGCCGCCGCGCCGGTCAGCGCCGTGGCGAGTCGGGTCCGGGTCAGACCGGCGAGGGCCATGCCGGGGGGTGGCCGCCGTCGACCATAAATCCTCCCGGCCCGGTCGAAAGCCGTATGCGGCCGGCGGCGGTGGTCGGGGCATGGCGACGTCTGCGCTCCCGATTCGCGTCCTCCTCGGCGTCTACCTTGGCGTCCTGACGGGACTGATTCCCTCGCTGGTCGCCTGGGGACTGGCGGTCATCTGGCGGTACGTGACGGGCCTGGCCGTCCCCGCCTTCGGTGTGATGGTCCTCGCGGTGGCCATCGCCGGCGTCAACGGCGGTCTGCTCGCCCTGAACGACCCATCGGTCCTCGGGTCGGAGAACAACGTCACCCTCGTCACCGCCATCCTCGTGGTGATGATGATGTCCTTCTACGCCCACGACCGCGGCGACAGGTTCGCCGCGTCGCTCCCGCGGCGCCTGACGTTCAAAGCGCTCCGCGACCGCACGCTCTCTGCCGACGTGATCGAGCGCGTGGGCGCCGTCGGTCGCGTCCGCGTCCGCGTCGTCGGCACCGTCGGCAACATCGAGGGCTACCCCCCGCTCCCGCGGGACCTCCGCGAGGACATCGCCGGGTCGGAACACCCCTTTCCGGCGGACCTCTCGGTCTCCGACCTGGAGGCGCGGCTGGCGGACCGCCTCCGCGAGGAGCACGACCTCGCGGACGTCTCGGTCACCATCGACGAGCGCGCCCGGGCGACGGTCGCCGCCGCTCCGCCCCTCTCGGGGCTCTCGAAGCGCGTCCCGACCGGCAAGCGGGCCGTCTCCGTCTCCGCGCTGGTCCCCTCGGGGCTGGCCGCCGGCGACGACGTCGTGGTCGCACTCGACGGCGACCGCGTCACGGGAACCGTCGTCGGCGTGACGTCCGCCCCCGAGGGTGCCGGACCCCAAGAGGAGACGGCCGGGCCGCCCGCCGACGATGCCGCCGCGGCGACCACGGACCCCCACGCGGAGACGCCGACGCCCGCCGGCGAGGCGGCGCCCGCGACCGGCGGCGACGGGCGGGTCACCCTCGCCGTGGACCGCGGGGACGCCCAGACGCTGCTCCGGGCCGACCGCGGGGCGGTGGTCGTCACCGCGCGCGGGACCACCCGCGAGTACGAACTCGTCTCGCTCCTCCGGCGCGCGGGCCAGCGCATCCGTCGGGTGACCGTGCGCGACGGCGGCCCCCTCGACGGCGCGACCATCGGCGAGGCCGACGTGCGGGACCGCTACGGCGTGGCCGTCCTGGCGGTGCGACACGGGGGCACGTGGACCTTCGCGCCCCGCGGGTCGACCCGCCTCTCGGGCGGGGACACCCTGTTCACCGCGGGGACGGTCGACGCCTTCGAGCGGTTCGGGGAGGCGGTGTCGACGTGACGCCGCTCCAGTTCGACGGCGGGGCGCTGGCCGGCGAACTCGTGGTGGACGCCGCGGAGGTGGGTCTCTCCCTCGGGGGCGTCGCCCTCCTCGCCGCCGTCGTCGCCGGAGCGGCCGCCCTCGTCCACCGGGCGTACACGCGGTCCGTCCTCTCCGACGGCGTCGCCGCCCTGGTCGCTCTCTCGGCCGTCGCGTTGTACCTGAACGCCGCGACGGCGCTCGGCCAGGTCGTGCAGGGCGGCACGGGGCCGCTCGCGACGAACGTGGTCGCGTTCAACGTCGGCGCCATCGCCGTGGGTGCCCTCGCGACGCCCGTCGGCAAGCGGGTCGGCGACCGCGTGGCGACCGACCTGTTCACGTTCACGGGCGTCACCGAACTCCACTCCGAGGTGAGCGACTTCGCCCGGGCCGTCGGCCTGGGGACGACCCTGACGCTCCCGGCCGCCGCGGAGATGGAGACCGTCGAGGGCTACGACCCGGTCCCCGAGACGACCCGTCGGCGACTCGGCGGCCTCACGTTCGTCTTCCCCCGGGCGCAGGGCGCCGACGCCCTCCGGGCGGCGCTCGCGGCGCGCTTAGAAGAGGAGTACGGCGTCGGCTACGTGGACGTGGAGGTGGACCCCGCGGGCGGCCGGGTCACCTACCTCGCCCTCGGGGACCGCCCCGCGGGCCTGGGACCGACGCTCGCGCCGGGCGCGGCGGCAGTAGCCGTCGACGCCGACCCGCCCGCCGGCGCCCGACCCGGCGACACCGTCCAGGCCTGGGCGGCCGGCGCCGCCGGGCCGGAGCGCCTCGCGACCGGGGAGGTGCGCGAGGTCGCCGGCGACGCCGTGACGGTGGTCGTCGACGCGGCCGACGCCCCCCGCCTCGCCGGGCGCGAGTGCCGACTCGTGACCCTGCCGGCCGAACCGCGCCCCGAACGGGAGTTCGCCGCGCTCCTCCGCGCCGCCGACGAGACGATGGCTGCCGTCAGCGTCGCGCCGGAGAGTCCGCTGGCGGGCGTTCCCGCCGGGGCCATCGACGCGACGGTGGTGGCCGTCCGCGGGCCCGAGGGCGACGTCGACCCCATCCCCTCGCGGACCCGTCCCGTCGTCGCCGGGGAGACGGTGTACGTCGTCGTGTCGCCCGCCGCCCTCCGCCGCCTCGAGGACGCCGCGAGGGGGAGCGAGGGCGCCGGCGAGACGGCGTCGACCGGTGCCGGGTGAGATGACCGGCGGGCCCTCCGGCCGGCCTACCCGCCGACGACTGTCGCCACGACCGTTCCGAGGGGCCGCGTCGTGCCACCGACTCGCACGACCGGCACGTTTATCGCACCGGGCGCGGACTGCCCGCGCATGTCGGAAGACTACCGCATCCCCCAGGGCGGGGGCGTGCCGTGGCGGGACCTGCACGCGGACGTCAGTCGGTCTGGCGAGCGCGACGTCGCGATAACGGACGTGAAGACGATGCGTCTAGCGGGCAACTTCAACTGGGGCATCGTCAAGCTAGAGACCGACGCCGACGTCTACGGCATCGGCGAGACCTACCGCGCGCCGAAGGGCCTCCTGGAGTTCGCCGAGGGCCTCATCGCGGACCTGGAGGGCGAGAACCCCCTCGACGTGGCCCGCATCCGCGAACTCCTCAACCAGAACTACACCGGGTGTGGCCGCATCGGGCAGGGCGCGTTCACCGGCATCGAGATGGCCTGCTGGGACGTCAAGGGCAAGGTGCTGGACGT
>JBDGTT010000001.1:0-41902 GCA_042216525.1 Halobacteriaceae archaeon
GTCTACGAACTCCTCGGCGGGAAGTTCCGCGACGAGGTGCGGGTCTACGCCGACACCCACGGCGGGGAACCCCTTGGCGCCTTCGAGTCGGGGAGCGTCTCCCCCCGGAAGATCTACACGCCCGACTCCTACGCCGAGGCCGCCCGCGAGGTGGTCGACGAGGGGTTCACCGCCCTGAAGTTCGACCTCGACGTGAAGACCCGGCGGGACGTCGACACCGCGGCGCGGCGCCTCGACAACGACGCCGTCGAGCACAAGGTAAGCCTCGTCGAGGCCGTCCGCGAGGAGATCGGATACGACGTCGACCTCGGGATGGACCTCCACTGGAACTTCACGGTCGAGACGGCCCGGCGCATCGGGCGGAAACTCGAAGAGTACGACCTCGCGTGGCTGGAGGACCCCGTCCACCCGGACAACGTCGACGGCCACCGACGGTTGACGCAGGCGCTCGACACGCCCATCCTGACCGGGGAGCAACTCGTCACGGCGGCGCAGTTCGAACCCTACGCCCGGGAGGGCGCGATGGACATCGCCGCGCCCGACGTCTGCAAGGCCGGCGGCCTCGGCGCGATGGTCGAGATCGCGGACCTCTGTGACCGGGTGAACGTCCCCGTCTCCCCGCACAACGTCGCCAGCCCCGTCGGGACCATCGCCGGGGCACACGTCGGAGCGGCGATTCCGAACTTCTTCGCGCTCGAGTACCACGCCGCCGAGGTGCCCTGGTGGGAGGACCTGGTGGACCGCACGGGCGAGTCCGGCGACGTCATCCAGGACGGCGTCGTGCCCGTCCCGGAGGGCCCGGGCCTCGGCATCGAGATCGACCCCGACGTCGCCGCCGAGCACCTCCTCGAGGGCGAGGTGGTGGTGTGACCGGCGTCGACGAGGCGTTCAAGCAGGCCTTCGCGGACCGGGCGCCCCTCGCCGGCCACTGGCTCTCGCTGGGCAGTCCGGCGCTCGCGGAGTTGACCGCCATCCTCGGCTTCGACTTCGCGCTCGTCGACTACGAGCACGCGCCGACGTCGATGGAGACGATACAGGGGATGATCCACGCCGCCCAGTCCGACGAGGCTCGCACCGACGTGATCGTCCGCCTCCCGGACACGGGCCCGACGGCCGCCAAGCAGGTGCTGGACGCCGGCGCCGCGGGCGTGATGGCGCCGATGATCGACGACGCCGACGCGGCGCGCGACCTCGTCGCGAACGTTCGCTACCCCCCGGACGGGCGCCGCGGCATCGCCGGCAGTCGGGCGACGGGCTACGCCCAGCACTTCGAGTCGTACGTCACCGGCGCCAACGAGAAGGTCGTCGCCATCGCGCAGATAGAGACCGAAGCCGGCCTGGAGAACGTCGCAGACGTCGTCGCCGTCGACGGCATCGACGCCCTCTTCGTCGGCCCCGCGGACCTCTCGGGGTCGCTCGGCGTGTTCGCGGAGTGGGACTCCCCCCGTCTCGCCGACGCGATGGACCGGGTCGTCGCAGCGGCCCAGGACGCCGACATCCCCGCGGGGACGCTCTGTGTCTCGCCCGAGGACATCCCCCGCCGGGTCGACCAGGGCTTCGACTTCCTCATCGTCGGGAAGGACACGTCCTTCCTCGCCCGCGCGGCGACCGAGGCGAAAGCGACCTTCGAGTCCGCCGTCGACGACCGGGCCGAGTAACGGCCCGCCTACGCGTCGGGCCAGCGCTCGATGTAGATGTGCTTGTCCGTGTAGAAGCGGACGCCGTCCTCGCCCTGGGCGTGCAGGTCGCCGTAAAAGGACCCCTTCCTGCCGCCGAAGTTGAAGAAGGCCATCGGCGCGGACGTCCCGACGTTCACGCCGAGGTTGCCGACGTCGGCCTCGTGGCGGAACCGCCGCGCGTCCGCGCCGGCGCCGGTGAACAGCGACGCGGCGTTCCCGAAGTCGCTGCCGTTCATCCACTCGATGGCCTCGCCGAGGTCGGCGACCGGCGCGAGACACGCGACCGGCCCGAATATCTCCTCGCGGACCACCCGCATGTCGGGCGTGACGTCGCCGAACACCGTCGGCCCGATGAACGTCCCGTCGGGACGCTCGGGCACCTCGACGCCGCGGCCGTCGCGGAGCGTCGTCGCCCCCTCCTCGATGGCCGACTCGATGTACGCCTCGACGCGTTCGCCGTGCTCGGGCGTGATGAGCGCCCCGATGTCCGTCTCGGGGTCGAGGCCGTCGCCGACGACTTGCTCGTCCGCGCAGGCGAGCAGTCGCTCGGTGAACTCCTCGTAGACGCCCTCCTCGACGAGGACGACGTCGTTCGCGAGACACCGCTCGCCCGCGTTGGCGTAGGCCGAGGAGACGGTCTTCTCGGCGGCGAACTGCAGGTCCGCCGTCTCGGTCACGATGACGTGGTTCTTCGCGCCGCCCTGGGCCTGGACGCGCTTGCCGTTTGCCGCCGCCCGCTCGTAGACGTGTTCGGCGACGGGCGTCGACCCGACGAACGAGACGCCGGTGACGCCGTCGTGGTCGAGGATGCCGTTCACCGTGTCGGCCGCGCCGTGGACGAGTTGCACGACGCCGTCCGGGAAGCCGGCGCGGTCGACGAGTTCGAAGATGGCGCCCGCGGTCAGGGGGTCCTGCTCGCTCGGCTTGAGGACGAAGGCGTTGCCGGTCGCCACCGCGTAGGGGAGGAACCAGAGCGGGATCATCCCGGGGAAGTTGAAGGGCGTGATGGCCGCGAACACGCCGAGCGGCCGGCGGACGTGGCTCTCGTCGATGTTCGGTGCGGCGTTCTGGAGGCAGCCGGCCTGCATCATCGAGGGGATGCCACACGCCACCTCGACGTTCTCGATGCCACGGCGCAACTCCCCGCGGGCCTCCGCGAGCGTCTTGCCGTGTTCCTGCACGAGGACGCGCGCGATGTCGTCCTGGTGGTCCTCGAGCAACTGCTTGAACGCGAACAGCGGCTGGATGCGGTCCTCGACCGGGTGCTCGCGCCACGACTCGTAGGCCGCCCGGGCGGCCGTCACCGCCTCGTCGAGGTCAGCCCCGGTGCTGACGGGCACCGCCGCGAGGTCCTCGCCCGTCGCCGGGTTCACGACGGGAATCTCGTCGCCGCCGGGCGTCCGCCACTCCCCGTCCACGTAGTTCTGTACGACTCCGTCCCGTACACTGTCCCCAGTGTCCATGCTCGGGCGCAGGCCACCCCCGCCGATAAAGCTGCCGACGGGTCAGGCCCAGGGCGTCGAGCGCTCGGTCACCTCGCCCGCGAGCGGCGTCCGCATCGCCTCGGCCACCGAGACGCCGTCGCCGGCGTTCGCCAGCACCCACATCAGCTTCACGTAGGCCGTCCCCGGCAGGCAGTCCTCGCCCTCGACGACCCCGGCGTCGAGCAGGTCCCGGCCGGTGTCGTACACCCGGTCACAGACCCGTCCCTCGAGGCACTGGCTGGTCATGACCACCTCGGTGCCGCCGTCGACGAGCGACTCGATCTGCGGGAGGAGGTCGGTGCTGACGTGGCCCAGGCCGGTGCCCGCGAGGACGACGCCGGCGCTCCCCTCGCAGGCCTCGAGGAACGCGGGGGCCACGTCCGGCACGAACGTCACGAGTTCGACGTCCGTCTCCAGGTCCGGCGCGATGGCCAGGTCCGTCTCCCCGCGCGCCTCGTACTCCCGGCGGAAGCGGACCGACTCGTCGTCGTAGTCGACGTACCCGAGGGGGCTGGCGCCGACCGTCTCGAAGGCGTCGCGTCGCGAGGTGTGGTTCTTCCGGACGCGGGTGCCCCGGTGGAGGGCACACCGGTCGTCGGAGGAACTCGCGTGCATGCAGACGAGCACCTCCGCGCAGTCGGCCTTTGCCGCCTCGACGGCGCAGACGGCGTTCATCACGTTGTCCGAGGACGGGCGGTCCGCGGAGCGCTGGCTCCCGGTGAACACCACCGGGACGGGCGTGTCGAGCATGAACGCGAGCGCCGACGCCGAGAACTGCATCGTGTCGGTGCCGTGCATGACGACCACGCCGTCGGCGCCCGCCTCGATCTCCTCGTACACCGCCCGCGCGAGGTCCTGCCAGAGGTCGGGCGTCATGTTCTCCGAGAGGATGTTCGAGACCACTCGCCCCCGGTAGTTCGCCCGGCCCGCGAGGTCCGGGACCGCCCGGAGGACGTCCTCGGCGTCGAACTGTGCGGTCACCGCGCCCGTCCGGTAGTCGACGGTGGAGGCGATGGTCCCGCCGGTGGAGATGAGCGACATGGTGGGGAGGTCCTCGTCGAAGGCGATCTCGGAGGTCTGGCCGCCGCCGGCCTCGGCCCCCGCGACGTCGAAGACGCCGGACTCGAGCACCTCGACGGTCGCCGCTTCGCGGTCGACGCCGACGTTGTACCCGCCGTCGAGTTTGACGACGAGGTGCTCGCCGCTCGTCGACGGGAGGAGGACGCCCTCGTAGGTCTGCTCGCCGCGTTCGACGCGCACGCGGTCCCCGGGATGCATGCCCGCCGGTTCCCCGTGCGCGCACTTGAAGGCTGTTATCGGTGCCGGGGCGGGCGCTCGCGTTCCCTGAGCACCGTCCGGACGTCCCCCTCGGCCGAACGCACCCCGAGGGCGCCGCCAGCCACCGCGAGGAGACCGCCCGCGACGGCGAGGCCGAGACCGACGAGGGGCGTCCCGTCGAGGGTCAGCAGTTTCGCCCCGGCGAGGACCGCGAGCAGCGCACCCCCGGCGGCGACGGCCACCCCGCGCTCGGCGTCCCACGCGCCCCAGAGCGCGTGCCAGCAGACGACCAGGGCGACGACGGCCGTCAGGCGCCCGAGCGTGTCGTACCCCGCGACGGTCCCCGCCGCCGTCCGGTACCAGGGCAGGAGCGTGGCCGCGAGTGCGAGGGCTCCGCCCGCGACGGCGGCCCAGCGTCCGTCGACGACGCTCGACCGGTCCATGCCGGGCCGGTGGCGCGCGGAGACGAAAACAGCCCCGGTCCGTCTGCCCGGGGAAAGACACAGGGCGTCCGGCGCCCTCGGTCCCGTATGGTCACCACCGGAGCGACCGGCGGCGTGCGCGGGCGGGTCCGGCGCCTGTTCTCGCCGCGGGCGTTCCTCCTCGCCCTCGTCGCCTGCGGCGTCGGCGTCGTCGTCGGGAGCGCCTTGCCGATCCCCCTGCTCGGGGGACTGGGCGCGCTGCTCGGCGTCTTCGCCGCCGGGTTCGTCCTCGGACTCGGGCGTCAGCCGCGGTATGCCGAGGTCGCGGTGGCGGGCGCGCTCGCTGCGGGCGCGGCGCTCCTCACGGACTTCCTCGTGCTGTCGCTGGTGGGCGGGTTCGGCGGACAACTCGCCCTCGTCGGCGCGGGTGCGGGCCTCGTCGTGGGCGTCCTCGGGCACTACTTCGGGCGGGACCTGCGCTCGGGGCTGACCCGCGACCTCAACTGAGCGTCCAGCCCTCTGCCGTGCGCTCGACCAGCCCCCGCTCGGAGAGCCGGGCGAGCGTCCGCTCGACGACCTCCCGGGGGGCGTCCAGTCGCGTCGCCACGTCGTCGGCGGTGTCCGCGCCGTTGGCGACGGCGGTCACGACCTCGGTGTGGAGGTAGTCGTTGTCGTCCGTCGCGACGTGCTCGCGCAGGCGGTCCTGGACGTCGGCGATGCGGCCCTGCACCCACCGCTGGGCCAGCGAGAGCTCCCGCTCGAGGTCCTGGAGGCGCTCCAGTTCGGACGCGAGGTCGCCGACGTCGCCCCCGCCGGTGGCATCGACGTCGATGGAGACGTACGAGCACCGCGTCAGATCGAGGTCGGCGCTCGCCGGGTACGCGGACTTGGTGCCGAAGCCGTACGGCGAGACGTTGACCTCCAGGCGGAGGTTCCGGACGATGTGGAAGTACTTCCGACGGCCGTCGTCGACCCGGCTCTCGACCAGTCCGGCCTCCTCCAGCTTGCGGAGGTGGTCGATGACCGCCTTCGGTGAGACTCCGAGGTACTCGCTTATCTCGGTGACGTAACAGGGCTTGCGGGCGAGCAGTCGCAGTATGCGACGCCTGTTCTCGTTGCCGAGCAAGTCCAGGAGCGCGCCGGAGTCCATTCACCCGACCTAGCGCGCCGTCGCGGAAAAGCGTGTCTCTCGGGGACCGCCGGATGGCACCCGGGTGGCAGCAACGCTTAAGGAATATCGTGCCTGTAACTCACACGCACGATGTTCGCCCCGTTCTCCAGCGGGTACTACCTCGGCCGCCTCTACGTCGAACCCTGCGACGTGGAACGCGCCGTGATGCAGCGCGACCAGCACCGCGTCGTCCGCGACGCCCTCTACGGGGACGCCGGAGGCGACGACGAGACGCCCCTGGTGGTGAAACTCGGCACCACCCACTTCCGGGTCCACGCCGGGGCGGCCGTCCCTGGCGACACAATCGGGTTGCCCGCCGAGCGCCTCGACGAGGCGGGCGTCGACAACCCGCCCGCGCTCCGCGAGGTGCTGCTGGCCAAGGCCGACCGGGCCCGTCAGCTCCTCTCCATCGCCCGCTGAGCCACAACCTACTTGCCGCCGGGGGCGCCTCGGTGGCAGTGATGCTCGACGAACTGCTCGGCCGCGCCGCCCTCAAGGAGCGGGTGGCCGAGTTGGAGGCCGAGAGGGACAGCCTCCGGGAGCGACTCGACGCCGAGGAGCGCCGGCGCGCCGACGCGGCCACCGCGCGCCAGGAGGCCGAGCGGCAGGTGAACCGCCTCGAGGACCGCGTCGCGGAACTGGAGGACCGCGTCGAGCGAGCGGAGGGCGACGCCGACGGCCTCTCGCTCCGGGGGACCGAGCGACTGCGCGGCGACCGACGGGACGCGGTGCTCGCCCGCCTGCGGTCGGTCGAGGCCGGCCCGGACGGCGCGTTCACGGCGATGGTGACCGACGGCGCCGGCCTGCCCGCGGCCGTCGCGGACGCGTTCGGGGACCGCGCGCCGCTCGTCCGCCGGACCGCCCCCTGTCTCGCGGTCACGGACGACGCCGGCCTGGTCGGCGCAGCACTCGTCCCGCCGGTCGCGCCCGAATCGTTCGAGACGTGGGACGACCGCTTCCGCGTCGAGCGGTCGTGGTTCGCGCCCGAGGGCCGGTACGCGCTGGCGGTCGTCCGCGCGGACCTGTTCGCCCTCGGCGAGTACGACGGGACCGAGCGCCTGTCCGTCACGGGCTTCGAGAGCGACGTGCAGGGCGCCCACTCGAAGGGCGGGTTCTCCCAGCGGCGGTTCGAGCGCCGGCGCGACGAGCAGGTGGCCGCCCACGTCGACCGGGTGCGGGAGGCGCTGGCGGGCCGGACGGCGGACCGACTCTACCTGACCGGCGAGAGCGTCCTCCTCGGCGAACTGGCCGACGAGGTGGACGCCGACGCGACCCGCCCCAGCGACGCGACGGGCGACCCCGAGGCGGCCCTCGCGGACGCCTACGCCGACTTCTGGACGGTCCGCCTCGCGCTGCTCTGAGGCGGCCGTCGGGGCCGGAGGCGACCCTTGAAAGCATTTATGTACACCCGAGGCCAACCCAGGGACACACATGACGGCAGGTGTCCGTTTTACACGCCTGTAGGGTGAGCCTGCCGTCACTACGGGTTCTCCCATGTCAGAGGAACACGCACAGCAGCAGGTCGTAGTAACGCTCCCCGACGGGTCCGAGATGACGGTCGACGCCGGGACCACCGTCGAGGAAGTCGCCTACGAGATCGGTCCGGGTCTCGGGGACGACGCGGTGGCCGGCGTCGTCGACGGCGACCTCGTCGACCTGGCGACGCCCATCACCGAGGACGCGACCCTGGAGATCGTCACCGAGGACCACCCGCGGTACGTCGACGTCCTCCGCCACTCCGCGGCCCACGTCTTCGCGCAGGCCCTCCAGCGACTCCACCCCGAGGCCAAACTCACCATCGGGCCGTGGACCGACGACGGGTTCTACTACGACGTCACGGGCGTCGACCTCGACAGC
Organism: Halobacteriaceae archaeon; assembly: GCA_042216525.1. GTDB lineage: Archaea > Halobacteriota > Halobacteria > Halobacteriales > Halobacteriaceae > JBDGTT01. Next base: position 7,892 of record JBDGTT010000001.1, read on the forward strand.
GACGACGTCGAGGAGATCGACGCGGAGGCCCACCGCGTCATCGAGGAGGACCTCGCCATCGATCGCCTCGAGCGCTCGCGCGGCGAGGCCTTCGAGCACTACGCGGAGAACCCGTTCAAGCGCGACATCCTGGAGGAGGAGGCCGCGGGCGAGGACCCGGTCTCGTTCTACCGGCAGGGCGAGTTCGAGGACCTCTGTAAGGGCCCCCACGTCGAGTCGACCGGGGCCATCGGTGGCTTCAAACTCCTCGACGTCTCGGCGGCCTACTGGCGCGGCGAGGAGGACAACGAGACGCTGACGCGGGTGTACGGGACGGCCTTCCCCACCGAGGAGGCACTCGAGGCGTACCTGGAGCGCCGACGGGAGGCCGAGGAGCGCGACCACCGCCGCCTCGGGAAGGAACTCGACCTGTTCTCGGTCCCGCCCCACTCCCCTGGCTGTGTCCACTTCCACCCCAACGGCATGACCATCCGGCGAGAACTCGAGGACTACATCCGCGAGAAAAACGACCGACTGGGCTACGAGGAGGTGTGGACGCCCGAACTCAACAAGGCCGACCTCTGGAAGCGATCGGGCCACTACGACAAGTTCGTCGGCGACGGCGACATGTTCGTCTGGGAGCAGGACGAGACGGAGTACGGCCTGAAGCCGATGAACTGCGCCAACCACGCCTACATCTACGACGACCAGCAACACTCCTACCGGGACCTGCCGGTCCGCCTCTCGGAGTACGGTACCGTCTACCGGAACGAGCAGTCCGGCGAACTCTCGGGGATGCTCCGGGTCCGCGGGTTCACCCAGGACGACGGCCACGCGTTCATCCGCCCGGACCAGATCGAACGCGAGGTCCGGAACGTCCTCCAGGTCATCGAGGACGTCTACGACGCCTTCGACCTCGAGGTCATCTACAAACTGGAGACGAAAGGCGACGACGCCATCGGGAGCGACGACCTCTGGGAGCAGGCGACCGGCGACCTGCGGGACGCCCTCGAGGCCGAGGACCTCGACTACGTCGTCGAGGAGGGCGAGGCCGCCTTCTACGGCCCGAAGGTCGCCTTCGACGCCCGGGACGCCCTCGGGCGCGAGTGGACCGTCGGCACGGTGCAACTCGACTTCAACATCCCCGAGCGCCTCGACTTGACCTACGTGGGCGAGGACAACGAGGACCACCGCCCGGTGATGGTCCACCGGGCGCTCCTCGGGTCCTTCGAGCGGTTCATGGGCGTCATCATCGAGCACTTCGACGGCAAGTTCCCCCTCTGGCTGGCGCCCGAACAGGTCCGCATCCTCCCGGTCAGCGACGACAACATCCCCTACGCGGAGTCGGTCCGGGACGAACTGACGGACGCCGGCTTCCGGGCCGACGTCGAGGACCGCTCCTGGACCGTCGGCCGCAAGATCCAGGCGGCCCACGAGCGACGGGTCCCATACATGCTCGTCCTCGGCGACGACGAGGAGGCCGCCGACACCATCTCGGTCCGCGACCGGAAGGAACGCGAGGCCAGCGACGTCGCGCTTGCGGAGTTCGTCGACCACCTGCGGGACGAGCGAGCGGCGATGCGGACGGACCCGGACTTCCTCGACTAGTCCCAGTCGATGTCGTCGGTCCGGTCGACGTCCCGGAGGACGAACGGGCCGATCGCCAGGGTGCGCTTGGCCACGGTGGCGATGCGGAGGACGTAGCTGAACAGCAGCGTGAACGGCACGAGCGCCACCGTCGTCGCCGCGGCCACCACCCACACGAGGTCGTCGACGCCGAGCGTCTGCCCCGTCACCGTCGCCGGGTCGTCGACGAAGAGGACCATCCCGCCCGCGACCACTAGTGCGGGGAGGGCGGCGTAGAGCATCGCCCGCGAGAGGTCGATGAGTTCCCACTGGAAGTACAGCGTCTTGACGTGCTCGCGGGCCGGCCCGAAGTACTGGAGGACCTCGATGAGGTCGTCGAGCGCGACCGCCGTCTCCTCGTCGAGGTCCGCGGCGTGCTCGTTCCGCAGGCGGCGCGCCTGGTAGATCTTCCACGAGTAGTTGAAGTTCAGCGCCGCGAGCACCAACTCGAACGTCCCGAACTCCGCGTCGGCCACCTGGGCGCTCACCGCCGCGGCGTTCGTCCGCAGGCCGTCAGCGTAGTCGTCGATCCGGCTCCGGAACTCCTCGTCGGGGTCGTCGGCAACCGTCGCGGCGAGTTCCCGTGCGCGCTCGCCGCTCACGTCGACGAGTGCGCGGAGGAACGCCGACGGTTCGGGCGGACTGATGGGCGCGTCGAGGAGTCCCTCGACGTCCCGCCGGAACTGCATGGCCTCCTCCATGCGGTCGCGCTGGTCGCCGACGGCGCCGAGTTCCTGCGACAGGACGAGCTGGTTGATGCTCACCACCAGGGTGACGCCCGTGATGATGGCGGTCACGAGCGCCTGGAACAGCGTCTCGACGGGGTCTCCGCTCTCCATCGCCGCCCGGAGAGGCGCCGGGTCCAGCGCACCCAGCACGAGGAAGGCGGTGAAGATCAGGGCGAGCACGACGCCGGCGAGGAGTCGCCGGTCGGCGCCGAGGAGGACCCAGACCTTCGCCCGGTTCGCCGGCACCCGCCGCCGGAGGGTGTCGCTCGGTCGTCCGTCGTCGGCGCTCACAGCCCGGCCCTCCGGGCCGTGGCTGTGCCCGGCCCCGGTCGCGGTCGTTCCCCGCGCGGTCCCGTCGTCTCGGCCATGTGCGTGGCTGGGGCCGGAGACGGAAAAGGGACGGTCCCCGACGCCGTGGTCACCGGGCCGCCGCGGCACGGGGCGGTCCCCGCGGGGCCGTCAGTCGGCGACGGAACGGGGGTGGGTCTCGTGTTTATCCGCTCCATAACAAAGTCGGACGATCGAGACTGTTCAGTCGAGATGAACGGATTCGTGACACGACTACTCGGCCGACGTTCGACGCCCGTCCGCTACGTCGAGTGCCGTCGCTGCGGGACGACCCTGTCCTCTGCGTCCGTCGACTGTCCGAACTGCGGGTCGGACCGCTCGGTGACCTACGAGTTCGACTAGACGGCCCGCGCTCGCGTCGTCGCTCGCCCGCCGGCTACTCGCTCTCCTTGAGGTCCTCCAGTTCCTCCTCGATCGCCGCCTCGTCGACGTCCGCGCCGCCTTCGGCCTCGGCGGCGGGTTCGCTCGCCGGCGCGGATTCGCCCGCCTCGAGTTCTGCCTTCAGCGTGTCGAGTTCGGTCTCGACCTCGCGGTCCGTCCGGGCGCGCGAGAGTTCGCGGTCGATCTCGTCCTCGTCGGAGAGGACGTCCTCGAAGACGCCCTCCTCGGTGAGTTCGTCCATGGCGGCCGCGCGCGCCTCCATCTCCTCGGTGCGGTCGGTCGCGCGCTCGATGGCCCGGGTGACGTCCTCCATCTCCTCGCCGGCGCCGGTCATCGCCTCGGAGACGCGGGTCTGTGCCTCCGCGGCCTCGTAGCGGGCCTTGATGGTCTCCTTGCGCGTCCGGAACTCCTCGATGCGAGTCTGTAGCTGGTCTTTCTTCTCGACGAGGCGGTCCTGGGTGCCGTCGAGGTCCTGGATCTGGCCCTCTAGTTCCTCGATCTGTTGCATCTTGGCCTGCTTCTTCTCGAGGGCCCGCCGCGCCAGGTCGTCCCGGTCCTGCCTGACCGCCTCCCGCGCCTGCTCGTTGTGCTTCTCGACGTTCTGTTCGAGGCGCCGCTTCTGCATCTCGAGGCGCTTCTTCTGGGTCGTGAGGTCCGCGATGCCCTTCTTGACGTCCTGTAACTCGTCGCGCATCTGCTCGTAGGAGTAATCGAGCGTCTCGCTCGGGTCCTCCGCCCGCGAGATCACGGCGTTGAGCTTCGACCTGATGACATAAGAGATGCGCCCGAGCAGTCCCATACCCTCCCTTCGACCCGCGACCTTAAATGTCTCACTCGCCCACGCACCGGCGAGACAGCCGTGTTCCCCCTTCCCGGCCCGCGCGAGGCCGTCGCCGACCTCGACGACGCCGACGGCGCGGCCTGCGTCGTCGCCTGTCCGCCCCACCCCCGGCACGGCGGTCACCGGGGCGACAGGCGCCTCCGGGCGGTCGCCGACGCCTGCGCGGACCGCGGCGTGGCCTGCCTGCGGTTCGACTACGGCCCGTGGGACGGTGGCCGGGGCGAGGCCGCGGACGCCCTCGCGGCGGTCCGGTGGGCCGGCGACCGCTTCGACGCCGTCGGCCTGTTCGGCTACAGCTTCGGCGGGAGCGTCGCGGCCCTCGCCGCGGGGGCGGCCGACCCGGGTGCCGTCGCCGCCTGCTCGCTGCTCGCGCCGGCCGCCGCCGTGGCGGCCGACCGCGACCCGGTCGCGGCCGTCCGGCGCGTCGACGGCCCGGTGCAGGTCATCGTCGGCGCGCGCGACGACACGGTCGACGCTGCTCCCGTCGCCGCGGCGGTCAAAGCGCGGGGCGGCGCGGTCACGGAACTCCCCGCGGACCACCACTTCGTCGGGCAGCACGAGGCGGTGGGAGAGCGGGTGGCGAGGTTCCTCGCGTCCCGCCTCCCGTAGACCGGCGTCGCGAGCGACGCTGGCCTGTGTCCACGCGTGACGTGGGCGGCCCCCCTCCGAAACGGTTTTGCCTCGCCCTGCCGCACCGTCAGTATGCCGACGGAGACCGGATACGACCCCTCACTGGGGAACAAGTTCATTTTCGTCACCGGGGGCGTGATGTCGGGTCTCGGGAAGGGCATCACGGCCGCGAGCACCGGTCGTCTGCTGGCCAACGCCGGATTCGACGTCACCGCCGTGAAGATCGACCCGTACCTGAACGTCGACGCGGGGACGATGAATCCCTACCAGCACGGCGAGGTGTACGTCCTGAAGGACGGCGCCGAGGTGGACCTCGACCTGGGCAACTACGAGCGGTTCCTCGACGTCGACATGACCGCCGACCACAACGTCACCACCGGGAAGGTCTACCAGGAGGTCATCGAGCGCGAACGCGCCGGCGACTACCTCGGCAAGACCGTCCAGATCATCCCCCACGTCACCGACGACATCAAGCGCCGCATCCGCGAGGCCGCCGCGGGGACGGACGTCTGCATCGTCGAGGTGGGCGGGACGGTGGGCGACATCGAGGGCATGCAGTACCTCGAGGCACTCCGCCAGTTCGCCCACGAGGAAGACGAGGAGGACCTGCTGTTCGCTCACGTCACGCTGGTCCCCTACTCGAAGAACGGCGAGCAGAAGACGAAGCCGACCCAGCACTCGGTGAAGGAACTGCGATCCATCGGCCTCCAACCGGACGTCGTCGTGGGCCGGTGCGACGACCCCCTCCACCAGGACGTCAAGGAGAAGATAGCCCTGTTCTGTGACGTCCCGACGGAGGCCGTCTTCTCGAACCCCGACGTGGAGGACATCTACCGCGTCCCCCTGGTCGTCGAGGAGGAGGCCCTCGACCAGTACGTGATGGAGCACCTGAACCTCGCGGACCGGGCGCTCCCGCCCGCCGAGCGCTCGACCGCCTGGCGCGACGTGGTCACCCGGGAGGCGACCGACACCGTGACCGTCGCTCTCGTCGGGAAGTACGGCCTCGAGGACGCCTACATCTCCATCCACGAAGCCCTCAAGCACGCCGGCTTCCACCACCGCGTGAACGTCGAGCGCACGTGGGTCCACTCCGAGTCGCTCGCCGACGGCCACGACGGGCAACTCGACGACGTCGACGGCGTCGTCGTCCCCGGCGGGTTCGGCTCCCGGGGCATCGCCGGCAAGATCGCGGCCGTCCGGTACGCCCGCGAGAACGACGTGCCGTTCCTGGGCCTCTGCCTGGGCTTCCAGATGGCCGTCGTCGAGTTCGCGCGCTCGGTCCTCGACCTGGACGGGGCCCACTCCGCGGAGATCGACCCCGACACGCCCCACCCCGTCATCGACCTCCTGCCCGAGCAGGCAGACACAGAGGACATGGGCGGGACGATGCGCCTCGGCGCCCACGAGACCGACATCGCGCCGGGGACGCTGGCCGCCGACCTCTACGGCGGGACCTCCTGCGTGGAGCGCCACCGCCACCGCTACGAGGTCAACCCCTCCTACATCGACCCCCTCGAGGACGCCGGCCTCGCGTTCTCGGGGCGGGCCAGTCGCCGGATGGAGATACTGGAGCTGCCCGAGCACCCCTTCTTCTTCGGGACGCAGTTCCACCCCGAGTTCACCTCCCGCCCCGGGCGGGCGTCGCCGCCGTTCGTCGGCTTCGTCGACGCCGTGATGGCCCGGGCCGACCGGGAGGGCGAGGAGGTGGAGGCCTGATGGTCGACGTCGACGCGTTCGTCGAGGAGGCCGTCGCCGACGTCCGCGAGCGACTGGGCGACGCGACGGCGGTCATCGCCCTCTCGGGCGGCGTGGACTCCTCGACGGCGGCTGCGCTCGCCCACGAGGCCGTCGGCGACCAGCTCGTCCCGGTGTACGTCGACACGGGCCTGATGCGCAAGGGCGAGACCGCCGACATCCGCGAGACGTTCGACTACATGGACCGCCTGCGCGTCGTCGAGGCCGCCGACCGCTACTTCGACGCGCTGGCGGGCGTGACCGACCCCGAGGAGAAGCGACAGGTCATCGGCGAGCAGTTCATCAGGGAGTTCGAGTCGGTGGCCCACGAGGTGGACGCGGACTACCTCGTCCAGGGGACCATCTACCCCGACCGCATCGAGAGCGAGGGCAACATCAAGTCCCACCACAACGTGGGCGGCCTCCCCGAGGCGGTCGACTTCGAGGGCATCGTCGAACCCCTGCGGGACCTCTACAAGGACGAGGTCCGCGAGGTGGCCCGCCACCTCGGCCTGGAAGCGGTCATCTCCGAGCGGATGCCGTTCCCCGGTCCCGGTCTCGCGGTGCGCGTCGTCGGCGAGGTCACCTCCGAGAAGGTCGAGGTGGCCCGCGAGGCGACCGCCGTCGTCGAGGACGAACTCGAGGCGTACGAGCCCTGGCAGGCGTTCGCGGCCGTCCTCGGGAAGGCGACGGGCGTGAAGGGCGACAACCGCGTCCACGGCTGGGTCGTCGCCGTCCGGTCCGTGGAGTCCCGCGACGGCATGACCGCCCGCGCACAGGAACTCGACTGGGAGACCCTCCAGCGCGTCCAGTCCCGGGTCACCGGGACGCTCCCGAACGTCTCGCGCGTCGTCTACGACGTGACGCACAAACCGCCCGCGACCATCGAGTACGAATGACGGCCGTCCTCATCGCCGGTCCGGAACGCGGTCTGGGCGCCGCCTTCGAGGCCCGCGGTGTCGCCGTCGAGCGACTCGCGGGCGTCGTCACGCGGGACCGACTGCTCGAGGCGGGCGTCGAGGACGTCGACGTCTACGTCCTCACCGACGTCTCGGAGGCGACCTCCATCCCCATCGCCCTTGAGGCCAACCCGGACGCGACCGTGGTGGTCTACTCGCCGGACACGATGCCGGAGTTCGTCCGCGCACAGGTCGACCTCGCCATCGACCCGGCCGTCCTCGACGCCGCCGACGTCGCAGAGGCGCTCCTCGACCGCGAGTGACCGGCGCGCGCGGTTACTCGTCCTCCCGGCGCGCGAGGGCCACGAGGTGGCTCACCTCCGGGAGGATCACCTCGCGTACCCCGAGTTCGACGGCGCTCTCGCTTCCGGGCAAGCAGAACACGGGGACGCCCTCGGCCACCCCCGCCGTCGCGCGGGTGGCGATGACCTTCGTGCCAACCTCCTCGCGCGAGCGCGCCCGGAACAGTTCCCCGAACCCCGGGAGGTGCTTGTCGACGAGGGGGGTGACCGCCTCGACGGTCACGTCGTCGGGCGTGACGCCCGTCCCCCCGGTGGTGACGACGGCGTCGACGTCGCTCCGGCCGACGAGGTTGTCGACGACGTCCTGCACCCGGTCGTAGTCGTCGCCGACGAGTTCGCGGGTGACCACTTCGTGGTCCTCGGCCTCGACCAGCGAGACGATGGTGTCCCCGCTCGCGTCTTCGGCGACCGACCGCGAGGAGGTGACGGTGACGACCCCGAACCCGAGCGTCACCGGCGCGTCGTGGTCGTGCGGGTGGTCGTGGGCGCTCGCGTGGTCGCCGCGAGCGCCTGCGTCCTCGTCGGTCGCGTCGCCGCCACCGCTTTCGCCGTCGGCCGGCGTCCCGTCGTCGCTCGCCTCGTCGGCCGCGCCGCCGCCGTGCGAGCGGCGGGCGTCGCGGCTCTGGAAGTCGACCATGGCCTGGGTTCGGTCGGCCCGTCCCTTAAACTGCCGGCGACCGCCGCCTCGCGGCGCGCCCCCGCTCCGAACCGGACCTGCTATGGGCCGGGAGTCCCACCGTCGAGGGGATGGCAGACGACGACACCCACGTCCACCGGGCGGGGGAGATGGGCGGGGCGCGACCGGCGTCGGGCGACGGTCTCGACGCCCGCCAGTCCTGGGGGCTCGTGGTCGCCCTGCTGGTCTGTCTCGTCGGCTTCCCCGTCGCGATACTGGTCTGGCCACCGACGTTCCTCCCGTTCCACGACGCCTACCTCGCGCTCGCGATGGTCCCCGCGGTGCTGTTCGGCCTCGTCGGCGTCTGGTTGGCCGGCCGGTCCTGACGTCACTCGAAGTCCCGGCGCATCGCGATCTCGAACCACGGGCAGAGGTCGAGTTGCCGGTAGTACCGCGGGTGCTCGTGGAGGTGCTGGTAGTCGGCCCACAGGAGGCCACCCACCTCATCGGGATCGGGGTCGAGCGAGGCGTCGGTCAGCGTCGTCTGGAGTACGGCACAGACCTCCCACTCGACGCCCTCGTTCATGTAGTAGCGCTTGTACTCGAACTTGTCCGTCACCCGCAGGCGCTCGTACTGGTCGGGCGTGACGCCGAGTTCCTCCTCGAGTCGCTGGCTGGTGGCGTCCTCCTGGGACTGGTCCGGTGCGGGGTGGGAGGCGACCGTCCCGTCCCAGTGGCCGTCCCAGAGGCGCTTGCCGGGCGAGCGCTGGGCGAGCAGTATCCGGCCCTCCTGGTCGAAGAGCAGACAGGTGAACGCGCGGTGGCGGACACCCTCTCCGGTGTGGGCTTCGAGACGGTTCACCGTCCCCCGCGCGTGGTCCTGTTCGTCGACGGCGACGACGTCTTGCCCGGCGTTCTCGTGGACCGACGCACCCACCGCGTCCACGTCGCCGTCCGGATTCGTGTCGCTCATGGCCCACAGATGGCCCAGGGGGGTAAAACAGTCTGCGGTCTGCCGTCGGGGCAGTCGCTCGCGTCTCGCGGAGACGCCGCGCCCTGGGGCGCGTCTCGTCGCTCGGTGCCGTGCCCCCCGCGCCCTCGCGGCGCGCCACCGTCGGTAGCGCGCCTCGCTGCCGACTCGAAAGCGAGGGTTTTAGAGTGGGGACGCACCTATCCGCTCTCGATGTCGGACGCCTACATCGCGCTGGAGACCGGCGACGTCGTGTCGGCTCGCGCCCGCTCGCCGGGCACCGCACACGGCGAACTGGTCTTCACGACGGCGTACACGGGCTACGAGGAGAGCCTCACGGACCCCTCCTACGAGGAACAGGTCCTGACCTTCGCCTACCCGCTCATCGGCAACTACGGCGTCCGACCCGAGCGATTCGAGTCGGACCGCGTCCACCCATCGGCGGTCGTCTCGCGCGAACTCACCGAGGACGTGGCCGACTGGCTGTCCGAGGAGGGCGTGCCGGCCGTCGACCACCTGGACACCCGCGACCTCGTCACGGACATCCGCGAGGGCGGCGCCATGAAGTGTGGCATCGCCGCCGGGCCGGACGCGACCCGCGACGACGCCGTCGCGGAGCTCGCGGACTGTCCGCACATGTCCGACTACACGGACATCGGCGCCTCGGTCAGCGTCGACGAGGGTTACCGCGTCCCCGCGGACGAGGACGCCCCCGCCGACGCCCCCGACGTCGCTCTCGTGGACTGCGGCGCCAAGGGCAGCATCGTCGACTCGCTGACCGCCCGCGGGGCGGACGTCTACGTCCTCCCCTACGACGCGACGCCTGCGGACGTCGAGGAGACCGGTGCCGACCTCGTGTTCATCTCGAACGGCCCGGGCGACCCAGCGAACTTCGAGGCGGCCCAGTCGCTGGTCGACCGATACGTCGGCGAGCGCCCGGTCGCGGGCATCTGCCTCGGTCAGCAGGTCGTCGCACGCGCCCTCGGCGGCACCACCGAGAAGATGGACTTCGGCCACCGCGGCGTCAACCAGCCGGTGCGGGACCTCCGCACCGACCGCGTCGTGATGACCACGCAGAACCACGGCTACACCGTCGCGGAGACGCCGGACGAACTCGAGGTGACGCAGGTAAACGTCAACGACGACACCGCGGAGGGCCTGGAGTCCGAGGACCTCCAGGTCATCACCCGCCAGTACCACCCCGAGGCCAACCCCGGGCCCCACGACTCGCTGGACTTCTTCGACGACGTCCTCGCGATGGCCGGCGAGTAGCCTCAAGGGATCCCTGTAGTCTCCGCCAGCTACTCGGCACGCCCCCGCGAACGCAGGGGTAGCCGTGCTCGCACTCGCCCGCCGCGAACGCAACGCCGCACTCGCCGCCGCCGGGGGCCTCCTCTGGGCCGTCGCGGTGGCCGTCCGCGGCGTCGCCCCCGGCGTCGGGGACGTCGCCGTCGCCGCGCCGCCCCTCGCCGCCTTCGGCCTGCTCGAACTCCGCCGGCAGTACGGCGACCGGTACGGCGTCGCGGGCCACACCGGAGTGGCGCTCCTCGCTGCCGGCCTCGCCGCCGGCTTCCTCGCCCTCCTCCTCGACGCGTTCCTCCCCGACGCCATCGTCAAACTCGTCGTCGTCGGCATCCCGCTGGTGACGGCCGTCGCCTGTCTCGCCGCGGGGTCGCCACTCGTCGGCTGGGCGCTCGTCGACGCCGGGGTCCTCTCCCGGTGGGCGGGCGTCGCGTTCGCGCTCGCCGTCCCCGCGAGCGCCGTGGTCAACGCGTCGCTCACGCCGGTCTTGGGCGTCGGCCTCGGCGTCTACGGCCTCGCGTGGGCCGGCCTCGCCACTCGCCTCTGGGGGGGACCCGACGCCGGGGCGACCGTCGCCGGTTCCGGGAGGGGTGCCGACGGCGTCCGCTCCGTCGCCGGGGCCGTCGGGCTGGTCCTCCTCGCAGCGGAATTGCTCGCGCTCGCCGCGTCGGGGTCGACGCCCCTGTTCGGCGACACACGGCCCCTCGACGGGGGCTACGCCCTCCTCGGACTCGCGTGTCTCGTCGCTGCGGTGCTGGGTCGCCGGCCCGCACGCGCGGCGGCGACGCTCGGCGGCGCGGCCTGTCTCGCCGTCGCGGCGGCGATTCTCGGCGCGTACTGGGGCCACCTCCAGGTCTCCGCGTCCGTCCGCATCTCACAGCTGTTCGTCCTCCTCCCGGTCGGGGTCACGCTCGCCGTGGCCGGCCTCGCGGGCGGGTCACCTCCGCTCGCGGCGGTAGCGGACGGCGACCCACCCACAGAGCAGGACTAGTCCGGCGACGAAGGCGTACAGGCCCACCGGCGGCGGACTGACCGTCGGCGCGACGGCGTACGCGTTCGGGTCGACGCCCGGTGCGAGACGTGTCGGGGCCGTGAGCGCCCGCTTGACGAGCACGGACGCGAGCGAGAGCACCGCGACCCCGCCCAGCAGGCGTTCGAGCGCCGCCACGACGGCGTCGGCGTCCTCGTCGGCCGAGACGACGACGAGCGGCGACCCGGTCGGCGCGTAGACGGCCATCTCGCGTCCCTTCTCGGAGTAGGCGGTGTCGATCACCTCGACGGCGCCCGCGGCTTCCATCCGGTCGAGGTGGTAGTGGACGTTCTGCAGTGAGGTGTCCACGGCGTCGGCCAGCGCCGACGGCGGGCGGGGCGAGTCCTCGAGCGCGGCGAGCATCTCGCGTGCCGTCTCGGAGGTCAGCGACCCCAGCAACTCGCCGGCCCCGTCGTCCGCGAGGGAGACGACCGCCGGCGTCCGCTCGGGGTCGGCGGCGTCGTCGCCGGCCGCGCCGGCGGTGTCGACGTAGGAGGGCATCGCTGTAGACCCGTGGGACTCGTCCGCAAAAGGTCTTCTGTGGGCGTCGCCGCTCAGTCGTCGGTGCGCAGGTTCGCCGCGTCGGACCCGTCGACGGTCGATCCGGGTTCGCCCCACTGCCGGGTCCGCTTGGGACGACGGCTGACCGACTCGACGTCCGTCGGCAGGTCGCGGGACCGGAGCGCCTCGAGGGCAGCCTCGACGCTCGGCACCGTCGAGTAGTAGGTGACGTCCTCCTCGACGGCGGTCTGGAGCGCCTTCCGGTCGCGCGTGATGACGAGGTCGACCTTCCCCTGGCGGATGGCCTCGGGGACGTCGTCGAACTCCTCGATGTCGTAGAACTCGGCGAAGGCGTCGACGTTCACCGGCAGATCGATGACCGCCGTGCCGCCCTCGGGGAGGACGGCACCGGCGGCCGTCTGGGCCTTCCAGTAGGCCTGGCCGAACGTGTCGGCCGTCCCCATGACCTCGCCGGTGGACTTCATCTCCGGGCCCAGCCGCGGGTCCGACCCCGGCAGGCGGTCGAACGGCAGGACGACCTCCTTGACGCTCACCTGCTCGGGGATCTGCTCCTCGACGTCCAGGTCGTCGAGGCTGTAGCCGGCCATCACCTTCGCGGCGAGTTTGGCGATGGGGACGCCGGTCGCCTTCGAGACGAACGGCACCGTCCGCGAGGACCGCGGGTTCGCCTCGAGGACGTACACTTCGCCGTCCCTGACGGCGAGCTGGACGTTCAGGAGGCCCACGGTGTCGAGGGCGACGGCGATGTCCTCGACGACCTCCCGGACGCGGGCCATCGTCTCGTCCGAGAGCGAACGCGGGGGGATCATGCACGCCGAGTCCCCGGAGTGGACGCCCGCGCTCTCGACGTGCTCCATCACGCCACCGACGAGGACGCGGTCGCCGTCCGCCACGGCGTCGACGTCGAGTTCGACGGCGTCCTCGAGGAACTCGTCGACCAGGATGGGCTGGTCCGGGCTGACCCGGACCGCCTCCTCGATGTACTCGACGAGGTCCTCGTCGTCGTAGACGACCTCCATCGCGCGCCCGCCCAGCACGTAGGAGGGGCGGACCAGCACGGGGTAGCCGATCTCCTCGGCCAGTGCGAGCGCCTCCTCGCGGGACTGGGCGGTGCCGCCCTCTGCCTGCGCGATGCCCAGTTCGTCCATGAGGGCGTTGAACCGGTTGCGGTTCTCGGCGAGGTCCATCGCGTCGACGCTCGTCCCCATCAGGTCACAGTCGAGGCCGCGCCGGTCGAGTTCGGCCTCGAGCGGGCGCCCGATGTTGACGGAGGTCTGCCCGCCGAACTGCACCATCACCCCGTCGGCCTCGGTGGCCTCGACGACGTCGGCCACCTCCTCGGCCGTGATTGGGTCGAAGAACAGGCCGTCGGAGGTGTCGTAGTCGGTCGAGACCGTCTCGGGGTTGTTGTTGACGATGTGGGCGTCGATCCCCTCCTCGCGGAGGGCGCGCACCGCGTGGACGGTGCAGTAGTCGAACTCCACGCCCTGCCCGATGCGGATGGGCCCGGCGCCGACGATGACGACGCTCCGCGCCTCCTGGTCGACCTGCACCTCGTCGATCAGGTCGCGGGTCGCCCCCTCGACGGCCGCCCGCGAGGAGTAGTAGTACGGCGTCGAGGCCGCGAACTCGCCCGCGCAGGTGTCGACCTGCTTGAACGAGCGGTCGGGCGCGACGGCCTCGACGTCCTCGACGGTCACGTCCGTGCCGCCGTCGGCGTACCGCGAGGACTGGGCGCTGTGGTGGTCCGACTCGACGTCGGCCCCGGCCATCTCGGCCACCTCGGCGTTCGTGAACCCGGCCTCGGCGGCGCCCTCGAACGCGCCGGTCGCGGCGTCGGCGGCCGCGTCCGCGATGCGGCCGTACCGCTCGACGTACCACGCCTCGATGCCGGTCAACTCGGCGACCTCCTCCGTCGTGTATCCCCGGTCGAAGGCCTCGAACATCGCGTAGGGCCGGTCGGGCGAGGGCGTCTCGAGGTAGGCCCGCTCGAGGACGGTGTCCTGGACTTCGCTCCAGTCGACGGCGGGTTCGTACTCGGTCGAGCGGAGCGCCTTCAGCAGCGACTCCTCGAAGGTCCGTCCGATGGCCATCGCCTCCCCCGTGGACTTCATCGCCGTCGTCAACTCGAAGTCGACCTCGGGGAACTTGTCCTTGGGCCAGCGGGGCACCTTCGTCACCACGTAGTCGATGGCGGGTTCGAACGCCGCCGTCGTCTCGCCGGTGATCTCGTTCTCGATCTCGTGGAGGCGCTTGCCGAGGGCGACCTTCGCCGTGATGCGGGCGATGGGGTAGCCCGTCGCCTTCGAGGCGAGCGCGGACGACCGCGAGACGCGCGGGTTCACCTCGACGACGCGGTACTCGCCGCCGGGCGTGCCGTCGTCGCGCCACGCGAACTGGATGTTACAGCCACCCTGGATGCCGAGTTCGCGGATGACTTCGAGCGCGGCGTCGCGCATCTCCTGGTGGCCCTCGTCGGGGATGACCTGCGAGGGCGTGACGACGGTGGACTCGCCCGTGTGGATGCCCATCGGGTCGAGGTTCTCCATGTTGCAGATGATGATGGTGGAGTCGTCGGCGTCCCGCATCACCTCGTACTCGAGTTCGACCCAGCCCGCGATGGACTCGGTGATGAGCACCTCGTCGTTCCGGGAGAGGCGAAGGCCGGCGCGCACCCGGTCGACGAGTTCGTCCATCTCCGAGACGACGCCCGACCCCGACCCGCCGAGAGTGTAGGTCGTGCGCATGATGACCGGGAGGCCGCCGACCTCGTCGACGGCGTCCTCGACCCGCTCGCGGAGTTCCTCGTCTGAGAGGTCGTTCGTCTCGCGGTCCTCCCCGAGCGCGATGGTCGTCGACTTGGGGACCGGTTCGTCTATCTTGTGCATCCGCTGGCGGAACAGGTCGCGGTCCTCGGTGGCGTAGATGGTGTCCAGCGGCGTCCCCATGATCTCGACGTCGTGCTCCTCGAGGATGCCCCGCTCCGCGAGTTCGGCCGTGACGTTCAGCCCGGTCTGGCCGCCCAGTCCGGCGATGACGCCGTCGGGCTCTTCCTTCCGGATGATCTCCGCGATGTGGTCCGCGGTGATGGGTTCGAGGTAGACCTCGTCGGCCATCTCCGGGTCCGTCATGATGGTCGCGGGATTCGAGTTCACGAGGACGACTCGCGCACCCTCCTCCTGGAGCGCTCGGCACGCCTGCGCGCCCGAATAGTCGAACTCGGCTGCCTGTCCGATCTGGATGGGCCCGCTGCCGATCAGCAGGATGGTGCGGTCTTCGTCGCCGCTCATAGTCGTTCGGAACAGGGGCGTGGCCCGCCTTAAGAACGACGATACGGGCCGTCCTTCGTGGCCCTCTCACACCCCGTCCGAACGGGTGGCGGACACGCCCCCTCCGACGCGCTCAGAGGTCGAACTCGTAGCGGTACGGGTCCGAGCGGATGACGGTGACGGCGTCGCCGCTCTCGGCCCACCGGCCGAGGACGGTCGCCACGCGGTGGGCGCTCCCCAACTCGACGCCGTGCTCCCGGCAGAGCGCCAGCACCTCCCGGGCCGTGAGCGGCCCCTCCGGGTCGGCCTCCCGGAGCGCGGCCCGGACGCGGTCGTGGTCGGGGTCGCCGTGGCTCACGTTCACGTCACGCAATAGCATCCCTCGATTGATAAATCCGCGTCAGGCGACTGTCTTGCGACCGTCTGCCGACCGTTCAGAGCGCCGCGTCGGTCTCGTCCGTGAAGTCCCGCCGGTCGCGGTAGGCCTCGACGAACGCCGCGACGTCGAACTCCTGTAACTGGGACGCGAACGCCGACTTCGCGTCGTCGTCGGGGCTGTGGCCCACGGCGTGGTCCATCATCTCGACGAGCAACTCGACGAGGACCTCGTGGAGGCGCCGGGAGTCGAAGGCGGTGACCCACACCGCCGAGTAGCCCACCTCGCCGGTCTCGACCTCGGCGAGGACGACGTCCTCGGGGAACTCCTCGGTCGCCATCGCCATGAGGTGTGGCGTCCCGAACTCGCCCCGCCGCTCCGCGTCCCGCGTCTCGACGGCCTCGCGCAACACGTCCACGATGGACTCGGGGACGAACCGCGACGGCGGGTGGACGTCCATCACCACCGCGTGGGTCGCGCCGCAGTCGCAGGTGAGCTCCCGCATGCCCATGTCCACGTCCCGGACCGGGTCGATGGTCTCCCCGCAGGGCAGGTCGAGCGTCGCCGTCCCGCTCCCGGGGACCCGGGGTTCAGCCATGCCCCCGGCTTGGGTCCGGCCCGGTTTAAGACCCGCGCTACGGCCAGTCCTCGCGCACGTCCCGTTCGGTGGTGGTCTCCGCGTCGTCGCCGTCGCCGAGGTCCCACCCGGCCGCGTCGGCGGCGTCTGTCACGTCGAGGTACTCCCAGCCCGTCTCCTCGGCCATCTCGCGGTCGGCGTCGCTGGTCCCGACGAAGACGTGCCGGTCGGTGTCGAACTGCTCGCGGACGCTTTCGAGGCTCTCTTGCTTGCCCTTCGGCCCGGAGAAGAAGTCCTGGCGGATGCGGCGCTTCCGGGTGAAGTTCGTCACCTCGTAGGTCGGCTCGTCGGAGATGACGCCCACGTAGGCGGTCCACTGTCGCGCGTCGGTGAACGCCGCCGCAGGGTCGGCCAGCTCCTTCAGGGCGGCGAGTTCGAACGCGAGGGTCATCTCCCCGTCGCCACTCATGCTCATGCCCTGGCGTCGGCGTCGCGCGCCGAAAACCGTGTCGGTCCCGTGAGCGACCGGCGGGAGCGAACGGGACTACTGCTCGGTGGCGAGGGTGAGCTTCTCGGGGTCGAAGGACTTCTCGAGGAGGACGTCCTTCTGGTCGGCCACGACGGCCTCGTCCTGCATCAGGCGCTTGTACTTCGACTGGGGGGAGAGGTCGCCGATGAGGACGCCGCCGACGATCTTGCCGTCCTTGAACGCGAGGCGCCGCCACTCGGTGTCCGAGTACTTGCGCTCGGCCTCGTCGTCGCCGATGGTGGGGTGGCCGAAGGAGAGGAAGGGGAAGTCGAAGTGCGTGATGGAGTACGAGGAGACCCACCGGAAGGCCTCGACTTCGCCGTCCGCGGCCATGTTCTTCCCGGCCACGGTGCCCTGCTGCTTGGCGGACCCCCACGACCCGTTCTGCTCGTGGTCGCCCAGGATCGTGTCGTAAAAGCGCGTGATGTCGCCCGCGGCGTAGACGTCCTCGGCGCTCGTCTGCATGTACTCGTCGACGACGATGCCGTCGTCCCGCTCGACGCCCGACCCCTGCAGGAACTCCGTGTTGAAGTTCAGGCCGATGGCGACGCCGACGAACTCCCCCTCGTAGTAGTCCCCGTTCGGGTCGGTCGCACCGGTGACGTGGCCCTCGTCGTCTACCTCGAACTGCTCGACGCCGGAGCCGAAGACGGGGTCGACGCCCTTCTCGCGGAGGGCGTCGTGGATGATCTCCGCGCCGTCTTCGGAGAGCGCGTACCGCCACCAGCAGTCCCCGCGCATCAGGTAGTGGGCGTCGACCTCCTGTGCGGCACAGATGGCCGCGAGGTCGATGCCGAGCAGTCCCGCCCCGACGACGATGCCGTTCTCGGCCGTCTCGGCGTGATCCTTGATGCGGCGGGCGTCTTCGAAGGTCCAGAAGTGGTGGATGCCGTCGGCGTCCGCGTTTGGTACCGGCAGCTGTGTCGGGGTCCCGCCCGTGGCGACGAGGAGCTTGTCGTAGGCGATGTCCTCGCCGTCGTGGACGTGCAGCGTGTGAGCCTCGGTGTCGACGTCGGTGACGAGCGTGTTCAGCCGGAGGTCGACGTTCCGGTCGTCGTACCAGTCCTCGTCGTGGATGGAGATGGGGGCCTCGGGGAGCTTCCCCTTCGCGAACTCCTTGATGAGGATGCGGTTGTAGAGGGGCTCGCCCTCGTCGGTGACGACGGTGATGTCCGCGTCGGGATTCTCCTCGCGTAACGTCTCCGCCGCGGAACTCCCCGCAATCCCGTCACCGAGGATCACGAACGACTCGCTCATGTCCCGTCCTTCGAATCCCGCGTTAAAGTCGGTTGCTATCTCCCCATCGTTTGCGAGTGCGCCGGTGGGTTTAGGGCGCCCGCGTCCCTACACCGCGGTATGAAAATCCGCCAGAACGTCCGCCACTTCGCCTCGCGGAAAGCGCTGGAGACGCCCGTCGTCGGCGGCTACGTCCACGACTGGCTGGTGGACCTCCACACCGGCGTCTTCCTCGACCGGGCGCCCGAGTCGCGACGGGCGGAGCGCCGCCCCCGCCTCGACGCCCTGTTCGACGCCACCGTCGACATGTACCTCGCCGCCCTGCAGGCCGGCCGCTCGGAGGCGGCGGCCCGCGAGATCACCCACGTCGTCGCGAACTTCGACTTCTACAACCACGGCTGGACCGAGATGATGGAGTTCCCCGCCGACGAGGTCGAGGCCCACTACGAGCGCCACCGCGAGTTCTTCGACGCCCACGGCGTCACCGTCGCCGACCCCCTCGGGGAGTTCGCGCCCCCCGGCGGCCTGCCCGACGCGGCGCCGACGCTGGAGAAGTTGGACGACCCCGAGCATCCCCACGCGGAGGGCGGGTTCGCGGACGACGTCTACGTCGAGGACGAGACCGGTGCGGTCAGCGCCGGGTCGAACCCCGAACCCGAGGACGTCGACCCGACGGACGCGCCCGGCGTCCCCGCCCGCGACGACACCTAGGCGAGGGCCGACACCCGCTCGTGACCCCGGCGCAGGGGCTCGCCGTGGCCGACGCAGGCCCACTCGAAGGGGGTCGCCTCGCGGGCCAGCGACCCGACGCTCTCGCGCACCGCGTCGACGTCGGCGCTCAGATACCACGGTGAGAGCGCGAGGTCCCCGTCCGACTCGCGGACGAGGTCACCGAGGAAGCCGACGTCGAGACCCCGATGGACGAACGCGAGGTGCCCGGGCGTGTGTCCGGGCGTGTGGTGCGCGGTGGTCCCGCCCAGGTCGGCGCCGTCGGTGACGCGTTCGACGTCCAGGGCGGGCCAGGTGACGAACAGGGCCGAGGTCACCCGCTGGAACGCCCCCTTGAGCGACCGCCATGGCGGGCGGGTCTCCCCGGCGAGCATCGACGCGTCCGGGTCGTGGGCGTACACCGGGCAGTCGAGGGCGGGCGTCAGGCCCGCGAGCCCCCCGACGTGGTCGAGGTCGTAGTGGGTCACCAGCACGCGGTCGACGTCGACGAGGTCGTACCCGGCGTCGGCGACGCCGGCGCGGACCGCGTCCGCGTCCCACGGCGTGCCCGCGTCGACGAGGACCACCTCGCCGTCGTCGTAGAGGTAGGCGTTGACCGCGCCGAGGTCCAGTCGCCAGAGCCCGTCCGCGAGTGCGGTGGCCATGCCGGGGTCGACGGTCGGCAGCGAGAAAAAGGCCCCGTCAGCGCACGTCGGGCCCGTAGTCGGGTTCGACGCCGGCGATCAGGTCCGCGCAGGCGTATCCGGCCTCGATGCCGCCGTTGAGGCTCCGCTCGGGGTACTGGGCCATGCTCGCCATCCCGGCGTAGTAGACCCCCTCGGCCACCGCCTCGGACAGGTCGTAGGGCACGACCATCTCGAGGTAGCCGCGCTCGTAGACAGGCGCCGTCCGGGGGTTGCGCGCCGTCTTCACCCAGTTGACCGACTCGCGGTCGAACGACGGGAAGAGGTCGGCGATGCCCTCGAACCACAGGTCCTCGACCTCCTCGTCGGTCGCCTGCCACACCGGGTCGTCGGTCGACTGGACGTACTTGGGGACGTAGAGGAGGTGCTCGCCGCCGTAGCGGTCGGGCGAGACGAAGTTCGTGTGCTCGATGAGCGCGCCGAAGGGCGCCGCGTCGCCGACGTTCAGCCAGTAGGTGTCGGTCAGCGGTTCGTCCATCGACACGACCGAGCAGACCGTCCCCTGGAAGGTTATCTCGCAGGGGTGGCCGGTCAGGTCCTCGAGGACCGTCGGCATCGCCGCCACCACGACGCCGTCGACGTCGTGCCGGGTCGTCCCGTCGGCCGTCTCGACCGTGAGACCGTCGACGGCGCCGTCCGCGACGCGGACGTCCGTCGCGCGCGCCCCGGTCACGACGTGCTCTCGACCCACCGCCGCGACGAGGGCGTCCAGCAGGCGCCCGAACCCGCCGCGGAGATAGCCCAGCGGCTCGCCCCGGAGCAGGTCACGTTCCCCGCGGAACTTGATGCGTCCCAGGAGCCACGCCGCGCTCACGTCCGCCTTCCGGTCACCGAACTTCGCGTCGAGCAGCGGCTCCCAGAACGTCTCGTAGACGTTGCGGGTGGTGTGCTCGCGAAGGAACGCCTCGACGGGGACGTCCTCGAAGTCCCGGAGGTCCTCGTAGGTGTCGACGGAGGGCCACCCGCCCCGGACGTCGACCTCCAGCGTCAACATCCCCAGGCGGAACGTGTCGTAGAGACTCAGGTGCGGGAAGGCCAGGATCTCCCACGGCGTGTCCATCGGGTGGACGACGCCGTCCACGTAGTAGGCGTTCTTGCCGATGGGCCACGCCAGGTCCGCGCCCAGTCCGAGGTCCTCGATCAACTCGACGATGGTCTCCTCGGACTTCGAGAGGTGGTGGTAGAACTTCTCGATGGGGTCGCCCGCCGTCTCGTAGGTGGCCGCGAGGCCGCCGAGGTCGTCGCTCGCCTCGAAGACGGTCGCCTCGTACCCGTGTTCCTGGAGGCGGTAGGCGGCGGCGAGACCGGCGATGCCACCGCCCACGACGGCGATCATGTGCGCTGATTCGGGCCGGCGCGTAAGTTCCTTGCGTTCCCCGTAGGCGTCACCCGTCCGGTTCGCCACCCTTTTTACCCGCCCTCGCAGAACCGTAGCCTATGATTGCGGTCCGGGCGCCGGCCACGAGCGCGAACCTCGGGAGCGGGTTCGACGTGTTCGGTGTCGCCCTCGACCGGCCCGCCGACGTCGTGCGCGTCGAGGTCGCCGAGGAGACGACCATCGAGGTGACCGGCGCCGGGAGCCAGTACATCCCCGAGGACCCCGAGAAGAACACGGCCGGGGTGGTCGCGCGCGCACTCGACGCGCCGGCCCACATCCGCATCGACAAGGGCGTCCGCCCGGCCTCGGGACTGGGGTCGTCGGCCGCAAGCGCCGCCGGCGCGGCCGTCGCGCTCGACCGCCTCTACGACCGGGGCCACACCCGCTCGGAACTCGTCCGCGTCGCCGCCGAGGGCGAAGCCGCCGTCTCGGGCGAGGCCCACGCCGACAACGTCGCCCCGGCCATCCTCGGCGGGTTCACCATCGTCACCGACGACGCGGTGACCGACGTGCAGGCGTCGCTGCCACTGGTCGCCTGTCTCCCCGACGCCGTCGTCTCGACCAGGGACGCCCGCGCCGTCGTCCCCGAGACAGTCTCGCTCGGGGACGTCACCCGGGTCGTCGGCAACGCCTCGACCCTCACCGCGGGGATGTTCCGCGACGACCCGGTCCTCGTGGGACGGGGCATGGCCGACGGCGTCGTCACGCCCGCGCGGGCGGACCTCATCACGGGCTACGACCGCGTGGTCGACGCCGCGACGGCGGCGGGCGCCACGGGCGTCACCGTCTCGGGCTCGGGCCCGGCGGTGCTCGCGGTCTGTCGCCGCGAGGCCGACCGGCGCGACGTGGCCGCCGCGATGGTCTCGGCCTTCGGGGACGCCGGCGTCGACGCCCGCGCGTTCCAGACGCGGGTCGGCACCGGCGCGACGGTCCACGAGTGAGTCACCGTCGCCGAGAACTGCGAGAAGAGTCGCGAACCGGTTCAGAGGCGGTCGATGACCGCGCCGGCGACGTCGACGGTGGTCGCGTCTCCGCCCAGGTCGGGCGTGCGCGGACCGTCCTCGAGGACGGCCTCGACCGCCTCGCGGACGTGGTCGGCCTCGGCCTCGTAGCCGAGGAAGTCCAGCAACATCGCGCCCGAGAGGATGGTCGCCGAGGGGTTCGCGACGCCCTCGCCGGCGATGTCCGGCGCTGAACCGTGGACCGGCTCGAAGATGGCGTTCTCCGGGCCGATGTTGGCCGACGGCAACAAGCCGAGGCCGCCGACGAGGCCGGCGGCGAGGTCCGACAGCATGTCGCCCGCCAGGTTCGGGCAGACGACCACGTCGAACTCCTCGGGGGTCATCACGAGCTGCATGGCCAGCGCGTCCATCAGGCGCTCGTCGGTCGGGACGTCCCGCTCCCCGGCCACGTCGAGGACCGACTCGCGGAACACGCCGTCGGTGACGCGCATCACGTTGGCCTTGTGCGCGACGGTGAAGCCGTCCGCGCCGCGCTCCTCGACGAACTCGCAGGCGAACTCGGCCAGCCGTCGGGAGGCCGACTGCGTGACCAGGCGGGTCAGCGTCGAGACGTCCTCGGTGAGGCGGCTCTCGATGCCGCTGTAGACGCCCTCGGTGTTCTCCCGGAGGAAGACGAGGTCGGTGTCGGGCTGGACCGCGTCGACGCCGGGGTAGGTCCGGGCGGGTCGGACGTTCACGAACGAGTCGACGACCCCCCGCAGCGGGAGGATGACGTCGGCGCTCGTCTCGCCCGTCGCGCCGAACAGGGTGGCGTCGGACTCCTCGACCAGGTCGACCGTCTCCTCGGGCAGGGCCTCGCCGGTCCGGTCGCGCACCTCGTCGCCGGCCTCGCCGGTGGCGAAGGCGAGGGGGGCGTCGGTCTCCTGGAGCACCTCCACCGCCGCCGGAACCACCTCGCGACCGATGCCGTCGCCGGGGATGACCGCGACTTTCTCAGTCATCGGCGGGGAGCTGGTCCTCTCGGACGTAGGGGAGCGATTCGGCGACCTCCCTGACGGACTCGGCGTTCGCGCTCATCAGCGCCGTGGTGTCCCAGACGCCGTCGACGAGCGCCTTCCGCTGGCCCTCGTCGACCGTGGCGGATATCTCGGTGCCGTCGTAGCGGACCGTCTCCGCGGCGACGTCGACCTCGACCTCGCCGTCGGGGTTGTCGTCGATCCACTGCTGGAGCGCGTTGACGCTCTCGTGGTCTGCCGTCACGGTCGGGATGCCGAGCGCGAGGCAGTTGCCCGCGAATATCTCGGCGAAGCTCTCGCCGACGATGGCGTCGATGCCCCAGCGCATGAGCGCCTGGGGAGCGTGCTCGCGCGAGCTGCCACAGCCGAAGTTGGCGTTGACGACGAGCACGCTGGCGCCCTCGAAGCGGTCCTCGTTGAACGGGTGGTCCTTCGGCTCGTCGTCCTCGTCGAAGCGCTGATCGAAGAAGGCGAACTGGCCGAGGCCGTCGAACGTGACGACCTTCAGGAACCGGCCGGGGATGATCTGGTCGGTGTCGACGTCGTTCCCGCGGACCGGGATGCCGGTGCCCGACACGTGGGTGACCGTCTCCGCCGGACCGTCGCTCACTGTGCCACCTCCCGCTCCTCGACGGTCCGAACGTCGGTCACTTCGCCCGTGATGGCGGCCGCGGCCACCATCCCGGGGCTCATCAGGACGGTCCGACCGTCCTTCGAGCCCTGTCGGCCGACGAAGTTCCGGTTCGAGGAGGACGCGGAGGCCTCGTCGCCCTCCAACTGGTCCTCGTTCATGCCCAGGCACATCGAACAGCCTGCGTTGCGCCACTCGAAGCCGGCCTCGCGGAAGACGTCCGCGAGCCCCTGGGACTCGGCGGCGACCTGGACGCGCTGGCTCCCCGGGACGACCATCGCGCGGACGTCCGGGTGGACCTCGCGGCCCTCGACGATCTCCGCGGCCCGCCGCAGGTCGGGCAGTCGCGCGTTGGTGCAGGAGCCGAGGAAGGCGACGTCGATCTGGTAGCCCTCCATCGTGTCGCCGGGGTCGACGCGCATGTGCTCCTGTGCGCGCCGCGCGACGTCCTGTTTCCCCTCGGGGAGGTCCTCTGGGTGTGGGATCTCCTCGGTGACGCCGACGCCCTGTCCGGGCGTCGTCCCCCAGGTGACCATCGGCTCGAGCGACGACGCGTCGATGGTGACCACGTCGTCGTACTCGGCGTCGTCCTCGGAGCGGATCGACTCCCAGTAGCCTTTCAGGTCCTCGAACGCCTCGGGGTCCGCGGGGACCTCGTCGCGCCCCTCGAGCCACTCGTAGGTGGTCTCGTCGGGGTTGACGTAGCCCGCGCGGGCGCCGCCCTCGATGGACATGTTGCAGATGGACATCCGCCCCTCCATGCCCATGTTCTCGATGACGTCGCCAGCGTACTCGTAGACGTAGCCGACGCCGCCGTCGGTGCCGAGCTTCCGGATGATGGCGAGGATGACGTCCTTGGCCTCGACCCCCTCGCCCAGTTCGCCGTTGACCTCGATGCGACGGACCTGCTGTTTCTCCATCGCGATGCAGCCCGTCGCGAGGACGTCCCGGATCTGGGAGGTGCCGATGCCGAACGCCAGCGCGCCGAAGGCGCCGTGGGTCGCCGTGTGGCTGTCGCCACAGACGATGGTCTTCCCGGGCTGGGTCAGCCCCTGCTCCGGACCGATGATGTGGACGATTCCCTGCTCGCCGGAGGTCGGGTCGTCGAACTCGATGCCCGCGTCGCGGACGTTCTGCTCGAGTTCCGACATCATCTCCTCCGCGGCGTCGTCGGCGTAGGGGCGGGACTGGTCCGCCGTCGGGACGATGTGGTCCACCGTGGCGTGGGTGAGCCCGGGGTAGGCCACGTCGAGGTCCCGCTCGCGGAGCATCCCGAACGCCTGGGGGCTCGTCACCTCGTGGACGAGGTGGAGCCCGACGAACAACTGGGTCTGCCCCGTCGGGAGCGTCGTGACGGCGTGGCGGTCCCAGACCTTGTCGTAGAGCGTCCCCTCGCTCATCGGTCGGCCTCCGCGTCCTCGGACGCCTCGTCGGCGTCCCGGGTCGACACGGCCGGGGCCGGCGCCGGCTGGGGTCCCCGCTCCCAGACGGCGTTGGCGTCCACGTCGTCGGGTGCGGTGTGCTCGACGTCGCGCATGCGGTCCCTGCCGTGGCTGCGGTCCTCAGTCATCTGCCGGTGCCTCTTCGGCGTCCTCGTGCGGAGCGGCCTCCGCCCACGAGAACATCTCGCGCAGGCGGGCGCCGACCTCCTCGATCTGGTGTTCCTCCTCCTGGCGCTTGAGCTGGGTGTAGGAGGGGCGGTTGGCCTTGTTCTCGAGGACCCACTCCTGAGCGAAGCTGCCGTCCTGGACGGCCTCGAGGGTCTCCTCCATGTTCTCGCGGACGTGGTCGTCGAGGATCTCGTCGCCCTTCGCGAGTCCGCCGTACTCCGCCGTGTCCGAGACGGAGTACCACATGTAGCCCAGGCCGCCCTCGTACATCAGGTCGACGATGAGCTTGAGTTCGTTCAGGCACTCGAAGTAGGCCATCTCCGGGGCGTAGCCGTTGTCGACCAGCGTCTCGAAGCCGTGTTTCACGAGCGAGGTGACGCCGCCACAGAGGACGGCCTGCTCGCCGAACAGGTCGGACTCGACCTCCTCGCGGAAGGTCGTCTCGACGACGCCCGCGCGGGTCCCGCCGATGGCGTCGGCGTAGGCCAGCGCTTCGTCCTTCGCCGTGCCCGTCTCGTCCTGGTCGACGGCGATGAGACAGGGCGTCCCCTCGCCGTTCTCGTAGTCGCGGCGGACGATGTGGCCCGGTCCCTTCGGGGCGACCATCGTCACGTCCACGTCGTCGGGCGGGTGGACCTGCTGGTAGTGGACGTTGAACCCGTGGGCGAACAGCAGCGTGTCGCCCGCGTCGAGGTTGGGTTCGACGTCGGCCTCGTAGACGGCCGGCTGGCTGTTGTCCGGGATGAG
This sequence comes from Halobacteriaceae archaeon, assembly GCA_042216525.1. Lineage (GTDB taxonomy): Archaea > Halobacteriota > Halobacteria > Halobacteriales > Halobacteriaceae > JBDGTT01. Next base: position 33,603 of record JBDGTT010000001.1, read on the forward strand.
GAAGGCCACCACGTCGGCCTGGGCCGTCGCCTCGGCGACCGTGGCCACGCGGAGGCCGTCCGCCGTCGCGGCGTCGCGGGACGACGACCCCTCGCGCAGGCCCACGACCACGTCGACCCCGCTGTCCGCGAGGTTCAGGGCGTGGGCGTGGCCCTGCGAGCCGTAGCCGATGACGGCCACCGTCTTGTCGTCGATGTGCGCGCGATCCGCGTCGTCGCCGTAGTATACAGGTACGTCGTAGTCGCTTGCGTCTGTCATGGTGTCTCCTCGGCCGTCTCCTCGGCCGTCAGCGCGGCACCGCGTCGCAGTGCCGCCGTACCGGTGCGCACGATTTCACGCACCGTAAACCGCTCGAAGCTGTCCAGCGCCTCGTCTATGACCGTTTCGGTCCCGGTCACCTCGACCGTGATCGAGTCGCGGTCGACGTGGACGACCTTCCCGTCGTGCATCTCGGTGATTGCCTGGACCTCGTCCGGGTCGTCGGCGCCCAGCTTGAACATCGCCAGCTCCTGGGCGACGCTGTCTGCGCCCAGTTCGGTCACCGAGACGACCGGGATGAGCTTCTCGAGTTGCTTCTCGGCCTGTTCGATGCCCGGTTCGGGCTCCTCGATGACCATCGTGATGCGGGCCCAGTCGTCGTCGAGGGTAGGGCCGACGGTCAGGCTCTCGATGTTGAACCGCCGTCGGCTGAACAGCCCCGACACCTCCGCGAGGACGCCCGGTTCGTGCTGGACCAGCGCCGAGAGCACTGTCCGGCGTGGCTCCTCGGTCGCCTCTGCCTCGGGGTCGATGCGGATGCCGTGCGTGTTGCGCCGCCCCTGCGGGTGTGGCCGCTCGTGCGGGGCCGGCCCCTCGAGTCCACCAGCCATCTCAGAGTTCCTCCAGTTGGTCGGCGTTCATCGCGAAGCGTCCGTTCGCGCCGCCGCTCGGGACCATCGGGAAGACGTCTTCCTCGGGGTCGATGTGGAAGTCGACGACCGAGGGGCCGTCGTAGGCCAGCGCCGCCTCGACGGAGTCGGCCACGGCGTCGTAGCTGTCGACGGTCCACCCGCGGGCGCCGAAGGCCTCCGCGAGCTTGGCGAAGTCGGGCACCCACGAGTAGCCCGACGCCATCCGGCGCCCCTCGTAGAAGCCGTCCTGCCACTGCCGGACCATCCCGACGAACTCGTTGTTCAGGACGACCACGGTGATGTCGAGGTGCTCGCGGACCGCCACGGACAGCTCCTGCATCGTCATCAGCAGGGAGCCGTCGCCCTCGATGGTGACGATGGACTGGTCGTCGTCCGCGGCGTAGCGCGCCCCGATGGCCGCCGGCAGGCCGTAGCCCATCGTCCCGAGGCCGTGCGAGGACACCCACGTCCGGGGCTCGGTGAACGTCCAGTACTGGCAGGCCCACATCTGGTGTTGCCCGACGCCCGTGGTGACGATGGTGTCGTCGTCGGTTGCCTCGTCGAGCGCCTCGACGACGAACTGCGGCTTCAGCGGTTCGTCCTCGGGCGTCCGGTAGTCCATCGGGTACTCGTCCTTCCAGGTCTGGCACTGCTCGCGCCACTCGCGGGCGTCCGGCTTGCGCGGCATCGCGTCGTAGAGCTGGTCGAGCACGCGCGAGGCGTCGCCCAGCAGCGGGTAGTCCGCGTGGATGTTCTTCGATATCTCCGCGGGGTCGATGTCGACGTGGATGACCTCGGCCTCCGGCGCGAACGTGTCGACGCCGCCCGTGAGGCGGTCGTCGAAGCGCGTGCCGACCGCCAGCATGACGTCCGTGTGCGTGATTGCCATGTTGGCGTAGCCGGTGCCGTGCATCCCCGCCATCTCGAGGGCGAGCGGGTCGTCCTCGGGGAACGATCCCAGCCCCGGCATCGTCGTCGTCACGGGGACGTCGTACTCCCGGGCGAACTGCCGCAGTTCGGCCGACGCGTTGGCCTTGATGACTCCCCCACCGGCCAGGATGAGCGGCTTCTCGGCCGCCGCGAGCGCCGCCGCCGCGGCCTCGACGGCCTCCTCGTCGGCTTCCGTCGGCGGGTCGTAGGTCTCCGGGACCGTCGCCTTGCCCGGGCGCCGGTCCGTCTCGCCCTGCGTGACGTCCTTGGGCAGGTCGACCAGCGTCGGGCCCTGCCGGCCCTCCCGGGCCAGCGCGAAGGCCGTCCCGACGTCGTCACCGACCGTGTCGGGGTCGGTCGCGAAGTAGTTCTCCTTCGTCAGCGGCCGGGTGACGCCGATGGTGTCCGTCTCCTGGAAGGCGTCGTTGCCGACGAAGTCCACGGGGACCTGTCCGGTCAGCGCGATCATGGGGTCCGAGTCCATCGACGCGTCCGCCAGGCCGGTGACGAGGTTGGTCGCCCCCGGGCCCGAGGTGGCGACGGCCACGCCCGGCCGCCCCGAGACGGCCCCGTAGGCGTCGGCCGCGTGGGAGGCGCCCTGCTCGTGGGCCATCGTCACGTGGGTCATCTCCGAGTCGTAGAGCGCGTCGTAGACGGGCATGATCGCCCCGCCGGTGACGCCGAACAGCACCTCGGCGCCGGCCGCTTCGAGGGCCGCCACGACCGACTGTGCGCCGGTCGTCACGGGGCGTTCGCCCGCGTCCTCGCCGTCCTGTTCGGTGAGCTTCTGCGAGTCGCTCACGGTCGACACCTCCGGGTCGGGTCGCGTCGATAGTCGGGTCCGGTGCTGCTGTCGTGCGTGCGTGTCATGCGTGGGTGGTTCCTGCTGGTGGCTGTCTGGCGATGCGGTCCGGAGAATCTGGGGGATGGGGGTGGCAGGGGCTTACGCCCCTACGATACCGATGAGGACGTCGCCGGCGACGGTTCCGCGACTCTCGGCGGGTGCGGACCCGGGGAGTCGGCGGTTCCGTCGCATCTACGAGTTGCTGATGCCGGCGTCGCATATAAACCTTGCCGGTCTCGTCGGCAGGGGTGGCCGAGACGCGTCGCTGGGCGGTCGCTGCGAGCGCGAGGGTGGGCATTCAGGCCCGGACCTCCTCGCGTTCGACGCCCACCTCGCGGGCGAACCGCTCGAGGTCGGCCATCGTGACGCGGTTCTTCGCCGCGCCGTGGTCTTTGACCCGTCGGGTGACCTCCCGGACCTCGTTCTCCGTCGGTTCGAAGCCCGCGTCGCGCAGGCGCTCGCGGACGGAGTGGGTCCCGGTGTGCTTCCCGAGGACCAGTTCCCGCTCGGCACCGACCATCTCCGGTGTCATCACGCCGGGTTCGAAGGTCTCGGCGTTCTCGATGACGCCGGCGGCGTGGATGCCGCTCTCGTGGGAGAAGGCGTTCCGCCCCACGACGGGCTTGTTCGGCGGCACCGGGATGTCGGACTTGTCCTCGATCATCCGCGAGAGGGTGGTGATCTGCGTGGTGTCGATGCCGGTGTCGACGCCGTACAGCGACTCCGCGGCCATCACCACCTCCTCGTAGGCCGCGTTCCCGGCGCGCTCCCCGATGCCGTTGACCGAGACCTGCGCCTGCGAGGCGCCGTTCTCGTAGCCGGCCAGGGCGTTCGCGGCGGCCAGCCCGAAGTCGTCGTGCGCGTGCACGTCGACCTTCGCGCTCGTGTTTTCGACGACGTCCGCGATGAGCGCGCCGAACCGGGTGGGCGTCCCGACGCCGACCGTGTCGGGGATGTTCACCCAGTCCGCGCCCGCGTCGCTGACCGCCTCGACGACCTCCATCAGGAAGTCGTAGTCTGTTCGCGTCGCGTCCATCGGCGAGTACATCACGTCGACGCCGGCCTCCGCGACGCGCTCGACGCTCTCGATGGAGCGCTCGAGCACGGCCTCGCGGGTCGCGTGCATCGAGTCCTCGATCTGGACGTCGCTGGTGGACGCGAACACGTGCACCAGGCCGACGCCCGCGTCGAGGGCGGCCTCGATGTCCTTGTCGACGATCCGCGCCAGCCCGCACACCGTCGTGTCGGTGTGCTTGGCGATGTCGCGGACGGCCTCGAACTCCGCGTCGGAGTTGACCGGGAACCCCGCCTCGATGACGTGGGTGCCCATGTCGTCGAGGAGCGTCGCTATCTCGCGCTTGTCGTCGTAACTGAACGACGTGCGTGGCGACTGCTCCCCGTCGCGGAGCGTGGTGTCGAAGATGCGTGCCTCGTCGATCTCGCTACGCTGGGCTAACGTGCCCTTGAAGAACTCGGTCCCCCGGACTTGCACCGGGGTCGTCGTGAGACGACATTGTACCTGGGACTGGTCGCTCCGCACACATAAAGCTGTTCTTCGGTCGCCCGCCCTCGCCGACCCCCCACACTGTTGTGACCCCGCGTCGTATCCCCGGCCGGCCATGCCTGTCAGAACTTCCGAAGCGACCTGGCGCGGGAACCTCCGCGACGGCGACGGCGACTTCGTCGTCGGCGACGACGTCTTCGCCGGTCAGTACACGTTCGTCTCTCGGTTCACCGAAGAGGAGACGGACAAGACCAACCCCGAGGAACTCATCGCCGCCGCGCACGCGTCCTGTTTCGCGATGGCGCTGTCGAACGAACTCGCCTCGGACGGCTACGAACCCGAACGCGTCCACGCGACGGCGAGCGTCCACCTGGAGGACGGCGAGATAACGCGCTCCGAACTCGAAACGGAGGCCGAGGTGCCCGACATCGACCAGGAAACCTTCACCGAGTACGTCGAGGCCGCCGAGACGGGCTGTCCGGTCTCGCAGGCGCTCGCGGCCATCGAGATATCGGCCACGGGCACCCTCGTCTGAGGCGGCGGCGCGGGTCAGACGCCGCGGCCCTGTAGCTTCTCTTCCTCGGGCATGTCGACGTTCGACTCGCCCTTCATGCCCGCCCCGACGTTCGACGCGATGGCGGCGAGTTCCTCGGGGTCGTCCCAGTTGTTGACCGCGTCGACGACGGCCCGGCCCATCGCCTCGGGGTCTTCCGCGCCGAAGATGCCCGACCCGACGAAGATGCCGTCGCAGTCGTGTTGCATCATCAGCGCCGCGTCCGCGGGGGTCGCGATGCCGCCCGCCGCGAAGTTGACGACCGGCAGGCGCCCCATCTCGGCCGTCTCGTGGACGAGGTCCGCCGGCGCCTCGTGCTCGCGGGCCCACCGCTCGCGCTCCTCGTGTGTCGCGCCCTCGAGTTCCCTGATGGCGCCCCGGATGGCGCGCTGGTGGGTGACCGCCTGGTTGACGTCGCCGGTGCCGGCCTCGCCCTTCGTGCGGATCATCGCCGCGCCCTCGTCGACGCGCCGGAGCGCCTCGCCCAGGTCGCGGGCGCCACAGACGAACGGCGCGGTGAACTCCCGCTTGTCGATGTGGTACTGGTCGTCGGCGGGGGTGAGCACCTCGGACTCGTCGACCATGTCGACGCCGATGGCCTCCAGAATCTGGGCCTCGGCCGTGTGGCCGATGCGGGACTTGCCCATCACGGGGATGGAGACGGCGTCGATTATCTCCTCGACGTCCGCGGGGTCGGCCATCCGTGCGACCCCGCCGCGCTTGCGGATGTCGGCCGGTACCGCCTCCAGCGCCATCACCGCGACGGCGCCCGCTTCCTCTGCGATGCGGGCCTGCTCGGCGTTCACGACGTCCATGATGACGCCGCCCTTCTGCATCCGTGCGAACCCGCGCTTGACGAGTTCGGTGCCTCGCCTGAGGTCTTCGAGGTCGGTCTCCTCGGCCATCTCTGACCGTCGTTGGCAGTCGACCCACTTAACCCGTGTCCTTCCCGGTCCGCCCGCGGGCCGCCAGTCGGGTCGCGCCCGCCGAAAGCGATTTCCCCGCGATTCGTGTAGGCCCGACCGTGTCCCGGTCCCGCGTCCACTGGCGGCGAGCCCTCGCCGAGTCGCTCCGGGACTGGCGCCGCCACGCCGGCGCCCTCGGCGTGGTCGGCGCCGCCCTCGCCGCCGCCGTCGCCCTCGGCTCCCGGGAGGCCTACTACTTCGCCGCGCTGACGACGTTCACGGTCTGGATGGCGTGGTTCGTCCTGACCGCCGTCGCGACGCTCGACCGCCTCGACGCGTGAGCCGACCCCGCGGGCGGCACAGACCGCCAACGCTTTGTCCGGCCCACGCCTGCACCCGGCAACGATGTCGCTGGCCTCGCGGGCCCGTCGGCTGGTCGCACCCGAGGGCCTCCCCCCGGCCGAGGACCTCCCGTGGTACGTCGCGCCGCTCCCGCGCGCGGTGGAGAACCTGGGCCTGCGCCTCGCGTGGCTCGTCGTCGCCGTCAACCTCGCGGGCACCGCCTTCGGCTTCTGGTACTACCGGTTCCAGCTAGTCGCCACGCCGCTCGCGGCCTGGCCGCTCGTCCCGGACAGCCCCGTCGCCACGCTGTTCGTGGCCCTGTCGCTCGCCGCGTGGAAACTCGACGCGGGCAAGTGGGCGAACGCCCTCCACGCGCTGGCCTTCTTCGGCTGTCTCAAACTCGGCCTCTGGACGCCGTACGTCCAGCTGTTCCTCAACGGACAGGGCGGGCTCGCGGCGTGGCTCTACTGGTTCCTCGTGTTCAGCCACCTCGCGATGGCCGTCGAGGCCTTCCTGATACAGCGCTACAGCGACTTCCCGGTGTGGGCCGTCGCCGTGGCCGCCGGCTGGTACTGGCTGAACGACGTCACCGACTACTTCGTGCGCGTGCTCGGCGGCTACCACCACACCTACCTGCGCGCGGAACTGACCGCGGCGGGCTTCGACCACGGCCTGCCCGCCCACGAGTACGCCGCGGCGGCGGCGGTGACGCTCACCGTCCTCGCGACGTTCCTCGCGCTGGCGACGCGGGCCGCGAAGGCCGAGCGGGGGACGGGCGGCGCCGCGAGCGTCACTCGATGAGGGCGTCGGGCTCGTCGTCGGCGTGGGCCCGGACCCAGAGCTCGCCGATGCGGGAAAGGCGGGTCCGGTAGGACTTGCCGTGGGCCTCCCGCTCGATGTAGCCCTTCCCGCCGGGGCCGAGGCGGTCCACGTTGTAGATGACCTTCGAGCGGAAGGCGTCGGTGTACTCCTCGTTGAGTTCGCTCGCCAGCGTCTCGGCCAACTCGGAGACGGACTCGAACTCCTCGTGCTCGCCCAGCGTGAACAGGATGAGTTCCTCGAAGGGCTTGACGTTCGAGAAGGAGGCCACCGGGAGTTCGAGGACGTGGCTGCCGCCGATCTCTTTGGCCCCGACGGTCGTCCCGCGCTCGTCGAACTCCGCGAGGATGTCGCGGACGCTCTCCAAGCGCTCCCGCACCCGGTCCTCGGCCGCGTCGCCGGCGACGACGTCGGAGAGCAGCGTCGCCACCTCCCGCAACTCCTCGGCCAGCGCCGTCTCGAGGTACTCCTCGGGCGCGGTGTAGTAGGTGTGGATACGCTCGCGGTCGTCCTGTCGCTCGACCATGATGGAGTGGGCGGCGGTGGCGAAGGCGAAACTCACCGTCCGGGGCATCGCGGAGATGTTGACCCACACCTCGTCCTCGCCCCCGTCCCCGTCCCCGTCCTCGGCCCCTTCGCCGTCGAGTTCCGCCTCGATGAGGTCGTAGGCCTGCTCGAAGGCGGCGTCGTAGTCGTAGACGTCGTCGACGACGACCCGCTCCGTGTCGGCCCCGAGGAGGTTCCGGAAGTCCTTCTCGAGCTTCTCGGAGAGTCGACGGGAGTACTCGACGTTGGCCTCGCTCCCGACCGCACCCTCGAGGAGGACGACGCGGTCCACCGTGAAGCGGTCGCGCACGAGGGGCGCGATGAGCCGGTCGTAGTCGAAGCCGACCGGGACGATGTGGGTCTGCATACGTTAGACTACGGAGGGGCGTTTATATATCCCCTCAAGTAGCATACCGTTCAATTGCACATCGTTTGTGTGCGTGCCTGCTCCCGTCACGGGCTTCGTAAGAATCGAAACACGCTACGGTCTTATTTCTACGTGGTCTAAATCAGCGGTAAGGAACTCTCAGAAGGAGAAGTCCGGCTTAGAAATCCCCGAGGGTAGAGTCGGCCCCAAGCATTGTAACGGTTAGATATTTCAGATTAGTAATTAATGTGGCCGAAGGCCCAAATTGTTAATCGATAATGAATATCAGCGTTTAGCCTTGATGAATTTGTTATTGCCACGTTGATGGAGTACCTCTATCCCAAAGTTTTCATCCTTGAGCAAAGATATTAATTCGTCTTCGGTTGAACCAAACTCATTGATAGACGGATGATGGATTTCACAATAAACACATTCAACACCGTCTAATAAATCGCCCATACCCTTCAAAACATTGTATTCTGCACCTTCCACGTCGATCTTCACGACTGTCGGTGATGGCAGATCATTTTGTTCCACTATAGACGAACGCTCTTGCGTAGAAGATTGTTGATACTGCTGAGCGGTCGCTGTGGAGTCGAA
>JBDGTT010000024.1:0-41684 GCA_042216525.1 Halobacteriaceae archaeon
CCCGCGATTCAAGCGCACGCCTACGGGTGCGCCTCCGCCGTCCCCAGTTTGGTTCCGGCGGAGATACCGCAGTCCGATGTTCTTGGCGGCGTTGTAGTCGGCGTGGTTCTCGTAGCCGCATTTCAGGCACGAGAACTCCTCACCGTCGCGGTTATCCGGGTGTGTGAACCCGCAGTGTGAGCACCGCCGTGAGGTGTTCTCCGGGTCCACCTGCTCTACGTCGATACCGTGCATCTCGGCTTTGTATGCGACGTACTCGTACAACCGCTCGAAGGCCCACTTGTGCCCCCACGAGGCACCGGAGAGCCGGTCGCGGATGCCGGTCAACTCCTCGAAGGCGATGACCGTACAACCGTTCTCGACGGCTTCCTCGATGATGCCGTTCGCAATCCGGTGGAGCATCATCTTGAACCGACCCGTCTCTTTGCGACCGACTGCCTGGATGTTCTGGTGGGCGTGGCGCGACCCACACTGCTGGAGGGATGCACGCCGCTTTTCGTACTCGCGCCGCCAGTGGTCGAACTCGTGACCGCTCCAGAACGTGCCCGTCGAAGTGACAGCGAGTTGGTTCACGCCGAGGTCAACGCCGAGGACTGTGCTGTGCCCGGTCGTTGCCTGCTCCGGCGTGTCAGACTCCATCTCCGCCTTTGTGCGGAGGTGAAGGAACCACTCGCCGTCCTTGTTGTGAAGTTCCGCTCCCGTCACTTCGTAATCGTCGTTGTCGAGATACCGGCTGTGAGGCGTGTCGCGGTTCTCGTCGGGGAGGACGTACGCAACTTCGATACGCCCGTCTATCGTGGCGAGAGAAGCGTACTCGTCGTGAAACGTCGCACACCGCTTATCATAGACGATAGTGGGCTTCGAGAAGTGTGGTTTGCCAGCAGACTCACCCTGTTTCCAGCGGGCGACAACGCCCTGTACGGCGTCGGCGGCCTTGTTGCGAGCGTTCTGGACGAGATTCGCGTGCAATCGCGTCTGCTCACGCACGTCGTCGTAGGTTTCTTCCTGCAACTGTGCCTTGCTCGTGGTCTTGTAGTCGCCCTGCCAAGCGTGGTCTACGACATAGTTGGCGGCCCACAGAAACTCATCGACTGTCTCACGGAGAAGTGCGTCGTCGTCGCTGTCCACGTCGAGTTTGACCGGGACAGTGCGCCGCACTTCCATACGTCAGATGGGTTGCTGGTGGTTTATTAGTGTCGGGGAGAAAGAGCGGCATTAGCCCACGATCCGTTGGGGGTTGTCGGCTTTCGCTCCGGCCGACTCGCTCGCTCCTTGAGGCCGGAGGCTCCGCCTCGAAACCGCTGAGACCACGCGTCGGACGGGGCAACCGCTTTCCCCGCGGAGTCCCTGGTGACGGCCATGAGCGCGACCGAACCGACGGCGACGCGGGTGGTCCTCTCCTACCCGGGCGACCTCTCGCGCCGGGCGCTCGACCGGGTAACCGAGGACTACTACCGCACCTTCCTCCGCCGTGCCCACGACGAGGCGCGCGAGGGCGACGTCTGGCGGGAGTTCACCGACGTCGGCTGCTGTGGCTCACAGCTCCACGTCCGGTTCCGGGTCGAGCGCGTGGCGGGCGGGCCCCGCGTCGGCCCGGAGACGGCGTTCGAGTTCGTCGCCCGCGACACCGAGGAGATGCCCGATCCCTGGAGCGTCCAGAACGAGATCACGTGACCGCCCGCCCGACGCATCCCCGGGCTTGATAGGTCGCGGTCGCGTACCGCGGTCCATGACGGGATTCGAGTGGATGGTGCCGGCGTTCCCCGGGGCCGGCGTCCACCGCGACGCGCCGCTGTACGAGGAGTTCGACTGGGACCTCACCGAGAGCGCCGTCCAACTGGCCGACAGCCTCGGGTACGAGGGGCTCTGGGCGCCGGACCACTTCATGCTCGGCGTCGACGACTACGAACTGGAGGTCTGGACGCTGCTCTCCCAGATGGCCGCGCTGACCGAGGACCCGGTCGTCGGTCCGCTGGTCGGCGCGGTCACCTACCGCAACCCGGCCCTGCTGGCCAAGATGGCGAGCAGCCTCGACGTGATGAGCCGGGGGCGGGTGGAACTGGGCCTCGGCGCCGGCTGGCACGGGGAGGAACACGAGGCCTACGGCTACGAGTTCCCGCCGATCGACCAGCGCATCGAGATGCTCGAGGAGGCGATACAGCTCGTCCGGGCGATGTGGACGGACAGCCACGCTTCCTTCGACGGGGAGTACTACCAGATCCGCGACGCGCCGAACGTGCCCCAGCCGGTACAGGAGCCACATCCGAAGCTGATGATCGGCGGGAGCGGGCCGAAGATGCTCCGCCTCGTCGCGAAGTACGCCGACTCCTGGAACGTCGAGATCACCTCGCGCAACCGGGGCCCGTCAATCGAGGAGAAGGTGGGTCACCTCGAGCGCTACCTCGACGAGGAGGGGCGCTCGCCCGACGACGTGGAGTACACCTGGCTGGGCCACTGCCTCGTCGCGGACTCCGACGAGCGCGTCGACGAACTGCTCGACCGCGTCCTCCCGGTGCCGAGCGCCTCGCCCGACCAGGACTTCGAGCTGACGACGAAGGCGGAGGCCCGCGAGCACGGCGACTACTTCATCGGGACGCCCGCGGAGGTGGCCGCACAGATCGAGGAGACGACGGAACTCGGCTTCGAGCGGTTCCAGCTGATGTTCGTGGACTACCCGTCGCTCGACGGACTGCGACTGTTCGCGGACGAGGTCATGGGGACCGTCTGAGGGCGACCGGAGCCGGGCGGGCGGTCCCGCCGGAGTCGGCTCAGCCGAAGTACTCGCCGAGGTAGTCGGAGGCGTTCTCGTCGGTGACCTTCAGGCCGTCTATCTTGTAGTAGTCCTCGAGACTGTCGCCGTTGAGGTGGGCCGTGCCCTTCTCGATGGCGGTGTTGACCATCTCCTCCGGGAGCTGGGCGATGGTGCCGTAGTACTGGTTGTTCGAGAACTTCCGGACCCACGCCTCGGTGCCGTCGATGCCCGTGACGGGGACGCTCATGTTCGCGTTCTTGAGCGCCTGGTCGACGCCGAGCGCCATCAGGTCGTTCTGACAGAACACGCCGTCGATCTGGTCGCCGTACTGGGTGATGAAGTCCTCCATCGTGGACAGCGCCTCCTGCGTGGAGAACTCGCCGGTCTGACTGGCGAGTCGCTTCAGCGCCTCGTTCTCGCCGACGGCGTTCGAGAAGCCCTCGCCGCGGTCGTTGGTGACCGACGCGCCGGGCGTGCCCTCGAGCTGGACCACGTTGTAGGTGTCCTGCTGGGCCTTGTCCTGCATGAACGTCAGGCAGAGCTCCGTCGAGCGCATGCCCAGCGAGACGTTGTCGGAGGCGACGTAGGTCACGGTGTCGCCCTCCGCGACGTTGCGGTCGATGGCGACGACGGGGATGCCCGCGTCGTTGGCCTTCTTGACCGCGTTGATGACGCCCTCGGCCGTGATGGCCGAGATCATCAGGAAGTCGACCTCGTTCGTGATGGCCGTCTCCACGTCGGAGACCTGCTTGGACTGGGTGTTCTGGGCGTCGTAGAACGACGAGTCCTCGCTGATGAGGCCGTTGTCCTTGGCCTGGTTGAACGCGTTCTCCATGCGCGCGAAGAACGTGAACTCCAGCGAGGGGATCGAGAGCGCGACCGTCGGCGTCTCGACGCCGCCCGAGGTGGTCGTCGTCGTGGTCGTCTCGCCGCCACCCGAGGTGGTCGTCGTCGTCTCGCCGCCGCCCGAGGTGGTCGTGGTCGTCTCGCCGCCGCCCGAGGTGGTCGTGGTCGTCGTCTCGCCGCCGCCACTGCCGCCGTCACCGCCGTCCCCACCGTCGCCGCCCGCACAGCCGGCGAGTAGTGCTGTCCCAGCGAGCGCGCCGCTGCGGAGGAACTTCCGTCTATTGTACTCTCGAGACATACCGAGAGCTATCGACGACCAAATTAAAATAACTGTCGAAAGCGCGCGCCAAGTGGCCGACGTGACCGAGTCGGGGTCAGTCTCGACCGATGACGTTCGCCAGCACCGCGAGCATCAACACGACGCCCTGCGCGACGAGTTGGCCGGAGGGACCGACGCCCATCAGGTTGAGGCCGTTGCGGAGGACGCCGAGGATGAGGACGCCGACGAGCGTCCCGGCCATGTTGCCGGACCCGCCGAAGAGGTTGGCGCCGCCGAGGATGACCGCGGCGATGGGCGGGAGCAGGAGGTTTGTCCCCATCGTCGGCACGGCGCTCCCGAGGCGCCCGAGCGTGACCAGGCCAGCGAAGGAGGCGAAGACGGCCGAGATGACGAGCGTCCCCATCCGCACGAGGAAGACGTTGATGCCCATCAGTTGGGCTGCCTCCCGGTTGCCGCCGATGGCGTAGACGTAGAGCCCGAACCGGGTGTAGGAGAGGACCAACTGCGAGGCGACGAGCAGCGCGAGGAAGATGACGACGATGCTCGGGAAGCCCGCCACCGTGCTCCCCCCGATGGCCGTCATCGAGGCGGGCAGCCCGATGATGGGGCGGTTCCCGGAGACGATGAGCCCGAGACCGTCCGCGAGGAACAGCATCGCGAGCGTGCTCATGAAGGAGGGGACCCCGAACCGCGCGGTGACGAACCCGGAGACGGACCCGAGGAACGCCGCGAAGAGGACGCCGACGAGGATTGCCGCCGGCACGGGGATCGAGAATCCCTCGAAGAGGCGGGCACCGACGGCCAGCGTCGCCATCACCAGCCCGGTGAGCTCCATCACCTGCGCGATGCTCAGGTCGATCTCCGCGCACAGGATCGGGAAGGTCACCCCGATGGCCATGATGCCGATGATCGACACCTGCTGGAGGATGTTCACCTGGTTCCCCACGGAGAGGAACCGGTCGTTCAGGAATGTGAAGACGACGTAGAGACCGACGAGACCGATGATCGGCCCGAACCGGCCGATCTGCTGGAGCGTCAACCAGTCTCCATCGGCGGTGCGACTCGCCACGGGACTCGACATGGGACCTGCTTTCTGACGGCGAGAAATTATACCTTTGGAAACTTCGATCCCGCCACACCCCTCGGAGGCGTCGGCCGCCAGCGGGCGCGCTCTGGCGTCGCCGCCGCGGGTCGGCCCGGGGTCCGAACCCTTTTAGCACCGCCGTGCGCAACCAGGTCACATGTCTGGCGGTCCAGCGGACGCCGAAGATCACATCGTCGAGATGGAGGGCATCACGAAGACGTTCGGCGAGGTCGTGGCCCTGGAGGGGGTCGACCTCCACCTCCGCCGGAACGAGGTGCTCGCCCTCGCGGGCGACAACGGCGCGGGCAAGTCCACGCTCATCAAGTGTCTCGCCGGCGCGTTCGAACCCGACGAGGGGACCATCCGGATGAACGGGGAGGTGGTCCGCATCGACTCGCCACGCGTGTCCAAGCGCCTGGGCATCGAGACGACCTTCCAGGACCTGGCCGTCGCGGGCAACCTGAGCGTGACCCAGAACATCTTCCTCGGGCGGGAGGACGTGACCGGCCCGAGCGGCCTGTTCGGCGTCCTCGACAAGCGCTCCATGCGCGAGCGGGCCCGCGAACTGCTCGAGGACCTCGAGATCGGCGTCGACGTCGACGAGAAGGTGTCGAACCTCTCGGGCGGCGAGCGACAGCTGGTCGCCATCTCGCGGACGATGCTCTCCGACCCCGAGATCGTCATCATGGACGAGCCGACGAGCGCCCTCTCCGTCGAGGGCGCCGAGCGCGTCCTCGAGTTGATCGACCGGATGCAAGAGCAGGGCATCTCCATCATCCTCATCTCCCACAACCTCGATTACATGCAGCGCGCCGCCGACCGCATCCAGGTCCTCCACCACGGACACAACGCCGGCATCCTCGACGCGACGGCGACCAGCCGGGACGAGATCGTCAAGCGGATGGTCGGCGGGATGCCCGACGAGGAGCGTGGCGACGCCGACGAACCGGGGTCGGGCGAGCGGGCGGCGGGGGCCTGACCGTCGGCGATGACGACGCTCGACCCGCACGTCCACGCGTGGGGCCCGCCGACGGCCGACCACCCGTGGGCGACCGGGGCACTCGTCGACGCCGTCGCGGAGTTCTCGGTCCACCCGGTCTACACTGCCGACCGACTGCTCGCGGACATGGACGCAGCCGACGTGGACGAGGCCGTCGTCGTCGGCTACCCCATCTACCGCTGGACGGACAACGCCTACACGGTCGAGGTCGCCGGCGCCCACGACCGCCTCTCGGGCGTCGTCATGCTCGACCCGTTCGCCGCCGACGCCGCCGCCACGGTCCGCGAGGCGATGGCGGCGGAGGGCGTGCTGGGGTTCCGACTCGCCCCCTACTGCCCGTACGACGAGATGTGGGCCGCCGAGGACCCCGGGACGGACTGGCTCCGCGACGCCATCGAGGAGACGGCGGTGTGGGAGGCCGCCCGCGAGACGGGTGCCCTCGTGCAGTTGTACGTCCACCACGAGCAACTCGACCAGGTCGCCGACCTCGTCGCGGCCTACCCCGAGGTGACCTACGCCGTCGACCACTTCGCGCAGGCCGGCGCCGACGTCGACCCCGAGGAGGCGCTTTCGGACCTGCGCGCACTCGCCGAGTACGACGGCGTCCTCGTGAAGGCCTCGGAGGCCTCCCACCGCACCGAGGCGGGGTTCCCGTACGAGGACGTCCACGGCCTCCTCAGGTGGCTCCTCGAGGCGTTCGGGCGCGAGCGGGTCGTCTGGGGCTCGGACTACCCGAACGTCAGCGACGTGGCGACCTACGCCGAGGCCGTCGAGTGGGTCGAGGCCGTCGACTTCCTCTCTGCGAGCGACCGCGAGTGGCTCACCGGACGGGCGTTCCGTCGCGCGGTCTCCGGCCTGTGAGCGGGAGCGGACCGAGGCATTCACGCCGCTCCGGACCGTAGGCTGCGCCATGTCGGAGTCCGACGCGCCGCGGGCGTCTGCGTTCGCGCGCAAGTACCTCGTCGTCGTCGTCCTCGCGGCGGGCGTCGTCGTCCCGGGACTGGTCCAGTTCGCCGTGCGGTCGGCCGGCTATCCGCAGGTGGCGACGGCCGCGTGGGTGGCGGGCTACGCGGCCGTCGTCGCCATCGTCTGGTGGCGGTGGATCCGGCCCATCGACCTGTCGGGTCCGAACGGCTAGTCCGGAACGTTAAAGATTCTATCGGGGCGAACTGTCGCTAATGGCGCTCCCGCTCCAGCTCGTGGACAACTTCCTGCTGCCGTACAACTTCGGACAGGCACTCCTGTTGCTCTTCGTCCTGGCGATACTGGGGACGCTCTCCCTCAGGTCGCGGAAGACGCTCGCGGCGACGCTCGTCCTCTTCGGACTCGTCTTCGCGATGACGCCGTCGAGCCAAGCGCCGGTCCACTTCCGCTTCCTCGGCATCGCGTTGCTCGTGTTCGGCCCTGTCGTCTACGTGACGGGAAACCGGTGAAGCGCCGCATGGCTCATTAGGGCGGGGCCCCTCCGGCCGGCATGGCTGACGCGGACCTCTCGGGGGAGACGATACTGCTCACCGGCGGGACGAGCGGTATCGGACGGGCCGCCGCGGGCCGCCTCGCGGACAGGGGCGCGACGGTGCTCGTGACGGGGCGGGACGAGGAGCGCGGGCGAGCGGTCGAGCGAGAACTGGCCGCGCGCGGCGGCCGGGGCGGGTTCCTGCGGGCCGACTTCGAGCGCCTCGACGCCGTGCGCGACCTGGCGGCGCGAGTGCGCGAGCGCACCGACGGCCTCGACGCGCTGGTCCACAACGCCGGCTGTGCGCGGGCCGAGCGCCGGATCACCGGCGACGGGAACGAGTACGTCTTCCAGGTGAACCACCTCGCGCCGTACCTGCTGACCCACGACCTGTTCGACCGGGTGTGGAGCGCCGCCCCGTCCCGCGTCGTCGTCACGTCCTCGCGGATGCACCGGCGGGGGACCCTCGACTTCGAGGACCTGACGATGCCGGCGTACGACGCCCTCGAGGCCTACGCGCGGTCGAAACTCGCGAACGTGCTCTTCGCCCACGAACTCGCCCGCCGGGCGCCGGCGGGCGTCGACGCCGCCGCCGTCCACCCCGGGTTCGTCCCCGGGAGCGGACTCTACCGCTCCGTGGGCCTGCCGGTCCGGGTCGCCGTCGGCGTCGCCCGCTACGCCCCCCGGGTCGGCACCAGCGTCACCGCGGGCGGCCGTCTGCTGGCCGCCCACGCCGCCGGCGACGTCGAAACCGGCGAGGGGGTCTACTACGACGGCCGCGTGCCGACGGACCCGGCCCCGGCCGCCCGCGAGGACACCGCCGCCCGCCGCCTCTGGCAGGTGAGCGCGGACCTCGTCTGCGTGGGCCCCGACTGGGCGTGACCCGCCCCGTCAGTCCCGGTCGACCCGTTCGGCCACGTTGGCCAGCGTCGTCCCCGTCGTGACCGTCGCCTCGCGGGTCAGCGCGTAGAGCACGCCAGCCCGGTCGGCCGCGACCGACCGGAGTCGCTCGTAGCTCGTGGGGTCGTAGAGGTCGCCGAGGTGGGCGCCGGCGACGACCTCGTCGCCCACCGTCAGGTCCGGGGCGGGCCGGAACAGCCCCGACGCGTCCGCCGTGACCCGGCCGAGGTGGTTGCGGGCCACAGCCGGGCCGGCGGGGTCGGCGTCGCCGTCGAGGACGCCCAGGTGGCGAGCCACGTCACAGAGGCCGGCGACGCCGGTGGCGACGGCTGACTCGACGACCTCGCGGTTGTGCGCGAGTTCCGGCGTGATGGCCGCCACGCCCGCCTCGGCCGCCGCCACGCGGAACTTGCCGTCGAACCCCCGGTCGTGCCACTCCGGGTCGGCGTCCGCTCCCGCGGACTCCGCGAGACAGAGCGACGTCCCGAACGCCCGGGCCAGGTCGACAGCGCGCGGGTCTCCCTCGGTGACCACGACGTGGCTGAGCGTGTCGGGGCGGCCGGTGTGGAGGTCGACCGCAGCGTCCGCCTCGCTCGCGAGCGACCAGAGGCGGGCGGCCATCCGCTCCCGGACCGTGCCGGCGTCGTCGCCGGGCCACACCCGGTTCAGGTTCGGGTTGGCGCGGTCGTACCGGGGGGCGGTGTAGGTGACGCGGTCGAAGGTCAGCGGGTCCGCGACGGGCACGACGACGACGGTGCCGTCGGCCGCGGGCGCCCCGAGGAGGCGGTCGTGGAGGCGCCGGCAGACCTCCGGGCCGTTGACCTCCCGGCCGTGCTGGGCCGCCTGCACGTACAGCGTTGGCCCGGCCGCCGCGGGCGCCGACGCGAGGGGGTCGCCAGCGGCCGTCCCGTAGACGTGGACCGTCGTCGACACCGGCCGTCCCGAGGGGAGTCGCGCGAGCGTGACTCGCTCAGCCGCGTGTTCCATGCGCACCCGTCGGCGCCCGGTCACTAAATCTCCCGGTCGGCAGGGTTTTCCGGCGCGCCCGCCGAGAGACGGTATGACGCTGACCGCGACGCTGCACACGACAGAGGGCGACGTCGACGTCGAACTGTACGACGAGCGCGCACCACGGACCGTCGAGAACTTCGTGGGGCTGGCGACCGGCGACCGCGAGTGGGAGGACCCCGAGACGGGCGAGACCCGCACCGACCCGCTCTACGACGACGTGCCGTTCCACAGGGTCATCGAGGGCTTCATGATACAGACCGGCGACCCCGAGGGGACGGGCCGGGGCGGTCCGGGCTACACCTTCGACGACGAGTTCCACGACGAGTTGCGCCACGACGGTCCGGGCGTGCTCTCGATGGCCAACCGCGGACCGAACACCAACGGGTCGCAGTTCTTCGTCACGCTGGACGAACAGCCCCACCTCGACGGGCGCCACGCCGTCTTCGGCCGCGTGACCGACGGGATGGACGTCGTCGAGCGAATCGGCGCCGTAGACACCGACGCGAACGACCAGCCGACCCGGGAGATACTGCTCGAGTCCGTCGAGGTCCGCGACTGAGGCACGCTCTGGCGCGAGCGACGTAAAGAGATTTACGCGCCGGTGACGCAGGGCTGGTAGTCACTGCCATGGAACCGACATTCACGGGCTACCGTCGTCCGGACGGCCGCATCGGCGTGCGCAACCACGTCGCGGTGATACCCACGTCGGTCGTCGCGAGCACCGTCGCGTCGGCCATCGCCGACGAGGCTGGGGAGTGGGCGCGAGCCACGCCCCACCAGATGGGCACCTCGCAGCCCGAGCCGGCGCGGCGACAGACCCAGCGCGTGCTGGAGGGGACCGGTCGCAACCCGAACGTGGGGGCTGCGCTGGTGGTCGAACTCGGCACCGAGGACGTCGACGCCGACGCCGTCGCCGACGCCATCGCCGACGCGGGCACGGCCGTCGAGACGCTCTCCGTCCGGGAGGCGGGCGGCGCGCGCGACGTCGTCGACCGGGGCGTCGACGTCGTCACCGACCTGAACGAGGCGGCCAGGACCGCCCGCCGGGAGGAGGCCGACACGAGCGAACTGGTCTTCGGCGTCGAGTGTGGGGGCTCGGACGCCACCAGCGGCATCGCCTCGAACCCGGCAGTCGGGAACGCCTGCGACCGCCTCGTCGCGGACGGCGGCACGGCCTGCTTCTCGGAGACGTCGGAGTTCATCGGCGCCGAACACGTCCTCGCGGACCGGTGTGTGGACGGCGACGTGCGCGAGACGCTCCTCGACCGGGTGGACGCCCGCGAGCAGAACGCCACGCTGATGGGCGTCGACATGCGCGAGGCCAACCCGAGCCCCGGCAACAAGAAGGGCGGCCTGACGACCATCGAGGAGAAGTCGCTGGGCGCCATCGCGAAGGGCGGCACCACGCCCGTCGAGGGCATGGTCGACTACGCCGAACCCCTCCCCGTCGGAGGCGGACTGGTCCTCATGGACTCGACGGGCTACGACGTCGAGAGCGTCGTGGGCAAGGTGGCCGGCGGGGCACAGGTCGTCGCGTTCACCACCGGCCGCGGGTCGACGACCGGGAATCCGCTCGCGCCGGTCATCAAGGTCACCGGGAATCCGAAGACCTACGCGACGATGGCAAACAACATGGACGTCAACGCCGGGACCATCGTCACCGGGGAGGAGACGCTCTCCCAGGTCGGCGAGCGCATCTACGACTACCTCCTCGAGGTGGCCGACGGCCGGCGAACCGAACCGGAGCGGCGCCGCCTGGAGGAGTTCGCCATCAACGAGATCCAGCCGAACGAGATCCGTGCGGGCCGGGGGGCCGGGAGATGAGCCGTCAGACCGCCCGCGCCGGAGGTGAGACGGCGTGACGACGCGTGTCCCGTCCGCCGAGGGCGCCGCGTTCGCGGGCGTCGAACGAGACGACGGGACGGTCGGGGTCCGCGACCGGGTGCTCGTCCTCCCCTCGGTCATCTGCTCGCACGTCGTGGCCGACCGCATCGCGGACCGGGTCGAGGGCGCGGTCAGCACCCCGCACGACCACGGGTGCGGCCAGGCCGGCGAGGACAACGCCCAGACCGAGCGGACGTTCCTCGGCCTGGCGCAGAACCCCAACGTTGCCGGCACCCTGGTCGTGGGACTGGGCTGTGAGCACGTCCAGTCGGACGCCGTGGCAGCACGACTGCGCGAGATGGCCGTGCCCGTCCGCGAAGTGGCCATCCAGGACGCGGGCGGGACCGAAGCGTGTCTGGCGGCCGGCGTCGACGCCGCCGAGGACCTCGCGACGGCCCGCGGGACCGCCCGCCGGCCGGCGGCCCTCGGCGACCTGACGGTCGGCGTCGTCGTCGGCGACCTCGACGGCTCGACGGTGTCGCGGGCGGCCCCGCTGGTGGGGTCGATGGCCCAAACGGTGGTCGAGGCCGGGGGCCGGGTCGTCGCCGCAGGCACCGAGCGCCTGACGACCCACCCCGACGGCGCACGCGCGGCGACGAGCGACGCGGCGAGGCCCGCGATGGAGGCCCTCCTGGAGCGCCACCGGGGCGAACCGCCGAAGTCGGTCCGGGTCGCGAACGAGGCCGAGGGTCGGCCGTTCGAGGACGTGACCGCCGACTGGGGCGGCCTGCCCGTCGCGGAGGTCCTCCGGTACGGCGAGCGGCCGAGCCTCGACGCGGGGCTGGCGGTGGTCGACGCCCCCTCGCAGTACGAGGAGGCGGCGTCGGCCCTCGTCGCGGCGGGCGCACAGGTGCTCGTCCACGTCACCGCGGACGGCGTCCTCACCGGCCACCCCCTCGCGCCCACGGTGAAGGTCTCGGGCGACGCCGAGACGGTCGCGGTCCTGCCCGACGCCATCGACGTCGACGCGACGGCGGCCGACCCCGACGCCCTCCTCGGGACGGTCTGTCGGGTGGCCGACGGCGACCCGAGCCTCGACGAGCGCCACGGCCTGACGGGGTTCGCCATCACCCGAATCGGACCCTCGATGTGAGCGCTCGACCGCGCCGTCGGGACCGCAACCCCGTCTCCGACCCCCGTTATCACAGCCGATACTCCGGGGGCGGAGTTTAAGTCGTCGGTCGGACGCATCTGTGGACATGCACCGGGGGCCGCCACCGTGCGGTAGCACCCGTCGGAGGAGACCATGAGCATTGGCGACGTGTACACCCGGGCCCTGTGGGGCCT
The DNA here is from genome assembly GCA_042216525.1 of Halobacteriaceae archaeon. Classification (GTDB taxonomy): domain Archaea; phylum Halobacteriota; class Halobacteria; order Halobacteriales; family Halobacteriaceae; genus JBDGTT01. The sequence continues at coordinate 12,501 of JBDGTT010000024.1, forward strand.
GATGGACCTGTTCGGCGTGACCGAGTCGATCGAACGAAAGATCATGGGAGCGATCACGCTCCAGTTCGCCGCGGCCATCTTCGCGGGCGTGGGTGACGCACTCGTCACCGGGGCACTCAAAGACGAACTGACAGTCGTGGTGCTGGTCCTGGCAGGCGTCGCGTTCGTCAACACCGTCGTCATCGTGCGGCGGGACTTCCTGGGCCCGCTGCGCGACCTCGAGGAGGCCGCGACGACCATCGCCGCGGGCGACGTCGAGGCGGCCGACCCGCCGTCGGTCGACCAGCGCGACGAGATCGGGAGCCTCGTCGACGCCTTCGACGAGATGCACGCGACGCTCTGTACGGTCTCCGAACAGGCGGAGGCCCTCTCGCGCCAGGAGTTCGACGCGGACGCGCTCGACGAGTCGATGCCCGGGACGTTCGGGGACGCGCTCGACCGGATGGCCGCGAACCTCCGCGAGAACACCAGGGAGCTCGAGCGACTCACCGACCACCTCGAGTCGAAGGCCAACGCCTTCAGCGACGCGATGGCCGACGCCGCGGACGGCGACCTGACCGTCCGGATGGACCCCGAGAGCGAGAGCGCGGCGATGGAACAGATCGGCGTCGCGTTCAACGACATGGTCGACCAGCTCGAGTCGACGTTCCGCCGCGTCAGGCGGGTCGCCGACGACGTCGCCGCGTCGGGGACATCCATCGACGACAGCACCGACGAGATGCAGACCACCGCCGCCGACGTCGGCGACGCAGTGGACGAGATATCGCGCGGCGCCACCCAGCAGTACGACAACCTCGAGCAGGTGTCCCAGGAGATGAACGACCTCTCGGCCACGATCGAGGAGATCGCCGCCTCGGCCTCGGAGGCCGCCGACGCCTCCGACCAGACAGCCGAACTGGGCGAGGACGTGCGCAGGGCAGCGCAGAACGTCGAGGAGAAGATGGGGGAGATAGAGCGCGAGGCCGGGGAGTCGATCGAGAAGATCGAAGGCCTGCGGGCGGAGGTCGAGCAGATCGGCGAGATCGTCGAGTTCATCACCGACATCGCGGACGAGACGAACACGCTCGCGCTGAACGCCTCCATCGAGGCGGCGCGGGCGGGCGAGGCCGGCGAGGGCTTCGCGGTCGTCGCCGACGAGGTGAAGAGCCTCGCGGAGGAGACCCAGGAGGCCACCGACGAGATATCCGAGTTGGTCGAGTCCGTCCAGGACCAGACCGAGGCCACCGCTCGCGAGGTGGGGGAGACCAGCGAGGAGGTCGCGACGGCCTCCGAGGACATCGGCGACAACGTCGACCTCCTCGAGGACATCGCGGGCCACGCCGAGCAGACCAACGCCGCGGTCCAGGAGATCAGCGACGCCACCGACGAGCAGGCCGCCTCGACCGAGGAGGTCGTCGCGATGGTCGACGAGGTGACGACCATCAGCGAGGAGACGGTCGACGAGGCCGACACCGCCGCCGCCGCGGCCGAGGAGCAGGTCCAGTCCCTCGGCGCGGTGGCCGAGGACGTGAGCGTCCTCGCGAACCGCGCGGCCGACCTGCAGGCCGTCGTCGACGACTTCGAGGTCGACGGCGGAGACGCGCCCACCGGTCCGACCGGGGAGTCGGCGCCGGGCGCCACCGTGACGACCGACGGCGGCGCGGCCGAGAGCGGGTTCGAGTTCGGCGAGCACCGCGACGGGTGCTGACCCAGCGGACGCGGGGGTAGACGAAAGGGACTTCCCGGCGTCCGCGGTACGTGAGACCGCGCGGGGGTGGCCGAGCGGCCAAAGGCGGCGGGCTTAAGACCCGCTCCCGCAGGGGTTCGTGGGTTCGAATCCCACCCCCCGCAGTGAGCGAGCGACCGGAGGGAGCGAGCGAACGAGGAGGTGTGGGATTCGAAGCCGGCGAGTCGCAGCGCGAGCGAAGTGAGCGACCGTCTCGACTCGGTTCGAATCCCACCCCCCGCAGTCCGGTGCCCTCCCTGTCGGACGGGCACCGAACGTGTGAACGGCGAGCAAAGCGAGCCGTGAGCAGGGCGACCGGAGGGAGCGAGCGAACGAGGAGGTGTGGGATTCGAATCAGAGAGTGGAGCGAGCGAGACGGGCCGGACGCTGGCGGCGCGGCGCAACGCCCTTCCGACCGCGCCGTCTACGGGCGAGCGATGACAGCACACGAGGAGTCGCTGGGCGCCGCCGACGGCCTGACGGCGCGCGGCGACGGGACGTTCGCGGTGACGACGGCGGAGTTCGAGGCGGTCGCGAGGCCGACCGGCGAGGGCTGTCGGGTGGTCTGTGACCTGCCGAGTCTCGACGCGGCGGTCGCGGGCGAGTCGGTCGGCGACGCGGTCCGGGAGGGGTGGTTCGAGACGCTGCAGTTGCGCCTCGGAGACGTCGAGGGACTCGCGGACCGGGCCGAGGTCGGCGCGCCGACGGTCCGCCGCGAGGGGACGTCGGTCGTGGTCGAGACGACGGTCCGCGGGCCGGCGGACGCGGTGGCGGCGGCCGTGACGACGGTCGTGGGGTTCGTCGAAGGGACGTGGTTCCAGGGCGTCGTGCCCGGCTACGACTACGTGCCGGCGGTGGCGGCGATGCGCGAACGGGCCCACCGGCAGGGCACGACGCCGGACTAGTCGTCGTCCATCGCGATGTAGGTCTCGGTGGTCTCGACGCCGTCGATGGACTGGATGCGGTCCGCCACGACGCCCTTGACGTCGGCGGGCGTGTCGACCCGGACCTTCGCGATGAAGTCGACGTCCCCCGCGACGACGTGGGCGTCGACGACGCCGTCGACGGCGGCGATGGCGTCGCGGATGCGGTCGGCCTCCCCGCTGGTGGCCTTGACGAAGATGTAGGCGGTCACCACTCAGGACCCCTCCACGGCCGCGGCGACGTCTTGTCCCACCAGTATCTGCCGAACGTCGTCGAGGGCCTCGAACTCGGAGAGGACCGCCAGGCGGTCGCCCACCTCCAGCGTGTCGTCGGGGAGCGGCAGGCCGAGCGACTCTGACTTCTTCCCGAAGGCGAGCACCCGCGCCCGGGCCGGGAGTTCGAGTTCCGAGATGGTGTACCCGCGCATCGGAGCGTCCTGCGTGACCGTGAACTGGACGACCTGGAGGTTCTCCGCGAGGTCCGCGATGGCGGTGACGTTGCCGCCGAGCAGGGCGTTCTTCGCGCCGATGGCCCCCAGTCGCTCGGGGTAGACGATCTCGTCGACCTCGTCGGCGTACTTCCGGTAGATCTCCTCGCGGTAGTCCTCGTCGATGCGGAGCACCGTCCGACAGCCGTAGTGTTTGGCGACCATGCAGACGATGAAGTTGGTGTTCAGGTCGCCCGTGAGCGCACCCACGGCGTCGACGTCCTCGAGGCTCGCCTCCAGGAGGACGCTCTCGTCGGACCCGTCCCCCTCGATGACCTCGAAGCCCTCGTGTTCTGCGCGGTCGACCTTCCGGGTGTTCGACTCGACGAGGACGACCTCGTGACCCTCCGTCTGGAGCACGCGTGCCGTTCGCATCCCGACGCGCCCGGCACCGACGATGAGGAGGCGCATGTCCGTAGAGAGGGGCGAACGGGCCAAATAAGTTTGTGACGGCACACCGCGGCACGCGAACCCTTTTGCCACGGCAGGCCGTACCACGGCGCATGGTCCACGCGTTCGTCATGATCGAGTCCGGGCCCGGCGAGGCCACGCGCATCAGGGACGCGGTGGTCGAGATGACGCCGATGACCGAGGCGCACGTCGTCGCGGGCGAGTTCGACGTCATCGCGGAGGCCGACGCCGACGAGGTCTACGACGTCCTCCACACCGTCTCGACCGCCGTCCGGAGCATCGACGGCGTCGGTCGGACCAAGACCTACGTCTCGCTCGACTAGACCGACAGCGGGAAGGCGAGCGACCGCCTACCACGGAGCGATGGTCGCCATCGGACAGGTCCTCGTGTGGACCATCCTCGTCGGACTGGTCGGCCTCCACACGGTCATCGCGGCGGTCGCGGTCCGCTTCTTCCGCCTCCGACTCGCCACCCGGTGGGGACCGCTGCTCTACGCGGCCGTGACGATTCCCGTCGTCTACGTGGTGACCACGCTGGTGGTCCTCGGGGTCCTCGGCGTCGGCGGGGACGGCGTCGCCCTCTCGCGGGACGCGCTGGTCACCTTCGTGTGGGGGTTGCCCCTCGCGACCGGGGTGGCGCTGGAGTTCTTCTGGATGCCCGACTCGCCCGAGGACCTACCGGAGCGCTCGTAGGAACACCAGGACCGTCAAGGTCGGGACCGCCCCCAGGGGCGGGTCCGCGACGGCGAGGAGTTCCCAGCAGTGGACCACCGCGAGCGGTCCGAGGAACGTCGTCCCGACGGCGGCGCCGACGAGGGGGCGGAGCCAGGCCGTCCAGGGCGGCCCGGCGAGGGCCAGCGCCGCGTCCGCGACGTCGAAACCGACGGCGACGGCGAGCGCCGACCACCCCGAGGCGACGACGCGTGGCTTCGGCGCGGGGAGGACGACCCGCAGTCGCTCGGGGAACAGCGGCGGCAGGCGGAGCGGCGGCAGCGAGAACCCCAGTCGACCGCCGTCCCGGTCCTCGCCGTCGGCGTCTCGCCCGGCGCCGTCAGTCATCGCGCGGCGACGGGTCGACGCCGGTGGCCGACGCGACGGCCTCGACGACGTCCGCCCGCACCTCGGCGGCCGGACGAGTGGCGTCGACCCGGACGAACCGGTCCGGGGCCGACGCGAGCAGTCGCTCGTAGTTGGCCACGACGTCCTCGAGGAAGGCGGCGCGCTCGAACTTGTTGGTAGCCCCGCTCCGCCCGGCGGCGGTCTCGGGGTCGACGTCGAGGTAGACCGTCAGGTCAGGCGGGCGGGTCCAGGGGTCGTGGACGCGGCGGACGTACGCCATCGGGTCGGGCAGGGTGCCCGCGAGCGTCGCGCCCTGGTAGGCGTACCGCGAGTCGGCGTACCGGTCGGAGACCACCGTCTCGCCCGCCTCCAGCGCCGGGCGGACGACCCGAGAGAGGTGGGCGGCGTGGTCGGCGGTGTAGAGGAACAGTTCCGCGAGGGGGTCGGCGTCGTCGTCGGCCACCGACCGCTCGACGGCGTCGCCGTACCACGAGTCCGTCGGCTCGCGGGTGAACGTGAAGTCGAACCGGTCGCGGAGGTGTTCCCACGCCGTGGTCTTGCCCGAACCGTCGATGCCCTCCAGCGTGACGAGCATACCAGACCTCGGCGCCGGGTGGAGAAAAATCCCCCCGCGGTAGATTTACCCCTCTCCGGACCGACACGAACCACATGCAGGTACTCGTCGCCGGCGGCACGGGCTTCATCGGCAGGCACCTCTGTCGGGTGCTCGCGGACCGGGGCCACGGCGTGACCGCCCTCTCGCGCAGTCGCGACGCCGACGTCCCGGACGGCGTGACCCTCGCGACGGGGGACGTGACGGACTACGGATCGATCGCCGGGCACGTCGACGAACACGACGTCGTCGTCAACCTGGTCGCCCTCTCGCCGCTGTTCGAGCCACGGGGCGGGAACGAGATGCACGACCGGATCCACCTCGGTGGCACGCAGAACCTCGTCGACGCGGCGGCCAACGGGCGCGTCGACCGGTTCGTCCAGATGAGCGCACTCGGCGCGGACCCGAACGGGCCGACGGCGTACGTCCGGGCGAAGGGGCGCGCCGAGGCGGCGGTCCGCGAGGCGGACGTCGAGCACGTGATCGTCCGGCCCTCGGTCGTGTTCGGGGACGGCGGAGAGTTCCTCGCGTTCACGAAGAAACTGACCCCACCGGTGCTGGCGCCGCTCCCCGGCGGCGGGCGGACGCGGTTCCAGCCGATATGGGTGGGCGACCTCGCGCCGATGCTCGCGGACGCGGCGACGGCCCCCGACCACGCCGGCCGGACCTACGAACTCGGCGGGCCGGCGGTGCTGACCCTCCGCGAGGTGGCGAAACTCGTCCGCCCGGGCGTGACCGTCGTCCCGGTGCCGATGGCCCTCGCCGGCGTCGGCCTCGGCCTGGCGGGGGCGATTCCCGGCGTCCGGATGGGGGGCGACCAGTTCCGGTCGCTGAAGTTCGACAACACGACCGACGACAACGACGTGACCGCCTTCGGCCGTACCCCGGACTCCTTGCGGACGCTGGCGGACTACCTCCAGGAGAAACAGGGGTCCTGACTCCCGGGGGTCGCGGAGCGTCTCGCCCGCGACGGGTCTGACGCGCGTCATGCGTTGAACGCCGCGTTTACGGCGGACGGAGCGTCCGAACGGCGCGTCGCGAGGTGGAAAAGGTTTATAACCCTGTTAGTATTGGTTTCTTTCCAACGGCGCTCACAATGAAGCTCGCGATGGTGGGGTTCGGCCAGGCAGGGGGAAAGATACTCGACAAGTTCATCGAGTACGACCGCGAGACCGGTTCGGGCATCGTCCGTGCCGCCGTCGCGGTCAACACCGCCAAGGCCGACCTGATGGGTCTGGAGAACGTACCGCAGGACAACCGCGTGCTCATCGGGCAGTCCCGCGTCAAGGGACACGGCGTCGGGGCCGACAACGAACTCGGCGCCGAGATCGCAGAAGAGGACCGCGACGAGATCATGGGCGCGGTGGACAACATCCCCGTCCACGAGGTCGACGCCTTCCTCATCATCGCGGGGCTGGGCGGGGGGACCGGGAGCGGCGGTGCGCCCGTCCTCGCCAAGCACTTGAAGCGCATCTACACCGAGCCCGTCTACGGACTGGGCGTCCTCCCGGGCGCGGACGAGGGGGGCATCTACACGCTCAACGCCGCTCGCTCCTTCCAGACCTTCGTCCGCGAGGTGGACAACCTCCTCGTCTTCGACAACGACGCCTGGCGGCAGAGCGGCGAGTCCATGGAGGGCGGCTACGCCGAGATCAACCAGGAGATCGTCACCCGCTTCGGCATCCTCTTCGGCGCCGGCGAGGTCGAACCCGGGACCGAAGTCGGGGAGTCAGTGGTCGACTCCTCCGAGATCATCAACACCCTCTCCGGCGGCGGCGTGACGACGGTCGGCTACGCCGCCGAGAACGTGGAGAGCGACACCTCCTCGGGCGGCTTCCTCTCGAAGCTGCGCGGCGGTGACCGCCGGGAACCCGAGGACGCCGCGGCGACCACCAACCGCATCACCTCGCTCGTCCGGAAGGCCGCCCTCGGGCGCCTCACCCTGCCCTGTGAGATCGAGGGCGCCGAGCGCGCGCTCCTCGTGACCGCGGGCCCACCCGCGTTCCTCAACCGCAAGGGCATCGAGCGCGGGCGCAAGTGGCTCGAGGAGCAGACCGGTTCGATGGAGGTCCGCGGCGGGGACTACCCCGTTCCCCAGTCCCAGAAGGTCGCGAGCGTCGTGATGCTCTCCGGCGTGACGAACGTCCCCCGCATCAAGGAGCTCCAGCAGGTGGCCATCGAGGCCCAGGACAACATCGACGAGATCAGAGCGGAAAGCGAAGAGAACTTGGAGCAACTGGTGGAAGACGACGACGATGAACTCGAGCCGCTCTTCTGACAGGCGTCGACTCCTCGCGGCCCCGCTCACACTCGTGGTCGCCGTCGCCCTCGTGCTGTCGCTCGCGGCGGCCCCGGCGACGGCGGTCGACGTGAGCGCCAGCGGTGCACAGTCTAGCTACCAGCAAGGCTCCGACGTGACCGTCACGTACACCCTGACGGACCTCTACGACGGGCAGCCCGACGAGTGGACGCTGCACGGGGAGACCGACCTCGAGCAGGTCACGTGGACGGTCACCCGCTACGACCAGACGGGCAAGCAGATCGGCAACAAGCAGACCTACACCGGCGGGTCCTTCGACCAGCAGGTGTCCGCGAACGACGACGTCAACGAGGTCGAGGTCAAACTCGAGGGGACCGTCGCGGACCTCCCGAAGGAGGCGTACAGCTACGACCCGGCCCAGAAGCGCGTCCTCGCGCAGTTCAGCGCCGGCCAACCGGGCGGCGCCTCCGACGAACTCCGCAACCAGACGTTCCGGCCCTACTCCGAGGACAGTCAGAGCGCCCGGGACGCCCTCGACGAGGCGGCCGGGACCATCGACGACGCCTCGACGGCCGGGGCGGACACGTCCGGGGCCGAGCAGACCTTCCAGAACGCCGTCGAGGCGTTCGACAGCGGCAACTTCGGCCTCGCGACGGACCTCGCCCACCAGGCTCGGGACAAGGCACAGGGGGCCCAGCAGTCCAAGAGCACCACGACGCTCCTCCTCATCGGGGTCGGCGTGCTCGTCGCCATCCTGATCGTCGCCGGACTGGTCTACTGGTACCTGCAGAACCGACAGACCTACGACCGCCTCGGCTAGCGGTCTCCCCATGCGCGTCGTCGTCCCGTACGGCGCGGCCGACCCGAAGACCCGCCTCTCGCCGGTCCTCGACGCCGGAGAGCGGCGGGCACTCGCCGCCGCGATGTGCCGGGACGTCTGCGAGGCGGTGCAGGCGAGCGGCGGAGACCCGGAGGTGCTCGCCACCGCGACCGGTCGCGTCCCCGTCGACGCGCCGGTCCGGCGGGACGAGCGCTCGCTCACGGCGGCGGTCAACGCCGTCCTCGCCGCGACCGAGGACGACGTCGCGGTGGTGATGGCCGACCTCGCGCTGGCGACCCCGGACGCGCTCGGCCGGTTGTTCGACGCGGACGGCGAGGTGGTCCTCGCCCCGGGCCTGGGCGGGGGGACGAACGCTCTCGTCTGCCGACACCCGGCGTTCCGGGTCGACTACCACGGCGCCTCCGTGCGCGACCACCGTGCCGCCGCCCGCGAGGTGGGTGCCAGACTCCGCGAACTCGACTCCTTCCGCCTGGCGACGGACGTGGACGACCCGTCCGACCTCGCGGAGGTCCTCCTCCACGGCGACGGGGAGGCCCGCGAGTGGGTCGCCGACCGGTTCGACCTCGCCGTCGACGGCGGGCGGGTCGGCGTCGCACGGACCGGGAACTGAAGGTTTTTGCCGCGGGACCGACGAAGAGAGGAACGTGATACCGGGGGCCGACGCGCACGGAGTCGCGGTGTCGACAGCCGACGCGGACGTCGAGGCGCTGCTCGACGTCACGCCGGCGGACGTCGGCCCCGCGCCCGAGTTGACCTTCTCGCGGAACGTGTTCGTTCCGCTGACGACGGCCTGCCGGTACACGTGCACCTACTGCACGTACTACGACCCGCCGGGGCAGGCCTCGCTGCTCTCCCCGGACTCGGTCCGCGAGATATGCCGACAGGGCGCCGACGCGGGCTGTACGGAGGCGCTGTTCACCTTCGGCGACGACCCGGACGACCGCTACGAGGCGGTCCACGAACAGCTCGCGGCGTGGGGCCACGACTCCATCCACGGCTACCTCCGGGAGGCCTGCGAGATAGCGCTGGAGGAGGGGCTGCTCCCGCACGCCAACCCCGGCGACCAGACCCGCGAGCAGATGGCGGCCGTCGCGGACGTGAACGCGTCAATGGGCGTCATGCTGGAGACGACGGCCGACGTCCGGGCCCACGGCGGCCCGCGGGCGAAGTCGCCCGGGCAGCGACTGGCGACCATCCGCACCGCCGGCGAGTTGCAGGTGCCCTTCACCACTGGCGTCCTCGTCGGCATCGGCGAGGACTGGCGGGACCGCGCGGAGTCCATACTCGCCATCGCGGAGATGCACGAGCGGTACGGCCACGTCCAGGAGGTCATCGTCCAGCCGGTCCGCGAGAACGAGCGCTGGGACGGCGGCACGCCGGACCTCGCGACGATGCGGCGCGTGACGGCGATGGCCCGGGCGGGCCTGCCCGCCGACGTGGCGATACAGGTGCCGCCGAACATCGCGCCGGCCGGCGAGTTGCTCGACTGCGGCGTCGAGGACCTCGGCGGCGTCTCCCCGGTGACCGACGATCACATCAACCCCGAGTACGCGTGGCCGGCGCTCCGCGAACTCGAGGCCGTCGCCGAGGCGGGTGGGGTCCCCCTCCGCGAGCGACTGCCCGTCTACCGGCGGTTCCTGGACGGGGACGGGTGGGTCTCCGGGCGGATCCGCGAGCGCATCGCGGCCGACGACGCGGCGGGCGAGCGTCTCCGTGCGGTGCGCGACGGCGGCGCGACACAGCCCTGACCCGCCGTCAGACCATGTCCGCGACGCACACCATGGCGCCGCCGTCGGCGACGGTGACGTCGGTGCCGAGTTCGAGGACCGTCCGCTCGTCGACGAACGGGGGGCGCTTCCCGCGCGTCCGCACGAGCGGCCACCCGAGTGCCCGGAGGGCGGTCTGCTCGCGCCGGGAGAGGGGGAGTGCGGTCATCCGGGCGTCGCTACGGCGAGCGCGACTATTGCTATGGACCGGATACTCGCCGCCGCCGCGAGTTTACGCTCGGCCAAAATCGACCGACTGCGGCGGGTCGCCTACGGCGACTCCTGGAACCGCTCGGGCGTCAGGTCCGCGAGGCGCTTCCGGACGAGGACGTAGACGGCCGAGACGGCGAGGGCGGCCAGCACGAGCGGTCGGACCGTCCCGCGGTTGACGGCGTAGACGGGCGCCGCGAAGGCGACGTAGACGAGGAGGTCCTCGGGCGCGCCGTCGTAGCGCACCCACCGCCGCGGGGCGACCCAGCGCCGGGCGTGGTGGAGGTAGACGCCGCGTTCGTCGTCGTTCTCCCAGGGGCGGAGGCCGAGGCCGCCGCCGAAGACGTCGGTCAGCGAGTGGAGGGCGGCGCCGCAGAGGAAGGCCGCGACGGCCGCCGTCGTGGGCCGGGGGAGTGCCACCGCGACGGCGCCGGCGACCAGCGCCGCCGCCGTGTAGTAGACGGGGTAGTGCAGCGTCTTGCGGTGCTCGCCGACCACGAGGTCGACGTCGGGGAACGCGCCGCCGAGTGCCGCCGCGAGGACCACCACGGGCGCGAGTTCGGGCGCGACGAGGACCACGGGCGAGGCGAGGGCGGCAGCCATCGCCGCGTGGGTGGTGTTCATCATCGTGTGGTGGCCGGATACGGCCCGGAGCGGTAAATGTCAGTCGCCCGCCGGCGTGGTCGGCGGTCCGTCCGCGGCGCGGTCGACCATCGGCGTGCCGTCCGCGCGCGGACCCAGCGTCGGGCCGTGGGGCCCCTCGCCCTCGACGACCCGTCGGGTCCGGTAGTCCGTCGAGCGCTCGACCGGCACCCGGCCGACCGCTCGTATCATCTCGACGTACTCGTCGAACGAGCGGAACTCGCCGTACTCGCCGCCGGCGCGCTTGGTTATCTCCTCGGAGAGGATGGTGCCCATGAAGTCGTCGGCCCCACAGGAGAGCATCTTCAGCCCCTGAGCGTCGCCGTACTTCACCCACGACGACTGGACGTGGTCGACGTTGTCGAGGAACAGTCGCGACACGGCGATCATCAGTTCGTCCTCGTCGGTGGAGGCGCCGCCGGTCACGAGTCCCTGCTCGTAGAGCGGGGTGTCCGGGTGGACGAACGACAGGGGGACGAACTCGGTGATGGCGCCGGTCCGGTCCTGCAGTTCGCGGACCCGTTCGAGGTGTCTCGCCCGGTGGGCCTCGTTCTCGACGTGGCCGTACATGATGGTCGCGGTCATGTCGAGACCGACGTCCGCGGCCGCCTCCATCGCGGCCATCCAGCCCGCGGTGTCGATCTTCGCGGGACAGATGACGTCGCGGACCTCGTCGACGAGTATCTCCGCCGCGGTGCCCGGCACGGAGTCGAGGCCGGCGTCGCGCAGGCGGCGGTACACCTCGCGGTAGGACCGGTCGGTGCCCCGGCGGGCGTGGGCGGCCTCCTCGGGCGTCATCGAGTGGAGGTGGACGCCGCCGACGCTCATCGCCCGCATCTGCTCGACGTAGGTGCCCGGGTCGGTCCGGTACTCGCCGGGCGGGACGTAGTTGTGCTCGCCGTCGGCCGCTTCGAGTGCCTCGCGGTGGTCGTCGTCGAGGGCGAAGGCGGGGTGGAGCCCCGACACCGAGGTCACCTCGTAGATGCCCATGTCGAGGGCGTCCTCGACGATGCGCCGCGAGTCGGCGGGCGTCTTGGTGAACCCGGCGGACTCGACGTCGGCCCCCTCCCGGAACGTCTCGGCCCGGTCCTTGAAGTTGCAGAACCGACAGCCCGTGTTGCAGGCGGTCGTGACGTTGTTGTTGAGGTTCGCGACGAAGGTGACCTCCTCGCCGACCACCTCGGCGCGCCGGCGGTCGGCGGCCTCGAGGACGCGCTCTTTGCGCCCCGGGTCGATGCCGGGGGCGTCGGTCCCCGTCGTCAGGAGTTCCACGGCGTCCGCGACGGCGAGACGGTCGCCCGCCCGGGCCTTCGCGAGGGCGTTCTCGAAGGACTGGTCGGTGACGGGGACGCACTCGAAGTCGAACTCGACCGGTGCGTCCGCGCCTGGCCCGACGGCGTCGGTCATGGCAGGTCCGTTGCCGCCGGACCCGTAAAAAACGACCGGGGGTGACACACCACCAATCCGACGGTATGTACCGATAGTTACTTGGTGTGGCCACCAACGAAACCAATACCATGAAGCAACGCCCGAGACGCGAACCCGAGGGACGACGAGCCGAGCGACGCGAGAGGCCGGGCCGCTGATGGAGTCGCCTCGGCGTCAGCCGTCGACCGTATCGACGGCAGCGGAAGACAGCGACCGCTGGCAAGTCGTCGCTGAGACGCGCGCGGACATAGACTCTCGTGACGATCTGGGCGTCGCGGTGGTCCGGACGCTCGCACACGCACTCGACACCGACCCGGAGGGACTCGGGCCGCCGCTCGTGGGCGACCGGGTCGACGTGGCGACGATGCAGCGACTGCTTGACGCCGACACCGGGTCGGTACTGGTTACGTTCCGCTACGAGGGCTACCGGGTCGCGGTCCGCAGCGACGGCCTCGTGCGGGTCCAGGAGCGGGTCGACTGACCGTCGCCGGGCATGGAAACGGCTTAGGGCCGGGGCCACCGACGCCCGGGCATGACCAGCGTGAAGGAGATACGGGTGGACGCCCCGCCCGAGGACGGCCTGGGCCGGGGGCGGTTCTACTTCACAGACGCCTACTCGGTGTTCGACTGGGGACAGATGCCCGACGACGTCCCCGAGAAGGGCGCCTCGCTGTGTACGATGGGTGCCGACAACTTCGAGTCCCTGGAGGCCGCCGGCGTCGACACCCACTACCGGGGCGTCGTCGTCGACGGCGCGGCCGTCCCCCTCGACGAGGCAGAGACCCCGCCGCGCGAGATGGCGGTGGCCCTCGCCCGCGTGCCGGACCTGCCCCACACCGGCGAGGGCTACGACTACGACGCGTTCCACGAGGCGGCGGGCGCCCACTACCTCGTCCCCCTGGAGGTCGTCTTCCGGAACACCGTCCCGCCGGGGTCGAGTCTGCGCCGACGGACCGACCCTGCCGACCACGGCCTGCCGTTCGAGTCGTGGCCCGCGGAGACGGTCGAACTCGAGGATCCCATCGTCGAGTTCTCCACGAAGTTCGAAGAGGGGGACCGCTACCTCACCCGTGCGGAGGCCGCACGCATCGCGGGCCGGGCGGACCTCGACGCCGTCGAGACCGTCGCCCGCGAGGTGAACGCCCACGTCACCGACCGGGCACAAGAGGCGGGCTTCGAACACCTCGACGGCAAGATAGAGGTGGTCTACGACGCGGGCGACCTCCTCGTGGCGGACGTGGTCGGGACCTTCGACGAGAACCGGTTCAGCTACGAGGGCGTCCAGGTCTCGAAGGAGGTCGTCCGGCAGTACTACCGCCACGCCCAACCGGCGTGGGTCGAGGCCGTCTCCGAGGCCAAGGCCACCGCCAAGGCGCGGGGACTGGCTGACTGGAAGCCGCTCTGTGACCGCGAGCCCGACCCCCTGCCGCCGGACGTCCTCGGCGCGGTGCGGGACCTCTACGCCGCCGGCGCGAACGCCTACACCGGCCGGGACTGGTTCGACGCGCCAGACGTCGGCGCGGCCGTCGACGCGGTGCGGGACCTCTGAGACGGGGCGGACCGTCGGCCTCCGAACCGGCGCGGGCGGGCGGACCGGCACCGGCGCGAGCGGCCGGGCACTCCTCGATTTAAGGCCGTCCGGCGCGAGACCGCGAGTATGACGATGACGGACCTGGCTGACGAACTCGCCGTGGCCGAGGACGTCGTCCTCGAGGCCTGCGGCGACCGCGAGCTGCCCGCGATGGGCGTGGTCGAGCAGGTGTGGGAGACGGATCCGATTCCCGCGGACGAGGTGGCCGACCGCGCGGCCGCGGCGGTGGGCGACCTCGACCTCTCGGGGGTTCCCGACGGCGGCGAGATAGCCGTGGGCGCGGGGTCGCGGGGCATCGCGAACCTCGCGGCCCTCGTGCGCGGCGTCGTCGAGGGGCTGACGGACCGCGGCTACGAGCCGTTCGTCTTCCCGGCGATGGGCTCACACGGCGGCGCCACCGCCGAGGGCCAGCGCGAGGTGCTGGAGGGCCTCGGCGTCACCGAGGCACACGTCGGCTGTGAGATCCGCGCGACGATGGAGGTCGAGGAGGTCGGTCGCACCCCGGACCGCGACGTGCCCGTCTACAGCGACGCGAACGCGGCCGCCGCGGACGGCATTTTGCCCGTGAACCGCATCAAGGCCCACACCGACTTCGACGGCGACGTCGAGTCGGGGCTCTCGAAGATGCTCGTCATCGGCATGGGCAAGCAGCGCGGCGCCAAGATGGCCCACGAGTGGGCCGTCGACTGGTCGTTCCGCAACATGATCCCCGAAATCGCCTCCCAGATCCTGGACTCCCTCCCCGTGGTCGGCGGCGTGGCCGTCGTCGAGGACCAGCACGACGACACCGCGACGGTCGAGGGGGTCCCCCCCTCGGGCTTTCTCGACCGGGAGCGAGAGCTCCTCGAGACGGCCTACGAGTCGATGCCGAAACTGCCCTTCGACCCGCTCGACGTCGTCGTGTTCGACCGGCAGGGCAAGGACGTGTCGGGGCAGGGCATGGACACCAACGTCATCGGTCGCCGCCCCTTCTCCATCAACGAACCCGCCCCGCGGGCCGGCCCGGACGTCGACCGCATCTACACCCGGGGGCTCACCGAGACGACCCACGGCAACGCGATGGGCGTCGGCTCCGCGGACTTCGTCCACCGGGACCTGGTGGCGGACCTCGACGCGCCGACGACGCTCATCAACGCCATCACCGCCTCGACGACCCGCGGGGTGCGCGTACCGCCCGTCGTCGAGACGGACCGCGCGGGCCTGGTCGCGGCGCTCTCGACCGTCGGCGTCGTCGACGCCGCCTCGGCCCGCGTGGTGCGGGCGCCCGACACGATGCACCTCGAGCGGCTGTACGCCTCGACGGCGCTCGTCGAGGAAGCCCGCGAGCGCGAGGACCTGCGCGTCGTCGCGGAACCCGAACCGGTCGCCTTCGACGACGACGGGCAGTTCGTGGCGCCGTCGCTCCACGGAGCGCACTAGCGAGAACGCGAGGCGGGGTCAGTCGTCGCCGGCGATGGCGTCGACCCGGTCGCGCGGTCCCTCGGGCGCGAGGTCAGCGACGTCCGCGGGCAGGCCTAGCTGGTAGTCGTCGGCGTCGACGTCCTCGCGGAGGTGCGTCCGACCGTGGCGCACCACGACGTCGTCCTCGAGGTGGAGGCGGATGGCCTCTAAGAGCGCCTCGGCTTCGAGTGGCTGGCCCCGCTCCCGCAGGTCGTCCGGCGTCGCGTCGTCGGGCACGTCGAAGGCCCGCTGGGTGATGATGGGGCCCTGGTCGAGGTCGGTCGTCACGTAGTGGGCGGTGACGCCCGCGACGCGAACGCCTTCCTCGACGGCCTGCCGGTAGGCCTGTGCACCGGGGAACGCCGGCAGGAGCGAGGGGTGGACGTTGACGATGCGGCGCTCGTACCGGAAGACCACGTCCGGGGAGAGGATCCGCATGAACCGCGCGAGCGCCACGAGGTCGACGTCGTGGTCGTCGAGGATGTCGAGCAGCCAGTCCTCGTTGATCCGGCCGTCGTCGTCGCCGACGTCGTAGAAGGGGACGCCGTGCTCGGAGGCCAGGGGATAGAGGTCGTCGTGGTTGCCGACGACCACGCTTATCTCGGCGTCGAGTTCGTCGCCGTCGGCGGCCTCGAGCAGTCGCTCGAGACAGTGCGACTCCTTCGTGACGAGCACGGCGAGTCGCCGGCTCTCCCGCTCGGTCGGGAACCGCACCTGCACGTCGACGCCCAAGTCCGCGCCGAGGGCTGCGAGGTCCGCCCGCAACTCGTCGCGGGAGCAGGTCATCCCCGTGGCGTCGACGTGCATCGTCATGCGGAAGACGTCGTCGCGGACCGCCTGGTCGAGGTCCTCGATGTTGATTCCGCGCTCGAACAGGAGCGTGGTGACGCGGGCGATGAGTCCGGTGTCGTCGTCTCCGACCACGGTGATCTCGGTGTAGTCGCTGGTCATCGCCGACACCTCCACCGGAGCGCCGGCGGTCGCCGGCAGTCGCCGTTCGTCGAACGCATCGGCCGAAGGGAAGCCGTGAACGGCAAAAAGGGTGTCCATCCGCTCACGCCGGCCGCTGGCGGGTCGCCCCGCGAATGGCAAGCGTTTCGGTCGCCCGCGACACAGACTCGGCCATGACGGCGTACACCGCGACCGTGACCGTCCGCCTGAAGCGGGGCGTCCTCGACCCCGAGGCAGAGACGACCCAGCGGGCGCTGGAGCGACTCGACTTCGACCTGGAGGACCTCCGGATGGCCGACCGCTTCGAGGTCGACCTCGAGGCCGCCGACGCCGACGCGGCCGCCGAGCGCGCGACCGAGATGGCCGAGCGCCTGCTCGCGAACCCGACCATCCACGACTACACCGTCGAGGTGACGGAGCGGGAATGACCGTCGCCATCGTCCGGTTCGGCGGGTCGAACTGCGACCGCGACGCCGCGGCGGCCCTCGACGAACTCGGCGTCGACAACGAGATCGTCTGGCACGAGGACGGCCTCCCCGCGGACACGACCGGCATCGTGCTCCCCGGCGGGTTCTCCTACGGCGACTACCTCCGCGCCGGGGCGATGGCCGCCCGCGCTCCCGTGATGGAGGCGGTCCGCGAGGCCGCCGCCGACGGCGTGCCCGTACTGGGCGTGTGCAACGGCGCACAGATCGGCTGCGAGGCGCGTCTCACGCCCGGCGCGTTCACCACGAACGCCAGCGCGCGCTTCCAGTGCGAGCACGTCCACTGCCGCGTCGAGAACGCCGACACGCCGTGGACCGCCGCCTACGAGGAAGGCGAGGTGCTCGAGTTGCCCATCGCCCACGGCGAGGGACGGTTCGAACTCGACGAGGAACACATCGAGGAACTGGCGGCCGAGGACCGCGTCCTCCTGCGGTACTGCGACGCCGACGGCGAGGTCACCCCCGAGGCCAACCCCAACGGGTCGAAACACGCCGTCGCCGGCGTCCTCGGCGAGCGGGAGACGGTCGCGGTGATGATGCCCCACCCCGAGCGGGTCAGCCTCCCCGACATCGGCCCGACCGACGGCCAGGGCGTCCTGCGGGGCTTCGAGCGGGCCGACGCCTGACCGACGGCCAGGGCGTCCTGCGGGGCTTCGAGCGGGCCGACGCCTGACCGACGGCCAGGGCGTCCTGCGGGGCTTCGAGCGGGCCGGCGCCTGACCGGGCGCCCGGGTCCCACGACCGCAACGTAGTTGTGGGGACCCGCTGAACGACTCTCACGAGAGCGATGGCCTGGTCGCCGACGCCGTACTCATTGGCAGCGTTCGTCGCCGTGGCCATCGCGCTGTCGCTCGCGGTCGTCACCTGGCGGCACCGGACCGAGCCCGCCGCCCGGACGTTCGGCGCCCTCGTCGTCGCCATCGGCGCGTGGGCGGCCGTCTACGGCGTCCAGCTCGGGTTCGGGTCGCCCGCGGAACAACTGCTCTGGCAGGCGGTGACCTTCTCGGTGGCGTCGACGGTCCCGCCGCTGTGGCTCGGCTTCGCGCTGCGGTACGCCGGCCGGGACGGGTGGCTGACACGCCCGTGGCTGGCCGCGTTCGCGCTCGAACCGCTCGGCGTGACCGCGGTCTCGCTCACCAACCCCCGCCACCACCTCATGTGGACCGGGGCGTCCTTCGGCGCCGACCCGTCGGTTCCGGTCGCCGTGTTCTCGTTCGGCCCGGGCTACTACGTCCACGTCGCGTACGCCTACCTCGGCGTCGCTGTCGGCGTGGGCCTCGTCGCGTCGGTGGCCGTCCGCGCCGCCACGCTCCACCGGACGCAGGCCGCGGTCATCATCGCCGGCGTGCTGCCGCCGTTCGCGGCCCACGTCGCCTACACCCTCGGCGTCGGGCCGGTCCCGGGACTGGACCTGACGCCCTTCGCGTTCGCGCTCACCGGCGCGTGTTTCGCCCTCGCGCTCTTCTACCTCGACCTGCTGGAGCGCACGCCGGTCGCGCTGCGACACGCGCTCGCCGCGTCCGGCGACGGGGTGGTGGTCGTCGACGACACCGGGACGGTTGTCGACGCCACGGACGTCGCGCGCTCGGTCCTCGACCCGCCACCGGAGGCGGGCCGACCCGCGGCGCGGTCGCTCCCCGGGGCCGACCTGGACGACGCCGACGGACGCCACGTCGAGGCGACGAGTGAGGGGGCGCGCCGGCACTACGACGTCCACGTCACTCCCCTCCGGGACCACCGCGACCGGGTCGTCGGCCGGGCCGTGGTGTTGCGCGACGTGACCGACCGGCGGGCCTACGAGCGCCGCCTGGAGGTCGCCAACCGCGTCCTCCGGCACAACGTGCGGAACGGCGTGAACGTCATCCGGGGGCGCGCCGCCTCGCTCCGCGAGGGCGACGACCCGTCGGCCGCCGCGGCCGCCATCGAGGAGCGGGCGACCAGGTTGCTCTCGGCGAGCGAGAAGGCCAAGTCGGCGGTCGAACTCGACCGCGCCGCCGGCGACGGAGCCGTCGCCGTGGACGTGGCGGCCGTCACGGACCGCGTCGTCGCGGCGACCCGGGCGTCCCACCCCGACGCCGTGGTCCAGCGCTCGGGGGCAGGGCGGGCGCTCGCGACCGTCCCTGACGAGCGCGTCGTCGAGACGGCCGTCGAGAACGTCGTCGAGAACGCCGTCGTCCACAGCGACGCCGCGGTCCCCCGGGCCCAGGTGGCGGTGACGCGGGAGCCGTCGGGGGTGACCGTGCGCGTCGCGGACAACGGCCCCGGCCTGCCGCCGGTCGAGCGGCGCGTCCTCGAGGCGGGCGCGGAGACGCCGGTCGAACACAGCCGCGGCGTGGGGCTGTGGCTCGCCCACTGGAGTCTCAGCGCCGCCGGCGGCGACCTCCGCGTCGACGTCGACGAGTCGGGGACGACGGTCGAACTCGCCTTCCCGGCGGCCGACGCCGACCCGACCGCGCGCGCCGCCGCGGCGGACGACTGACGCGAGCGGTCGCGCGAGTCAGCGCGTCAGCGGCAGGTTGAATCCGGTCTCGCGGTCCATCACGACCTCCCAGGTCCGCTCGCAGGCACACGACACCTCGTCGAACACCGAGGGGTCCTGCCGGAGGTCGAAGTCCTTGATGGCGGTCTGGACCCGGTCGTCGCACTCGCCGCAGTTGTGCGGGCCGCGGTCGGAGCCGTGGCCGACGGGGTCCGAGACGACGAGTGCGTCGACGTCCGCGGTCGACTCGAGCACCGCGGCGACCGACCAGAGCCACGGCGGCCGGTAGCCGTCCCGGAAGTGCAACTCGTCGACCATGGTGTAGCGCTGGACGTTCGTCGGGTTCATCGAGACGGTGTGGCAGTTCTCGACGGCGCCACACCGGCGGACGGACGAGCGCATGTCCGCGACTGCCTCGGACTCGGAGAGGAACGGCGGCTTCAGTAGCAGGTAGGCCTTCACGCCGGCGCCGGCCGCGGCCGCGCGCTCGCAGGCCGCCTCGAAGTCCGCGAAGTCGAAGTACTTGTTCACGCAGTCGTGGCGGACGCGGTCCGTCGCCGTCTCGAGGCCGATGGCGACGTCCGCCGCGACGCCGCGGTCGGTGAACTCCCGGAGTTTCGCCGCGGTCACGAAGTCGGGGAGGCTCTCGAGGACCACGCGCTCGCGGTCCGCGAACGCCTCGGCGATGGCCGCCCGAGACTCGGCGCTCACCTCCCGCTCGTCGAGGAACGACCCGGAGGTGTATATCTTGACCAGCGGCGACGCCTCGTCGGTCTCCTCGCGTTCGTGCGCGAGGGCGGCGTCGAGTTGGTCCATCAGGGCGTCGTGCTCGACCGAGCCGCCCTCGACAGACTCCGCGACGTAGCCACACATGGTACAGCCACCGGCGCGGGCCCACCGGCAGCCGCCGGTGTTGAGGATGACGGTCAGGGACTGCATGACCCCGTCGGGGGTGTTGTCCTCGTCGATCCACACGCGCGTCGGCTCGTGGGGGTCGTAGGTCGCGTCCTTCTCCGCGCGGATGGAGCGCATCACCTGGTTGTGGGCGTCCATGCCCCGGCCGCGCTCGTAGGCCGCCGGACTCGGCTCCGTGTGCCCGCTCATCGGGCGACGTTGGGCGGCGGCGCGTAAAAGTCACGCGAGGTGGACACAGCGGTGTCGGGGGCGGGGCGCGACGGACCGACCCCGGGAACCGCCTCGCGGCGGGCAGCCCACGGGCGTGCGAGCCGTCCGGAGTCAGATTATCACGGCCGATAGCCGCGCAGATAAGTATTTTTGACCGAAGTGGCGTGTGCCCACACGTACCATGAAGGGGATCTCGATCGACTTCGACGACCGTCCGCTGGAAACGCAACTGGCGATCGTCTTCGTCGTCTTCGCGCTGCTGACGGGGTTCGTCGGTCTCGTCGGCTTCTACGGCGTCTCGGAGGTGAGTGGCGCGTCTGACCGGGTCGCCCACGAACACCTCCCGACCGTCGACGGGGCGATGGAGATGCGTCTCGCCATCCGACACGAACGGGCGGCACTCCACGCGGCCCTCCTCGGCGAGACGGAGGCCCGGACGGAGTTCGAGGAGGGGAGACAGTCCTTCGAGGAGTGGGATTCGAAGCTGCGCTCGAGGGACGACCTCACGGCGGAGGAGACGCAGTTGCTGCAGACGATCGAGGCGAAACACAGACAGAGCGTCGAACACGCGCGGAAGGCGATTGACGCGAAAGAGCGGGGGGACGAGGAGACGATGTGGACGCAGATGGAGGCGTACGACGGGGCACACGAAGGAGTGGTCACCGCGACGGAGACGTTCGAGCAGTCGGCGAAACAGCGGTTGGAGTCCTCCGTCGCCGCCGCGGACAGGACCCAGCGACGGAGCACCTACGCCATCGGTGCGCTCACGCTCCTCGCGGTGGTCGGCGCCGTCCTCGGCGGTCGCCGCTTCGGGAAACACATCGGGGCCGAGATCAAGCGAGTCCGCGATAGGGCCGAGCAGATCGCCGCCGGAACCCTCGACGTCGCGGCAGCGGAGGCGGACAGAGGCGACGAGATCGGAGACCTGATCGCCGCGTTCAATTCGATGCAGGCGTATCTCCAGACGGTCAGTGGCCAGGCGCGCGCCGTCGCAGATCAGCAGTTCGACGCTGCCGTCCTCGACGAAGACGCGCCCGGCGAGCTCGGCGACGCCATGAACGAGATGGCGACCGACATCGAGCGGGCCCAACACGAGATCGAATCGATGAACGACGCCCTCGAATCGAAGGCCGCCGACTTCAGCACAACCATGGGGCGTGCCGCCGAGGGTGACCTCACCCAGCGGATGGACACGGAGAGCGAGAGCGACGCCATGACGGCGGTCGCCGAGGCGTTCAACGCGATGATGGAGGACCTCGAGGACACGCTCGTCCAGATACGCGAGTTCGCCGACGACGTCGCGGCCGCGAGCGAACAGGTGACCGCCGGGACCGACGAGAGCAGGCGCGCGAGCGAGCAGGTCAGCGAGTCGATCCAGACGATTTCCGCGGACGCCGAGTCGCAGTCCAGGAATCTCCAGGAGGCCGCCACGGAGATGCAGAGCCTCTCCGGGACGGTCGAGGAGGTGGCGTCCTCCGCCGACGAGATCGCGGCGACGTCACAGCGGACGGCCGACCTGGGAGACGCGGGCCAGGAGGCCACCGGTGACGCCATGGCGGAGATGGCTGCGATCGAGGCACAGTCCGAAGAGACGGTCGAGGAGGTCACCGCCCTCGCCACCGAAATCGAGGAGATCGGCGAGATCGTCGAGTTGATCACTACCATCGCCGAGCAGACGAACATCCTGGCGCTCAACGCGTCGATCGAGGCCGCTCGCGCGGGTGACGCCGGCGAGGGCTTCGCCGTCGTCGCAGACGAGATCAAGGGGCTGGCCGGTGACGTGGCCGAGGCCACGGAGGAGGTCGAGTCCCTCATCGAGGAGATCCAGGACTCGGCGGACACCGCGGTCGCGGACATCCAGGAGATGGGCGACCGCGTGTCCGCCGGGACCGCGACGATCCAAGACGCCCTCGACGTGCTGGACGATATCGCGGCGAACGTCGACGACGTCAACGAGCGCATCCAGGAGGTCAACGTCGCCACGGACGACCAGGCCGGTTCGACCGAGACGGTCGCGACGACGATCGACGGGGTGGCCGACGCGGTCGAGCAGGTGAGCAGCGAGTCGGAGAACGTCTCCGCGGCCGCCGAGGAACAGGCCGCGTCGCTCGTCCAGGTGTCCCAGAGCACGCAGTCGCTCGCGACGCAGGCCGACGAACTCCGGTCGCTCCTGGCGCAGTTCACGGTCGGTGCGGAGCCGACGTCCGGCGCGTCCCGGAGCGCACAGCCCGCAACGGCCGACGGCGGTACCCGGACGGGGTCCGGCGGGGGCCCCGCCGGGAGTGACTGACGGGCGACCCTGCCGGCACGGGCCGGCGGACTCGCGCAGGCCACCTCCGTGGAGAGCCACAGGTCGGTGGTCGCGGGTCTCGGCTGGCCCCGGGACGCGTGACCGGCGGTGACGGCGGCGTCACGTCCGGGGTGCGAGGCGAACCCAGCGGTGCCCGAGGCGGTAGGCGACGACGGCCAGGACGGCGCCGAGGGCGTCGAACCCGAAGTCGGCGAGCGAGCGGTCGCGACCGACCAGCGGCTGGATGAGTTCGACGCCGCCGCCGACGGCGACGGCGACGACGAGGGCCGCGCCGAGCGTCACCGCCGGCGAGCGGTCGGCGTCGTCGAGCGCGAGCGCCACCGTGGCAGCGACGGCCGCCGACCCGAGCGCGTGCGCCAGTTTGTCGGCGCCGCCCGCGGCGGACTCGGGCGGGAGGAACCGACCCGGGACCAGCGAGGCGCCGACCACGGCCGCGGTGACGCCGACGGCGAGGAGCCAGCGCGTCCGGGCCGACGGACGTGGGAGCGTGACCACGCCCGGTCGGACGTCGCGACGGGCCAAAGGCCCGGCGACTTTATTGGCCCGACCCCCGTGTCACCCGACGTGACCACCCCCGTCATCGTCGACACGGACCCCGGGAACGACGACGCCGTGTTGCTCGCGCTCCTCGCCGCGTCGCCGGCGTTCGACCTGGTCGGCGTCACGACCGTCGCCGGGAACGTCGGCGTCGAGCACACGACGCGGAACGCCCGGGCCGTCCTCGACTGGTTCGGGCGGACAGACGTGCCGGTGGCGCGGGGGGCGGCCGCGCCGCTCGTCCGCGGCCTGGAGACGGCCGATCACGTCCACGGCGACGCCGGCCTACACGCGGCCCCGCCGGACCCGACGACGCCGGTGGTCGACGGAGCGGGCGCGACGGCCATCGTCGAGCGCGCGCGGGCGAGACCCGGCGAGGTGACCCTGCTCGCGGTCGGCCCACTGACGAACGTGGCGCTGGCGCTGGCGCTCGAACCCGACCTGCCGGACCTCCTCGCGGACTGCGTCGTCATGGGCGGCGCCGCCTTCGTCCCGGGGAACGCCTCCCCGGCGGCCGAGTTCAACTTCCACGTCGACCCGGAGGCCGCTCGCCGGGTGGTCCGCGACCTCCACCCGACGGTGGTCGGCCTGGACGTGACCGAGCGGGCGACGGTGCCGCCCGCGACCGTCCGCGAGTTGGCGAGTCGGGGCGAGCCGTTCCGGACCGTCGCGTCGTGGCTGGCCTACCGCCCGCCGTCGGCCCTCGAGGACCCCGGGCTCGAACCCGCGCCCGTCCACGACGCCTGCGTCGGCGTCCACCTCCTCGGGGACGCCATCGCCGTCGCCCCGTTCTCCGCCGAGGTGGAGACCTGCGGGGCCTGCCGGGGCGCGTTCGTCTGTGGCGACCCGGACGAGGACGGCGCGCCGGCCACCGCCGACGTGGCCGTCGACGTCGACGTCGAGGCGTTCCGCGAAACGCTGCTGGCGGCCCTCGACGGACTGGCGTGAGACCGGGCGCGAGGGCGGCCGTCCCGTGAGCTGGTGGCGACGCGTCACGCGGCGCTCTGCGGTCGACGCGACGGTCCGTCCCCTAATCGGACCGTTAAGAGAGGTCGTCGGTAGGGGATGTACCGAACGACGTGGGAGTTGGGGATCGCGACGGCGGTCAACCACGACCGCCGTCACTGCCGAACGGGTATCGGGGGTAGCCGTCCGACAGGTGGAATGTCGCGTCGGCGCAGAAAAATGCTTTCGGTATGTTCCGACAGTATCCGCCCTCCGTAGAGCGTACGGTCCGCCGCGAACGGGCAGGTGGTCACCGTCCGACCCGGCTCACGCGGACGGACGTCGGGGCGGAGTGCCCCGACGGCGGTCAGGTCCGCCGCCGGGCGAGCAGCGCCGCCGCGACGAGCGCGAGGGCGGTCAGAACGGCCGTGAAGCCGGGTTGACCGCCGGAACTCGACGTCGTCGAGGTGGTGGTGCCACCGCCGCCGGTGCCACCGCCCGTGCTGGTCGTCGTGGTCTGTTCGGTCGTCTGCTGCGTCGTGGTCTGCTCGGTCGTCTGCTGCGTCGTGGTTTGCGTGCTCGTCGTCGTCGCCTGCGCGGCGCCCGATGGCGCGACGGCGAACGTCGACAGCCCCGGTGAGTCGGCGACGAGCGTCACCGACCCGCCGGACCGGGAGTCGACCCGCGTGTCGAGTTCGGTCCAGCCGTCGTGGTAGCGGTAGACCGACAACTCGTCGGCCGCGAGGCCGCGCTGGTCGAGTTTCGACTGCGAGACCGTCACCGTGAACGACGCGCCGCCGATGGCGTCGTTCGGCGTGTCGTGGCGGACTGTCACGTAGGTGAGGGCTGCCAAGTCACCGCTTCCGAGACCGGGTGCGGAGCCCTGGCCGCCGGTGATGCGCGCGCTGAAGTCGGTGTCGCGGCTGAACGTGACGTCGATCCGCTGGAACTGCACGGAACGGCCATGGTTCGCGACCGGACTGTTCTGCAGGTTCAGCCCGACCGTCGCGCCGGACTTCGCGCCGTCGATTGCCGCGCTGACGGTGTTGCCGACCGTCTGGATGGACTTGCCGGCGTAGCCGGCGCCGCCACCGCCACCGCCGCCGCCACCGCCACCGCCGCCGCCACCGCCACCACCGCCGCCACC
The DNA here is from genome assembly GCA_042216525.1 of Halobacteriaceae archaeon. Lineage (GTDB taxonomy): Archaea > Halobacteriota > Halobacteria > Halobacteriales > Halobacteriaceae > JBDGTT01. The sequence continues at coordinate 37,858 of JBDGTT010000024.1, forward strand.
GCCACCGGTGCCGCCGCCGGGAGTGGTCGTGGTGGTCGTGGTGGTCGTCACCGTGATGCCGAAGTCGAAGGCCGTGCCGCCGCCCTCTTCCCAGGACGTCGACTTGCTCTTGGACTTGACGGTCACCGTGACAGACTCACCGGTCTCGTCCGGATTCGGGTCGGCCACCTTCAGTTCGTAGTAGCCGTTGTCGTTCGTCTTCGTCGACGCGACGACGACCCCGCCGTACGTCGCCTGTACTTCGACGCCACCGACCGGATTGCCGTTCTGGTCGGTCACCGTCCCGTACACCTCGTGTGGGGTGGTGGGCACGGCTATCGCCGGACCCGCCGCCGCGACGAGGAGCGTGGCGACGACCGCGAGGGCGAGCGCTCGCACAACGTGTCGCTTCTGTGGTTGTATCATGTCGTGGTTACCCCAGATAAAGAAGGACAGTTGTGGTCAGCTACCAGGCGGCCTCGGTGTAGACTTCGTCGTCCTTGACGAAGACCCAGTAGGATTCACCGGGTTCGAAGGTCCCGACCGTCGTGTAGGCGTAGCCGGTGGACCCGTCGACCTGACCGTAGGTGCGGTAGTTGGTCTGAACGGAACTGAGCGCCGTGGCCTTGGGCTGGTCGCCCTCCTGCCAGTGACCGACGAGGTTCCAGCCCTCTTCGAGGTCACGGGCGCCGGGCGTCGCGGCGTCGCGGGTCGATCCCCCGACGACGTTGTGGACGTTCACCGCGAGGGTGGTCGTGGACTTCATCTTGAAGACGTAGCCCTGACCGCCCTGGAGCGCGGTGAAGTCGTTGCCGCTGGACCGGTCCGGCCGGTAGGACTGCCACTGGCCGTTGTCGTAGGTCCAGATGGCCTCGACGGAGTTCGCGTCGACGGCGTCGATGTCCGAGATGGACAACTCGCCTGCCGCCGCAGGCACCGAGACGAAGTTGACGCCGTCGCCGCTGGCGTCGAGGACCTGGACGTCCGTGTGGACGGTCGTCTTCGCACCGTCCGCGACGGTGTCGTCGTTCCCGTACTCCTCGGTCACGGCACTAGCACCGTCGGTGAACGTCACGTTCGGCGATGCGCCGGTGTCGTACGTCTGGTCCACCGAGATGTGGACGCTGCCGGCGCCGACGCCGATCTGATCCGCACCGGTGACGCTGCCGTCCCCCTCGAGGGAGACAGTGTCCGGGTTGACGACGCTGGACACCGGTTCGTCGAAGTAGACGACGACCTCGTCGCCCTCGGCGTCGTCTTTGAGCTCCGCACTCACGGGTTCGGGCGTGGACTGGTCGACCACGGCCGACTTGCCGCCGACGAACAGGTTGGCGACGTTGTCCTTGAGGTCCGTGACCGAGAGGCTGTCGAGCTGGAAGTTGCCGTCTCGCGGGACCTCGACGGTCGCGGTGTAGTTGTAGAGACCGCCCATCTTCGCCTCGCTGAAGTCCGACATGCTCAGCGTCCAGCTCGTCTGCTGGCTACCGAATGTGTCGTCGTCCGCGATGGATTCCTCGGCACTAACGCCCGCGTCGATGGCCGAGAGCTCCTCGGTCGCGTTGAAGCTGACCTCGACGGTCGACCCGGAGGCCCGGACCGAGAGTTGCTGCACGTCGACGCCCGTCGCGAGCGTCGTCCTGCCGGTGACCTGCTTGTCCGCGACGTCGACGACGTCGCTGAATCCGACGGTGTCGTTGCCGAGGTCGGCGGACGTGACCGACGCGTTCAGCGTCAGCGTCACCGAGTCGCTGCCGGCGGTGTGGGAGACGCCCGTGATAGCGCCCGCGCCGCCGTTGGCGACGTCGTTGTAGGAGAAGTTGGTCGCCGACAGGCTCTTCGCGTGGTCGGTCTTGTTGAAGACCGGTTCGCTGAAGGTCAGCGTGACCGTCTTCGACCCGTTCTTCGCGTCGATGCTCTGGACCGACGGCGCGTCGTCGTCCGTGAAGGACGTCGGATTGCCCTGCGCGGCGTTACCGACGTCGTCGACGACGTTGGCCGCCGTGACGTCGCCGTTGTTGAACTGGCTGACAGTGAGGTCGCTAGCCAGTTCCACGTCGTACGTGGTGCTGGACGCGCTTCTGCTGACGCGCTGCCAGTTGTCGACGTTCGGTGCGTTGTTCGTCGTGAACGCGTTGACACCGGCGGAGACCCAGTCGTCGAGCGTGACGCGGACCGTGTCCTCGCCGGGGTCGACGTTCGCCGACGTGACGCTCGGCTTGACCGTATCCTTCGTCACGGAGGTGGTCTTCGTGCCGCCGGCCATGCCGCCCTCGTCGGACGCCGTCACGGAGACATCCACCTGACCGTCCGTGATCTTGGTGAAGTCGAAGCTGGAGACGTCGACGCTGGTCTTCTGGTCGCCGACCCGGTTCTGTGCGCTCGTGGTGTTGCCGTTCTCGTCCGTCAGGGTCACCTTGACCTGGTCGTGGTCGCTGCCCTGCGGGACGCCGACGGTGACGGTGTAGCCGCCACCGACGTTGTTCTTGTTGACGTCGGGCGCCGAGACGAAGGTGTAAGCGCTCACGTCCGGCGCGAAGGTGTCCTTGACCGCGACGGTCGTCGCGGCCGTCGACTTGACGTTGTTGCTGTCTCGGTCGACGAGAGCGCCCTTCCGGACGTTCACCTCGTCGCTACCGAGGTCGCTGGGCTGGACGTCGCCGTCGAGCGTCAGCGTGACGGTCTGCGTGTAGCCGTTCTGGTCCGTCGTGGCGCTGACGGACGATATCTGGGACACCCCGTCACCGCTGACGTCCGTGTACGCGAAGTCGTCCTTCGAGATGCCGGCGTCCGCGGCCGTCACGGGTTCCGAGAAGTTGACCGTGACGTCGCTGAGACCGGCTTCGGCCTCGACGGTGTCGATGCGAGGCGCCTGCGTGTTGATGGAGAACGTGTTCCCGGTGTCCTTCCGGACGTTACCCGCCTTGTCGACGATGTCGTAGTCGACCGTGACGTCGCCCTCGGAGAAGGACCCGATGCTCGAGTTCTCGGTGTCGACCACGAGGTCGCCGTTCTGCTTCAGGACGACGCCAGGGTCGTCACCGTGGAGCGTCCACGTGTTGCTGCCCTGGGTGACGGTAATCGTGGTGTCGGCGAGCGAGATGCCGGAGTCGGCATCACTGACGCCGTTGAGCGTGACGTTCGTCGTCGTGCTCGACGAATCCACGGCCGAGAACGTGCCGGTGTTCGTCGGTTTAACGTCGTCGACGTACAGCACCTGCTTCTCCCCCGACGTACTGGTGAGTCCGCCGGAGTCCTTCACGTGGATACTGATCTCGTGGAGTCCGGTCCCGAGAGAAGCACCGCCGGTCTCGTCGTCGAGGTCGATAGTGAGCGACTTCGTCGTGTCGTCGTCGGCGTACTGCGAGTCGTCGATTCGGTAGTAGGTGTCGTTTTTCACACCACCGTCGCTACCCTGGTCGACCTGGATCCAGACCGCGTTGGGATGCTTCTCCTGATAGCTGTAGGAGACGTTGAGCGTCCCGCTGGACTGGCGGTACTGGACGTTCGCCGGACTCGTGATGGTCGGGTTCTGAGCCGCGGTGTCGACGACGACCTGATCTCCGTTAGAGAGGTCACCCATCGCTGCGTCCTGGGCGAAGAAGGCACCGCTGTCACCGGACTCGTACGCGTTGTTGTCGTTCGAGTCACTGAGAGGCGACACCTTGAAGTTCAGGGTATCGTCTTGCGAGGCCGAACTGGCGATGTCGACAGTGACGTAGAACCGGACCTCGCTGGAGTCGGTTACGTCCTCGCCGATGTCCCGCGTTAGACCGGTGATATTCCATTGGCCGTTCGCAGTAGCCCCATCGGAACCGAGGTTCGTATCGTCGTTCGTCTCTAATTTCTTG
>JBDGTT010000007.1:0-4873 GCA_042216525.1 Halobacteriaceae archaeon
CGCATCATCGGGTGCATCTCCATGAGCTGTTCCTCGGCGATCTCCTCGTACAGCTTGTACGTGATGGAGATGGCGAGCAACAGCCCCGTGCCGGAGACGTTCCCGATGGTGCCCATCATGTTCGCCATGACCGCGAGCAGGCCGACGAGGGCGCCCCCGAGGACCGTCACCTGGGGGATGTAGCGCTCCATGACCTTCTCGATGACGCCGACGTTCTTCCGGAAGCCGGGGATCTGCATCCCGGAGTTCTTGATCTGTTGGGCCGTCGCGTCCGGGCCCATGTCCGCCGTCTCGACCCAGAAGACCGCGAAGATGGCGCCACCGACGATCATGAACGAGAGGTCGAGGGCGACCCGGAGCAACACCTCCCAGACGGCGTGGGTCGCGGCCGGGCCGGAGACCCACCACATCCACTGGGTCGGCGCCTGGATGGGCGCGAGGAAGTACATCAGCCCGCCGGTGGGTTGGCCCTGCTGGTAGGTGCCGACCCACGCAGGGATGCCGGTCCAGGAGTTGAGGATGCGCCCCGCGAACTGGATGTTCGCCTGGAGCGCGCGGACGAGAATCATCGGCAGGACGCTCGCGTAGATGAGCTTCACGGGGAAGCGACCGCGGGCGCCCTTGACCTGTGCGTGCGAGAGGGGAATCTCGACGCGGACGCTCTCGGCGTAGACGACGATGACGAAGATGAGCGCCGTCGTGAACAGCGCCACGATGCCGGCCGTCTGGTCGAAGAGGATGTACTGGATGCCCGCCGAGGACAGGAGCGGCGGGACGTTCTGGAGGCTCCCGGTGAGGACGGCAATCCACGTCGGGACGAAGCCCATCTGCCCCTGTCCGCCGCCCCAGTAGAACAGGCCGGCGAAGAGACTCTGTGAGATGCCGGCGACGATGAACAGGCCGATGCCCGAGCCGACGCCCCACTTCGAGACGACCTCGTCCATGTAGAGGACGAGGACGCCGCCGATGGCGATCTGCAGGAACATCAGCACCTGCACGCCCACGGTCGGGAGGCCGAACACGTTCCCCGGCGGCAGGAAGCCGCCCAGGAACACCATCGGCAGTCCGGTGAGACCGATCATGACGAGCACCAGCACCTTCTGGAGGCCCTGGTAGATCATCTGGTCGCGCGGCTCTGAGGTGTCCAGACCGAGCAGGTCGGCCCCGTTCAGCAGCTGGAGCACGATGCTCGCCGTGACGATGGGGCCGATGCCGAGTTGCATGACGGTCCCGCGCTGTGCGGCGAGCAGCGCCTGGAACGTCTCGCCGTAGACGCTCGCGGCCTCGCCGGCGAGGCCGAACAGCGTGATGTTGGTCAGAAAGAAGTACAGCAACAGCACGCCGGCCGTCCACGCCAGCTTCCGTCGGAAGGGGACGTGCCCGTCCGGTCGACGGACGCCCGGCATGCGCGAGAGCACCGGTCCGGCAGCCTCTTTCCAGCCCATGGCCTACGCCTCGTCCTCTGTCCCGGTAGCGTTTTCGGCGCCGTCGGTCTCGGCCCCGACGGCCGGGCCGCGCTCGGACACCTCGGCGCGGCCGCCGGCGTCCTCGATGCGCTCGACCGCCGTCTCGGAGAAGTCGTCGGCCGTCACGACGAGCGTGTGACGGACCTGCCCGGTCCCGAGGACCTTCACCGCGTCGACCTCGTGCCCGTCCTCGACGACGTCGCGGGCGTCGACGTGGTAGGTGCCGTCCGAGACCTCGGCGAGGTCCTCGCTCGCGTAGAGCGCGACGTTCTCGTCCAGTTCCCGGACGCTGATCTCGGCGACCTCGACGTCCGTCTTCTGGGGGCGCTTGAAGCCGTGCTTGCCCAGCGGGTCGTGGAGGTGCTTCTCGTGCTTCGAGCGGCCGGCGTTGCCGCGGCCGCCGCGGTGGCCGGCGCCGCGACGGTTCTTGTGCGTGCCGCCGCCGTGTGTGCGCGAACCGCGCTGTCTGCGTTTCTTGCTGGTCATGGTTATCGCATCGCGGTGAGGAGGCGGTCTATCTCCGCCGTGGTGTGCTTGCCGAGTTCGCCGCCGTCCGTCGTCGGGTGCTTGACGCCGCCGTGCCCGCCGCGGGGCGGGTGCAGGCGCAACACCGGCGAGAGTCCCTGCTCGCGGAGGGTGGTCTCCTCGTCGACCAGGGCCGCCGCCAGCGCCGCGACGTCGTCGTAGTCGGTGTTCGCGGCCACCCACTCGTCGTCGACGTCGGCGTCGCCCTCGGCGGGTTCACCGCGAGTCGCCAGCACCGTCTCGACCGTCTCCACACTGGGTTCGCCGTAGGCGACGTAGTCGTTGACCTTCGCCACCATGCCGCGGTAGGACTCCGAGTCGGGGACGAACGTGCAGTGGTTCACGCGGTGCAGGTTCAACATCCCGAGCGTGTCCTGGACCTCCCCGCGCATGTCCACTTCGCCGCGGAGTTGGACGACCGCCTGCATCACTCGATCACCTCGCGCTGTTCGAGCGCGTACTGCGGGACGCGCGCCTCGGCCGTGTTGCGGAGGGCGTTGAACGTCGCCTTCGCGAAGTTCACCGTCGTCCGCGTCTTGCCCGAGGAGCGCGTCCAGACGTCCTCGATGCCCGCGAGTTCGAGCACGTGGCGGACCGTCTCCCCGCCCGCGAGGCCCAGGCCTCTGGGTGCGGGCACGAGGTCCACCTCGACGCTGCCGGCCTTGCCCGACGCCTTCAGGGCGACGGTGTGGGGGCGGCCACAGCCACACTCCCAGGACCCACAGCCCCGGGAGACGCTGATGATGTTCAGTTTCGCGTTGCCGATCGCCTTCTGGATGGCGCCGCCGACCTGGTCGTCCCGGCCCTCGGCGTACCCGACGAAGCCGTCGCGGTTGCCCACGATGACCACGCAGCGGAACTTGACCCGGCGACCCGAGTCGGTCATCCGCTGCACCATGTTGATGTCGAGTACCTCGTCGTCCAGTCCGGGGAGGAGCTGGTCGACTATCTCGGGCTCCTTCAGCGGGAGCCCGGCTTCGAGGGCGGCCGCCATGGAGTCGATCTCGCCATCCTGGACCATCCGGCCCAGTCGTGTTCGCGGCGTCCAGCCGTCGTCGTAGTCGTTCGCGCTCATATGTCAGCCTCTTGCAGTGTCTCGCGCACCTCGTCGAAGTGCTCGGGCAGTTCCTCGGCGTCGAACTCGTCGCCGTACAGCGACCCCTCCTGCATCTCCGCGTAGGAGGCGATGTGCTCGCCGCGGGTCCGCTCCCACGCCGCGAACACCTCGTCGTTGTGGGGCACCTCGAGGCCCGCGTCGATGGCGCCCTCCTGGACGGCGAACACCTTCGACCCCGGCGTCGGGGAGTTCAGGCCGATGTCGAGGACCGCCTCCTCGACGCCGGCCGCGACGGCCCGCCGGCCCGTGAGATAGCCCGTGAGGTACGCGGCGGGCAGGTTGCCCGTCGGCGCCGCCCAGCCGTAGTCCGCGAGGTCACTCGAGTGTGCGCTCGCGAGCGTTCTGTCGCCCTCCGGACCGGTCGCGACCAGCTGCGCCGTCGTGTGCTGGTTGCTCTTGCGAGCCACCAGCCGCGGTTTCCCCGATTTCAGGAGGCGCAACCTCTGATGGTAGTCGGTCCGGACCTCTCGGCGCCGACGCATCGGCACCTTGTATCGTGGTCCTGTCGCCATTATGAATCACCGTAGTGGTCGTCTATGTAGTTCAGCAGGCGACGCACGTCGGGGAACTCCCCGCCTTTCGCCATGTCGTACAGTTCGCGGTACTCCGACGGCGAGAGGTCGCCCTCGTCGCGGAGTTCGCGAAGCGTGCGTCGCTGCGCGCGGATCTGGGTCTTCCAGCGGTCCTTCCGGTTCTCCCGGGCGCCGGCCTTGCCCCGGCGGGTGCCGGGTCCCTTGCGGTGGCCGTAGGCCCGCTTCTCGTTGCGCTCGCGGGCCCGGCCGCGGGAGTTGCCCTGCGCCTCCGTCGTGCGGATGGCACCCTCGTCGACCAGGTCGCGGACGTCCTCGCGGGTGATGGCGTCCGCGATGTCGCCCTGGCGGTCGGGGTCGAGCCAGACGCGGCTCTTCCCGACGTCGAGGATGTCCGCCGCGAGCCGTTTCTGTGCGGACAGGTCACTCATCTGCGTTCACCTCGACTTCGACGTAGGTCGGGTTGAGGACGCGGATTCCCCGGTCCTCGGCCAGTTCCTCGATGCGCTCGCGCTTGCGACCGCCGACCGTGGAACCGATGCGCACGGCCTCGGCCTCGGGGTCGACGCCCTCGAGGTCGTCCGCGTTCTCCACGCGGACCTCCTCGAATCCGCTGGGGTGCTTGCCGCGCACGGCCGTCGGCGTGCGGAAGCCCGCCTCGACCATGTCGCCTTTCCCCTTGACGCCGCGGCGCTGCTTCGAGAGGTTGCCGCGGGGCTTGCGCCAGTAACTCGGCGTGCGCTTCTTCTTGTGGTAGTCCTGGCGGTTGAACTGGGGCTTGCCGACCCGGCGGCGCTCGCCGAGCAGGCGGGACTCCTCGCTCTCCAGGTCCGGCGTCTTCTCGGCGTGCCCGACCGGGCGGAGTTCCGTCTCCACCTCGGCCTCGGGTTCGGCCGCGGGTTCGGCCTCCTCGACTTCGGCCTCGGTCTCCTCGGAGACCTCGAGGCCGCCGACGTCGGCCTTGATGCGGGCCGCGAGGGCGTTGCCGATCCCCTCGACCTCGGCCAGGTCGGCCTGCTCGGCGCGCTGGAGATCGGCGACCGTCTCGAAGCCGGCGTCGCGGAGCGCCGCCGCGCGCTCCTCGTTGACGCCGGAGACGTCCACGAGTTCGTCCGGGACCGCTTCCTGGTCGACCTCGGTGTCGGCCTCGGCGCCGGTCTCCGCCTCGGTCTCAGTCTCCTCGACCTCGGTGTCGGCCTCGGCGCCGGTCTCCGCCTCGGTCTCAGTCTCCTCGA